>NZ_JADWDC010000022.1 GCF_020640915.1 Waterburya agarophytonicola KI4 | reverse complement strand
ATTTTGCGGCATTTTGGCGATCGCTATGTAATTAATTTTGCTTAGGTACTTATTATTTTACAGAATTCTTCCCAGTTGTCCGATCTGCTTCAGCAATTAGACGAATTAAGTCAGGAAAGAGTAAGTGAAAATTACAATTGACGATCTTCGCGGTAGAGAAATTGCGGCATTTTTAACCGAACATATTGAAGAAATGAAATCGGTTTCGCCTCCAGAAAGCAAACACGCCTTGAATCTCGAAGATTTAAGAAAACCAGAAATTACTTTTTGGACCTTATTTCAAACCATATTTTTATTCGATCGCAATAACCGAACTAGATTAATTTTGCATTAAAAATGAGAATTACGTTAAATTTAGTTAAGCTAGAGGTAATATAAAGAAAAGAAACTTGACATAAAAACTCGCATTACACATTGAAACATCAGAGTATAGTGCAATGATAAATTGGTTTAATGTTCGCCAAAGGTCGTCACATCAGTAAGAAGGAGAGCCAAAAGCGAGTCAAGACCTAGAAAGAACAAAGAAATAATCTTAAAAATATTCAATTTAGAGCAACATTTATCTTATGAAGAATTTTTCGTGGAGAATAGTATTACTTTGGAGCTTACCTTTACTGGTAGTGGGATTTTTCCTATGGCAAGGAACTTTTTCTGCCCCCACTACTAACACTAGTATGAGTGGTAATGCAGCCAGCACTCGTATGACTTATGGTCGCTTTTTGGACTATCTCAACTCAGGACGAGTTACTTCCGTAGAACTATACGAAAACGGTAGAACAGCAATTGTCCAAGCGATCGACCCAGAATTGGATAATCGCCTACAAAAATTAAGAGTTGACCTGCCCGCTAACTCGCCCGAACTAATTACTAAGTTGCGAGAAGCTGATGTTGATTTTGACTATCATCCTCCTAGTAGTGACGGTGCAGTGTGGGGATTGTTAGGTAATTTAATTTTCCCCGTAATTCTGATCGGCGCATTATTTTTATTATTCCGTCGTTCCAACAATATGCCTGGCGGCCCTGGACAAGCAATGAACTTTGGTAAATCTAAAGCCAAGTTCCAAATGGAAGCTAAAACGGGCATCATGTTTGATGATGTAGCTGGTATTGATGAAGCCAAGGAAGAACTACAAGAAGTCGTTACATTTTTGAAACAGCCCGAAAGATTTACTGCTGTTGGTGCAAAAATTCCTAAAGGGGTTTTGTTAGTAGGCCCCCCAGGGACTGGTAAAACTTTACTGGCAAAAGCGATCGCTGGTGAAGCTGCTGTACCTTTCTTTAGTATCTCTGGTTCAGAATTTGTTGAAATGTTTGTCGGTGTGGGTGCATCTCGCGTCCGCGACCTATTTAAAAAAGCGAAAGAAAACGCGCCTTGTTTGATCTTTATCGATGAGATTGACGCTGTGGGTCGCCAGCGGGGTGCTGGTATCGGTGGTGGAAACGACGAGAGAGAACAAACTCTCAACCAACTCCTAACCGAAATGGATGGTTTTGAAGGCAACACTGGTATTATTATCATCGCTGCGACTAACCGTGCTGATGTATTAGACTCCGCATTAATGCGTCCTGGTCGTTTTGACCGTCAAGTAATGGTAGACAACCCCGATATTAAAGGTCGTCTAGAAATACTTGAAGTTCACTCTCGTAATAAAAAAATCGCTCCTGAAGTTTCTTTAGATGCGATCGCCCGTCGTACTCCTGGTTTCTCTGGTGCAGATTTAGCTAATCTACTCAACGAAGCAGCTATTCTAACTGCAAGAAGACGCAAAGACGCTATTACCATTCTAGAAATTGATGACGCGGTAGACCGCGTTGTTGCTGGTATGGAAGGTACTCCTTTAACTGATGGTAAGAGCAAGCGATTGATTGCTTACCATGAAATCGGTCACGCGATCGTCGGTACTCTAGTTAAAGACCACGATCCCGTACAAAAAGTCACTCTAATTCCTCGCGGACAAGCTCAAGGTTTAACTTGGTTTACTCCCAACGAAGACCAAGGCTTAATCAGTCGTTCGCAGCTAATGGCTCGTATTGCTGGTGCTATGGGCGGTCGTGCAGCCGAAGAAGAAATCTTTGGTAGCGACGAGGTAACTACTGGTGCTGGTGGTGACTTGCAACAAGTATCTGAAATGGCAAGACAGATGGTTACTATCTACGGTATGAGCGACCTCGGCCCGATCGCTTTGGGCGGACAGCAAGGTAGTGAAGTATTTCTGGGTGCTGGTTTAACTTCCCGTGCAGAATATTCTGAAGAAGTTGCATCTCGCATTGACGACCAAGTACGTCAAATTGCCGAACACGGTCATCAACTAGCCCGTAAGATTGTCAGAGAAAATCGTGAGGTAATTGATCGCTTGGTTGACTTGTTAATTGAAAAAGAAACTATCAATGGTGAAGAATTAAAGCAGATTGTTTCTGAGTACACTGAAGTACCAGACAAAGAAAGATTTGTACCCCAAATCTAATTTTCGTTCATCAAATTGAATAATTATTAATTGGTGGAGAAAAGATGTGCCTTGTCTCTACCAATTTTTTTTGATCTAAATGTAAATTACGATCTATATCCGCGATCGTCTTGTAAATTCGATCCGTGGGCTGCATCAACTGCAAGGCGATCGCATCGTTCGTTTTCAGAAATTCCTGAATGACCCTTGACCCAGGCAAATTCAACATCGTGTATCTTGCACAAATCGAGTATTTCTTGCCAAAGATCGGGATTTTTAGCCATTTCCTTGCTATTTCTTTTCCAGCCATTTCTCTGCCATTTTTTCGCCCAGCCTTTAACTACTGCATCGACGATATATTTAGAATCGGTGTGGAGCTTTACTTTAGAATTAGAAGGAAGAGATTCTAATGCTGCGATCGCCCCCATCATTTCCATACGGTTATTGGTAGTTAGTTTATAGCCATCGGAAAGTTCTTGACGGCGATCGCCATCAATAATTACCGCCCCATATCCACCCTTACCAGGATTACCTGTACAAGCGCCGTCAGTGTAGATAATTATGGTGTCTCCTGAAGGAGTTGAGGCAGACTTAGGTTTTTTATTAATAACTGGTTTAACAGATTTGGCAGGTTGGGATTTAAGAGATTGAATATACTTCCAGACATCAGATAAAGAGGATTCGGGAAGGGCTTCTAGTTCGGTAATAATTTGTTGTTTATAATCCATTGAGTCAGTTAATTGAGCCTGTAATGCAGATTAACGTTTTAACACTAAACAATAACCTTTTTAAAAAGTATTAGAGAAGAAACCTAAGTTGAAATAAATAAAAAAACAGAGCCGATTCCCTCGACTCCGTTTAAAGTAAGTATTGATTAACTTGGTCAAACCCAAATCAAGAATTTAGAACTGGAAAGTAGTACGCAACACACCAGCGTAGACAGTGTCATTATCACTAACATGGTTAGGATTAAAGACTGCGTAAGCACCAGGAGTGATAGAGATATTATCGTTTAGAGGGAACTTATACTGTGCCTCTACTAGATAAGAAGTATCTTGATCTTCCTGAACTCCAGCAGCTACTTCTTCAGCTCCAATATCAGAGGTGAATTTGGGAACCATACCACCAGCAAAGGATAGTTGAGAACCTTCTTTGACTAAATCGAGGATTGAAACATTCGCACCCCAAGTCCAGATTTGACCAGAAGGATTATTGTTATCTCCTTGAACTAAGCCTTTAACATCGGCGTAGCCACCAAAACCACCTAGAGAAATTTTTTCACCAACTTCAAAGTTCGCGTTTACACCCACTTTGTTAGCAGTCGTGTCAATTCCATTAAACGGCTCAGTTGCAAAACCGCTGACGGTACTGCCAGACTGGTTCACACTATCACCAGTTTGATAATTACGAACGTAAGTTGCGGAAAGTTGCAGCGCTTCAAAAGGTGTAAATTCTATTTGTCCGCCAGCACTGAAAGAACCGTTAAATAGACCTTCTCGTTGTGCTGTGTCGTTAGCGTTATCTGTTAGATATAAGGCAGTTACCGCTACTTTGTCGGGAATGATATCTAGGGTAGCACCACCACCAGCACCATCAGTACCACGGAAAACTAGGGGATTATAACGGTTGAAGCGAGTAAGCGCACCGCTACCACTACTTTCTAGGGTGGGATTACCAGGATTGAAAATGTCATCCAAGCCTAAACCTGTTGTTCCTACATAACCAGTAACTCTCTCAGTTAAAGGAAATTGATAGTATAGTTTGCTAAGTTCAACACTGTTGCCATTATCGCCATCAAAAGCCAGACGAGCAGAGTCAGTACCAGTTACGTCACCATAGTCAGGTACGTTTGCAGCCTGTAGTCTGGCTCTCAAACGGTCTTTGCCATAGAAGCTAGTATCAAAGTTTAAACGAACACGATTGCTAAATGCAGCTTCATCATCTATTTCTGAATCATCTTCAAACTGATTAACGTCATCTTCGTTGACTTGTCCATCATTGTTAACATCACCAACAAAGGCTTGCACCTGCTCATCAGTAGGATTTTCGCCTTCTTGAATTGTACCGTTGGCAATCAGCGCATTTTCAGCCAAAGAAGTGGCATCTAAACCGCCACCAAAGGCATCACTTACATTAAAGATGACTTCGCCTTTTAGTTTGGTAGTTGTGGAGAATTGACTGTCTTCTAATACCGCAGTACGGCTTTCTATTTCATCAACTCTGCCACCGATAGTAGCTAATTCTGCTTCAAACTCTTGAGTAAGACGCTGGATAGTTTCTAATTCTTCTGTGCCTACAGAATCTTGAGAAGCAATAAGACGCTCGATTTGGTTCAAGCAAGAGTTTAAACCAGCAGCAAATTCGTAACGGCTAAGGGGTTGATTACCACGGTAAGTTTGGTTGGGAAAACCAGAGATACAACCATAACGATCTACAAGAGAGCGTAGGGCTTCATAAGCCCAATCTGTAGGAGATACGTCTCTTAGTTGGTTGACGTTAGTTACCTGGGGTAAACTATCTTGATTTGATTGCTGATAATTATTAATTTGTTCCAGAGTTTCGTTCACTGCACCTTTGTCAGCAGTAATAGTCTGGGCTCCAGCACTGTTAGCTGTAAATAAAGAAGTTGCGAATAGAATGGGAGCAACTTTTGCAGCTTGCCAAAATAATTTATTCATTTATTACGTATCCTCACACACTTTAATAAAATATAAATTAGCTAATAACCGTAGTATTAGCTACAGCCTTTTCAAGCTATTAGTGATACCGATTCTAGCGAATTATTCGACCAGTATAATCAATCCTTAGTTAGATATTCAAAAAGCCGTGACATTTTAGCAATCGCACACTGGCAAAATATCTTGTTAATCATGGCGATCGCAGAACTAGAAAACTAGCCCATAACTTGATGCACGAGCTATTGTGACCTTTGAGTTCCAGAAAGTAATGATAATTATTTTTAATAATTCATCAATGATTCTGCCCAAAAGTTTAATATTAGAAAATTCAGGATTGAACCATAAGAGTCTTATTTCCGCAAATCAATATTAGGCGATCGAGCTAATGGAGCAGTTAAGCTAATGTAAAGCGGAGGTTAAACTCTTGACTGTTGATAGTCGATCGCTAATTTCTTTTGCCCGTGACGATATAAGTAACGCGCTGACTGATATTGGTGGCATGGTCTGCCATTCTTTCTAAATGACGAATAGTCAAGCCTAAAACCAGGATTGGTTCGACTACCCCTGGTACATCTTTTTGAAAGGCAATAATGTCGTAAAGGCGATCATAGGCATCATCGACAATATCATCCATTTCTTTTACTCTTGCTCCCGCACTGGGATCTAAATCTGCCAGTGCTACTAAACTAGTGGCTAGCATTAGTTGAGCGTGTTCTGACATTTGAGCAATATCACCCAAAGCTTGGTGGGGAGTATATTTCATTAGCTTAACCGCCATTTCGGTTAAGTCTTCTGCATAATCCCCAATGCGTTCTAAATCTCTCACCAATTGCATCAAAGCACTTAATAAACGCAGATCTTGAGCCACGGGGGCTTGTAGCGTCATTAAAGTGGCACAGTCTGATTCTATCTGACGATAATAAATATCGATTTGTCTTTCTAGCTCGCCAATTTTTTTTACGGCATCGATATCTCGTTCAAAAAGAGCTTGATGACTCAGGCGAAACGATTGTTCTACCAAAGTACCCATTCGCAGAACTTCTTGCTGCACTCGTCTTAACGAACGCTCTAGTTGATTTGCTTCAGATCGTTTCGCTTTTGGGGATAAAGTCACTGACTTATTATAGGGAATTAATTAAATAAAATTTGAAATATGCTTTCTATTAATAGCAAAAATTTATATTTTTTGCTGACAGATTGTATCTAATGTCACAAAATAAGTTAATTTTTCTCTGATTTCTTGACAGGCAAAATGACTTCTACCCACGCCCCTCCCATAGTTGGATGATTGTTGGCAGCGATCGCACCTTCATGAGCCCGTACAATTTGCTCGACAATGGCTAATCCTAAACCACTACCATCAAGAGAATAATTTCGATCTTCTTGTTCCCTAGTGCGGGATTTGTCTCCGCGATAGAGTCTTTCAAAGATATAGGGCAGATCGTTGGCAGTAAATCCCCTCCCCGAGTCGATCACATCCACTTTTATTTTTTCTGGGAGAGAAATATCCTCTGACTCGATCGAAGATGTTTGAACGAAGATTTCTTTTTGAGGCGGGTTATGTTTGATCGCATTGTCCAAAAGATTGAGAAAAACTTGAGTTAGACGAGAGCGATCGCCTTCAAGTATTATAGAGCGATCGCCTGAATAAGATAAGGTGACTTTTTTGCGATTGGCAATGGGTTCGAGAGTGAGCCAAACTGATTCAATCAGATCATATATTTTTATCTCTTCATATTTCAGAGTACGCTCTGGAGCAGCTTCTAATTGTGTCAGATCTAACCATTCTTGAACTAATTCAATTAGTCGATTAGTTTCCCCCAGCATTTGAGTTACCCAACGTTTTTCTGGATCTTGTAAACGCCGTTGTAAGTTTTCCGCTACCAATGAAATCGAGGTGAGGGGAGTACGCAATTCGTGGGTAAGATCGGAAAAAGTACGATCGCGAGATTGGGACAATTCTACTAAAGGCTGCCGATTCTCAATAAAAACTCCTACCTGTCGATTAGAGAGGGGAAATCCATAACCTTTTAGGGCGATCGATTCTACAATTCGTCTGGAGGATTTATAGGCATTTGTTTCAGATTCCTTATCTTCAGGGTAAGCATAGCGCGTAAAATAAAAAATCCACTCCTTTTGTTGAGGGCGGAGAGAACGACGAGTTTCTTCAATTAGGCTATCGAGATCGTAAGACCTAACTAATTCTAATAATAAGCGCACCCGCTGCGATCGCCTTGAATCAATTTTGAGCAAATCTTTCGCTGCTTGATTGCACCCTAAAAGCTGGTTTTCTCCATCTACTTGTAAATATCCAATGGGGGCTTGTTCGATTAATTCTTGCCAAGCTTGTTTATCTTTTTCTAATTTTCTCCGTTGACGGTTTAAGTCAATTAACTCTCGGCGAATCAAAGAGTGTAAAGGTAAAGAAATTTCTTCGTCTTCGCCAGTACCATAGGACTTTAGGGTACTTTTAAGTTGCTGTTTAAAACGATATTGTTGTCCGACATAAATTCCTATACCAACTGTCAGTCCTAAGAAAAAATTTATAGCTGCCATAGGTTAGTTATTAATCCTTTACTGAGCTAACTTTAATTAATTTTTTCTTAGCTATCAATAAGTAATATTGCTAATTTTCAGTCGAGACTATCATCTTAATACTATTGCTGACTTTTAACCGTCTATTTTCAGTTGATTTGTCAAGATTTAATCACAAGTAAAGGTATTGTCGTTACTATCCAAAACGATAGCCGAAACCTCTGACGGTAATTATATATTCAGGTTGACTGGGTTCTTCTTCTAGTTTCTCTCGCAACCACCGAATATGTACATCTACAGTTTTGGTATCTCCCATGAAATCTGGTCCCCATACCTGCTCGATTAATTGTTCTCGCGACCAAACTCGACGGGGATAACTCATAAATAGTTCCAGTAAGCGAAACTCTTTGGGAGATAAATTTACTTCAATATTGCGAACTATCACGCGACATTCCTGGGAAAACAGACTAATATCTCGATATTTCTGCACCGAACTGGGAGTCGAATTACTATAACGTTGGCGACGCAACAAAGCGCGACAACGAGCAACCAACTCTCTCATGCTGAAAGGCTTGGTCAAATAGTCATCTGCACCCACTTCTAAGCCTAATACTCGGTCGGTTTCGCTACTTTTGGCACTAACTACTAATATAGGAGTAATATCTCCTTGGTAGCGCAATAAACGGCAAATATCTAATCCATTTACCTCTGGCAACATCAAGTCCAAAATAATTAGATCTGGAGTCAATTTTGCGTGGTCGCGATCGGGGTTCTGCAACATGCTGAGAGCCGAACGACCGTTGTTTGCAGTATGAATCTCATAGCCTTCTTCTTCTAACGCTACAACAACCATTTCTCTAATTAAGTCTTCGTCTTCAATTAATAAAATGCGGTTTTTCTGCGCCAATTTAGATTCAGCAGGAGCTTGAGTTGTTTCTATAGACAGCATAAATAGATATTTTTATTGTCAGTAATCTTACATATACACTAAAACTGTTTGGTGTGAATAATTGTTCTCAATAATTTTATAAATAAGGCAATTTTTAGTTATCAAACAATCAATAATTATTACCTTCCAGCATAACGCTCTTCTGCCCAAGGTTCGCCTCGGTTGTGGTAGCCATTACGCTCCCAAAAACCTTCTTCGTTATGGTCCAAAAATTCAATACCATTAATCCATTTTCCGCTTTTCCAAGCATAAAGATGAGGTACTACCAAGCGCATTGGTCCCCCGTGTTCGGCGGGTAAGGGCGCGCCGTCGAGAGTATGAGCAAAAAAGTTTTCGGGTCGAGCAAAATCTTCTAAAGTCAAATTGGTGGTGTAGTCACCATAGCAATGTTGCATAATATGGGTTGCTCGATCGTCCATCGCGATCGCAGCAAGAAAATCTGTCACTCTAACTCCCGTCCACTTAACATCTAGTTTTGACCAGCGAGTTACACAATGAAAATCGGCAGTAAAGTCTTGCTGGGGTAAAGCCATAAAATCCGCCCAACTAAAACGCCTTTCCGTTACTAACCCCCATACTTTAAATAACCAATCATCGGTATTTATTTGGGGAGTCTCTCCATAGGAAAGAACGGGAAAACCTTTGGCCAAATATTGACCAGGGGGAACGCGATCGCTTTGGGCTGGTTCTGGTTTGGTAAAATATTTTCCAGGCATAATTGCTAATTTTAGTTACAAAAATAACAAAGGTGCGACACCCAAAGGAGACACACCATTATTCTAAGCTTATTGAGAATGATCAGGAGCAAATCTAAATCTACTCTTCGTTATCGTCTTCATCGTCCTGAGGATATACAAAACTGTTGGAACGTCCAGACAACACAGATTTACCCAAAGACAGTGCTTTTTGAGCTTCTACTGCTGCTTTACGTTTCCAGACTGCTTTACGACTATCACGTTTTGATTTAGAAGTTTTCTTCTTTGGTACTGCCATAATGAATTAATTTAAAAGAACAACCTTTCTATTGTAATGGTTTCCCAAAAAAAAGCTAGAGAGTTTGATTGGGAAATAAACTAGTTTCGCCAATAGAGTTACTCCCATCTTGAGCATTGGCATCGAGAAATTTCTCGTTGACTATAGTTTGGAACTCTTCAAAATCATTTTTCCAGTTGTTTAAAAAGCTGCTGATTTGAGCCGAGGGATCTTTTGATTTTTCTTGGGGATTAATACTGTAGTTAAAGTTTCCTGAAAATAAAATTGCGGTAATGGGTTGTTTCTCGGGTTGTTGTAGTCTAGCTTCGGAAATGCTCATGGTTAGTTGACATCGATCTAGTAGATACATCAAGTTAATACCTGCCTGTACGGGAGCTTTACCAATGTTTTTCCAAGATCCAGAACCCAATAAAGTTCCAGTGATATATTTGCGTACGTTTTCAGGGGCGGAAGGAAAGGGAATTAAAATTTTAGGACTACAACTCAAACCCACATATTCTGCGTGGGGTAATTTTTCGATGTATTTGCTAGCAACAGAAGCAAGATATAACTCCTCTAGCTTTTTCGCCCCTAAAGATTCGCTGATAGTAATACTTCGAGGTTGAGCATTGATATTGACGCCATTAGTGAAGTTTAGCTGGGCATAATTGGGGTTGAGTACGGGCTTTTGAGCTAATTCCCATTCTTGGGGAATAATACCGCTAAATTTAAGAAAATCTTGGCTCATCATTGTCGGAGTCAAGTCTTTGGCTGCAATGATGATTGATACTTCTTCAATAGATTGAGTTGCGCTAGAAGAATTTACCGCAGATGCCACGTTTGATGTTGTCATAAAATTTTAATCGGTCAAAAACTACTACTCATATACACATAACGTCCAATGAGGATATCTTTAAGATTGAATATACACATTAGACGTATATAAGTAAATTGCCCAAAAAAAGTATCAAACTCACATTTTGCTAAATTATCTTAATCGTAAGTCTGATGTTTTAGTTGAGATTGGGTAGATTGGGGATAGCTCGATCGCTATTAAAAGCTTTGGGGGAATTGTTCCTTGTTTGACTGACAAACTCGCCCTTCAAGATGCTAACGGCTCTTTTGTATTGAGGATCTGCTGTTGTACCAATCAAATCGGGATTAACGGCTAAATTAGTTTGTTCTTCGCGACTTAGATCTACCTTGATATCGGGAGCAATACCTTTTTTGTTAATATCTATACCACTAGGGGGATAATAACGAGCAATGGTAACAGCCAAACCCGAACCATCAGAAAGAGCATGAACTGATTGTACTGTTCCTTTTCCATAGGTACGACTCCCTACCACTTTGGCGCGATGATTCTCTTTTAATGCCCCTGCTAAAATTTCGCTAGCACTAGCGGAATAACCATCTACCAAAACCACTAGAGGTAAATCAGTTATTGATTTGCCATTAGCAGAGAATTTTTCATTACCCCCCTTGCGATCAATGGTGGAAACAATTGCACCTTCTTTCATCCACATACGAGCGATTTCTACGCTAGAAAAGAGCAAGCCCCCAGGATTGCCCCGCAGATCTAAAATAAAGCCTGAAGCTTGTTTATTGCTAAGATCTTCGATCGCTTTCTGCATTTGTTCGGCTGCGTGGGAACTAAATTCATCGAGCTTGATATAACCTACTTTGGAATCCTGTTCTTGTTTGAGGTTATAACTAACAGAAGGTAGTTCGATCTGCGCTCTGGCGATCGCAACTTCAAAAGCTGGCTCTCCTTCCCGAACTATTTTTAATTCTACTTCCGTACCGACTTCTCCTTTTATTTCTGCCGAGGCTTGTTCTAAAGTCATCAATTCAGTTGGTTTTCCGTCAATCGAGACAATACGATCGCCCGATTTTAATCCTACTTCACTAGCAGGGGAGTTGGGAATCGGCTCGACAATGGTCAACTTACTCGTCTTTTTATCAATTCCCAAGCGAATGCCAATACCAGAAAGTTCCCCTGAAGTTTGACTGGTTAACTCTTGATATTCTTTTGGTTCTAAAAAGCGAGTGTAGGGATCTCCTAAGTCTTGGAGAGACTGGCGAATTGCTTTGTAGGCTGCTTTGCGATCGCTGTAACTTTTGTGTAACAGATCTTGTCTGGTAATTTTCCAATCTACATGATTGAATTCTCGATCTACATATTCGTTATTGACAATCTGCCAAACTTCATCGATTACATTTTTAGGACTATCTTCTAATGCTGCTGTTACAGGAGAACTACCTTGAGATACTAAGGCGGAAGTTGTGACTAAGGCAGCAACTAATTTGACTGTTCTAGCACTCTTGTTTGATTTTAAGAAGTTGGAAATGAAACCAAAACCCTTAGAAGAATAGTTCATAATTGAGCTAATTTTATAGTAATGAATTAGACTGAGAAATCTTAGCAAAGACTGTCAATACTTTAATACTTTAATTTACCAAAATAGAAACAACATTAATAATTAATATATTACAAAAGTCTATCCTCCATATATGTATAACATTTTGCAGTTATTATCTGCTTGAGGCAATAACTAGCTAAATCGATTTAACGTGTTTGGGTAGCAATGAAATCTAACATCATTTGACGATGAATATCCCCTAGCGAACGCTCTTGTTGAGCTTTAGTCGAATAGCCATAACCCCTCTGGATATCTGCCACAGTTAACAAACCCAAATCCCATCCCTCATTAAGCTGGAGTCTTTCAATGGGAACGAGTAAAGGACAGGAATACATATGACGAATAATCTTACTATCGGCGTAGCAACGAAATTTGGTTAGTTGATCGACACTGTAGTTTATTTCCTCAATCAATTCCCTTTTTAGCCCTGCTTCTGGTTCTTCTCCAGGGTCTAAATGACCGCCAAATAACCCCCAAACTCCTGGGTAAAGAATTCCTGGAATATCATCCCGTAACTGCATCAAATATTTTCCTTCTTGATATATTATTGCCATCGCCACGGCTATTGGTTCTGAAGATATAAAAGTTTTTTTCATAAAACTTAATTAATTGTAAAAAATCTTGTTTAATTTTACTTGATCGATCAATTAGTTTGCTCGGTTGTTGGTGGTAACTGTTCTAATTCAACCAAATAGAAATCGCCTAATTCGCGATCGGCAAAAGGCAAACTTTGATATTCAATCTTTCCTTTAATACTTATCTTTTGACCTAACTTTGGAGCTTGTTGGGTCGTAATAATCCAAATTTTACCCGTGATATCTTCTATTTGATATGCCGTGTTATCGACAAAAGGGGCTAAATGTACTACTTTACCCGTAAGATAGACGATTTTTCCGATTTTTTTCGGAGAAATTTGCTCGATAGATATATGCGGTGGCTTACAACCAACTAAACTACTCAACAATATTCCCCACAGGCTAATATACTTGAGTTTGTTTAGAACTGGTTCAAATCTAAAATGGGAAACTAACATTTTTCATCCTTTTTACCAGTCATCGACTCCAGCTTAACTTTTTAATTTTTCAATTTATCTATGTCTGCTTCCATACCTCAGATACTCGACGGTAAAGCTTTGGCTCAAAAGATTCAGTTAGAGTTAAAAGAAAAAGTAGCGACCCTAGAATCTAAGATAGGTCGTCCTCCTGGTTTGGCAGTGTTAATGGTGGGAGATAATCCTGCTAGTGCTGTTTATGTCCGCAATAAAGAGCGAGCCTGTCAAAAAGTGGGAATTGCATCTCTTGGGAAGCATTTCCCAGGGGATGCAACTCAAGCAGAATTGGCGGAAACAATTAAAGAATTAAATCAAGACGATCGCGTGGATGGAATTTTGGTACAACTACCATTACCAGAACATCTAGATTCAATTTCTTTGCTTCACTGTATCCATCCTGATAAAGATGCCGATGGTTTACATCAAGTTAATTTGGGGAAATTAGTGCGATCCGAATCTGGTTTGCGTAGCTGCACCCCCGCAGGAGTAATGAGACTTTTGCAAGAATATCACATTCCGATCTCTGGTAAAAAAGCGGTGGTAATTGGCAGAAGTATTTTGGTGGGCAAACCCGTAGCTTTGATGTTGCTCGAACAAAATGCCACGGTAACTATGGCTCATTCTCGCACGGAAAACTTGGGTGCAGTATGTCGCGAAGCAGATATTTTGGTAGCAGCCGTAGGTAAACCAGAGATGATTACCCGCGATCTGGTTAAACCTGGGGCAGTAGTAATTGATGTGGGGATTAATCGAGTGGAAGGAAAAGAAGGTAAATCTAAATTGGTTGGGGATGTGGCTTTTGAAGAAGTGGCTGAGATAGCTAGTTATATCACTCCCGTACCAGGGGGAATTGGTCCTATGACAGTGGCAATGTTATTGAGTAATACCGTAGAGAGTTACCGCCAGTTTAATACGCCTGATGTGGATTGACTTCGTTTATATCTGGGAATACGCGATCGCTTTTGTAGAACTAATGTTCTGTTTTGCTCAAAACGACAATTGCTGGTTGTAGATCGCAACGGTTAACCGATCTCGATCGCACTCTTTAATTCGATATCAAATTTAGATAAAGAAAGTAAAGAAGTCGATGAAAAATCCATGAAGCACCCCAATTGGTTAACTGTAGCAGTAATAAGTACCAGCATTTTGACAATCTCTGTGCCACCATCTTTAGCAACTATTTCTAGTATTCCAGAAGAATTAGAAATAAACGCCAGAAAGGCTTATTATGCTTACGGTCAATCAAGGGAACTGGTTAACCGTTTGCAACAACACGAACAGAATATTTCTTGTGATGCTTTAGGCAATGATGCTCAATCAATTCATTATCAAACTTGGCTCAATCGTGGCGTTGCCCTTCAACAGCAACAAAAATATCGCGAATCAATAGTTTGTTTTGATCGAGCATTATCTCTGCGTGACGATCTCGAACAAGCTTGGTATCGTCGCGGTATTGCCTTGAGTCATCTCCAGCAGTATTCTCAAGCAGTTGATGCCTACGAACGAGCAATTCAACTAGATGATAGCGAGCATACGGCTTGGTATAACCAGGGTAATGCTTATAAGCATCTAGGACAATATAATAAAGCGATCGCAGCTTATGAACGAGCGATCTCTATAAAATCTGACTTTCATGTAGCTCACTATCAGATGGCAAAGGTTTTAGAAAAAACAGGAAACTACGAAAGGGCAATTATCAGCTATCAACAAGTTAGCTATTTAAACCCCGACTATTACCCAGCATTATATAGTCAAGGTAGTCTGTTAAATAAATTAGAGCGACATGGAGAGGCAATTACCATTTATCAAAAAATTATTGAGCTAGAACCAGAGCAACATCAAGCTTGGTACAACTTAGGTAATATATATCTCCAGCTTAAAAAATATCAACAGGCGATCGCTGCTTACGACCAAGCGATCGCTCTCAAACCTGATTACGATTTGGCGTGGAATAATCGCGGTGCTGCACTAGAAGCTCTAAAACAAACCAAGGAAGCCATAAAATCCTACAATCAAGCATTACAAGTAAATCCTGACTATGAGAAAGCTTTAAATAACCGCCGTCGCTTACTACTTTTGGTTAGTAACGATCTCTCTCTTCCCTATAGCTTGAGATAAAAATAAGTTTGAGAAAGTTTGATGGGAGAGAATGAGTTAAACTTTAATTGAAAACAATTCCTATCAAACACTGTCCAATCAACTAGGGAATCTGTCTCAAAGTTCCCTCAAAAATAAAATATGGAACATTCAGTAATTCTTCAACTCAAAAACATTACTAAAACCTATTCTAATCGATCAGATAACGGTCAAACATTAGTTCTAGATGATGTTAGTTTAACCTTGGAGCATGGAGAATTACTTGGTTTACTTGGTCCTTCGGGATGCGGTAAAACTACCTTACTTAGAATAATTGCAGGTTTTGAGTCTATTTCTCAAGGAGTAGTAGAGATAGCAGGAAAAGTAGTTTGTACCAATTGTGATTTTATAGCAGCTGAAAAACGTAACACAGGAATGGTTTTTCAAGACTATGCCTTATTTCCTCATTTAACAGTAGCAGAAAATATTGCCTTTGGTTTAAAAAATCAAGTTAAAAAACACAGTAAAGGTATCTTTTCCAGTAAAAAAATAGTTAACGATCGAATACGACAAAGAGTAGTCGACGTTCTAGAATTAGTAGGATTGACGGGATTACAAAAACGCTATCCCCATCAACTATCTGGAGGACAACAGCAACGTATCTCTCTAGCAAGAGCTTTAGCACCCCAACCAGCCTTAATTTTACTAGATGAACCCTTGAGCAATTTAGACGTTCAAGTAAGACATCGTCTGAGAGCAGAAATTAGAGCTATTCTAAAAGCAGCAGGAACATCGGCGATCTTCGTTACTCACGATCGCGAGGAAGCCCTCGCTATTTCCGATAAAATTGCCGTCATGCGAAATGGCAAACTAGAACAAGTCGGAACGCCAGAAGAGATATATCTCAATCCTCAATCTCGTTTTGTGGCAGAGTTTGTTACTCAAGCAAACTTTGTACCTGCTAAAAGAGAAAATCAAGTCTGGATTACTGAATTAGGAGAAGTGGCAATATTTAATAACGCAACCAAGACTTCAGATAAGGAAGGAGATTTGATGTTGCGTCAAGAAGATATTCTGCTAGCTCCCGATCTGAGTTCAAATATAGTAGTAGTAGACAGGCAATTTTTGGGTAGAGAATATGATTATTGTGTAGAAACAGGATCGGGAAAAAGAATTCATGCCCGCACAGATCTTAGTAATGCGATCTCAGTAGGAACAAAGGTTAAGTTAACTTTGAAGATCGCTTCTCCGCGAGTTTTTCCTATTTCTCCTAATATTAATAATCAGTCGTTGGTAAAAGTGTAAACAACTAATCAGCAAAGATAATTATCTAAAGATAATTATCTCTGGAAACTTGATAATAGTGTCAATACGAAAGTTAGATTGAACTATATGTTTTTCAGCCAACAAACTCATCAGATGCTAGGACGTTAAATTAATTAAAATGCCTGAATCCATTCTTTAACTTGGTATTCCGTCCAGATGCCATTTTGCCAATAAGGATCGGACTCTATTAAGTTACGTACTGTCAGCTCATCATCTGCTTCGTAGATACCAAAAACCTGAGTATTATCCTTAGTTGGGCCTAAAGTAACCAAGACTCCTCGTTCTTTTTGACCTGTAAGACCATCCAAATGAGCTTGACGGAAAGGGGTGCGTTTTTCGAGGGCGTTGTCACAATAACTACCCCACATGACATATTTCATTACTTTTTAATCTTCTTCTTCATAGATTTTGCTTCTAATTCGTAAAATAGATTTTGCTTCTAATTCGTAAAATAGCATTATTCGCCATTCTAGAAAAAAATTCTAGTTCTTCATTCTCCAATAATTTATGAAAAAGATTCTTTTGTGTACTGATGGCTCGGCATATTCCCAGGTAAGCTACGAATATGCAGCATGGCTAGCTCAAACAATGGATTTTGAAATTGAAATCCTTTATGTAACAGATCGTCGTGGGGAAAAGGCAGTCCAAAGTGTTGATTTTTCAGGTAACATCGGCATTGATTCTTATCAACAACTCTTAAGCGAACTAGTAGAGATAGAAGCAGCTAGAGCCAAAATCAATCATGAAAGAGCCAAGATTATTTTAAAAGAAGCGCGGAATTTTTTTCGCGATCGCAAGATCGACCGAGTTAAACTAACCCATGAAACTGGTTTTTTAGTGGATTTATTTCATCAGTTAGAAAAAGATAGCGATCTGATTATTTTAGGCAAAAGAGGCGAAAACGCAGATTTTGCTAGGGAACATTTAGGTGCAAACATGGAACGCATTGTGCGTTCTAGTCAAAAGCCTTGTTTAGTAACCCCCAGAGAATTCCAGCCTGTTTATCGGGTTTTGCTCGCTGATGACGGTAGCAAAAGCTGTCAGAAAGCATTAGATTATCTAGTCAAATTGCCAATTTTTCATGACCTAGAGCTACATATAATTTCTGTGGCGACAAGCAACGAAGCAAAAGCTAGAAAAATTCTAGAATCTGCCGCCAATCAAGTCAAAGCAGCTGGATTAAATCCGATCTGCCAACTATTATCGGGGGAACCAGAACCAGAAATAGAACAATATATAGAACAAGAAAATATAGATTTATTACTAATGGGTGCTTATGGTCATAGTCGTATTCGCCACTTAGTAATTGGTAGTACTACGGCTCAAATGTTGCGTATTTCTCACATACCAATATTCTTATTTAGATAAATAATATTATATGTAGTAGCCAAAGACTAAGGGATAATAAACTTCAACAAAAATAATTTAGATTCAAGATTTTATAAATATGGATATTAAAAATGGTTTTGTCGCTACAGTAGGAAATACCCCTTTGATTCGCCTCAAAAGCTTTAGCGAAGAAACAGGATGCGAAATACTTGGTAAAGCTGAATTTCTCAACCCTGGTGGCTCAGTTAAAGATCGGGCTGCTCTTTATATTATTGAAGATGCAGAAAAAAAAGGACTCCTCAAACCAGGTGGCACGGTAGTAGAAGGTACGGCGGGTAATACAGGCATTGGTTTGGCTCATATCTGCAATGCCAAAGGCTATAAATGTCTGATTATTATTCCCGAAACCCAATCCCAAGAAAAAATTGATACCCTAAGAACATTGGGCGCAGAGGTGCGTCTTGTTCCCGCCGTACCTTACAAAAATCCTAACAACTACGTCAAGGTATCGGGGCGCGTAGCAGCAGAAATGGAGAACTCT
Source organism: Waterburya agarophytonicola KI4 (assembly GCF_020640915.1). Classification (GTDB taxonomy): domain Bacteria; phylum Cyanobacteriota; class Cyanobacteriia; order Cyanobacteriales; family Xenococcaceae; genus Waterburya; species Waterburya agarophytonicola. Next base: position 45,705 of record NZ_JADWDC010000022.1, on the reverse strand, counting down.
ATTTGGGCAAATCAGTTTGAAAACTTAGCCAACCGCAACGCCCACTATGAAACTACAGGAGCAGAAATCTGGGCGCAAACCGAGGGTAAAGTCGATGGTTGGGTAGCTGCTACGGGTACGGGAGGGACTTATGCCGGGGTTTCTATGTACCTTAAAGACCAAAATCCTAAAGTTCGCTGTGTAGTAGCCGATCCTATGGGTAGCGGTTTGTATAGCTACGTTAAAACAGGGGAAATAAAATCTTCGGGAAATTCCATTACAGAAGGTATTGGTAACAGCCGTATCACGGGAAATATGGAAGGCGCACCGATAGATGATGCGATCCAAATTGACGACCAAGAATGTGTTCGTGTAATCTATCAATTATTAAACCAGGAAGGATTGTTTATGGGGGGATCGGTAGGCATCAATGTCGGTGCAGCGGTAGCTCTCGCCAAACAAATGGGCCCTGGTCATACTATTGTTACGGTACTCTGCGATGGTGGGGGCAGATATCAATCTCGTCTTTATAATCCAGAGTGGTTGGCTTCTAAAGGGTTGGCAATTTAGAAATTAGCTAGTCTTTGCTGCTTCTGTTTTTAAATAAGCAAAGACTGATTTGTCTCCAATATCAGGATCGATCTCTTGAGTCATTTTGCGAATAGCAAAGACACTAAAACCAATTGACCAAATACCCAATAAAACTTGCTCCATTTCTACAGGGATAATTCCTGTCATATGTCCCAATAGCAATAGAGGCACAATAGGAGTCAGAATCTTGGTTTCGGCTCGATTAAAACAGGCAGCTTCTTTAAAAAAGATTCCCGTCAAAGCTGCAAAAGTAAAACCAGTGCCAAATAAAGTTAGGGGATGGTTGTAAATATATTGAGCTAAAGGCTCGTTGGCTTGAAATGCGATCGCAATAGTCGCAATTGTCCCGATCGCCCAAAAGACTTGAAGCAACCTGTGTAAAGGCTTCATATAGATATGAATAAAGTAAAGGCTAACTCCCAAACCAAGGGAAAACAAAGCAAATAAAGGCGTTATAGCAGGTATAGCAGCCTCACCTTGGAGAAAAAACAAGTTACTGGCGATCGCAAAACTGACCGCAGCCAGAACTAATCCAGCACGATAAATAATTACTTCCAAACGATCGTCTTTAGTAATTGTGTACTCACCAAATTGCCCTTGATAAGTCCGCGATGGTTGATTGAGAATGCCGATCATAACTAAAACCCTAATTGTTAATAATTACTTTAGTTAAAAGTAGTCTAAAACATAGCTGACTAAAATAACTATGATGAAGAAGGTAGACAAGAAAACCTTGTTATTTGCTTGTTCATTATAAAAGCTAATAGCTGAAAACGTTTAATGACAACGAAACTAACCTACATTAAATAAATTCAATGGCAATTAATCTCAGCAAAGGACAAAGAATCTCCCTCGAAAAAGCATCCCCAGGATTGAAACAAATCTTTATCGGTTTGGGTTGGGATATCAATGTTACCGATACTGGATCTGACTTTGATATTGATGCTTCTTTGTTTCTAATCGATAGCAATGAAAAAATAATTTCCGACCAACACTTTATTTTCTACAATAATCCTATTAGTCCAGATCCAGAACAATCAATCCAACAACGAGGCGATAATCGTACTGGTGCGGGAGAAGGAGATGATGAAATTATTGATGTCAATCTTAAAACCGTCCCCACTGATATCGATAAAGTAATTGTCGCTGTTACGATTCACGAAGCAGCAGAGCGTCAACAAAACTTCGGACAAGTCAGTAACGCCTTCGTGCGAATTGTGAATGCAGAAAACGAACAAGAAGTAATTCGCTACGACTTAACCGAAGACTTTTCGATCGAAACCGCTTTAATCATGGCAGAGCTATATCGCAAAGATGGGGAATGGCGCATGAATGCGGTAGGTGCGGGCTACGAAGGTGGTTTACAAGCTTTGGTAGATCGATATCAAAAATAAACTGATAACTGATAACTGATAGTTGATAGATAAATATGGCAGTAAATCTAAGTAAGGGACAGCGGATATCTTTAGAAAAAGTCGCTCCAGGGTTGAGCGAGGTATTTGTTGGATTGGGTTGGGATACCAATATCACCGATACGGGAAGGGACTTTGATATTGATGCCTCAGTTTTTTTGGTAGATGATAACGAAAAATTACTTTCTGACAATCATTTAATTTTCTATAACAATCTTGCTAGTCCCGATGGAAATAAATCTGTAGAACATCTGGGAGATAATCGTACTGGCGCAGGAGAAGGAGATGATGAAGTTATTAAGGTAAATCTCAAACAAGTTCCTGCTGAAATCAACAAAATTGTCATGACTGTGACCATTCACGAAGCAGAAGAACGACAGCAAAACTTTGGTCAGGTACAAAATGCTTTTGTACGAGTGGTCAATGCTGAAAACCAAGAAGAAGTAGCCCGTTACGATCTAACAGAAGACTTTTCCGTTGAAACTGCTCTAATCATGGCGGAACTATATCGCAAAGATGGCGAGTGGCGAGTTAACGCAGTGGGAGCGGGTTATCAAGGTGGATTACAAGCCCTACTAGACCGCTATCAGTAGTAACGTCTAACACCTAAATTAGCTACAATCATACAATCAGATAAAACATACATAAGGCATAGCTGCATGATTCCTACAGTTATAGAAAGTTCAGGTCGCGGCGATCGCGCTTTTGATATATACTCTCGTTTACTTAGAGAAAGAATTGTTTTTCTCGGACAGCAAGTAACCGACGAAATCGCTAACCTAGTGGTAGCTCAATTGTTATTCCTAGAAGCGGAAGATCCTGAAAAAGATATTTATCTTTATATTAACTCTCCTGGGGGTTCGGTATCGGCAGGAATGGGGATGTTTGACACGATGAATCAAATTCGTCCCGATGTCTGCACTATTTGTATTGGTTTGGCTGCAAGTATGGGTGCTTTCTTGCTTAGTGCAGGAGAAAAAGGTAAGCGCATGAGTTTGCCCAACTCTCGGATCATGATTCACCAGCCTTTGGGTGGCGCGCAAGGACAAGCAACAGATATTGAGATTCAAGCCAAAGAAATCTTATATCTCAAGGGGAAACTCAACGGACATTTAGCAGATCATACGGGTCAACCTTTATCCAAGATTGAAGAGGATACGGAAAGAGACTTCTTTATGTCTGCGGAGGAGTCCAAAGAATACGGTCTGATCGATCGCGTAATCGAACGTCGTCCTTCGGCTACAAATCCTCCCGCACCTGTTAGTTGATTAATAGTTAATAGTTTAATAGTTAATAGTTGAGTCTATGTGCAGAAACATTACTAACCAGTAATGTTCCTGCCATTTTTTTTGCTTTATTTTGATTTAATTAATGTGGGACATATCATTCTTAAATTGACCGTATTTTTTCTGAGTTAAATAAATTACATTATAAAGATTAGGTTGAAAAAAGTAAGCTAGATTACAATGTTATTTGAATTACATTAGTGCATGATTTGGCAATGAGACGGAGATTGTTATCGATTGTTAAAATTATTTTAACAATCGATAATTGTATTCAATGTTGTTGTTTTAGATTAAATTAATCTTTTGACTGGTAATAACTCTCCGTAGAAATAACTACTAACAGAGAAAAAAACAGCTAATTCTCGTTTTATTTATGAACGATCAAAATATATTTGCTAGAGAAGCTTTGGCTCAAATTCCTAAAATTCTGACCTTGCTCGATCGCAACCCCCATAGTCCTACTTATGGTTGTTTTGATCGCACTTTTTGGCAATATAAAGTAATTGATTTTCCTGCGGGAATGTCTCAGGAGTTTGTCTATCCTTTGGCATTGGCATATCACTGCAACTTACCAAATAATATTTTTTATCAACAGTCCATCATTAAAGAATGGGTCGAAGCAGGAATCCTGTATGCTGCTGCTAGTAGCCACGCTAATGGTTCGTGCGATGATTATTTTCCCTACGAAAGAGCAGCAGGGGCAGCAGCTTTTTCTTTATTAGCTTGTATCGAAAGCTATACTCTCATGGGTTTAGATAATCCTCTTATATTAGATTTCTTTGCTCGTCGAGCAGATTGGCTGGCAGGACATCAAGAAAGCGGACGTTTGACCAATCATCAGGCTTTGATCGTTTTGTGTCTGGAGTTGTTGGGTAATTTATTATCAACCAAACGCTGGCATGAGTCTAAACAAGAACGTTTAGAACAAGTATTATCTTGGCAAAATACTGAAGGCTGGTTTATTGAATATGAAGGTTGCGATCCTGGCTACCATACTTTAACTATTTCTTGCCTAGCACAGATATACGAACTAAATCCCGATGCAAGATTGAAAAAAGCGATCGCTCTGGCAGTAGAGTTGGCTGCCCAATTCGTACATCCTGATGGCTCTTATGGCGGAGAATATACTAGCCGTAATACTTATAACTTTTTCCCCCACGGATTTGAATTGGTCGGCAAATGGCTGCCAGCAGCATTAAACATCAACGATCGCTTTTTGCAAGGATTAAAAAATGGTTTAGGCTCTTGTTATGCTGATGATCGCATCATCGGTCATCATACTTGGAATTATCTTTTAGCCTGGCGCGATTTTGTAACCATTCGCCCTCCCCTCCAGCCCCGTCCCCAAGGACGTTTTTATCTCAAAGAAGGGGGGATTTTGATCGATCGCCGCGATAATACTGAATTGTATATTGCTTTAAATAAAGGTGGTGTCTTTAAATTATTTCGCGACAATAAATTAGTGGTTTCCGATACTCAATTTTCTTTGTTAGTACAACAAGGAAAGCAACTAAGTAATGCCGTGGGACATTTAGTCGACAATTATCAAGTTGAGTTACAAGAAGATCGTATTTCTGTTTTAGGTAGCTTGGGTTGGGCAAAACAAAAACAGATGAATTCCTTCAATCTGATTGTCTTGCGAGTAGTAATGTTATCTTTTGGAAGATTTTTTCCTAATTTAATTCGCAGTTTGTTACAAAAAATGCTGATTACGGGCAAAGAAAATGCGCCTTTTCAATTCTTTCGTGATTTACACTGGCAAGGAAAACATTGGCAAATTAGCGATCGCTTGATGGCACAATCTTGGGATAATGTCTTGTCAGCAGACATAGGTTGCGATCGCACTTCTATTTATGTGGTCATGAGTCGCACTTTCCAACCAGGACAACTACAACCTACTTTAGATTTGAGCGATCGGCTGAAAAATCTCAATTCCGCAGATCCTCTAGTTGTGAATAGAGAATTATAACTATTGTTGACTCTTTTTTTATTATTTTAAGTAAAAAGAAGAGGACGAAATATTTTTAGATAATTGTTAATTTCGAGGTCAATTTATTACTAAAAAACAACAATTAATATGATTGAATATACAAAAACAAGATCGATTACTAACTGGCTCAAAACTAAATTCACTAGTGGTGATAATGGAATGATTTTTGACGAAGGCGATCGCAGTAGTTTCGAGGAAATACAAGAATTTATTGCCAGTGAGGATCGTCAGTTCAAAACTCCTATAATCTACTATCAAGCTTTTCCAGAAGAAACTGCCATCGAGTTTTTAAGTACTCTCCAAGACGAGTTAGATTCCAAAATGGGCAAATCAGGAGAGAGTTCACCAAAATCTTTATTGACTACCACCATCAAAGATGCAGGATTGAAAATGATCGTGATTGATGATTGCTATCTTCATCCCCAAGATACTCTAGAAAATCTGCTGGATTTTTTCTCTTGTTGCAATGTTGCTGTTATTTTAGTTAGCTGCCGAAGAAAAATAGCGATCGCTCAAATTTTAAACCATCCTATCGCTAGCCAATGGGACAAACTTCAAACTGCTAGGGGATGCAAAACAATACTGTAGTAATATTAAATCGATCTAAATAATGTAGCTGCTTTTCCTTTTGATTGGTAATGTCAGAATAAAGCATCTAATAAAATGTATGTTAAATAGTCTTGGTAAGATTGACAATCCTTTAGTTAGAGCGATCGCTGCTGCCAGCACATCATTTGCTATGGTAATCTTCATTGCAGCAGTCGCCCTTGGTTTGCCCGATCCTAAAAATAAGTCAGTCAACAAAATTGGTATATATGCTTCTCTATTAGCTTTTGTAGCTGGTGCGGGTGTTGGTTTGGCGGTCAAAGATAATTCCCCTGCTAAAAGTAAGCAAGTTAAAAACGACAATATCCAAGACAACACTTGGCAAGATTGGCGAGATTTCAAAATTGTCAGAAAAGAACCAGAAAGCACAGAAATCACCTCTTTCTATTTTCAACCCGTTGATGGAGGAAAACTACCCGATTTCCAACCAGGTCAATTCCTCACCATCAAACTAAACATACCAGAACAAGATCGCCCTGTAATTAGGACATATTCCCTTTCAGACTATCCCGAATCTCAAGATTATTATCGGCTGTCAATCAAGCGGGAAGGTTCGCCCAAAGGCCTAGATGTGCCTCCTGGGGTAGCTTCCAATTTTATGCACGATCGCATTACAACAGGTTCGATTATTCCCTGCAAGCCTCCTAGCGGAAAGTTTTATTTAGAAGTAGATAATTCTATTCCTGCGGTATTAATCAGCAATGGCGTTGGCATTACTCCCATGATTAGTATGGCAAAAACCGTTGCCCGTCAAAATCCTCAGCGTCATGTCTGGTTTATTCATGGCGCGCGCAATGGAGAATATCATGCCTTTGGCGAAGAAGTAAATCAAGTTTCTCAATCCCATCCCAACCTTCATATCCACTATTGTTATAGTCGTCCTCGCCCTGAAGATGAAGGCAAATACCACAGTCAGGGTTATGCAGATAAACAACTGCTAGCAGATACTATTATCCCCGAAATAAAATCGAATCATGACGGTGCGCCGGATGCAGAATATTTCTTATGCGGTTCTCCTGCATTTATGGACTCTTTGAGGGAAGGTTTGAGGGAATTAGACGTAGCAGAAGATCGAGTATTTTTTGAATCTTTTGGTGGAGGAAAAACTAAAGGAAAAGCTAAAGCAACTTCTAACGATGAGGGAAGTGTTAGTAGTGCAGAAGTTGTATTTGCCCGATCTAACCAAACTTTAACTTGGACGACTGAAGACGGTACTTTGTTAGAATTTGCCGAAGCCAATAATATCAATCCTGATTTTAGCTGTCGCCAGGGGATCTGTTTAACCTGTATGTGTCAGTTGCACGAGGGAGAAGTCGAATATATCGAAGAACCAGGGGGCGAACCCGATGAAAATGCAGTATTAATTTGCGTCTCTAAACCGAAGACAGACAAAATTGTTTTGGATTTATAGTATGTAGCAATCCTAATAATTGTTCGCCGATCGTTGATAATAGATCGGTGGCGTTTCTAGCAAAAAATTAATGGCAACAATTAACGACAACTATCTCAAACTCAAAGCAGGATATCTATTCCCCGAAATTGGCAGAAGAGTCAGTGCTTATGCAGCGGATAACCCCGATGCACCGATTATTAAATTAGGTATTGGGGATGTCACCGAACCCTTACCTGCTGCTTGTCGCGATGCAATCATTGAAGCAACCAAAGAAATGGGCGATCGCGCTACTTTTAAAGGATATGGCCCCGAACAGGGATATCTCTGGTTGCGAGACAAAATCGCGCAACATGACTTCCAATCTCGCGGTTGTGATATTGATGCTTCGGAAATATTCATCTCAGATGGTTCTAAGTGCGATTGCGGGAATATCCTCGATATTTTTGGCGACGATAATAAAATTGCCGTCACCGATCCCGTTTATCCCGTATACGTCGATACTAACGTCATGGCGGGGCATACAGGAGATGCCGCCGCAGACGGCAAATATGAAGGTTTAGTTTATTTACCTATCAGTGCAGATAATGACTTTACCGCCCAAATTCCCACAGAAAAAGTAGATTTAATCTATCTTTGTTTTCCTAACAATCCGACAGGAGCAACTGCTACCAAAGAACATCTCCAAGCTTGGGTAGAATATGCCAAACAACACGGGTCATTAATTTTATTTGATGCAGCCTATGAAGCCTTTATTACCGATCCCGATCTACCCCATTCTATCTATGAAATAGAAGGGGCAAAAGACTGCGCGATCGAGTTTCGTTCTTTTTCTAAAAACGCAGGTTTTACAGGTACTCGTTGTGCTTTAACAGTTGTTCCCAAAAATCTCACGGGAAAGGCTAGTGATGGTTCTGATGTGGAATTATGGAAATTGTGGAATCGCCGTCAGTCTACCAAATTTAATGGCGTATCTTATATCGTTCAAAGGGGTGCAGAGGCAGTTTATTCTAAAGCAGGACAAGCACAAACTAAAGAATTAATTGCTTTCTATTTAGAAAATGCCAAAATTATCCGCGAACAACTAACCGCAGCAGGAATCAAGGTATATGGTGGTACAAATGCTCCCTATGTCTGGGTTAAAACTCCCAATGGTTTATCTAGCTGGGATTTCTTTGATAAATTATTGTTGAACTGCAACGTAGTTGGTACCCCTGGATCTGGTTTTGGCGCAGCAGGAGAAGGTTACTTTCGCATTTCTGCATTCAACAGTCGCGACAATGTTAACGAAGCAATGAAGCGCATTACGGACAAGTTTAAAGCTTAATTTCGCCTTTTAATTTCCAATTTTAAAGACCGCAAAAGCGATCGCTTTTATGACAATAAGGCGATCGCTTTTTCTGATGCCCACCATAATTGAATTGTCGATATTATTTAATTCTTAACCATAAAAAAATCCCCCAAAATCAAATGAGAGATCGACAATAAATATTGCAATATAGAACTATTTAGCAACAACGAAATTAACCAATTTATTCGGTACGACAATTACCTTTTTAACTTCCTTACCTTCGATATACTTTTGAGCAATATCCGATTCGGTGGCAAACTTTTCTAAAGCTACTTTATCCGAACCTGCGGGGACTTGAATTGTACCGCGAGTTTTACCCATAATCTGCACGACTAGAGTTATTTCCTCTACCACTAAAGCAGACTCATCTACTTCCCGCCATTGCTGTTGATGAACGGATTCAGAATGTCCCAAACTACTCCATAATTCTTCGGCAATATGGGGTGCAAAAGGAGCGAGTAATAAAACTAGAGTTTCGATACCTTCTTGGTATACAGGGGAAGTTTCGCACTTAGCATCTTTGAGAGCATTGCTTAACTTCATTAACTCTGAGACAGCAGTATTAAACTGATAGTCTCCTGTTAAATCTTCTGTAATCTCTTTGATAGCTGTGTGGATTGCACGGCGCAAGCTTTTCTCGTCTTTGTTTAAATCTTCTGTAATCTCTTTAACCGCAGCAGGATCGAAACTAGTAACTAAAGTCCAAACGCGATTGAGAAAGCGATATTGCCCTTCCACATCCGCATCATCCCATTCTAGATCTTTTTCTGGGGGTGCTTTGAACATAGCAAACATACGAGCAGTATCCACACCATATTGCCCGATTACATCTTCGGGTGCGACACCGTTATATTTAGACTTAGACATTTTTTCGTAAAAAACATCTAATCGATCTTTCGTTTCAGGATCTAGAGGATTATTGCGATCGACATCAGCCGAGGGAATATATTTATTAGTCTGAGGATTTTTATAAGTTAAACCCTGCACCATTCCTTGAGTAAGCAAGCGTTTAAATGGTTCGTCAAAATTTAATAAACCTCTGTCTCGCAATACTTTAGTAAAGAAGCGAGAATACAATAAGTGCAGAATAGCGTGTTCGATACCGCCGACATATTGATCTACAGGCATCCAGTCATTGACTTTATCCTGAGTAAAAGGAATGTCTGTATTATTGGCATCGCTATAGCGGAGATAATACCAGGAAGAATCAATAAAGGTGTCCATCGTATCGGTTTCTCGCTTTGCAGCCTTACCGCAGCAAGGGCAATCTACATTAATCCAGTCTTCCAATTGTGCTAAAGGAGAACCACCTCGCCCCGATAATTCTACAGATTCGGGCAACTCGACAGGAAGATCTGTATCTGGTACGGGTACAGTACCGCAATCATCACAATGAATTACAGGAATTGGGCAACCCCAATATCTCTGGCGAGAAATCAACCAATCCCTTAAACGATATTGCACGCGAGCTTTACCATAGCCTTGTTGTTCGGCATATTCGATAATTTTGGTTTTAGCTTCAACGGAATTTATACCGTCAAATTCTCCTGAATTAACTATTGTGCCAGGTTCGACGTACGCCTGTTTCAATTGTGTATCAGCATTTTGTTCTTCAGGAACAATTACCGTTTTGATGGGCAAACCCTTTTCAGTCGCAAATTTAAAATCTCTGGTATCGTGAGCTGGTACGCCCATTACCGCACCAGTACCGTATTCATATAATACGTAGTCGGCGATTAAAATAGGAACTTCTTCCCCATTAAAGGGATTGATTGCTTTCCCTCCCGTAAGTACTCCCTGTTTCGGTTTATCTTCGGCAGTTCGTTCCATTTCGCTTTGCCCTTTTATTTTCTCCATGAACTCAGCCACCCCAGATTTTTGCTCGGCTGTAGTAACTTCAGGTGTCAAAGGGTGTTCGGGGGCGAGTACTAAGTAGGTTACGCCATATACTGTATCGGGGCGAGTGGTAAAAACGGCGATCTTGTCCTCTCTACCCACAATAGGAAATTCTAAATAAGCCCCCACGGATTTACCAATCCAGTTGGCTTGCATAGTTTTAACTCTTTCTGGCCAACCATCAAGCCGATCTAAATCTTGTAGTAATTTCTCAGCGTAGTCGGTAATCTTGAAAAACCACTGTTTGAGAAGTTTGCGCTCGACAACTGCCCCAGATCGCCAACTTTTCCCTTCACTGTCTACTTGCTCGTTTGCCAAAACGGTTTGGTCGATGGGATCCCAATTAACCGCAGCTTCTTTCTGATAGGCTAACCCCCCATCCAAAAATTGTAAAAATAGCCATTGCGTCCATTTATAGTAGTCAGGAGAACAAGTAGCTACTTCTCTTTCCCAGTCGATAGAAAGTCCTAGCTGCTTCAGTTGATCGCGCATTTGTTCAATGTTTTTATACGTCCATTTTGCAGGAGGAATACCGCGATCAATCGCTGCATTTTCGGCTGGCAAACCAAAGGCATCCCAACCCATAGGATGTAGCACTCGATAGCCCTGCATTCTTTTGAAACGAGCAATTACATCAGTAATTACATAGTTGCGGACATGACCCATATGTAGGTTTCCTGAAGGGTAGGGAAACATGGAGAGGGCATAAAATTTTGGCTTGTCTTTGTGTTCGGGGGTTTTATCGATTCCCGATTCTTGCCACTGCTGTTGCCATTTCTGTTCTATTTCTGCTGCGTTATATCGCGACTCCACGACTGGGTTTACTCCTAAGATTAGATTGTTATATTTGAAATTAGAAAACTCTTTAATAATATACGCCTGATGTGAATTAGTTTCGTTCTAGTTTTTAGCTTTTAGTTTTTAAGAAAAATTGTAAAGTAGCCTAATTGTCAAAGAAGATGATGGAGATCGCTTAATTCTAATAGACTATAGACTTAACTAAAAAAGAACCAGGCGAGATTTACTGAGGTGACGATGCTAAAAAAGAACAAAAAAATTCTTCTTTCATTAGCAGGAATATTAACTGCGATCGCATCACTAACCATCATTCCCAATCTGACTTTTATCCTTCGTCTTCTTACTTATCCTAAAAATCCCATAACTAGTATTGATTGGTATCAACCTCTTGAATTAATACCAGGAAAACCCAGCACAATTGAGCAAGCAAATACAACCCTTATTTCTCAAGCTAGTCTGAATCAAATTTCAGATTATGCTCAAAAAAATAATTCTTCGGCTTTATTAGTATTGCATCGAGGAGAAATAGTTTTAGAACGCTATTGGCAAGGATTTACCCCTAGTTCTACTTTTAATTCCATGTCTTTGTCCAAAACTATTGTGGCGTTGCTGATGGGGATTGCGATCGCTGAAGGGGATATTAAGTCAGAATTAGAACCCGTCGCTAACTACATCCCCGAATGGTCGAATGACAAGCGCAGTAAGATTACGATTCAAAATTTACTCTATATGCAGTCTGGTTTGCAAAATCAAGATAATACGGCAAATCCACTATCTGATTTGGTGCAGATGTATGCAGGTAAAAATGCTGATGCGATCGCTTTAAATCTTACTGCTAAACAAGATTCTCAAACAGTTTTTGATTACAACAGCGGCAACACACAAATACTAAGTGAAGTCTTAGAAAGAGCTACAGGAAAAAAATATGCCGACTATTTAGCAAACAAGCTTTGGCAACCTTTAGGAGCAAGTGACGCTTATCTATGGCTCGATCGCGTCGGTGGAAATCCCAAACCATTTTGCTGTCTTTTTGCTACCCCCAGAGATTGGGCAAAAGTCGGACAATTATGGCTCGATCGCGGTCAAGTTGACGGCAAACAAATCGTTCTTTCTAGTTGGCTGGAGAAAATGCTTCAACCCTCACCTCTAGAATCTAAATATGGCTATCATATATGGCTAGAAGCTCGTACTCCAGAGAAAACTGGTGCTTATAGTGTTAACTCATCAGAACCTTTTTTAGCCCAAGATACTTTTTATTTAGATGGCGCATCTCTCCAGCGAGTTTATATTATCCCATCTCAAGAATTAGTTATCGTTCGTGTTGGTGAAGATGCTCAAAACTGGGATGATTCGGTTATGGTTAATACTTTGATTGCCGATTTGCAAGGTAAAAAAACTAAATAAAATGTTTTTAGTTAACTAAATGCCAATTATTTATATGAGGTCGTAAATTCTTCTAAAGACACATTAGAGTAATGCTGCCAATTGTTAGCCAGAATATAATCGTAAAAAACATCGATCAAAATACCTGCGAAACGACGATATTCGTTACTTATCCTTTGTTTGCTCCGTTTAACAAGAGGATGTTTATCAGTGAAAATGTCTATCGCCTGGTGGCATTCTAGACCTCTTTGTAAAGTCGGATTTAAAGCTTCCCTGGCTTCTCCTTTAATTAAATCCCCCAGTAAATTTCCCAAACTAACTTCAGGATTAGATTCGGCTAATAATAGATGAGCTAGCCAATTCATACGTTTTTGTTATGTTGAATAATTATATTGAAACACAAAAAAAAGATAAGAAATCAAAGACGGTAATCTTTTAATTCCTTATCCTTTAAATATCTCTAGATATCTCTCTAAAAAATTAAGTCTAAAAGTTGATATTTAAAAACCTTCAACTCATTAGTTTTAGTTGTAAACTTTTCCACCACCCCAAAGAATGCCACGAACTTCTGGCTGAATCAGGATATGTCCTGCAACAGCCTCTAGATCGTCATCAGTTAAATTACGCATTAAAGGATAAAGATCCGAGCGAGTAGTATTAGGATGAAATTCATAGATATCTCTTTCTCCGTCATAAGTTGTAGGATTTTTAAGATAATCAACGATTCCCTCAATATTATCTCTGGCTGGATAAGCACCAGCTAAAGCAGTTAAGCCTAAGTTCACGTTAGGATTGGGCTTAGTTACGCCGTTTTTGTGACAATAAGAACAAGTGTCAACAAATACCCTTTGTCCTTGTTTAACTTGTTTTAGACTTAAGACGACTTCTTCCCCTTGGTCATTAGCTTTGACCGTACGAATACTTTCGTCTAGTTCAACTGCATTAACACTACCGATGTTAAATTGAATTGCCAAAAATAGGGCAGCTACAGCAGCAAATAATAATCGCTTCAACATTGTTCTCCTCAAAAATTTTAATTTGATGGCGGTGCTATTAAATAACGCACCAATATACATAATCTTCAGTTATTTATCTTGACAGAATACCTTGTAATTTTAAAAAACAGTAACCAATCTTATCGCTCTGGGTGAATCTATAACTAGAAAAGAGCTAGAATAATATATTGATTAATTGGCTTGCGAATTGGTTTTGGCAGCCATGATTTCCAGAATAATTGTCTTAGCATCTTCTAAAGCCAGACAAGTGCGTTCGTTTTTATAGTTTATTTTAAAGCGATCGCAAAGCTCGAATACAGTTTGTTCTTCGATTTGGTATTCTGCTGCTATATCAGCAATTGATAGTTCTGCAAAGCCCATAAGCACGGTCTAAGTGAATCTCTTCAATGAAGATTGAATAAATTGTCAAGATCAAGTAATCATGTATTATACAAAGATTACTTTAAAGTTTTGTAGAGCAATAATACTCAACAAAACTATTGTTGCCAAGTTATGCTAATCATCATCCCATTTATTAGACCCAATTTGAGCAAAAATTTCTTTTAAAGGTTAGGTGTCAGGTGATTGAGGAAGTAGTAAAGAATGAAGATCCACAACTCGACCGATCACGGCGATCGCAGGTGCTTGGAATTCTCTTACTTGTAACTGCTCGACAATTGTACCCAACGTGCCTATTAATTGAGTTTGGTCGGGTCTTGTACCCCAGCGAATCATGGCGATAGGTGTTTGGTGGGTCATCCCCCCTGCCAGTAATTGAGGAATAATTTGGGGTAGGTTATGAACCCCCATATAAATTACAATAGTTTCTGAACCTTGAGCGATCGCTTGCCAGTTGACTTCGGGGCGATATTTTTCAGTAGATTCGTGTCCCGTAACAAAGGTAACTGAAGAATTATATTGACGATGGGTTACGGGAATACCAGCATAAGCGGGGGCAGCAATTCCTGAAGTAATACCAGGTACAACTTCTACCGATACTCCTGCCTTGACTAAATCTGCCATTTCCTCTCCTCCTCTACCAAAAACAAAAGGATCTCCACCTTTGAGACGAACTACGATGGCTTTGGTTTCAGCTTGAGATCTTAATAATTCTGTAGTTTCAGCTTGGGGCAAAGAATGACGACCTTTGCGTTTCCCTGCATTAATTTTTTTGGCATAAGGGCTGATAATCTCTAGAATTTCTGGGCTTACTAGGGCATCATAAAGAACTACGTCAGCTTGTTCTAGTAGAGTCTTAGCCTTGACTGTCAGTAACCCTGGATCTCCAGGTCCCGCACCAACTAAATAAACTTTACCCACATATTTTATTTTATTCATGCTTTAAATTTCCTTGGCAATTAATTCTGCTAAAGCTTTTGTCGCCCCCAAAGGCTGACCTAGGATTAGCTCGACGTTGGGATAGTCTGCCTGTAATGATGCTACCTCAACTGCGATCGCTCGGACGATTTTGCCTGGAAACAAAAAATACGGCAAAATCGCAATTTTAGTATGACCAGCAGTAATTTGAGCTTTTACTTGTTGAGCCAAACTAGGATCTGTCGACCAATAAGCAGTCGTGGCATTGAGCTTCTGTGCCAGATTTTCATAATAATCGGCAACTCCTGGCAAACGACTGCCGTGGGCGACTAAAATTCGCGATCGAGCCGATAGTTCTAAAAATTTATCGCTCAAAAGTTGTACCATTCCCGAATATTTACCTAGAAATGGGGATAATTCTATTGTCACTCTATTTTTTATTTGTTTTATAGCTAATGCAATTTCTTCAGGAATATCTTCTCGTACATGAACTCCAGGTGCAAGAAACAAAGGTAACACTTTAACCCGACTAAATCCTAGTGAATCTGCTTTTAGAGCGAATTCAACCAAACTTTGGTTCAAAGATAAGGAAGTTAATTCTAAAGCAGCAATTCCCACTAAAGGAGTTTGGCTAAAGTCCAATTTAGTAACCGTTTTCGACTCAAAAGAAGAAAAGATGATTTTTCCGTAATTTTGCTGAGTTATTATATCCTTAGACTTAATTTTTAAACTGGTTAAATGTTGCAATTTAGCAGCAGCAGTTTGAGTCTTAAGGTTTCGACTACCGTGAATAACCAAAAAGTAAGCAGAAGAGGTCGTCAAAGAAATTTCTATAAACTGTAATAAACTAATTGGAAAACTCAAATAATAATTATCTCAGAAATTATAGCAATTGAGACAGTTTATTCTGTAGTGAATGATATATCTTAGGTAAAGCATCAGTATAAATGCTGACATACTGTCAAAATAATTAGAAAAAATCATAGTACCACCATAAAAAATCATAATTTTCTAACAGAATATGTTGAGTAATAACTCTAAGGATAAAAATATAAATAACTCCAGTTCGTCTCCAACTTCTTCGCGAGATAGTCTTGATGTAAATTTAAGCGAATATTTAGTTAAATTAAAAAGACGGTGGAAACCAGCTTTAGCCATATTTCTTCTCACCTTGGGAGTGACGGGGGGATTGAGTTTATTACAGAAAAAAACATATCAAGGAGAAGGCAAATTAGTTTTCAAACAGCTTAGTGCCGCCGATCAAGTGGGAATTGGTGAGAATGCAGGCAGATTAGATACAATTCTGCCTAATCAAACTCCGGTCAGCACCCAAATCCAAGTACTAGAATCTGAACCCGTAATCCAACAGGTAATCGACCGTCAAAAACTTACCGACGACGAAAACAACCCTTTAAAAACCGATGATTTCCGCAAAAAACTAAGTACGGAGTTAATTGGTGGAACAGATGTAGTTGAAGTTAGATACAAACATCCCGATCCTAAAATTGCTGCTGAAGTAGTCAACACTCTGATGGATGTCTATATTCAAGAGCAAATTAGAGGCAACCAATCAGAGCCAGAAGCAGCCAAAGATTTTATTAATCGAGAGCTACCCACTATAGAATCCAAAGTAGAACAAGCAGAACAAAACATATCAGCTTTTAGAAGCGAAAACGATATAGTCGATTTAACTGAAGAGAAAAAAGGACTAGTAACTAACTTGGGAGCATTAAATCAACAGATATCTACCACGGGTTCTGAGTTACAAGGCTTACAAGCTCAAACCAGTGCTTTACAAAGTCAGTTAGGTTTAGACCTTAACCAAGCTGTTGCCACAGATCAATTAGCTGCTTCTCCGGAAGTACAGAGTATTTTAGGACAATTGACCGAAACAGAATCTAGCTTGGCTCAAGAACGCCAGAGATTTAGTGAAGAACATCCCAGTATTATTAGTCTGACAGAAAAGAAAAATGACCTCAACAGTCAACTTAAAGGACTAATTGCCAATACGGTTGGTCAGGGCATTAACGTATCTCAAGGATTATTGCAAGAAAACAATGGTATCAAAGAAAATCAATTAGAAAAATTCATTACTCTCAAAATTGACGAACTCAGTCTACAAAGACAAGTTACTTCTTTGTATCAATCTCAACAGAACTATTTAAAACGAGCTAAAGATATCCCCAGATTAGAAAAACAAGAACAAGAATTAATTCGTAATGCAGAAGCAGCAGGTAATACCCTAGAAACCTTACTGGATAACTTGCAGAAAGTTCAAATAGCAGCCAGCCAAGAAAGCGGTAATGCCAAAGTTGTTGAGTATTCCTCTGTTCCAGAAAAAGGTGCTTCTGGTAGAACAATGCTACTTGGCTTGGGTCTTGTCTTGGGTGCGTTTTTGGCTAACTTATCAGTTGTTCTGCTAGAAATGCAAGACCGTTCCTTAAAAACCTTGGCAGAAATCAAGAAGAAGTTTTCTTATCAAACCATTGGCATCATTCCTTTAGAAGCACCTAATTATCAAGGTAGAATTGTTACCAGAGAAGAACCCGACTCCTTTTCTAGTGAAGTTTATCGCATGATTCAAGCCAACTTAAAATTCTTGACTAGCGATAAGCCACCCAAGGTTATTTTAGTCACAAGTTCCGTTCCCGAAGAAGGAAAATCAACGGTTACAGCTAATTTAGCAGCAGCGATCGCTCAATTAGACCGTAAAGTATTATTGATAGATGGCGATTTACGTCGCTCTTCCCAACATCGTTTGTGGGGAGTAGGCAATAATAAGGGTTTAAAAGACATAATAACTAGTAATGTAAGTCTTGCCTCCGTCATCGCCAAACCAATGCCTAATTTGAGTCTTTTAACTAGTGGAATGGTCAATTCCAACCCCCTTGCACTGTTGGATTCTCCTGGGTTGAGTGATTTGGTTGGTCGTTCTCGTCGAGACTACGATCTAATTTTGATTGATGCACCACCTTTACCCGTCACCGCCGACGTACTGACTCTGAGCAAATTAGTAGATGGAATCTTGTTTGTTACCAGACCTGGAGTCGTCGAGCAAGAAAGCGCGGAATTAGCCCAGGAAACCTTAGCTACGACAGGACAAAAAGTATTGGGAATGGTAATTAATGGGGTCAAAGCAGCTGACTTTGATCGCTACTCTTATCATGGTCGTTATGGTAAAAGCTATTACACCAAAAACAATTCAGCTACTCAAAATAACGATAATTGGCAAAAGAATAATCAAGTTAACCAGGATTTACCCAATGTATCCAGTAAAGAAAAAAGTGCCAATAATAGCGTCGGCAGTGCTAATTTCTAAGCTCTAGATACTGTCAACTTGCTAGCTGAAGACACAGATTTGTGTAGAATAACTAGATAATGCCAACCCAACATAACGTTTGACATTATTTTGTTCAGCACAAGCTCAGACTGCCACTATGACTCTACAATTGCGCGTTTACGTCCCAGAACATCCTTTAATTAAACATTGGTTGTCAGTGGCACGAGACGTTAATACACCGCCTGTACTGTTTAAAAGTGCCATGAGCGAACTGGGTCGGTGGTTAACTTATGAAGCTGTTAGGAATTGGCTGCCAACGGTAGATACAATGGTGCAGACACCCCTAACTGAATGTGCTGCCACGTTTGTTAACCCCCAAACGCCTATTGGGATTGTTCCTATATTGCGAGCAGGTTTGGCACTATTGGATGAAGCCCAAAAAGTTATACCAACCGCAGCAATTTATCATTTAGGTTTGGTCCGTGACGAATCTAGTCTTGAACCTGCTTGTTATCTAAACAAACTACCCGATCGCTTTGCTCCTCAAACCAGAATTGTCATCCTTGAACCCATGTTAGCTACTGGAGGATCGATTATGATGGCAATGAAAGAGATTATCAGTCGAGGAGTGTCGCCAGAACTTATTCGGATAATTTCAATTGTGGCTGCACCCCCAGCTCTAAGACAGTTGAGCAAAAATTATCCTGGGTTAGAGATTTATACCGCTATTATTGATGAAGGACTTAATAGCAAAGGATATATTGTTCCAGGTTTAGGAGATGCGGGCGATCGCTCTTTTGGGACTTAGAATAATAGGGCGTTGGTAAATAAATTTATGATAGTTAGATTTTGTCGTCAGCTAAGTAACTCAAAATAGCTGATAGCTAAGAGCTAATGACTAGGAACAGAAGTACTTTATACGTAATACTTCAAATACCAACGCCAGAATAGTAGTTTAAGTAAGCAGTATTCCATATTTAATTACGATGGGTCAACAAAAGGGTTTCGGTAGTGGATTTATCATAGGTTCGATAGTAGGCGGTGTAGTGGGGGGTATTCTGGGTACAGTATTAGCTAGTCGTAACGAAAAGCAGATTTCAGAGCGAGATCCAGAAGTTTTACAACGTGGTAGAGAAATTCCTTTTACTAGTGACGAAAGTATCGAACTAGCTCGTCATGGTCTAGAAGATAAGATTGCTCAGTTGAACTTGGCTATCGACGATGTGAAGCAACAATTGGGTTCGGTTAAGGTAAATGAAGAATGAGGAACGAGGACTTTTTAAGTCCTACTTCCTAGCAATTTCTAATAAAAAATTACAGTGGTGCAATATCTTCGGGTAGAGGAATAAATTCGGTTTCTTCTGGTACAGAGTCGAATTTACTCCCTTGCCAATCCTGTTTGGCTTGTTCGATTCTTGATTTGCGACTAGAAACAAAGTTCCACCACTTATAACGCTTGCCTACAGATTAAAGCAATCTTTACACCATTTGCTGTCCAGTTAGGAATGTCGTCACAAGAGTAATGAGCAAAACTGGGTTCGATTTCTTCCGCCTCTTCAGGTAAAGCTACCCAAACTTGGATTGCGTGGAGGGTACTTTCAACATCGCGATCGCTCTCGGGAGTTCTTTCTGAATGAACAATACCTTTACCCGCAGTCATCCAATTAACTGCACCTGGCCTAATTTCTCTGACAGATCCCAAACTATCTCGGTGTAATAATGCCCCTTCAAACAAATAAGTTACCGTAGCTAAATTGATGTGGGGATGAGGACGCACATCGACTCCTGTGCCTGGGGGAAAAGTTGCAGGGCCCAAATGGTCGAAGAAAATAAACGACCCAACCATTGAATATTCGTCATGGGGCAAAATACGACGGGCATTAAATCCCCCTAAATCTTGAATATGGGGCGTAAGTAATTTAGTAATATTAGACATCAGAGGTTATAACTTCTAATGATCGATCGCAAGTAACGTTTTGATTGTCGTATATTACCCAGGCAAAGTCTAATAAATGAGAGATTTATATCCACCCGTAGAACCCTACAGTAAAGGCAAATTAAAGGTTTCTCAACTCCATACAATTCATTACGAAGAATCAGGAAACCCTCAAGGAAAACCAGTCATCTTTCTTCATGGAGGCCCTGGAGGGGGTATAGTACCGATGTATCGTCAATATTTTGACCCCCAGGAGTGGCGGATCGTAATTTTTGCCCAACGGGGTTGCGGTCAAAGTACACCTTATGCCGAACTAAAAGAAAATACTACCTGGGACTTAGTTAGTGATATTGAAAAGTTACGCAAGCATCTAAACATCGAAAAATGGGTGGTTTTTGGTGGTAGCTGGGGTAGTACTTTAGCTCTAGCCTATAGTCAGACTCACCCCGATAGCTGCAAGGGTTTAATTCTGCGAGGCATATTTATGTTGCGAACCTCCGAAATTCGCTGGTTTTATCAAGAAGGAGCGAGCTATATTTATCCCGATGCTTGGGAGGAATATCTCCAACCCATTCCCCCAGAAGAGAGACACGATTTGCTATCGGCTTTTTATCGAAGACTGACTAGTGAAGACAAACAGACTCGACTCGCAGCAGCAAAAGCTTGGTCTGTGTGGGAAGCCAGCACTAGTAAATTAATTCCCTCATCCGCTAGTAAAGAGCGTTTTGCCATGGCAGAATTTGCTGAAGCGTTTGCTCGAATTGAATGTCACTATTTTGTTCATAAAGGCTTTTTTGAACGAGAAAATCTACTTCTAGAAAATATCGACCGCATTCGGCATCTGCCAGGAGTAATTGTTCAGGGAAGATACGATGTTGTTTGCCCGATGAAGAGTGCTTGGGAACTACATCAGGCTTGGCAAGAAGCTGAATTTATTGTCATCCCAGATGCAGGACACTCTGTATCCGAACCAGGAATTAAAGATGCTCTAATTCAAGCAACCGATCGCTTTGCTGCGTTATAACTTATAGGGGAAAATAGGCTATCTATTGAAAATCTAAATGTTTGCTCTAACTAAAAACACTTCTCGTCAGAGAGAAATTGCTGAAGTAGTCTTTCGTAATGGTTGGGATTATGCACGAGGATTATTGGCTGGAGATAAATCAGACGAACCCCGTTTGCCATCTCCAGAAGTTTTACGCAACATCTTGATTGAATTAGGCCCAGTATATGTAAAGTTGGGACAATTACTTTCAACTCGCCCCGATATTCTTCCAGGACGCTACGTAGATACCCTAACGGATCTTCAGGCGAATGTTCCTCCCGTACCTTGGTCGGAGGTAGAAAGTCTGATTAGACAGGAGTTATCCCAACCCTTAGAGTCGATTTTTAGCGATATTGATCGAAATGCGATCGCAGCAGGTTCTATCGGTCAAGTATACCGTGCTGTTTTGACCAACGGACAGCAAGTGGCTCTAAAAGTACAGCGTCCTGGGATTGAAGTTATAGTTGCTCAAGATATTTCCTTGATTAAAAGTCTGGCAGAACTAGCTTCTCGCACTGAATTCGGCAAAAACTTTGATATTGTTGGTTTGGCAGAGGAGTTTAGTAATGCTCTCCAAGCAGAATTGGATTTTACTAGTGAAGCGGAATATACCGAACAGTTACGCACTAATCTTATAAACAGCAAGTGGTTTGATTCTTCAAAATTGGTCATTCCCCAGGTTTATAACAATCTAACTACTACCAAACTATTAACTATCGAGTGGTTGGACGGAGTTCCTCTTTTACAGGCGAAATTACCCCAAGTTCGAGATAGTAAAGACGAAGCCACCCAGCGCAGCGAAATTACCACCATTTTATTTAAAGCTTTTTTTAAACAAGTATATATTGATGGTTTTTTTCATGCTGACCCCCACCCAGGAAATATTTTTTATCTCCAAGACGGTCGGATCGCCATCCTCGACTGTGGTATGGTCGGTCGTTTAGACCCTCGTACTCAACAGATTCTGACAGAAATGCTGTTAGCAATTGTCGAT
This sequence comes from Waterburya agarophytonicola KI4, assembly GCF_020640915.1. Lineage (GTDB taxonomy): Bacteria > Cyanobacteriota > Cyanobacteriia > Cyanobacteriales > Xenococcaceae > Waterburya > Waterburya agarophytonicola. Next base: position 23,456 of record NZ_JADWDC010000022.1, on the reverse strand, counting down.
TTGGACGGTCATCGCTGTAGCCAATTGACCTTAGAATTAGCTGAAGGCGGTCAAAAAGTTAATTTAAGCAGATTAACTAACGATTACGATCGCATGCTGCGAAAGTACTATAACCGCAGCATTTCTCAGATTAACTTCAGCGAGGTGATCTATGAAGTTTTACAGGTATCTCGTAATAATAAGATTAGACTTCCTAGCAATATGGGTTTATATGCCAAAACCATAGCCAATTTGGAAGGAGTAGCCAGAGGTTTTTATCCTCAAATTAATTTATTAGACCAAATTAGACCCCTCATAGCAGATGTTTTTCGCCGTCAATTTTTGGGAGAAAGACCCGCAGAGACTCTATTACGCATAGGTTTAGATTTAAAAAGTCTTTCATTGCGATCTCCTCGTTTAGTAGAGTTATTATTAGACCGCATCACTTCAGAAACTCTCAAGTGGAATATAGATATTGCTCGACTCGATATTCTAGCTCTTAGCCTAGAAGATTCAGCCAACCGTCTTTCTTTTAGTATTTTAGTTGGTTCTCTAATTATGGGGGCAGCCATTATCTCTACAGGTTCCCCCACTACTCAAGTATCCATTTTAAGTAACGTGCTTTTTGCTGTAGCTAGTTTGTTGGGAATTTGGCTCATAATTAGTATTTTGCGATCGGGAAAACTTAAATAGTTACCACACCAAAACAACCCAGAAAATTTTGTGAAACTTTGATGAAATTTTAGTTATCTCAAATCAAGTTGTGATGATTTTTCAGTTAAGGCTTTGTGATGATTTTTTCACTCTAATTCCTTTGAAAAAAAACATCAAAAATTCATATTGATACTTTAAATACAAATTGTAAGCATAATATTTTACAGTCAATACTGATAAAGTACCTAAAATCAAGGATATTTAAAGCTTTTGTTACTTTATCTCATCATCATAAATCTTTGATTTATTAAGAAAAATTCTTAATAAAGAAGATGAAGTTTACGAGTATATACTTATAAAAGCAGATTAGATATTATGATTGATAATGCAATGAAGTTACAGTTTATTTAAGCAATCGAGATATTTATGACTTAAAACATATACTTTTTTATTTACCTACAACATCCTTCAAAGCTTATGTAAATAGGAATGTTCAAAATTGTCAAATTCTACTTAATAATTTCAATTGAGCTTTTTGCTTGTTTAATAACCAAATGTCACTTGACAAGATCACAAAGCAATTTTGGAATACACCGTAAAATCAGATTATAGATAAATATAAAGTTTGAAAGTTTTAAAGTTTAAAAGGAACAAAAGATGAAATTTAAAACAACGATAGATAAAAACTTAAAGAGTTTAGATAAAAAATTACTGGGATTAAATAATCGTCATTTTTTCCTTTTAGATGCGCTTATTTTTTCCATAACACCTTTGTTGGGTATCATTCTTCGACTAGACGATCTGATGATTTTAGGGCAATATCGCACTGGTTTGATTATTGCGACTATTATCTTTTCTTGCGTTAAATTAATAATCTTTACCTTCGGTGGATTCTACAAACGATATTGGAAATATGCGAGTATTGATGAATTAACCCAAATTGCAGTTTTAACTGCGGGTGCGGTTGTAGCCAATACTATGATCTTAAGCGTCTTAGAATACATAACAGAGTTAGAAAGATTTTTAGTACCTCGCTCCTTAACTCTTTTAGACGGTATTCTCACTTTCATATTAATTGGAGGTGTTCGCTTTAGTATTAGAGCAGCCGAAAGAAAAAAACAGCAAAATAAGAACTTTTATCGACGCGATCGCGTTTTAATTGTAGGAGCAGGAGATGCAGGAGTATCTATCCTTCAAGAAATGCGTCGTAACCCAAAACTAGGATTCAATCCTATTGCCTTTGTTGATGATAACTCTCAGAAAAAAGGCTTAAATATTCAAGGACTTCCTGTAGTTGGCAACCGCTTCCAAATTCCTGAAATAGTAGCTGCCCAGAACATTCGTCAAGTAGTAATTGCCATGCCTACCACTTCGGGTAAGGTGATTCGAGAAATTGTTGATGTCTGTCAAGCAATTGGCGTTGCTGTTAATACATTGCCAGCTACCAACGAAATTCTTGATAATAGTAATAAAGTCAATACCCTTAGAGAAGTCAAAATTGAAGATTTGTTGCGTCGTGAACCAATTCAAACCGATGCCCAAGGCGTTTTTAAGCTGTTAGAAGGTAAAAAAGTTCTGATTACTGGTGCAGGAGGGTCAATTGGTAGCGAGTTATGTCGTCAAATCTTCCGTTGTCGTCCCTCTCAAATAATCTTGCTCGGACATGGCGAAAACTCTATCTTTAACATTAGACAAGAACTAGATCAAGTATTACAAATACTCAAACAACAAGAACAACCAGACAAAGAGTTAACTGAGTTGATTCCATTTATTGCCGACCTCCGAATCAAAGATAGAGTAGAAAACGCTTTTCGTACCTATAAGCCAGATATCGTATTTCACGCAGCCGCTCACAAGCACGTACCTCTTATGGAGCTTAATCCCCCCGAGGCTATCACCAACAATGTGATGGGGACAAAAAATCTTTTAGATCTCGCCATCAAATACAATGTGGGCAACTTTGTCATGATTTCTACTGACAAGGCAGTTAACCCTACCAACGTCATGGGAGCGAGTAAGCGGACTGCTGAAATGTTAGTCTTAAAAGCTGCTCAAATTAGCGGTAGACCGTATGCTGTGGTACGCTTTGGTAATGTTTTAGGCAGTCGAGGTAGTGTAGTTCCTACGTTCAAACAGCAAATAGCCAAAGGTGGTCCTGTAACCATCACCCATCCCGAAATTACTCGCTACTTTATGACTATTCCCGAAGCGGTGCAGTTAGTGCTACAGGCTTCTGTTTTAAGCAATAAAAATAGTCAAGGCCAAATCTTTATGCTCAATATGGGTCAACCAGTCAAAATTGTTGACTTGGCTAAAGATTTAATTCACCTTTCTGGATATGAAGTTGGTAAAGATATTGAGATCGTCTTTACGGGATTGCGACCAGGTGAAAAACTTTATGAAGAGTTACTAGTAGAAGGAGAAGAATATGAAAGTACTTCTCACGAAAAGGTTTTAGTTGTTAAAAATGCCAGCCGAATTGTTCCGCAAAACTTTGACTTGAGTATAGATATTTTGTGCGAAGCAGCGCAGAAAAACGACACCAATTTAATCGTATTCCTACTAGATCGATTAGTAGTAGGATACAAAACCAAATATCAACAAATTAATATAGAACTCGCTCAAGATAACTTAGAGAAAATTATCAGTCAAACTTGCGATCTAAATCCTATAACTGCTATTTCAGAAAGTGATTTTGGTGATTTTGCCTCTCAGTTGAGCTTACCCCATTCCACCTCATCTAACCGATTAACCTCAACAGAGCTAGACGAAGGATTGAAACACGCATTAGAAAATCAAGAATTCAGCCTTTATTATCAACCTGTAATGAATCTTCAGACTGGTAAAATAAAAGAGTTTGAAGCTTTACTCCGCTGGAATCATCCAGAATTTGGTTTAATTATGCCCCAAAAATTTATGGGCGCAGCTGAAGAATCAGGTTTACTTGTTCCTATTGAACGTTGGATTGTTGAAGCTGTATGTATGCAGTTAAAATCTTGGCAAGAAAATTCTAGTTTTGCATCAGATGTTGGCATTAGTATTAATATTCCTAGCCAAGGAATATTGCAAAATAGTTTGGTTAAGCATTTAAGTTATAACTTGGATAAACACGAAATCAATCCTAAATTAATTTCTTTAGAGATATCAGAATATCTATTGGGAGAAAGTCCTCAAGTAGCAATGAATGTTTTGCCCCAGTTAAAAAGATTGGGAATTCAACTACAAATTGATAACTTTGGCAGAGTTGCATCTTTATATGGTCGCGTTCAACCAAATTTGCTTTACCGAGAATTTGATCGCGTCAAAATAGACCGACACTTGATGTCACGAATCGAACAAGAGCATCAGGCTTGGGAAGTTCTGCAAGATATTATAATCGATATAGAAAACTATGGCCTAGAAATTACTGCAACTGGAATTGAAAATATACCTCAATTAAATAAAGTAAAAGGTATTCTTTGTGAATACGGTCAAGGATATTACTTAAAACAGCCCTTAAATAGTAATGATGTTATAAAGCTCATGACTGGTAAAAGCCAGGCTATGTTTAAAAAAAGTAATTAAGCAAAAAATAAAATTTTAGAAAATAATCCATTTGAATGAATTTTTCCTAATTATTCAGATGGATTTTTAATTGAAAAATATTAAATAATAAAACTCGACTGTTATTTTAACAATTAATTTAAAATTGCTTTTTTATTGTAGGCTATTAACTGTATAGTACAAAAAGATAACAGAAGATTCTACAACCAGCGATCGCAAAAATCTGGTTGACCGTTTGAGAAATCAAATTTTTTAATGAAGTCGTCTATCTCTGATACTTATATGCTAAGACTTTGACTATCTCATATCGCCTCGGTAAATCTTATCTAGGATATAGTCAAGTATTGACAAACGACAAGAAAGGCTTTTTAGTCAGAGTATTCACATTGCATACCTCTTTTGTCGACATATAATATTGCCTACTCAAAACTAATTAAATTATCAAATTTTGTCAATGTTCAAAGCAATTACCAAAAAAATCCAGCTAATTTGGGCATCCCAAGGACAAACTAACCATCTTAAAAATCAACTAATCAAAGGTGTGGCTGGATCTCTAGGCTTGAAAGTTGCCTCTGCTTTCTTAGCTTTTGTGATGAGCGTTATCTTCGCTCGTTTTTTGGGAACATCTGGATTGGGAACTTACTCTTATGCTACGACCTGGGCAAACTTATTAAGTATTCCCGCAGCGCTGGGACTCGATCAATTAATAGTTCGAGAAATTGCCATATATCGTAACAAAGCTCAGTACGATCTAATCGGCGGATTTCTACGTTGGGCTAATTTGATGGTGTTGAGTGCTGGTATTACTATTACTTTAATAGCAATAATTGCAGCTTGGAATCTTAAGGGAGATTCAGATTCTACTGTAGTTTTGGCGATCGCTTTATCAATGGTCGCCGTTCCTATCATGTCTTTACGCAATCTGCGATTAGGAGCAATGAAGGGTCTGCGTAAAATTGTTTTGGGGCAAATGCCAGACTCTTTATTTTCACCAATTATTGTTATTGCCTTAACTGTCGCCACCTATTTCTTATTCAACGATCGCTTTAATGTTTTTTGGGTATTAGGAATCAAGATTTTTGCTTCGATTGTCACTTTAATTATCGGTACTAGATGGTTGTTGCAATCTCTTCCTCCAGAAGTAAGTCAAGTTACACCAAAATATAACACCAAAAAATGGATTGCTGATGGTTTGCCTTTTATGTTTCTGGGGGCATCACAACTACTCAATTCCCGGATCGATATTATCATGTTAGGTTCGATCAAAGGTGTAGAAGCCGTGGGAATTTATGCAGTACTTTTGGGTATTACTAGATTAACTGTTTTTATCCATCATGCAGCTAACAGTGTTCTCGGTCCCAACATTGCCACTCTTTATTCTGAAGGTAAAATTCGGCAGCTAGAAAGAATAGTTCGCAAAAGTATGTTAAGTGTGTTCTTGTTTTCTTTGGTCACGGGAGGTCTGTTAATGCTTTTGGGTAATCAAGTATTATTAATCTTTGGCTCGGAATTTCTTCCTGGTCGTACAGCGATGAATATTCTAATTATAGGTACGATTTTTACTTCTTTTACAGGAGCAGTTGGTTTACTGCTTAATATGACGGGACATCAAAATGAGACGGCGATCGCTGTAGGCTTGAGCGCAATTTTAAATATAATTTTAAATTCAGTGCTAATTCCTCGATGGGGAATTAATGGTGCAGCAACAGCAACCACTACTAGCTTGATTGTGATTAACATTATCAAGGCTATTTCTGTCAAGAAAAAGTTAGGCATTTCTCTTTATTCTTTTGGTAGTCCCAAAACCAAAAATAAATAGCCAGAAAAATTTTCTCAATAAATAAAAATATGAAATTACCAAATTTGATTATTGCTGGGGCACCTAAAGCAGGAAGTAGTTCTCTATTTCATTGGCTTGCTGCCCATCCAGAAGTTTATGGCGCACCCTGTAAAGAAACTTTTTACTTTATCGATCGCGATAGTTCTTTGTTGCGCCCAGAGGCTAACTATAATCTGCACGGCATCGAAAAATACGAAGCTTTTTTCCCCAACTGTCCTGAAGATATCAAAATTGTTTTGGAAGCAACTCCTCACTATATTTATCAACAAACTGCTTTAGACTTTTTTGCAGAATGTGAAACTCAACCCCATGTTGTTTTTCTCTTACGCAAACCTGCTAAAAGAGTATTTTCCTCTTTTAGCTTTGTTCAGAATAATTTAGCCCGTTTGGATAGCAATCTTACCTTTGAGCAAGTGACAGATTTATTGTTGGATGAAACGGGAGAATTAGTCAAAAAACTAAACTATCCCCCAAATGATTTTTTCTACGAATGGTTAAATACTCAATTACCCAATAATTGCTACTACAATTTTATTGCTCCTTGGGCGGAACGATTTCCTCTATCCAAGATTCACATTATCTTGTTTGAAGATATGGTGTCAAATCCTCAAGCTACTCTAATTAAACTCGCCCAAAATATAGGGATTGATGCTGATTTTTATCAAGAATTTTACTTTGAAAAAAGAACTCAAACCTTAGCTATTAAAAATAGATTTACTCATAAATTGTTACTCAAACTTGCTCCATTGTTAGGTACGAGTCAGATTCGAGGATTATTAAAATCATTTTATTTTAAGTTCAACACTACTCCTCCCGAGCCTGCGGGAACTGAATCTTTAAAACGTTTGGAAAATTACTTTAGACCCCACAATCAAAAACTGGCTGAGGCTTTTAAGTTAGACTTATCACCATGGAAATAAAATAAGTTTAATTGATTTTAGGTAATAACCTGAATCTATAAAATTTGACCCAATTGATTAAATTTGTCTCCCATTTCTTAGTATTATTAATAAATATTTCACTCAAGTATCAACCAAGTATTATGTCTAAGAAAAAACCAAAGTTCTGCGTAATTACAACCCCTAGGAGTGGCTCAACTTGGTTGGCAACTCTTCTAGATAGTCATCCTAAAATAAAATCCTTTGAAGAACCCTTTATTTGGAGAGCTGATCGACCAAATTGGACAGATAAGCAATTTCCTACATATTACGATTACAAAACTAATGCAAATAAAAAATCTATTTTTACTGCGTTTAAGTATTTAGATATTTTAGATAGCTACAAATCTGATACTAATTTTGATATTATCGGCTTCAAGATCATGTACAATCAGATTCAGGAAAATCCTGAAATAATGCTAAAACTACTTTTAGATAATTATCGAATTATTCATTTAATTCGTCAAAATTATCTCGATGTCATAATTTCTAGAGCAGCAAAAAACCAACACCACATAGCTCACTCTAATACAGTACAGTCTAAAACCAGACAAGTCACTATTGACACTTCTTATCTCATCAAAGATTTAGATAGATGCACGAGAAATAACAAGCTTTTCAGTTCTTTACTCAAGATAATGCCTCTGTCAGTACTAGAAATAACCTACGAATCAATGCAGGAAGATTATAACCAAGTCTTATGTTCTGTCGCTGAGTTTCTAGAAGTAAGCAGCGATTCTATAACTTTTAAAAGTGAACTAAAGCGCATAAATCAAGGAAAATATTCCGATAAAATAGCTAACTATGATGAGGTTTTAGAGACTTTGTCGGGGTCTAGTTACACGAAGTTTTTAAAGGGTTAAAATTGAGCCATCCGAACAATTGCCTTTTTCTGTAGCTACTGAACTTTAGATCGATCGCCATTCAGTAACACCATCAGCTTATTACTTTGATAAATTGCCCTTAGCGATCGATAAAATCAAATTTTATTACCGAGATCTTCCAAATTATGAATAAACCCAATTTTTTTATTGCTGGTGCGCCCAAATGTGGCACAACTGCTTTGAGTGAATATCTAAGAGATCATCCCAATATTTATATTAGCGAACCCAAAGAACCACATTACTTTACTTTCGATTTTGAACAATATCGCGTAACCAAAACTTGGTCGGAATACTCTGGCTTATTTTCTGAAAGTACCGCAAAACATACAGCAATTGGAGAAGGTTCTGTTTTCTATCTTTGTTCGACTGTAGCTTTAGACAAAATTAAAGAATACGATTCACAAGCAAAGATAATTGTCATGCTACGCAACCCCGTAGACATGATTTATTCTTTTCATTCTCAACTAGTTTTTACTGCTGATGAAAGTGAAAAAAGTTTTGAGAAAGCTTGGAGATTACAAGCAACTCGAAAGCAAGGAAAGCAAATTCCTTCTCAATGCAGAGAAGCCGCCTTTTTACAATACGCCGAAATGGGAAAGCTGGGAGAGCAAGTTGAAAGATTACAAACTATTTTCCCTGCCGAACAGGTCAAAATAATTCTGTTTGAAGACTTTGTTAAATCAACTAAAGATGTCTATGACGAAGTTCTAGAATTTTTAGCCGTACCTAATGACGAACGTACTGAATTTGTAAGAATTAACGAAAACAAAACTCACAAAATGGGTGCAGTTGGTAATTTCACAGCAAAACCTCCTGCTTTATTAACTAACGTGGCTCTCAAAGCTAGAGATATGTTAGGTATTAAAGAACTGGGTATTCTCGATACAATCCGTTCTTTCAATACTAAGGTTGCAGCCCGCGAACCCCTCTCTGAGGATTTGCGAGCCGATATGATGGAAGAGTTTAGTACCGATATCCAAAAACTTGCCCAATTGATCAATCGAGATTTGAGTCACTGGCTAACAGCAAAATCTCTAAATAAGTAACCAACAAAAAGATGAAAATTACCTTAGTAACCCCATCTCTATTTTGTGGTGGAGCAGAAAGAGTTGTTGTTTCTCTAGCAGAAGGATTTCAGCTACAAGGACATCAAGTCACAGTTATTACTGGAACTGAAAAAGATACAGATTTTTATCAGCTTCCCCCAGGCGTTAAGAGAATAGCCTTGGGAATTATGGGCGTATCCAAGAATCCTCTCGATGCGATTAAAAGCAATCTCCAGCGAGTGTCTGCCCTCAGAAAAGCCATTAAGTTAAGCGAACCAGATATTGTCATGGCACACTTAACCGAAACCAATATTTTGACGGTGTTAGCTACTCTTAAAACTAAATATCCAGTTTTGATTACAGAACATTGCGACCCCAATTTAATCTCTTACGGTAAATTCTGGGAAACTCTCAGACGTTTTGTATATCCCTTTGCTACCAAACTAGTTAGCGTATCCCAAGGAGTAGAAGACTATTTTACTTGGTTGCCTAAAAGTAAAAAAGAAGTAGTATATAATCCCTTTTTCGTATCCAAAAATGCTAGTTCCGAAATTGAAATTCCTACAGGAGTTCATAGCGATCGCAAATGGATTATGAGCATGGGGCGTTTAACCAATCAAAAAGGTTTTGATATTTTGCTCAAGGCTTTTGCCAAAGTCGCGCCCCGATATCCAGACTGGCAGCTAATTATCCTGGGAGAAGGAGAACTTCGCAGGGAATTAGAAGAACTAAAAGCCGAATTAAATTTAGGAGAGCAGGTAGTATTACCAGGAAGAGTCAAAAATCCTTTCCTATTAATGGAACGCGCTCAATTTTTTGTGATGTCTTCTCGTTTTGAAGGATTTCCCATGGCTCATGGCGAAGCAATGTTATGTGGATTGCCAGTAATTGCCACAGATTGTCCTAGTGGACCAAGAGAGCTTGTCAGAGATGGGGTTGATGGTATCTTAATACCCAATCAGGATGAAGTTGCATTAACTAAAGCGATCGAGCGTTTAATTACAAACCCCGAAGAAAGAGAGCATTTTGCTAAGTCTGCTCCTGAAGTTGGCACTAGATTTAGTTTGGAGAAAATTATCCAAGGTTGGACTGATTTGAGTCAGAAAGCAATCCTAGAAAAACATGGTAGGGGAGGAAAATAAAATGTCTCAGCAACGAATTGCTTTTTTTCTGCCCAATTTATACGGTGGGGGTGCAGAAAGAGTATCAGTAAACCTACTTAAAGGTATGGTTGACAACAAAAACCTAGTCTTAGATTTAGTATTAGGTATAGCTGAAGGTTCTTTTTTAGAGCAAGTGCCAGAAGGAGTCAATATTATTAATCTTCAGTCTCCACGGGTTGCTACTGCTATATTGCCATTGGTTAAATATTTAAAAAATACTCAACCAGATGCTTTATTATCCCATCTCGGTCATGCTAATGTGATTGCTCTATTAGCTAACAAGCTGGCGGGTTCAAAAACTAGATTGGCAGTAGTAGAACACAACACTTTGTCTGTAGCCGATGCCACTTCCCTCAGGGCAAAGGTAACACCTTGGTTTATGGAGCGTTTTTATCCCAGTGCCGATGCCATTATAGGAGTTTCCGAAGGAGTTAGTGCTGACTTAGAAAATCAATTGAATTTTGCCCCAGGCTCCGTCAAAACCATATACAATCCAGTCATTAATGAGGAATTACTCGCAAAAGCCAATACTCCTGTTTCCCATCCTTGGTTAAAGTTTGGAGAGCTACCTGTTTTTTTAGCTGTTGGGAGATTAACTGCTCAAAAAGATTTTGTTAATTTGATTAGAGCCTTTGCTTTGGTTAGACAACAAAAAGCTGCTCGACTAATAATTTTAGGTGAAGGAGAATTAAGAAGCGAATTAGAAGAATTGGCTAATACTTTAGGGGTTAAGGATGATATCGATTTGCCAGGATTTGCTGATAATCCCTATGGCTATATGAATCGGGTAACTGCATTCGTGCTATCTTCTCGCTATGAAGGATTGCCTACTGCTTTGATAGAAGCAATGGCTTGCGGTTGTTCGGTAGTATCGACCAACTGTCCTAGTGGTCCAGAGGAAATTTTGGCAGGAGGAAAATATGGTTATTTAGTTCCCATTCAAGATAGTAAATCTTTATCAGAAGCCATGTTAAATGTCTTAGACAAACCAACATCTAGAGATACTTTGCAACAAAGAGCTAAAATATTTTCAACCGAGCAGATTGTTCCTCAATACCTCGAAACCTTATTAGATTATAAAAAATAAAATTAAATAACTATTAATAATTAATTAAAGATAATGAGTAGTTTAACTCGGCACACTAATAAACAAAAAACCAACTTCCTGATTAATTACCAATGTTTTGTGGCAGTAGCGGCAATATTGGTCTTTTTTAGCAAACTAGACGGTGTTTTGACTGCTTATGGTATAGGAATACCTTTATTGTGGGTGATTGGATTTCTGTTTTTGGCTGTACCTTTGTATCCATCAATCTTCAAAAAATTACCATACTTGCCTCGGTCTATTTTTGTTTGGTTTGCTATTTATCTGGCAATGACATCCATTGTAGTATTAGCTATGCCTAGTTCTTCTGCTCCTATTCAGCAGATTATGGAAGATCAGATTAGATCGATGATTTTTATCAGTTTGATGTTGCTTATTTTTTCAGAACATTCTGTAGTTCAACAATTTACTAAAATTAGCGTTTTAATAGTCACATTCTTCAACGTTTTTCTGTTGACAGCTCAATTTCTCAAACCAACAATTTTACAAGAAGTTCAAGACGTACCAGGAAGAGCTGGTGGTTTTTATATTGACCCGAATATGGCAAGCTGTGGTTTAAATATGGGCTTGATTTTCACAATTGGTTTAATTAAACCAAAATATCGTTTGATTTATGCTTTATTTGTCTTGATAGGTAATGTTGCAACTTTTTCTCGTGGTGGTATCGCATGTTGGTTACTAATTGTCTTGCTATTTATGGCGGTCAAAATTATTCCTGTCGCCCAATTACCAATATTAATAGTTTCAATTTTGGTGACAGCTACAATTGTTTCGGCGCAAGTTGATAATTTGTCTTATATCAAAACTCCTAATGGGGAAGAAATATTTAATGAAGGAACGATTGAAAGGATTAGAGTTATAGCCAATCCTTTTGCTGAAAGTGAAGAAATAGTAGAAGAGGAAGAAGATTCTCGTATTCTATTATTGGAGTTGGGTTGGCAAAAGTTCACCAGTAGTCCTATCTTTGGTAGTGGCTTGGGTAGCGGGGAACACGAAGGAATTAAACCCGATTCGGATAAAGCACCGAGATCTCACAATATTTATCTCGACCGAATGATTGAATATGGATTTTTGGGAATATTTATCTATCCTCTATTAATTTTGGCTTCTGTATGGCAGGCCCAAGGAGAACATCGAAAGTATGCACTTGTTTTTACAATTTATGCTTTGATTTGGGGCATATTTAGTCATACAGTCTTTACTAATTTTTTCATTTTGACGTCGATCGCTTTTATGGCAGTTTTGAGCAAACAAAGTAGAATCGATCGCGCCCTAGAACAAGACATAGTAACTAAGTATTAGATGTATTTACACCAGATTTAGCACCATAAAAATCATGAAAATAGTTTACTTGACTACTGGTTTAAACATGGGTGGGGCGGAAGTCATGCTCTATAATCTTTTGTCTAAGATAGATCGAGACCTTTTTGAACCGACAATTATTTCATTGATGGACAAAGGGGTTTTCGGAGAACAAATCGAACAATTAGGCATACCCGTTCATAGTGCGGGAATGTTGGTAGGCAAGCCAAGTTTAGCATCAGTTAAAAAGGTTGTAGGTTTAATTAAACAAGCCGAACCAGATCTGATTCAAGGTTGGATGTATCATGGAAATTTAGCAGCACAGTTTTTCAATTTCGTTAGTGGCAAAAAGACTCCTGTCTTGTGGAGTATTCATCATTCCCTTCACGATTTACCTTCAGAAAAACCTCTAACTCAAGGAATCATTCGTTTTGGTAGTTGGTCTTCTAAATACGTAAGTAAGGTGGCTTATGTATCAGAAAAAAGTCAAGGTCAACACCAAAAAATAGGTTATGACCGTGAAAACAGTTGTGTTGTACCTAATGGTTTTGACATTTCTAAATTTCAACCTTCTGCTGAAATCAGACAAAAGTTCCGTCAGGAATTGGGCATATCTGATGATACTTTTTTGATTGGGTCTTTGGCTCGATATCATCCGATGAAAGACCATGCCAATCTATTAAAGGCGGCTAAAGTATTGTTGGCAGAATATCCTGATACTAAGTTTGTTTTAATTGGTACTAATGTAGATAGTGAAAATTCGGCTTTAACCGATTTAATCGCCGAGTTGGATATTAGTAAAAGTGTGTATTTGTTAGGGCAACGTCGAGATATTCCTCAAATTACACCAGCTTTAGATATTTTGACTTCTTCTTCTGCTTTTGGCGAGGCATTCCCCTTAGTGATTGGAGAAGCAATGGCTTGTGGAATTCCTTGTGTGGTTACGGATATTGGCGATTCTGGTTGGATTGTGGGAGATACAGGAAAGGCTGTTCCCCCGAAAGACCCGAATGCTTTAGCCCAAGGTTGGAAAGAAATAATTAATTTAGAGCCAGATGCTAGAGCAGAAAAAAGTCAAGCTGCCCGAAATAGAATAGTAGAAAAATTTGCTTTAGATTCTATTGTCAAGGAATACGAACATATTTATCAAAGTGTAGTAAATTAATTAGATTGATTCAATTAACTCATTGATAAATTTATCAAATAAATAATGTCGAAAAAATTAGATTTTATTGCAGTTGGCCCTTTTAAAACTGGAACTACCTGGATTTATGATTATTTGATTAATTATGAGGGAGTTGCATTGCCCACCAAAGTCAAAGAAACTTTCTTTTTTGATAAGAAATATGATCAGGGTTTAGATTGGTATTATTCTCATTTTACTGATATTCAAGAAAACCAAAAAGTGGGAGAAATAGCTCCAAGTTATTTTAATTCAGAGTCAGCACCCCAAAGAATTTATGATTTCAATCCTGAATGTAAAATTCTGGTAACTTTAAGAGAGCCAGTATCTCGCCTCGTATCTTTTTATTCTCATATGAAGCAAAGAGGCAGAATTGAACCAGAGGTTAGTTTGGCAGCAGCATTGCCTGACAAGCCAATTTTACTAGATACTGCTCGTTATTATTTTCACTTATCTAGATGGATTAAAGTTTTTGGTTCAAACAATGTTGAAGTTGTTTTTTTTGAAAAATTAAAAGAATCTCCCAATAATTTTGCTTTGGAAATATTAGATAAGTTGGAAATAGAAGCGGAAAATGTATCTTATGACTTATCTAAAAGATCGAATGCCAGTCAAGCTCCAGTCAACCATAGTATTTCTAAATTAGTCTATTCTGGAGTAAAACTTTTGCACAATACTGGTCTACATAAAATAGTAGATTATGGTAAGCAATTAGGTGTAAAGCAGCTTCTCACTAGCAAGAAGCAAAAAAAATCTCAACTAAGTCGAGATGAATTTAGTGAGATTTTTAATTTATGCAAGCAAGATGTATTGATGTTAGAAAGTGAATTAAACCTCGATCTTTCCCCTTGGAAAAAAATATGGTTAGAAAAAGGAATTAAGATTGATTTCTTTAGCTAGGATGTATCATCAATAATTTAAAATTTAGCTTTAGAAAGGATTTTTCAACGAATCCATAGTTTCTAAAGTTTTTGTTTTTACATTTTTAATATCTCTCTTGCCAAAGATGAATTCCCCGATAATAATCTCTAAAAGAGAGCAAAAACCGAGCAGTATTGGAAACCAAAACAGGGCAATAATTGAATTTGTTAAAAGGGCTTCCGAGCTTTTGTTTAATATGCCAATTGCTGATAAAACAGTCAAACTTAGACCGTGAAATAGATATATAGAATAAGAGTATTTTCCACTGGTTTGGAAAAAATTGCTGAGAGGTAAATTAATTCTTCTTGATAAAAATGCGTAGCACACCAAGAAAGTAGAGCAGGAAAATAGCAAAGAGAATAGGATACTTTTGCCAGAAAAAGAAAGCACTGATAGGGGAGATGTTTCGTTAATGCAAAACAAATAGATTAAGAAGCTTAATAACAGAGCATACTTGGGTAAGGCTTTAAACGAATCAATTTTTGCCAGAATGAATCCTAAAAGAAACAAGAAAATGTTTTGGAAAAATAATCCTCTATAAGCAAGAGTTTTAACTGGATTGACTCCCAAACTCAATAAAGCAACATTTAATAAAATAAAAGTAGTAACTATTATTAGCACACTTTTTTTAATATTAAGCTTACGAAAGTAGAGGAATAATAAGG
The DNA here is from genome assembly GCF_020640915.1 of Waterburya agarophytonicola KI4. Classification (GTDB taxonomy): domain Bacteria; phylum Cyanobacteriota; class Cyanobacteriia; order Cyanobacteriales; family Xenococcaceae; genus Waterburya; species Waterburya agarophytonicola. The sequence continues at coordinate 8,233 of NZ_JADWDC010000022.1, read as the reverse complement.
GCGCAACAAGATAACATTGAATGATTGCAGGAATAAACCAGGGCGACTGTGGATTAATAAAATCCAAAGCAAAAAAGGCTAATATACTAGTAGGGAGACCAAGAAGAATAAACTTAAGCCACAATAAAGGGTAAAGTCTGGTGAGACGTTTTTGGAAAAAATTTAGTACAAAATTTCTAATATTATGAGTTGGATTGTCATGGCGTTGCAAAGATTTATAAATGCCATAACCACTTAATAAAAAAAAGATGGAAACAAATCCATTACCGTATCCCGTCCTCAGCTGAGCAAAAACATTGAGAAAGTGACCGACATATACAAAAAAAATAGCCAAGCCTTTTAAATAGTCCGTTGCTTCCCTGCTATTTCGAGAGTTCATCATACATTTTTATATTCTTAACATAATTTAAGATGTAATTATATACTTTATTTGCCATCCCATAACATCACTGAACTATTTATAAATTCCAACAAAGCTCCATATAAAACCTACAATTAATTTGCCTATATAGACTATTTTGGATCGATGAAGAAATCAAATTCAGGGATTAAACTAGAGTTGGATACTACTGAAGAATAAAATTTTAATAACTAATAAATCTCACTAAAACTATGAGTAGATTAATTAAAAGCACTGTCGATCGCCTGGCTGCTGCGATCGCTTTATTGTTGTTTTCCCCGTTGATTTTAATTTTGGCAATTTTAATCCGAGTAAACTTAGGCAGCCCCATATTTTTTACCCAACTTCGTCCTGGTAAAGACGGCAAAATTTTTACTTTCTACAAGTTTCGTACTATGACAGATGCAAGGGACAAGTCTGGTAATTTCTTACCCGATAGCGATCGCATGACTCCCTTTGGTTCAATAATTCGCAAAACTAGCTTAGATGAATTGCCCCAATTACTCAATGTTCTCAAAGGAGATATGAGTCTTGTCGGACCCCGTCCTTTGTTACCCAAATATCTCGATCTATATACCCCAGAGCAAATGCGCCGTCATCAAGTTTTACCAGGTATTACTGGATTAGCTCAAACCAACGGACGTAATACTCTAGGTTGGGACGATAGATTTAAGATGGATGTTGCTTATGTGGATAATTGGAGTCTGTGGCTAGATTTGAAAATTTTATTTGCTACCGTAGAAAAGGTTATCAAAAAAGACGGTATCAGTAAGGAAGGTCACGTAACCTGTACTGAGTTTACAGGCTCTAAGGCTAATTCTCAGGATGGAGTAGAAGTTAATCCTATAGAGGCATAGCATCGGTATATTCTATCAACAACTCCTCATCAGTTAAATATCGATCGACTGTTTGGGGAGTCCACAGCAATTCAAATTTCATTAGATAATCTTCTCGCATCGAAGAGAGTTGAAGTAAAACTTCTTTGAGAGTTTCTGAATTATGAATTTTAGCAAATAAGGCATTGTCATCAGCCGTACCAAAGAGCAAAGTGACTACAACATAAGCAGGAAAACCCGACTCATCATGATTACGAGCTTGTCTGGTTTCGATCACTCCATCTATATTGCTGAAACTTTCTCCACTAAATTTACTTCTTTGGATTAAAGACAATCGATCGAATTCTTGTTCTGCTTGACTGATATCTAAAGAATGAGAATTGGCTAAAACGTGAGTCCAATTAAGGTCGTTACGTAATAATATTAAGGCAGATTCTCGCATCAACTCCATTAATCCCTCATCGCTACTGGTATCTACCCTAGTACTCAATGTCAATAAATCTTGTTGAATCTTTTGAGCCTCAGAAGACAAAACGATTTGCAATAAAGATACTGTCACGCGATCGTTATCTCTTTCTTGGGCAATTTTTCTCTCCGCCTTGCTCGAAGAATCAGAATTCGAGCCAAACATTTGACGAAAGACATGAAAGAGAACAAAAATTAGCCCCCCCAAAAAAACTAAGATAAAAATTGAGATAATAAAATTACCAAAACCAGAGCTTCCTCTACTATGGGTCGTGCCTCGATGATAGTAGGTAGGGCTAGAATGTCTGGGATAAGTGCGATCGCGTTCTCTATAAGTAGAATCTCTTTGATCATAGCTACGACTGGGAGAGCTTGACTTGCGTTGATTAGAGTTTCTGCTGGGAGAACTTTTTTGAGAGCGAGATGGTCTGCTTTTGAAAGATCCCCCTCCACTGCGCCCGCCACTTTTTTTAGCAATTAGATTGGCAGATTGAATAATCTTCCCGTTCAAAGTTATAGAGGTAAAACGATCGCTGGTTTTCGTCTGGATCTTACTAGCCAAGACGGTTGGTGAATGATGAGCAATAGCGATCGCGATTGAAGTCGCCAAAAATAGTTTAATTTGATTTTTTTTTAACACAATTATACATAGCAATCAATTAAAGAAAAATTTTTAATTAATTGCTTCTCCCTGGGGTTAATCTCTATTTATAGTTCCCAATTGGAAGTAGTTAATTTGAAAAAATATAGTTGTGTCGCCCTAATTATTGGCTACATTGGGGGAAACAATTGAGATTTTCCATTTTCCCAACTCACTAGTTTGAAATGCTACTTTGCTACCATCTCCATTAATTGTAGGATTAGCACAAGAACCTTTAACATTGGCGGTTAATAACTCCGATCTTTGAGTAGAGCGATCGTAAAAAAAAATATCGGTTTTTCCTCTTTCCGTAGAAACGTAGGCAATATAACGTCCATTTTCACTGAGTGCGGGTTGATCTTGACTAGAGTCACGACGATTTAGATTGGGTAACGACATTAACTTCCTGTTTTGTAAATCGTAAAGAAAAATATCTCTAGGACCACGACGATCTGAAGCAAAAGCTAGATAGCGACCATCCGAACTATAAGTGGGGTATTCTTCTGTGGAGTTACTATTGATACCTCCCGTCACAATTTCTGGTTGAATTAGCAAGCTGGAAGTGCAACTGCTAATTAAGAGCGGACTCAAAATAAATAGCAATCTAAAAATCATTGACTAGAAGCTTTAATATAAATTGGTTTTTATCGCTTAAATTTTTGCCCATCTATAAGGTGTTGCAAGCTACAAAAAGTTCTCAGAAATATAGTACTCAAAATTAAATTTTAGCTACTCAATTTTACCAAGGTCGATTAATATTACTTATCTCTAAATGTAAAGATACTATAAAGATACTATATAAATGTTTTAAATGTTTTACTCAGCATTTTTACTTATTTTTGTTAAAAGAAATATTACAACAAGTACTAATAGCAAGCATCTCTTTAAAATTAAGTAAAATGAATAAGATTGTTTAAGTAAAAATACTGGTTGTCATGTAAAATTATGTCTAAATTACAAAAACTTACGAATTTCGTATTTTTATCAACTAATGTTGCACACTGAACGTCCCTCGAAACCTCTATCTAACCTCCTGATATATAGTCGAACTTCTCGCATGATTATCATCTGGTTGCTAATCATTGGAGATATCATCGGTCTGTTTGGCTCTATATATGTAGCCCTTCAATGGCGTTTATCTGAGTCTCTAGATTGGGGAAATCCCCTATTGTATGCTCTAGTGGGAATGTACTTATTTGGACTTTATCTAACCGATACCTACAAATTAAACCGACAAGTTTCGGGAGTTAGGTTATCCGAAAGAGCTATCTTAGGCATTGTTTTAACTGTCACCATAGTCACCTGTGCTATTTATATCACTGGATTGTGGGGCAGCGAACCAATCGTCGGTAGGGGAGTTTTAATCATTAGTGATGCTATTTTTTCTGTTTGGGCTGTCGCTAGTAGAACTCTGGTTGATCGCTGGCTCAAAGCCAACCATCAAACTAGCCGATTTTTAGTTTTGGGAGACTATGATAAAGTTCTGGCTTTTAGCAGCAAACATCGCAAACTCAACAACGAAGCTATAGAATTTGTTTCTTTCTCCGAACGTTATGGAAAAAGAAATAATAGACCTGAGATGGCACGTAATAGTGGTGGAAATTCTCTGGTATTAAACAGCGTCAAACCTTTAAATACTGTCTGGAAGAAGCAATATTGGTCGGGAATTTTGATTGATGGTGCAGAAGGTCAACTATCTAAAGAAATGGTTCGCGAGTTGATGGATATGAGACTCAAAGGTATTTATATTTATAGCTTGGCTGATTTTTGCGAACAGTTTTGGCAAAAAATCCCCCCCGCGTATATTCAAGATGATTGGTTCGCCTTCACTTCTGGGTTTAATATCTTACACAATCGAATTAAAGCTAAATTAAAACAAGCTTTTGATATTTTGGCAGCAGCAGTATTGCTAATTGCCACTTTTCCTTTGACTATTCCCACGGCGATCGCGATAAAACTGACTAGTAAAGGACCAATCTTTTATTCTCAGGTAAGAACAGGACTTAATGGTAAAACATTTAAAGTACACAAGTTCCGTTCGATGAATCAAAATGCTGAAGCAAAAGGAGTTCAGTGGGCGAAGAAGAAAGATCCTCGCATCACCACTGTGGGTTCTTTTATTCGGTTGACCAGAATTGACGAACTACCTCAACTTTGGAATGTTTTCAAAGGAGAAATGAGTATGGTTGGTCCTCGTCCCGAACGTCCTGAATTTGATACTCAGCTAAGAGAGGAAATTCCCTATTATGATTTTCGCTATTTAGTCAAGCCAGGGATCACTGGTTGGGCGCAAGTATCCTATCCTTATGGTGCTTCGGTAGAAGACGCTTATCAAAAAGTGGCATACGATCTGTTTTATATCAAAAATTATTCTCTTTGGTTGGATTTAACCATCGCCTTCAAGACTTTGAGAGTAGTAATTTTAGGTAAAGGAAGATAGATTAATACGCCAAATTCAAGCAGCTACTTACCGATACAAAAACGGCTAAAAATACTTTCTAGGACTGATTCGGTGACTTCTTCTCCCGTAATCTCTCCTAGAGCTTGTATTGCTCCCCTAAGATCGATTGTCCAGAAATCTAAAGGCAGCCGATCAACCACGGTTTGTTGGACTTGTTCTAGAGCTACTTGAGCTTTAGTTAATGCGGAAGCTTGTCTTTGATTGATTGCCATTTCCGAGTCGGCAGCCGTAATTTTACCTTGGGATACCAGACTGAGAATGGCTCTTTCCAAGCGATCGATTCCTTGATTATTAGCAGCACTAGTAGTAACTACGGTGGAAATCTCTTCAGGATAAGTAATTGTTTGGGGAGAAGCCAAATCTGTTTTGTTGATTATCAAGATTAAAGGTCGATCTTTGACCTGTTGGTATATTTCTTGGGTTGCTTGGGTCCAACCCGCTATGGCATCAATAGTCAATAAAACCAAATCTGCTGCGGTGGCGGCTTGGCGCGATCGTTCGACACCAATCTTTTCTACGGTATCGGTAGTTTCTCTAATTCCTGCCGTATCGAGAACTTTTACAGGAATCCCCCCCACCACTAAAGTAGATTCAACGACATCACGGGTAGTGCCAGGAAGTTCGGTGACAATAGCGCGATCGCTTTTGCTCCAAGCATTGAGCAAACTAGATTTGCCTACATTAGGACAGCCAACAATAGCAACTTTTAAACCACTGCGTAATAGTTCTCCTTGTTCGGCAGTAGCAAGAATAGTAGTTACTCGATCTAACACATCTTCTAACTGTTGCTTAACTTCAGCTTCATTTAGAGGGGGTAAATCATCTTCAAAATCAATTCTGGCTTCTACCTCAGCTAAAATATCTAAGCAAATTCTTCGCAAATCGCGAATAGGACTGCCGAGTTTACCTTGCAATCCTGCTAGGGCAACTTGAGAAGCTGCTTTAGATTGAGCATTGACTAATTCGGCGACACTTTCTGCTTGGGTTAAATCTATTCTGCCATTGAGAAAAGCTCTCAGAGTAAATTCTCCTGGTTGGGCTAATCTCGCTCCACTAGCAATACATAGCTGTAAAACTTCTTGGACGGCGATAATACCTCCATGACAGTGTAACTCTACCACATCCTCGCGGGTATAAGAGCGGGGTTGCAACATCAACAGTAATAATGCTTCGTCTACTACTTGTTTGGTGTGGGGATGGCGAATATAGCCGTAGAGAATGCGATGAGTCGACCAATCTTGATAACCAGGAGTTTTAAACAAAACTTTGGCAATATTGACTGCATTCATTCCTGACATACGGACAATACCCACGCTACCCTGGCTTGGTACAATAGCAGTGGCGATCGCCACAATGGTTTCTCCCTGAATCAAAGACATGAAATTTTTGGCACAAATTATAATTAATGGTCTGATAATAAGGTTAAGGGGCAAAGGAGGTTAATTTGAAAAGAGAGCGACAATTCATTTAATATGTAACTTTAATTTAGATACAAGATTTGGTTATGAACAAAGCAGTAGTATTACTTTCAGGAGGCTTAGATTCGGCCACTACCGCTGCAATAGCGATTGCTGAAGGATATCAGGTAATTGCTCTTTCTTTTCGTTACGGTCAACGTCATTATAAAGAGCTAGAAGCTGCGAAAAAAATCGCAGAAGCATTGGGAATTCAAGAACATTTTGTGATTGATGTCAGTTTATCCCAGTGGGGAGGCTCATCATTAACGGATGAATCGATAGATATTCCCCAAGATGGTATAGAACCAGACATTATTCCCTCTACTTATGTGCCAGGACGTAATACAGTTTTTATTGCGATCGCTTTATCTTTGGCTGAAGCTAAAAATGCCCAAGCCATATATCTGGGAATTAATGCTGTAGACTATTCTGGTTATCCTGATTGTCGTCCCGAATATCTTCAAGCTTATCAGCAGTTAGCCAATCTTTCTTCCAAAGCAGGAATTGAAGGAAATACACCTCAATTGATTGCTCCCCTGGTAAAAGATTCTAAAGCCGATATAGTACGTCGCGCTTTAAAGCTCAACGTACCGATTGCAGATACTTGGTCTTGTTATCAAGGTGAGGAGATACCCTGTGGTTTGTGCGATTCTTGCCGTATTCGCGACCGCGCTCTTTTGGAAGTTGGACGTGTTGATTTAACTAGTGCTGTTTTTTTAAATAGTAACTGTCAATAGTTTCTAGTCGGATTCCTAATAATTTTATTTATATTTAATTTTATCTGTAAAAACAATCAACGCATTCTTACTTCCCTCTAGTCATTAAATAGGGGTAATAGACATACTACCCCCTTGGGGATAGTTAAGAGTTTTTAGCCTTAACTAATTCCTTGAACAAAAGCCGAACCGCTTTTGCTGCTATTCTCATACGCACCAAACGGATAGGTTTACCCGTTGCCTTTTCGCGATCGCAAATTTCCCCCAAAGATTGACCGATTTCATTTTTTGGTCGATTACGCTTAACTTCTATTCTGACAAAGATCCACTGCCATAAAGCAATCCTGCATAAGTCAGATCCGCCAATTATCTTTTTGCTCTCTTTATCCCCTGAACTGTCGCCCGTGGGGGCAATACCTAAAGCTTTCTCGAACCTTCTGCGGGATAGATAACGCTTGGTAATGTTGCCTGAGTTTCTACCCCTGCGATAAATGGTTAATGGTTTACCTTCATCGGTTAGATAGTTTTCTAGTGGGTAAATCTGGCTTAATATCATCCCCTGTATGCGATCGCCAAAACCAAAGCGATCGAATACTTGGCGGTAAACATCAAACCTAGAATCAGTCATCAAAAAGGTTAATTTATCTTCAATCTCAATTTCTTCTTGATGGAGATGAATCAACCTTTCGGCGTGGTAAACTACCGTAGAAGAGATACCCAAGCCAACGGAGTTTAAAAGCAGCTTTTCGTACTTTTTAGACTCCGTTGAACCCCCAAGCCAACGTAAAGCTAAACTGTTTTGCGTAAATCTAACTTTAGCCATTTCGGGAAATTGCCAAGCTAGATCCTGTCTTAAGCGATTGACTATCGGGGACTGGCAACGGTTCAAGTGGGCTAGTCTTAGAACGAGTTCGCGAATTTTAACTACTATTGGTTCTCTGATTTGGACAAATTTGCGATCGCTATTTAAGTGATCGAAACCGTAACAAGCTAGTGCCAAGGCATCAGCTTGATCGTCTTTATCAGGCAACTCTAGGGTATTTTTGCGATATGCCCTCAGTTGGGTATGTCCTACTAGTCTTACCTCAATCCCAGCCCTAGCTAATGTTCCTGTACGTTGGATTGCTGAAGCTCCAATCCCTACTGGTATTTATGCTACTAGAACGGCTGTGTGTGGTGGTGGTGGTTTGCCTTTTACTCCTCGAACCTATCCCACTAATAATTTATTAATCCAAATATGAATCATAGCTAATGATAA
>NZ_JADWDC010000119.1 GCF_020640915.1 Waterburya agarophytonicola KI4 | reverse complement strand
GAAATTCCAGAGAGACTACGGAGTCTCAATTTAGTTGACCTTTTCAGGTCGCACTGCCTTGGTTATCTTGGCTAACCTTTCGTGTTGCTAGAGTTCTAGCTGCCCAGGATTTAATTAGGAGTCGTTGAAGTCGTCGAACTTTGCTTCGTTTGCCTAAACTTGAGGCTCGATAAATTTGCTTTTGCAACTTGAAAACCTTCCTCTCTAGCTTCTGCCAGGGGATGTCTCTCCATTCATACGTAGTCGTTAACTCGCTCATGACTTGTTCATTGCTACTGACAACTTTATCTTCCAGATTGCTGTGTCTCCGTCTGCATATGTTTGAGCTTTCCTCTAACCGTTGGCTTCTGAGACAATCCTTCCCTCACGAGACATCTAGCTGACTGCCTACTCTGATATCTGATGACTCAGAGAGTGCTTGTGAGGGTTACTTCGTTCCCAATTTCCGTTTTCCGTCGAACTTAGGCTCTCACTTTCCACGCCTGTTTATTGAGGATGCTTATCAAGTCGGCTCGGCAACCGCTTGCCTCTTATATCCTTTCCCTTTTGGGCAAGCCCATTAACCTGTTTGAGCTTGTTCACGTTGATGATGGTTCAACCATGAGTTTACTTTCGTTAGCCATATTCAACTTTGCTTGACGGGGTTCTCTAGACAGGTTTAGAGTTACCGCCTTTTATCCCTGCTTCATAGGATTGAGAGTCAGTCTCCCCCATGAGGGATATGCTGTTACTCCAGCATCAGGAGAGTTGGAATTGCCCAAACTGGACTCACCACACAAAAATTGAGTTATCAAGGAATAAACCCTTGACTCTGCTTTATTCCAAACCTAATTTGGTTTGACTTGGGCAGAAACGAATCACACACCGAGATACGTGTAAAATAGTGCCACATCGATCTGTAACTCTTACGGTATAAGGCTTTGATTTTTCAATGTTTTTCGCGAACGCCAAAGTACGTATCTAAACTTTCATAAAACTCAGCAACTACTTGGTTACACATTTTGTTGCGTGTTTCAAAATGTCTTTTGTAATACCAGATCCGAGCGACACAATCATTTCTTATCTAAAAGAACCAAAATCGATTATAGGCATTTATACTTTTTGTTGCCAATATTATGTAAAGAAACAATAAAAAAGCGATCCCTGAATTTTATTTTCGGCTATGGCATCAAAGATAATTCGTAACTTAAGAGTAATTTTGCTGGGTGAAGAAAGTTATATTCAAGCAATATCTTCAACAGACTTTGAAAAACTTTTTTTCCTCATATTCTGCTCACATCTTTTCCTTAATCTATATTTCAGTAGCAGTAAATACATAAAAGCATTTAGCAGCTCGATCTTTAGATTAGATCGAGCTTCTGCCGAGCTTAGATGCAAATTTGAATACTGCTGAAATTTATCAAATTTCAATTAATTATTGGAGAAAAATGAATGTAAATCGAGGACAAGTGCGGAGCGTAATCGCTGCTAGCCTACTAGGATTAGTTGGTGGTACTCTTGTCGGCTGTACAAATCCTTCTTCTAATGGTGATGCTACGAACGTAAGTATGCAGAGCCAGAAAGATGCAAAATTACAGTCGGTTGGTGTTACCGTTGGCGATCTGAGTAACCCCTTCTTCGTCGTCATGGCAGAAGGTGCAGAACAAGAAGCCAAGAAAATCGGCGGTGATGATGTTCGAGTAACTATAGTTTCTAGTGGCTATGACTTAAATCAGCAATTTAACCAAATCGAAAATTTTATTGCTTCAGATACTGACGTAATTGTTCTCAATGCTGCTGATAGTAAAGCTATTAGACCAGCCGTCGATAATGCCAGAGCAGCAGGGAGTGTGGTGGTGGCGGTAGATACGGGGGTAGATGCAGATGTAGATGCCACTGTAACGACTAATAATGTGCAGGCTGGGGAAAAAAGTTGTCAATACATCGCCGATCGCCTGAAGGGTAAAGGCAATGTAGTAATTATTAATGGACCTCCAGTAACTTCGGTAATTGAACGAGTGGATGGCTGTTTAGATGTGTTAGCTAAATATCCCCAGATTAAAATTCTCTCAAAAAATCAGAACGCTGAAGGCAGCAGAGATGGAGGACTGAGAGTAATGACCGATCTGTTGACCACCTTTCCTAATATAGATGCGGTGTTTGCGATTAATGACCCTAGTGGCGTGGGAGCAGACTTAGCTGCTAATCAAGCAAAACGGGATGACTTTTTTATCGTTGGGGTTGATGGTGCGCCAGAAGCAATCGAAGCGATCGCCTCTCAAGACAGTATTTATGCTGCCACAGCGACCCAAGATCCTAGAGGAATGGCTCAAACAGCGGTTCGAGTGGGAAATAAGGTTAGGCAGGGTCAAAAACTTGAGTCAAAAGATATTTTGATTCCAGTCAAGCTAATTACCGAAGAAAACGTTGACACAGCAGAAGGTTGGTAGGGGCAAAGGGAAGTTCGCCCCTACTTTTTTCCGAGTAATACATATTCAAAATTATTATTAGCAGGATTGACTTATGACAGCAGATATTGAAAGGAATTCTAAGACACCAACCGTTACTCCCGTGTTAGAAATGCAGGGAATTACCAAGCGATTTCATGGTGTCTCGGCATTGGAAAATGTCGCTCTCACGATTTACCCAGGAGAAGTTCACGCTTTAATGGGTGAGAATGGTGCGGGAAAAAGTACCTTAATGAAGATTTTAGCTGGAGCTTACGTCGCCGATGAAGGTGAGATTCGCATCAATGGAGTTCCCACTAAAATTACCGATCCTGCCTCGGCGCGTCAGGCGGGAATTAATTTAATCTATCAAGAACTTAATGTCGCCCCCAATTTAACCGTTACCGAAAATATGTTTATGGGTAACGAGTTGAGCAGGGGTCAATTTTTAGACCGCCCAGCCATGCAAAGTTCAGCACAGAAAGTTCTAGACAGTTTGGGAGCTACTTTTAATGCCAATACCATTGTTGGCAGTCTGGCGATCGCCGAACAGCAGCAGGTAGAAATTGCGCGGGCGTTGAAGGACAACAGCCGTATTTTGGTGATGGATGAGCCAACAGCAGCCCTGAGCGATCGCGAAACCGAGCATTTATTTGAGGTAATACGCCGACTGCGTGATAATGGCATTGCCATTATCTACATCAGCCATCGCATGGAAGAAATCTATGCTCTAGCCGATCGCATCAGCGTGCTGCGAGACGGTCAATACATCGGCAGCCTGACAAGAGAGGAAATTTCCCCCCAACGTTTGGTACAGATGATGGTCGGTCGCTCGATGCAGGACTTTTACGAACACCAACGCCGAAAAAATCCCGGTGAAGTGGTGCTGGAAGTCAAAAATATTAGCGATGGGGGTAAAATACGACCCGCTAGTTTTCAACTTCATGCAGGAGAGATTTTGGGTTTGGCAGGTTTAGTTGGTGCGGGACGCACGGAAGTATCTCGACTGATTTTTGGTGCTGACTCCAAAGCAAGTGGTGAAGTCTGGCTTAAGGGCAAAAAACTCAAGATTAATTCTCCTGGTGATGCAATCGCTGCGGGTATTGGCTACGTTCCCGAAGACCGTAAGGATCAGGGTCTGTTTCTAGAAATGAGTTCCCGTAAAAATATCGGTATCAATCGACTAAAGCAGGATGCTAAGGGTGGCTTTGTCAATTGGAGTTCGGTAAATAGTATTGCCCAGCAAGCGGTAGAAAACTTTAACATTCGCCTGGCAAACTTGGAAATTAGAGCCGTAGACCTATCTGGTGGCAATCAGCAAAAACTACTGCTAGCTCGTTGGCTGGCGATTAAACCCATAGTCTTGATGCTAGATGAGCCGACGCGGGGCGTAGATATCGGCGCAAAAAGCGAAATTTACCGCATTATCAGCGATTTAGCAGCCGAGGGGGTGGCAATTCTGATGGTTTCTAGCGAACTGCAAGAAATTATTGGCATGAGCGATCGCGTTTTAGTCATGCGAGAAGGTGAGCTAGTCGGGGAATTAGACGACAGTGTGGGTAAGGAAATTACCCAAGAAAATATTATGCACTATGCAACAGGAGCAACGGAGGTAGCAGCATGAGTCAATCGGTCAAACATAATAAAGCGAGGCAACCCAAACCAACTAAGGGTCGTCGTTCGATAAATAATTTCCTTCAGGTTGCAGGTATTCTACCGATTCTTGTGGCAATCTGCATTTTATTTGCTATTCTTAGTCCCAACTTCCTAAGTGCGGGTAATGCAGTTAATATTCTGCGTCAGGCATCAATTAATATCGTCCTGGCAACGGGAATGACCTTTGTAATTCTCACGGGTGGTATCGATCTTTCGGTAGGCTCGGTTTTGGCAGTTTCTGCCGTAGTTGGAGTATTAGTATCCCTAGTTCCAGTTATAGGTTGGTTGGCAGTCCCCGTTGCTTTGCTGACAGGATTACTGTTGGGTTTAGTCAACGGCGCACTGATTACCTTTTTAAATGTGCCACCGTTTATTGTCACCCTGGGTACGCTGACGGCTTTGCGAGGTGCTGCATTCTTGGTTGCTAATGGCACGACGGTAATTAACCGCGACCTCAATTTTGCCTGGATTGGTAATAGCTATATTGGTCCTCTTCCCTGGCTGGTAATCATTGCCTTGCTGGTGGTAGCAGCGAGTTGGTTTGTGCTGCGACAAACTGTTTTGGGCGTACAAATATATGCTGTCGGTGGTAGCGAACGGGCAGCAAGGCTGACAGGGATTAAAGTCAACCGCGTCCTGCTATTTGTTTACGGTGTAAGTGGTTTACTCTCAGGTTTGGCAGGAGTCATGAGTTCTAGCCGTCTTTATAGTGCCACTGGAATGTTAGGTCAGGGCTACGAACTAGATGCGATCGCAGCGGTAATTCTCGGTGGAACTAGCTTTACAGGCGGTATTGGTACTATTGTCGGTACTCTTTTTGGTGCTTTAATTATTGCCGTACTCAACAATGGCTTGACCCTCTTAAATATGTCTTTTTTCTGGCAATTAGTCGTCAAAGGATTAGTCATTATTGTAGCGGTGATCGTCGATCGACTCCGCAGAGGTTCAAGAAGATAAAAGGGCTTTGCCCTAGCTATCAGCTATTAGCTGCGTGATGCAATTGCATCACCAGTCGTCGAAGACGACGATCTGTTAGAGACGAGGGGGAGTTTTGTTCGATATAGTCCCCCATGCTCCCCGCTCCCTAGCGAAGCGATGCTCCCTGCCTATAAAAACCCTGTCCCTTTTTTCGTTTATCAACTTTTATTTAATTTCAATAGATACAATGTCTATTTCTTCTCGGCGTAAATCCAATACGTTATACGTAATCTTAATTGCTGCTGCTGCTGCTCTCGGTGGTTTTCTATTTGGTTTTGATACCGCAGTAATTAATGGTGCAGTGGCAGCTTTGGCTTCAGGCTTTAATGCCAATAGTGTATTCGTCGGTCTGGCAGTATCTCTAGCCTTGTTGGGGTCGGCAGTAGGAGCTTTCTATGCAGGAAAAATTGCCGACCGTTATGGTCGTGTTAAGGCAATGATCGCTTCTTCAGTATTGTTTACCATCAGTGCGATCGGTTCTGGATTGGCGGTTGGTAAGTACCTAAGCAAAATTAATTACATAGCGATCGCCAAAATGCCGCAAAATATG
>NZ_JADWDC010000118.1 GCF_020640915.1 Waterburya agarophytonicola KI4 | reverse complement strand
TTAATGAAAAGTAAAATCCTTAATCATAGCACAAAATATTTTTGCAAGAGTTCTTTACTAGACCAAAATACTAACAATATTTGGCTTGATGAAGAAGGTGGTTGGACGCAGGATAGATCGGGAACAACCTTGGATTGGTCAATGGAAAATGTTAACTACCTTCACAAAGAGTATCTAAAAGCTCAGAGGATCTTAAATATTGTGGGTTCTCTTATTGACTGGCTAGAAAGCGATTTAACTACTAATTTTCAATACATTGTAAAAATATGGAATCAATGCACGACTCGCCGATAATATCTGGAGATACTCTTAGAGAAATTATTTCCAAAGCACCAAGAAATCTAGACCATTTGGATGCCGAACTTCTATTTGTCGATCGCAATTATATTCTTCATTACTTAGAAGGTAATAGACATATCTACAAAAGCCTAACCTCAGACATTTTACGTCGTGCTTTTGACAATGAGCCTACCGATACAGGATGGCTGCCTAAAAACATTATTCGTCATGGTAGTACTACTATCGGTAATTGGGTTGTCTGCTTCTTTCCGCAACAGCGTTATCGTCTACAAGTACAGTCAGAGCAATTATACGTACCCTTACCGAGTTTGGTCTTTGTAGGAATCTCTGATAGTTATTATGTCTGGGCGGTTAAAAAGATAAGATTTAATTCTCAGCTATTAATACATCATGCACCTCTACCCAACGTGATGAACGACGGTAGAGTTTGCTGGGGAAATATTTGTCCTCTAATCGCTAGCCTATCAACTATAGAATCCACCTGGTGGAAGTTTATCGGCAGTACATTTAACCAAGATTACACTCAGGGTAAATCGATAAAGTTTGATAATATCATCCAGCAGCTAAAACTCCAGAATCGAAGAGCCAGAATTTCTAATCGCTCTCGCTATCCAACCTCCGATCTCATTCCTATTCGGGATAACTTGACCGTAGAAGAAGCAGTGGAATACGTAACAAAATCCACTAAATGAAATTAAGCTAAATGAAAAGTCATTTAAGAAATTTAATATGCGGTATATTCTCAATTACTATAACGTCATCGTAATTGAGAATATAGAAATGTCTAATTCTCTCAAAAACCTGATAATATTAGCTTGTAGCACCTTTCTCTTTTGCAAGGATAGAGTCAATTTCACGCATTTTCTTCTCCATTGCTTTTCTTAGAGATTTTAGATGATTGGCTTTTAACTGTTTAACAGGAAGTTTTGACAGCCCCTGTTTAACTTCTTGATATCGATCGATAGTTTTTTCCTTGGTTTCAGTTTTTGGTTTCTTAGTTCCGTATTCTTCTAGTAACTCAGTCACAAATTTCCTGGTATCTCTAACGCTAAGAGCTTCTTTCAAAACACGTTCGACTGCTTTAGTTCTTATTTCCAAAGCAGCAGCATCGTCTTTACCCAGTTTCTTAGCGGTAAGTTTGCCCAGTGCTTTTGCCTGGTGGCAAGGTAAGTTTCTTTCACGGACAGCTTGTTTTAGATCCTCCGTCAGAGAAATCATTGCTAAATCGTTAGCAACAAATGAATGTAGTTCTACTTGAAAATCAAGTAAGATCAGAATTATTTCAATCTGTAAAGAATTTAATTCTAGTTTCTCTAAAGCTTTCTGCTGTTCTTCTCTAGTGGCTTTTTCAATTAACTGCAAAGTCCGATCTGCTGCTTCGTTTTTACGGAACTGATAGTCAAGATTTCTGAGGATTTTTTTGAGCTTGGCAACCGCTGCCTGAGATCTTGATTGTCCTTCTTCTACTTCATCTTCATAAATATCTAAATCTACATTCCAATTAAGTTCTCGCACAAGCGATTCAGCCCGATCTAGAGAATTCAAACTTTCGCTGTGAAGATGGTGTAGTAGAGTACGACGGTGAATCTCTTTTTCGTCACCTACTAAAGGGGAAATGACTGCTTCCAATCTTTTCCATTTTTCATCTCCAGCTTCTACTAAATATTTGGCTGCTCTCCAAGTAACTTCACCATCTTCAAGCTGATAGTAATCTGCTTTATCTGTCGATGGAATTAAAATTAGCGAATCAAGCTGTCCTTCTCGCTTTAGGGATTCAACCCTTTTCAAAATTACTGCTTCAGTAAATGTTTTACGGCATTGATCGCTAGGTGTAATGTTCTCAATTGAAACTAATACTTTACCGTTACCCTGCTCTAGTTGAGAACGTAACTGAATCAATAGTTCTTCTCTTTTCTCGACTTCTTTTTGAGTTTGGTCGAGCTGCTGCTTCAAGTCTTGAATTACGTCATGTCGCTTTTTAGCAGCGATCGCCGAATCAAAATCCTCGTCAATTAGATTGGCAACAGATTGTCTTCTACCCATTAAACTAGTTCTCCTTAATTTTTTCTAAATCGTCTACTATACCTGCAAAAATTGAATTCATGCGATCGCCCGATCTGATGATTTTCAAAGGTTTACCCAAAATAGCTGAATTATTAAGATACTGCCAGGTACGCAGTGGTGGATAAAGCTTAATGTCTAGCTGCTGAGATATTCTGGTTAGTGCTTCGATAAAATCTTCGTGAAAAGCTGCATCTTTGTTGTAATGATTGGGAATTAAGCCCATCATTCTCGGCGATGGGGATAACTCTAATTCCTCAAACTCCTGCCAGATAATATTAACGAGAGAAGATACCGTTCTTGCCTTTACTCCCATATCAACGGGAATCAAAATATCCGTACTGGCTGCCAAAGCATTTTCAGTTAAAAGATCGAATCCTGCTCGACAATCAAGAATGATTAATTCACAGTCAAGAGGATAAGCTTTTAGTATTTTATCGAGAGCGTACTCTCTTCTTTTGCGTAAAACCAAGCTTTCTCCCACTTCTTTTAGTCCACGACATCCCTGGCACACTGAAATCAATTCAGAGCCAAAAATAGATTTCAATGGCCATGAACCATCAAAATCGCGATCGAAGATTCTGGCTGTCGTTTGCCGTGGATCTCGCTCTGGTTTCAACCCAACAAAAGCATCTAAACTGTGATTGTTATCAAGATCGATTATCGTAACCGATCTTCCTCGTAAACTCCATTCATAAGCTACGTTAACAGCGATTGTTGTTTTACCAACTCCTCCCGCCTCCGAGAGCATAACCAGAATAATTTGATCTGTCATATATCGTCTCAAAAAACACTGCTTACAAATTTACTATGACGTTATCGTAAAATACTCAATTTGGCATTATCTGAGATTAAATAAATGTGTATTTTACAGATCGAACAAACCTGGAAACCATTTAGGATTTGGGTTTTAGGTCATAAATAGAATTATTAATTCTAGTTCTTGGTTTAGTTGGCTTTGCCCTTTCGGGGATTAGTTTAGAAGCGATTTTCTCAGGCTCAATGTCCCAACTGGGATCTTTTTCTACCGCTTTAATTAAATTGGTGGCGGGTTTGAATTCCCCTCCGATTGAATCCTTCTGCCCTCTGCCTTCTGCCTCCTGCCTTCGTTCAATCATATTTACTCATATGTCTTTTGACTACTCTGTTCTTCACGCCAAGTCCATCATACTCCCCGTATATAAACAGGTAGAATTTTACCTAGTCGGATGCGGTGGTACTGGTAGCTGGCTTGCCCCCAGTCTTTGTCGAATCGCCAGAACTCTGAGCGAGCAAGGCAAAGCAACAACCTTAATATTTATCGATCCCGATGCCGTAGAACGAAAAAATGTCCTACGTCAAAACTTCTGCGATGCTGAAATCGGATTAAATAAAGCTCAAACTTTGGCATTAAGATATAGCCTCAGTTGGGGCGTTGAGATTAATGCATTACCAGCTTTGTTCGATTCACAAATAGTTGCTAGAGACTACTATCAAAGAGAACATAAGCTCAAAATTATCATTGGCTGTGTCGATAATGCGCTCGCTCGCCAGTCAATTACCCATGCTTTGTCCCAATATCAATCTTGGCATACTAGAGATGTCGCCACAGAACTTTGGTGGCTAGATTGCGGCAATCATTCAAATAGCGGGCAGGTATTAATCGGTTCTCATTTATCAACGGAGATTGATGTTTACAAATTTCATGAGTTGGGGTGTATTAAATTGCCCGCGCCCTGTCTACAACACCCCGAATTATTAAAGCCAAAACCAGAGGAATTGGATGACAATACCGTCTCTTGCGCCGAACTTGCCCTGCTTAATACTCAAACCCTTTCCATTAATCAGCGCATGGCAGCAGAGGCAGCAAGCTATCTAGTTCAACTGGTAATAGGTAAATTAAATCGTTTGGCTACTTATTTAGATCTCAATAGTGGTTTTGCCACCTCTACTTTTATTACCGAAGAGGCGATCGCCAAAATAGTTCCCGACGCTAAAGATCTAGCCAAAATTTAGGATCGTCTATTTCTTCTTCAGTGACTCCATAGGTTTGATTATCGTTGTCATTTGAATAATCTACCTCAATTCTATATTCATCGATTAATCCTGTATCCGTGTAAAATTCCATCAAACTGTGGTGGACTTTAATCTTTTCTTTTCTTCGTTTCATAATCGGTTGATTTTTCTCGATTGCGCGATCGCGACCGACGTTAGTTACTTTATTCTTCATAGACCGTTTTTCTCTATTTACTTTTGTTTTGCAGATTATACAGCGCAGTTGTACTGCCAGTACCTAGTAGCTTTAGGTAAATTAATTGGTTATTTTTGCTCATTTCAAAAGACTAATTAAAAAGTCATCCTGTCGGATTTATTTTTTTGAGAAAGAAAATACTATTGGCGCAGGAGTAGTAAAAAGATGAGCAATCAAAAGGATAAAAACAACTTGGTTATTGAGCCAGGACTAAAAATTCCCGTAATCGATTTAAGCTTAGCTGAATCGGGAAAATATTTATCAGAGCCAGAAACTATTAACGATTCTTTATTAGAACTGCTAGGAGAAGAACATGACTTGTCTTCTCTGGTTATTGTTAAACTCGATAAAAATCGCGGTAAGCAGCTACAGTTTGAAGACCCAGCAAAGGCTGCGAAAGTTTACTTGAATCAGTTAGATAAAGTTGAGTTCGGTGACAACATTAAACGGGGTGTCATCTTTAGTTCTGGTAAAAGCGTCTACTTTGGCAACAAGGAACTGATTGATAACATTCGTCATCAATTCTTTAAAACACAACCAGACCACTGCTGTCGCTACGGCTCACTACTGGTAAGCTCCTGTTTAGAAGGAGCAGCGATATTTGACACTAGTAAAGATGATTCTCCCATACGTCTCAAGGTAGTTGATTCTCAAAGTGACGATCCTAATGAAAGAAAAGAAGCAGCCGATTTCTTTACTGGAGACTGTCACGGTAAAATATCTCCCCAGTTGGCACGAGAAGTTGGTGCTAAAAATAAGCGACCATTTCAGTTTAGAATGGCGTGGATGACAGGCTGGAGTAAAGAGAAAAGTCATTCTACACCAGGCATTAGCTTTCTAGCTAAAGGAACGTTTCTGCCGAATCAAACTCTGACTGAAGATCGGGGATATGACATTGTTCTCGATCGCAGTTCGATCAAAGGCATTGCTAAAGATAAGTTAAACGAGACTGTTCCCTGTGGAGATTATCAACTACCCAAGCTGGCACTAGGGAATCGAGCCAATGCCGAACTACAGAAGTACGATAACTCCTGGCAGTTTAGTATCTGGTTCTCGAAAAAGGCGATCGCCTCAGAACTGGTTGCGGGTTTTCTCTACTGAGTGAATTTATCTGGAAGGCTTAATCTA
>NZ_JADWDC010000117.1 GCF_020640915.1 Waterburya agarophytonicola KI4 | reverse complement strand
CCGCTTCGCATATCGCGGGTGTGCGGGGTAGTTACTCCTTGTGTAGCCCTTTACTCCTTGTGTAGCCCTTTACTAAGATTTTTTCTTTTAATTCAGAAATAGCGATCGCTTCGCCTCATCGCCTTTTTTCAGTCAAGCAACAGAGGAATATGAAACTATTGTACCCATTCACTTCTCTTGTACCCCTAAATAAAATTTTGCTTTGCATTTGTGATCGCGTTTTTGCTGTCAATTTCATCCCAAGGGCTACAGTAGATATATCAGTCTTCTTGGTTTGAGTTAGTAATAGTTTCAATAAAATTGTTCGCTCAACTTTAATATTTTTATGCCAACTAAATAGATAGTTGCTATTATAAAATATTAGTTTTATAGATATATATACAACAATTTAATCTTCATACTTTGATTATATTTTACAACAGTTTGATTTACCTAACAAACAATAATAACATCAAGACTTTCAGTAGAAATGAATTCTTTGATGACAGAATGGCGATCGCTTTATTTTCAGGTGCGAGAAAGAACTTATGATGTGATTCCTTTCAACCAAGATATAATCGTGTATATACGATACGTTGAGGAATGCTATGTTGGAACTAAAAGAAGCTCTAGAACAGAGACTAGCGGTTCTTAGAGGTGAATCTGTTAAGTCCGACAGTAAGGCTATAACCAATACTTCCAAGGAATATATAACCCATACTTTAATTCAAGCTGGAATTCTAGACGAGCATGGGGAAATTATCGAGCTTGAAATATCTGAAGAAATATCTGAATAAGTGTATATATCGCCTCAAATAGTTGTCGGCTTTCATGGTTGCGATCGCTCCACATTTAATAGCGTCATCAGACAAGGCAACCATCTTTCCCAAAGCGCAAACGAATACGATTGGCTAGGACATGGAATCTACTTTTGGGAAGGCAGTTATGAAAGAGCTTTAGACTGGGCTAAAAACAGCAGTAAAGTGCCTAATCCGTCTGTAATAGGTGCATTTATCCGATTAGGTAACTGTCTAGATCTACTTGATGCTGGCAAGATAGATTATCTTCGCTTGGGTTACGCAATACTCGAAAATGAAGTTTCTGCATTAGGCAAATCTCTACCAAAAAATACCATTCTTCGTAATGGCATTAGCTTCAACAGAAAATTAGATTGCCAAGTAATTCAAAGGATACATAACTTCAATAATTTAAAAATAGCTGAATCTCTAAACCTGCCAGATATGGAAAAAGATTTAAACTGTATTGATTATGCTGTTGAGATTTGGTTCTCCATCGCCCATTGTCTCAATTTTTGTTGTATCTCAACAGGCAACAATCGCACCGCTCGGTTAAGGTGATCGCTTCTAGGGTGTCGAATGGACTAGAATTTTTTGTCACAGATAATTCTTCTTGGTTATTAACAATATCTAGGTTATCTGTGACAGGTTTAAAACTATATTTAACAAGGACTACAGCAGTTTTTGATGGAGAAGTTTTTTCTAGTCAATGGAACGTTATAATGAATCTCACATTTGTTTAGGTTGTCCAATGACAACCTAAAACGACTATAATCTTAGATGTATTAGATGTAAACGTGAAAAAACATCCGAATAAAGAGATTAACAGTGCGATCGACTACGCAGTTGAAAATGGGTGGGAGGTAAAAGAGGCAGGTTCTAGTTCGCACGCTTGGGGAAGATTGAAGTGTCCCTATAACGATTCTGAATGTAGATGTGGAAAATTTTGTCTTAAAAGTATCTGGTCTACACCAAAGAATCCCCAGAATCATGCCAAGCAAATACGTCGCATTGTAGACGGTTGCATCAATAAGGGTATAAGTATCGATTGATAAAGCTTTAATACTATGAATGAATATGATTTTGTACTACATTTTAAATTAGCTGACCCAAGAACAGACCCCAGTATTTATGAGGATCGATTGTTTGAAGCTGGATGTGATGATGCTTTACTCGGTATCGGTAAGCTCGGATATCTAGGGTTGGATTTTATCCGTACTGCCGAGAATTCGGTCGAGGCGATAACAAGTGCTACCCACGATGTTAGAAGTGTCATACCCGATTGCGAACTTTACTATATCTCTCCTGATGTTGTTAGCATTCCCGAAATTGCTACTGTCATGCAATGTTCTCGACAAAACGTTCTCAAGCTCAAGAATGCCCATACTGACACTTTTCCTTTTTCGATTAACAGTGATGCTAAATCATTGAATTGGCACTTGGCAGAAGTGCTCAAATGGTATCAGAAGCGAGGGCATAATGTAGATTTAACTTTGTTAGAAGTGGCAGAATTTGCCATGCAGTTTAATCTGGAAAAGCAAAATCAAAATATTAACTCTGACCCCGATTTGAGACTTAAAGCTCGTGCTTTAGTTTCTTAAGCTACGTTGATTATGGTCAAGAGCGATCGCTATCATGCCGTCAATCTCTTTAAGTCTATTCTAGTTTATGTTAGTTTCAATAAATTTATTTGTTTAAAATTTACATTTTTGAATCAATAAAATCGATAGTTACTATTATAAAATTGCTATTTTATAGATGCTTTTTAACACTTTTGTTATCATATTTTAGTTATATTTTACAATAGTTTTATTTGTCTAATAAATAATAAGAATATCAAGTCATTCAGTAGAAATGAATTCTTCAATAACAAAATAGAGATCGCTTTATTTTCAGGTCTGAGAAAAAACTTATGACGTGATTCACTTTCAACGATAGTATTGCCAAAACTATAATAGCTCTAGCTATTATTGCCAATCAACTATTTTCAAGTCAGGAATTTTCCAGAAGTGCTTTGTATTGCTTGTCACAACGGTAAGACCATGATTTAGTGCGATCGCTCCAATTAATAAATCTTCTGTTGCAACTGGTGTCCCCATAGCAAATAATTGGTTTTTAATTTTTGCTGCTACCTTTGCACAGTCATCATCAAAATAGATTGTTCCTATCTGCGAATACAAAAGTTCCAACTGTTCACTAAATAGCTTTCTCGCTTTGATGTTTTTAGCCATTCCATATTCAATTTCAAATTTAGTAATGGAACTGACAAAAATCACTTTGAAAGATGTCACTCGAAAGTGATTAATTATATTTTGGTTTCCTCTCAAATAATCAGAGATTGTCGTAGTATCTAGCAGATATTTCAAAATATCTCCTCGCGTGAAGGCAAACTAAAATCTCGATCTGTCTCTAGTTCAACCTCTGACACGCCTTTCCAATTTAAGATATCTGGATGCCAGGTATCTTCATTTTCCCGACTCTCTAAAAACTCCTCGATCGCCTTCACGATCAGCTTGTTTTTTGGCATTTGATGAAACTTTAGATATGTATTTAAACGATCGCTTAATTCTGCTGGTATGTGAATCGATGTGTTCATTTCTGGTATATTTTTCTTTTATTATACCAGGAATTTACAGCTAAGACTAAATAACCTTTGGTACTACTAATTAAGCTTTTAAGTATTCCAGATTCAGATGTTGGAAGTAATCGAAACCTGCACCGCGACGATTGTGACTGTGGGTTAGTTGATATTTGGCATTATGGTCGTTAATCAATCCATGATGCTCGTCAAACCACTGACCGACTGTTCTGGGATTGCTCCCCGTAAGTTTCTGGACTAAAGTTTTACTGAGACACACTCTATCTTTTGGTTCAGGACTATTATTATTGTGTTCGATAATTGCCTCGACGCATTTCTCTATTTTGTAGGCTGCTACCCCTTTGGCTGTGGAACTGCGTAATTCTTCTTTGGGAATTTCACAGAGGCTTGTTTGTATTGTATTGAGGTATTTAGCTTTGTACATCAAACCATCTTTAGCGATCGCTTTTAACTCCTGACCTGAATTAATCACCGCATCTTGTACTTCTTTGGTTTCTGACTCATTAAGTTCTAGTTGGTCTATGAACTCGCTTTTTACTTCTAAGTCTGTATCTTTAACAGGATTGTCGAGATAATAATCGATTAGTTTTTCAATCATTTCCCCTTGATGTAGGTTTTCGAGATCGCAAAGAGCAATAAGTTTCTCTTTATGTTCGTCTGTAATTCTCGTGCCTAATTTTTTCATTGTTCTTTCCTTTTAATAATTGTTAAAGCCATTCGGGGGCTACTTGAATTAAACGTTTGTTGTTGAACCATTCTCTTAATGAGGCTGCCGAAGATTCATCTAGTTCGTAATCCATATATGCCTGTGCTGATTCGGTGGTGTCGGAACTGTGACCCGTAATCAGATCGATTACTAAGTCTTCTGTGGGGTTTTTAGTTCCTGAATGGCGATAAATACTCCACACCATTGCACAGTAAGCACTGCGTAGTTTATGGGGGGTAACATCAGGTAAAAGTAGTGAAAATTCTTTCTTGGTTTTGACTCCTAGTTCCTTACTACCCTTAGCCCTTTTGTCTAAAGGGCAAGGATAATATTCCCGCAGCCAAGCGATCGCATTTTGTGCTTTTTCTTTCTCGCATAGTAGGGGGATTTTATATGGCACATCAGAGTGTTTGACCATGCCGTAGATATCTTGTTTTTTGACTAGACCTTTTTTGGTTGTCTTTTGCTGACCGCTAAATAAGACGTGATAGCTAGTATCTTCATTACGTCGCTGGAGTAGATTACAACTTAATCCCGTACCGTTAAATTGTGCCGTCTGCATTAACTCGCCGTGTCTTCTGCCTGTTAAGACATATAGACCCGCTAGTCTAGCAACATAGCTTTTAGCAGTCAGTAATGATTCGGCTTTTTTAATTACCGCGATCGCATTGAAACTGGGTCGGTCTGATTTATCTTTTCTATCCCTAGCCAAACGCTGTTGCTTGACCTCATCTTTTTCGTAATCTTGGAGATTTAAAAACCTCAAGGCTTTATGTATTCTGACTCGTTGACCATTTTTGACTGTTGAATCGGAATTGCGATCGTTTAATTCCACATCTCGAATGGCATTGCGATAAAGACTGACTTGTTTCTTTAAGCCCGAAACGCTACCACCTTGAACTGCTATGGGATAACCCTCACTGTTAAATACTGGCTTAATGCCCAAACAAGAACGCAAATAGTCAAGCTCGATCGCGCATAGCTGTTGATACTTGTCACTATTTGCTTCCTCTATTTTGCTAATAAATTCTTCGATTCTGGCGATCGCCATTAACCTTGTTAATCTATTGTACCTTACATATCTATTGTAACTCTTGATTCTTGATTATGAAAGCGATCGCCCTTTCATCCCTAACCATCAAAAAGATGTCGTGGTTTCAAGATTACTCAAACTCTCTTTCGAGCAGTTTTCTCTCACAACTCAATAAAAAGATAGATTGTACAATTGCGATTATGTCAAATATGACATACTATGTTCAAAAGGGTGAATCGTTATCTATGCCTCAATCTCGCCCGATGCCTAGCATTAGCAAGAGATGTCATGAGTTAAGAATCAATGATGAAAGTCAAACATGGCGGATTATTTATCGTCTTGATGAGGATGCCATTGTTGTTGTAGATGTGTTTGCTAAGAAGACGAATAAAACCCCAGACGCAGTTATCAAACGATGTCAAAAAAGGCTAAAGCAGTATGACGCGATTTAGTATCGAGGATGGTTATGGACACTGAAAAACAGAAAAGATTAGAAGCTTCTGGCTGGGCTGTCGGTGATGCCAGTGATTTTCTAGAGTTGACGACCGCAGAAGCTGAGTTGGTTGAACTTAAGACAAGACTAGCTTTATTTGCCAAAAAGCAGCGGAAAGCTATTAACCTTTCTCACAACTGGTTGCGGGTTTTCAGTTTCGTTGAGAGGAAATATTGAACATCAAA
>NZ_JADWDC010000116.1 GCF_020640915.1 Waterburya agarophytonicola KI4 | reverse complement strand
TATCCTTGAATGAAGTTGTTGCATCCAGCAATATTTATGGTGCAGTTAATGGAGTTAGGACTTACGCATTGACAGAAAAATTTAAATCTGCGGTATTGGTTTTGGGTATCTATAATTTTGGTTTTTTCACTTTTAGGCGATCGCCACCTTTTAAAAGATGTTTGAAATAAGGCTACAATCACCTATTTTCGTTGTCAAAATATAGTAATTTTGTACGATGCGTAAGCCCTAGGAGTGACATTTGAAGCTTTTATTGCCAACAAGGTAGTACCCAAACTCTGGAAAAATGCTTGTGTTGTAATGGACAATGCTAAGATTCATTTGGGAGAAGAAATTAGAAAATTAATTGAATCAGTAGGGGCAAAACTAATTTATTTATCTCCCTACTCTCCAGAATTTTCGCCAATCGAAAATTTTTGGTCAAAAGTAAAGGCAATTTTGAGAAAATTGAAAGCAAGAACTTACAAGGATTTAATTAACTCCATAACAGATGCAATGTTAACAGTAACAAAAAATGATATTCGTAATTGGTTTTGTCACTGCTGCTACTGTACCTCATAGGAATGAGAATTGCTATATCCCTCTTTTGTCACTCTCCGAAAACAATTGTCATTTCTAGATTCTGCAACCCTTGTCTGATAAGCGATTACTTCATTATTTCTTAGTATCAATTAATTTTGCGATCGCAAAAAGCAAAATTCGCTTACAAACATCTCAATGAATTGATATAGTTACTCTTGAAAATTTTCTATTATTAGGAAATCGCGGAGAGTGACAAAAGAGGGATATTACTTAATAATGATTTCCAACCTTGCGATGGTGAACGGCGGTTAAAACATCTAGCTTGGCTACTCTGCCTGCTTGCACATCGCTATAAACAATCCAATGATCGCTACACTCTAAGCGACTGCTAACTTCGCATTCAATATAAGCCAAGGAATCTGCAATAATTGGCGAACCATTACTAGCAGGTACGGTTTTGATGCCTTCAAATCTATCTGCACCAGGGGGAAAACGTTTGAGAAAATGTCTAATTAGATGCTGATAATTTCCTTCTTCTAAGACATTTAAGACAAAGCGATCGCCAGTTTGTAAGAAAGATTCAATTGCCCGATCTTTAGCTACCGCGATCGCTAGTCCTAAGGGAGTTAAACTAGCCTGCATTACCCAATTCGTCAAAGGTAGGTTCATCGCAATAGTGCATCCCAAAAGCATCGCAAGTATAAAGAATTTGGGTTTTATAATCGTAGGTAAAAATGGTGTCGGGCCAGTGTAAATTGGGAGCAGAGACAAATTCTAATTCATGTCCGTTTCCTAAATCCAGGCGATCGCCATTTTTGACAATTATGTGTTCCAAGGGTTGATGCACCATGTCGGTTAAGAACTTAATCGCCACCTTTGCCCCAACTACTGTAATTTGGGGTGCTAATGCCAAGATGTCTTTAACTAAACCACTATGATCGGGTTCGGTATGGCTAACAATTAGATAATCTAGTTGAGTTGGATCGATTAAGCCTGTCAATAACTCCAGATAAAGCTGGCGAAATTTTGCGTGAGAAGTATCGACTAAAGCTAGTTTTTCACCCTGAATAATAAACGAATTGTAGGTTGTGCCGTTTTGTAAGCCAAACTCAATATCAAAGCGATCGCGATCCCAATCTAGACAACGAATGGCAGTGGTTTCGGGGGCAATTTCGACAGTTTGCACAGTTAGTCCAGCTGTATTACTGGTTTGATTGGTATTTGTGATTGCAACCATAAGTTAGATACTCCTAATATAGTAGTTTGAATTCTGTTGATGTTGTTTTACATAGATTGAAACCTATTAAAATCCGTGTGCCATAGTCTTTTGATTATATATAGAGGTGCAAAAAGAGAAAGCCCTATAAGGATTAGCTTCTTACATTACAAAAGTTGTGACGCGAACCTATATCCCTTCTTTCTTTGTCCTTTCTTTCTTCATATGACTTACAAACTAATGATTTGTAAAATATATATTAGTTACGATATAAATTAATAAAACTTATATAAAAATAAATATGGCAAAGTATGAAATTATACATTTTAGTCTTTGACAATCCTTTAAAGTTCATTTAATGAAATATCTAGGAAGGGATGAACGTCATGGGATATGAGCCAAGAACTCAGGCTATCTATCAAATTACGGGAAGAGATCCGATCTCGGTTAAGCCTGCTGAAACCCTAGAAAGTATGTGGGCAACTGATGTCTTTAGCTTGAACAAGATGCAGGCTTGTCTGCCAAAAGCGGTTTACAAATCCCTCAAAAGTACAATTAGATCCGATGCCAAATTAGATCCTTCCGTAGCCGATATTGTGGCAGCGGCGATGAAGGACTGGGCAATGTCTAAGGGCGCGCTCTATTATGCCCACGTATTTTATCCCTTAACTAACGCCACCGCCGAAAAACACGATGGTTTTATCTCGGTACAAAGTGATGGTACGGTAATTTCAGAATTTTCAGGCAAAACCCTAATTAAAGGCGAACCAGACGGATCTTCCTTCCCTAACGGTGGTATTCGCTCGACTTTTGAAGCGCGGGGCTACACTGCTTGGGATGTCACCTCTCCAGCCTACGTAATGGAGACCGACAACGGGGTAACTTTATGTATTCCCACAGTTTTTGTGTCTTGGACGGGGGAAGCCCTCGATAAGAAAATTCCTTTGTTGCGATCGATTGAAGCAATGGACAAGTCTGCCAGAAAAGTCCTCAAACAGTTGGGCTACAGCGATGTTGCTCCTGTAAGTTCTAGCTGTGGTGCAGAGCAAGAATACTTCTTAGTCGATGCTACTTTTGCTAATAGTCGTCCCGATCTGCTCTTAACGGGCAGAACTTTATTTGGTAAAACTCCTGCAAAAGGTCAACAATTTGACGACCACTACTTTGGGGCAATTCCAGAAAGGGTTCAAGTCTTCATGCAGGAAGTAGAACGTAAAATGTACCGCTTGGGTATCCCTGCAAAAACCAGACACAATGAAGTCGCCCCTGGTCAATTTGAGCTTGCGCCCTATTTTGAATCAGCGGATGCTGCTGCGGATCACCAGCAGTTGACCATGACTATTTTACGCAACACTGCTAAAAAACACGGTTTTGTCTGCTTGCTACACGAAAAGCCTTTTGCAGGCATCAATGGTTCGGGTAAGCACGTCAATTGGTCAGTCAGTAACTCTACTCAAGGTAATTTACTCGATCCAGGGGATGAGCCTCATAAGAATATTCAGTTTCTCACCTTCTGTGCTGCGGTAATTCGGGGAGTACACAAATTTGGCCCCTTACTGCGGGCCGTAGTAGCTACGGCTAGTAATGACCACCGACTAGGAGCAAATGAAGCCCCTCCCGCCATCATTTCGGTTTATCTTGGCACTCAACTGGAAGATGTATTCGAGCAGATTCAAAAAGGAGAACTTTCAGGGTGTAAACCCAATGGTATCATGGATTTTGGCGTGCCAACCCTACCATCATTTATCAAAGATTCTGGCGATCGCAATCGAACTTCTCCCTTTGCCTTTACTGGTAATCGTTTTGAATTTAGGGCAGTAGGTTCTAACCAGTCTGTAGCAGGCCCTTTAATTGCCATGAATACTATTTTGGCAGATTCTTTGGATTGGATCTCTAATAAACTAGAGGCTGAGTTATCGGCAGGGAATGAACTTGAGACTGCTGTTTGTAACGTTATTAAAGAAATCATGGACGACCACGGCGCGGTTGTCTTTGGGGGGGACGGCTATTCGGCAGAATGGCATAAAATGGCTGTTGAAGAACGAGGTTTGCTAAATTTACCTACCACTGCCGATGCCCTGCCATATTTGAAAGATAAATCTATTGAAGAGTTATTTGAGAAAACTGGGGTTCTTTCTCCAACGGAGTTAGAAAGTCGTTTTGAAGTGTATGCCGAACAATATATTCTCTCTATCGAGGTAGAAGCCAAGTTGGTAGTAGACATGGCAAAAACTATGATCTATCCAGCAGCGATAAAATACGTGACAGATTTATCATCCGCTATGGTTGGCTTCAAAGAGTTAGGGCTAGATTTTAATCTCAAGATTGCTAAAAAGGCTGGAGAATTAACTAACAAGATCGTTGATTTATCCAGCAGCTTGGAATCAGCTTTGGAGAAAGAAAATTTTGACTCTACTGAAGACCATATGCAGTATTTTGCCAAAACTATTCGTCCTCTGATGGATGAAATTAGAGAATGTGCCGATGCTTTGGAAGGAGAATTAGCCGATGAACTTTGGCCTCTACCTAAGTATCAAGAAATGCTATTTATTAAATAGCTAAATCTTACTTTGTTAATTAACTTTCTGTCAGAATAGCAACATTTGTATAGTTAATTAACAAAATTATTTTTTAATATGTTTTCAAAAAGTGCTGTAGCGATCTAATTACTTGAAAACAACTATGATAAATTAAAACAACTGTATACAGTATACTTTTAACTCCTGCTGCTCAATCTATGAAATCAATAACTACTGCTAACCTTTTAGTAAATGGCGATCGCTTGAATAAAAGTATCGCTAGTTTGGCGAGTATTGGTCGATTACCTAATAGTGGAGTAAAACGTATTGCCTATAGCACCGAAGATCTAGAAGCTCGAACCCTAGTCCAACAATGGATGAAAGAACTTGAGATGGAGGTAAAAATAGATGCAGCAGGAAATATTATTGGCAAATATCCTGGCAAAAATCCAGTTGCGTCAGCTTTAGCAACGGGTTCTCATATTGACACTGTTCCCTGTGGCGGAAATTATGATGGTGCTTATGGTGTTTTGGCGGGATTGGAAGTAGTACGAGTCCTTCAAGAAAACCAAATTAGGTTAGAGCGATCGATAGAAGTGATTGTTTTTACCGATGAAGAAGGCAGTATGATAGGCTCTAAAGCAATTTCAGGTAGAGTAGTCCGAGATCCCCAATACTATCGTCGTCCTGATGGTACAGATATTCAAACCTGTCTCAAGAGAGTTGGTGGTAACTGGGATAAAATCCCTCAAGCTCGTCGCAATCTTGAAGATATAGCTGCATTTGTCGAACTTCACGTCGAACAAGGACCCGTACTCGAATCTATGGGCAAACAAATCGGTGTAATTGAAGGGATAGTCGGGCAACGACGGTTCAATATTACGGTCAAAGGCAGTGCTAATCATGCAGGTACTACACCGATGCAGATGCGCTGTGACGCTTTGGTAGCTGCTTCTCAGGTAGTTTTAGCCGTCAATCAAATTGGTAACACTCCTGGTCAACAGGTAGCCACAGTAGGTAAAATGTCCGTGTTACCCAATGCTGCCAATGTTGTTCCTGGTTGGGTAGAAATGAGCTTGGATATCCGAGATTTGTCTAGCTTACATCTAGATAGCCTTTTAAAACAGCTACGCATACATCTAGAAGAAATTGCCGTTACTACCAATACTCAAATTCGCTTTAACCCTTGTCTGCATAACGAACCAGCCTTAGCTGAACCTTATATCCAAAAAGCGATCGCCTTAAGCTGTGAAAATCTCAGTCTCAGTTATACGTACTTACCCAGTCGTGCCAGTCACGATGCTCAAGAAATGGCACAAATAACTGATATGGGGATGATTTTTGTTCCTAGTAAAATGGGAGTTTCCCACGACGCTAACGAATACACCTCTCCAGAACAATGTATTCAGGGGGCAAATGTATTGTTGCAAACATTAATTAAATTGGGCAAAATCTGACCAAAGAAATATCTTTCCAGATTGGTGGGCATCTATTTACTTATTACTATTTAATTTTTATTAACTGAAATGCCCACCCTACTTACTTACTTATTACTTTTATAAGAGGATATAGCATGGCGATCGCACTTTCTCCTTCCTCTAGGTTTACTGTCTCTGGATACATAAGTACCTAGGCAAAA
This sequence comes from Waterburya agarophytonicola KI4, assembly GCF_020640915.1. Classification (GTDB taxonomy): domain Bacteria; phylum Cyanobacteriota; class Cyanobacteriia; order Cyanobacteriales; family Xenococcaceae; genus Waterburya; species Waterburya agarophytonicola. The sequence goes on along the minus strand of NZ_JADWDC010000116.1, from coordinate 37 downwards.
TTAATTGTATATTTTGTCCCAAAGTCCTTAAGAATAT
>NZ_JADWDC010000021.1:64212-67779 GCF_020640915.1 Waterburya agarophytonicola KI4 | reverse complement strand
TTCACTCACTCTTTTTTGATTTTGAGTGAGGTTGTTTTCCGTGTCAATTTTTAGGGGGGAAGTGAATGGTTACCTCTGTGTTAGTAGGCACTAGCGTACCCGATGCCGAAAATAGTCCTTATTTATTAATAATTACGGGGGTTGGTGGCTTGATGATTATGGCAATTGGCTGCAATTTATTAGAACTAGTTAAAATTCGCGTTGGTTCATTTTTACCAGCGATCGCGATCGCACCTTTGATTTATTTTTTATTTAGTTACTAATAATATTTGGCAAAGAAATCAATTCTCTATCCAAGTAGACTGGCGAAAAGATAATTTGTAAAATAAATGTGGATAGTTAAACGCTATTCAAATACCATTGATAGCTCAAAAATCGGCGATCGCCAAATTATCAGAATATGTTTGTAGAATTGAATCAGATTATCGAACAAGATCCTGATAATATCGAGGCTTATTATCGCAGGAGCGAACTTTATTTCAGCCAAGAAAATTATAATGCTGGAATCAACGACTTAGATGCTATTTTACAGCGCGAACCCAATGCTACTTTGGCTTATATGTTTCGCGGTTATGCTCGCGGGAAACTAGGAAGCTACCACGAGGCAATTTCTGACTATACTGCTGCCATTGACCTTTATCCTAATTATGCCAAAGCTTATTACAATCGCGGTACTATCTACGATAGATTAGAGCAAGATCTCCAGGCGATCGCCGATTACGACAGGGCAATTGCAATTCAACCCGATTATGCAGAAGCTTATTATAATCGCGGTATCCTTCGCAACAAATTGGAGCTATATATAGAAGCAATTTCCGACTATACTCAAGTGATTCGTCTTAATCCTCAAGATGGAGAAGCTTACTACAATCGAGCCAATACCTATAATAAAATTAAACAGTATGCTTCTGCCTTAGACGACTACGAACGGGCGATCGAGATTAATCCCCAAGATTTAGAAGCCTATTACAATCGGGCTAACGTTTATCATAAAACTAAAATCTACTCTAAAGCGATCGCCGATTACACTCAAGTAATTAAATGCAATGCTCGTCATGCACCTACATATTACAACAGGGGTACGACTTATTTAGCCGATCTGCAATATGAAGAGGCGATCGCTGATTTTTCCCAAGCAATTAAACTCAACCCAAATTATGCAGAAGCTTATTATAATCGAGCGATCGCCCACAACAAAGTTCAAAAATATCAACAGGCGATCGTTGATCATCAAGCTGCAATTGACTTAAAAAGCGATTATGCAGAAGCCTATGGTAATTTAGGCTTGGTATATCAGACTTTAGGTAAAAAACCTCAAGCAGTTGAAAATTTACAACAAGCTGCAAAACTATTCCAACAGCAAAATAACCAAGCACTATATCAATACGTATCTAAAAAACTGCAAACACTTCAGTAAGTATTGTTTGCTCTGATTCGATTAAAAGAGTATGTAATCTTTTAATCAAATCATAAAGCTAATTATTAACAATACTTTATACATTATAGATTTTCAAGTTCTATAATAAAAATATAAAGTACGTGTAAAGTTTGACTCAGGAATATAATCGCACGACAAATTAAAGTATTACTATTGACCGATTAACAAGTACTTTTTAAAAGATAAATTTATATTTAATAGCTAGTTCAAGAACTCTATTAGTTACCGAAAAGATTAGGGATTGTTAATTAGTTTTAAACAGCTAAATTAGCTAAGTTTTAACACTAGTTTTTTATAAATGCTTCTATTACTGACAATAAAGCATTTCAAGTTTGTCAATATAATATACTAAGGTTGAACGTTATCATGAATACTTATGCTTTCTGTCCCTGTTGTTCTGGAAAATTAATTCATCATATAAGCCATCATAGAGATTATTGGTTTTGTAGATCTTGCTGGCAAGAAATGCCATTGATAGATATCAAAAAAGTTGTGGTAGATAGCTGCAATAATAATCCGAAAAAAAGCAAATCTCTCTCTTGTCTATCTCAATTAAGAACTGCGATCGGATAGTTTGAATCGATTCAAACTTTACTATAAATTTCTTCTTTTTAAAATCCAATAACATCCCTAATAAAATTGCTTCTCGTATTTTGAGAAGCAACGGTCAAACTGTATAAGTCGTCACCAAAATTCAAAATATTTGGCAAAGATTAGCCTATTTAGGCAAAGTCAAAATATCTACCCCATCTGGAGTAACTGCGACAGTATGTTCAAATTGAGCAGAAAGTTTGCCATCCTTGGTAATTGCTGTCCAACCATCATCTAACATCACCGCTTCCCAAGTTCCTTCATTGATCATCGGTTCAATCGTAAAAACCATTCCTGGTTTCATTTTCTTTTTTTGTCTGGGATCGTAATAGTGGGGAATTTGAGGTGCAGTATGAAAAATATGACTGACTCCATGACCGACAAAATCTCTAACTACAGAAAAACCCTGTTGTTCGGCGTATTCTTGAATTGCTGCACCAATATCATTAATTCTTGCACCTGGTTTGACTTCTGCAATACCTCTGCGCAAACATTCTTCCGTGACTTCTACTAATTTTTTGGCTTTTGCCGAAGGAGTTCCCACAAAAAAAGTTTTAGAAGTATCACCATGATAGCCATCTACAATCGGAGTGACATCAATGTTAATAATATCGCCATCTTTTAATATTTGTTTAGCGTTGGGAATGCCATGACAAATCACCTCATTGACGCTAGTACAAAGAGAACCAGTAAAAGGATTATCTTTAGGACCATATCCTAAAGGTGCGCTAATTGCTCCTTTTTCTTGAGTCCATTTTTCGGCTGCATCGTTAATTTCTAGGGTACTTACTCCAGGTTTTACCATTGGGGTCAAAAAATCGAGCAATTCTGCGGCTAAAGCCCCTGCTCGTCGCATTTTCTCGATTTCTCGACTAGAGAGTAAAGTAATTTGTTCGCTTCCCATTTCTATATTTATTGTGCTGAATTGTTGCTATGGAGATTTATTCCGTTTAATTAGTTTATCAATTCTTAAGCTGGGAATTACAACACCTTAAAAGTGAAGTCAAAAATTGAGAGTAATTGAAAAAAATGCCAAAGTGATCGCAAAAAAAAGACCTAGAATAACTCTAAATCTTTTTTTGTATTTTGATCGATTTAATCAAATTAAACTAGAACTAGTTATTAATTTGGTTTTCTTGATATATTTCATTTAATTCATCACTTTCTTCTTCTAACCCATCTTTTTGTACGGAACTCAACAAATCATTTAATTCTTCTAATGATTCGTCAGAAATTTGATTCAAACTATCAATTTTTTTCTCAACAGATTCTAATGCTTCATCAGAATTCAACTCGAAGATATTCTCCTCAAATTCCGATCGATTTTCATTATTTGAGACTTCAGCAAAATCTTCTGAGAAAGAAACAGAAGATTCTTCCATGCTTTGTAATTCTTGAGTTGATAAAGATCCATTATCAACCAGTTTTTCTACCATAGCGATCTCTCTAATTAAATCAGAAAATTCCTCATCATCGGTAGCACCAGGAGATTCTAGACTAAACTCTTGAGAGGGTTCGCTTTCCTCGGCAAATCCCAT
>NZ_JADWDC010000021.1:0-64112 GCF_020640915.1 Waterburya agarophytonicola KI4 | reverse complement strand
CCGACTCTTCTTCAGCAGGAGATTCTAGACTAAACTCTTGAGAGGGTTCGCTTTCCTCGGCAAATCCCATCATCAAGTCTTCCGACTCTTCTTCAGCAGGAGATTCTAGACTAAACTCTTGAGAGGGTTCGCTTTCAGAGATAAATTCACCCATCAAGTCTTCAGATTCTTCTTCAGCAGGAGATTCTTCAATAGTATTAACAATACTATCTATTTCTTCTTTATGTTCGAGTTCTTCAGCTTTTTCAAGATCGAATAATTCTAATTCTGATTCGCTAAAAGAGCCAATCAACTTGTCGACTAATTCTAGCTCTGAACCCGAATCATTTTTATTACTATTTTTTAATTCTTCAGAAGTATTTTTGATAAATGGATTGACATCTGATTCTAAATTTTCTTCAGATTCATCAAATTTTTTACCAGTTTCTAATTCACTATCAAATGCTTTTAATTCGGATTCATCTAAAGAATTAACTAGCTGCTTGACTTCTATTTCTGATTCTGGCTGAATTGTATCGTTGAAGTGAGGTGTTACTTCAAAGTCAGAATTAGTTATACTTTCTTCAATAGGTGATATAACTTGTTCTAATTGTTCTTGTTTGAAAGATAGCTGTTCTACTTCTTGGTGTAGATTTTGTTTGTAATTTTCCAGCGTATGAACTTCACTATTTAGTGCTTCTTTTTGCTTTTCAGTTGCTGTGAGTTGACTATTTATTGCGTCTAACTCTTGTTGTTTGGATTGAATTTGTTGATGCCAATTTTGAGATTCAGTTTCCAACTGTTCCTTGCGATCGCTTAGGTCAGAAATCAAAGTAACTAACTGATTTTGCTCGTTTTGAAGTGAATTTATATCAGTTTCTATTGCTTGTATTTTGGCAACTTTCTCATCACAAGACTGTTGTAATTGTGCTTCTTGACTGCGAAGTTCTGGGACTTGACTATCTAATAAATTATTATTGTCGTTGTTGTCAGAGTTTTTTTTACTCTTATTAACTAGAGTTCCAGCTACACAAGCCATAGATGCAGCTGCACCTGTCCCCATTAAAGCTTTTTGAACATTATTATCTTTTACTAGTATTCCAATACCAAAGGTTGCACCCAAAGCAAGGTAACTTAGCAGGATTTTATTAACAACTTTTGCTGATTCCATTTTATGTAAGTTCGATATAAGTTAACTTATTAAAGAAGCTGTGTTTTCAGGCTAGTAGTTGTATCAACCACTCGTTCTCTGGCAAACTTAGCAACCAAGGGTTTATTGACTCTGAAATACGAGAACTTCCTTAGTCTTATCTTTAAGAGTTCCCAAATAGATCGGGAAAACTAACAAAGTAATAGTTAATAGTTGACAATGAAAATCTTGAGATATCCGTTTCCTATTTACTCGATCGCATTTATTAGTTATCGCAATACATTTAGAGTGCTTTGTGATTAAAGAGGAAATCTATTTTAGATCCCCTAATTAATTAACAAATCAGTTTAAGATAGTAAAGACGTAATGATACTTAACATTTGAAGGATTATGGCAGCAAAAGTAGAGATATATACCTGGAGTCGTTGTCCTTTTTGTATGCGAGCGAAAGGCTTGCTGGATAAAAAAGGAGTGAAATACAGTGAATACTGTATTGATGGAGACGAATCAGCTAGATCCCAAATGAAAAAAAGAGCCAATGGTAGATCCAGCGTACCGCAAATCTTTATCGACGATCGCCATATTGGTGGATGCGACGATCTTTATGACTTGGATAGTGCGGGAGAATTAGAGCCTCTGTTGTAGAGGGGACTTATCAAGCTGTACCCTTATTAAGTTAGAAGCATTAAGAATTTAATTTAAGGACAACAGCGTGAAACTCGCATTTATTATCGATCCGATAGCTCTTTTAGATCCAGGACACGACAGCAGTGTTGCTATGATGGAAGCAGCACAACAGTTAGGTCATCAAGTTTGGATAACTGAATCTAATCAACTAAGTATTGTAGAGGGAAAGGCTTGGGGATATTTGCAACCCCTCAACCTCAAGCCCGTCAAACTAATTGATGGGCATTATTCAGTCGAATCAGATTGGTATCGGGTGGGCGATCGCAATCTTACTTGTTTGGAGGAAATGGACGCAGTATTTATGCGTACCGATCCTCCTGTCACTGTGCCTTACCTCTACACCACCTATATCCTAGATTTAATCGATCCTAGTAAAACTTTAGTAGTCAATTCTCCTCAGGGATTGAGAAATGCTAACGAAAAAGTATACGCTCTTCAGTTTACTTCTGTGATTCCTGAAACTATTGTCAGTCAAGATAAAGCAGTGATTGCTAAATTTGTTCGAGAGAAAAAAACTGCCGTCTTAAAACCATTGGGGGGTAAAGGTGGAGAGGGAATTCTTTTTTTAGAAGAGGGCGATCGCAATTTTAATTCTATGATTGAGGTTAGCACTCAAAGAGGGCGCGAACCCGTGATGGTTCAAGAATATTTACCTGCTGCCAAACAGGGAGACAAAAGAATTATCATGCTTGATGGTAAACCCATTGGTGCAGTAAACCGCGTGCCTAGTGGTAATGAATTCCGAGGAAATATGGCAGTGGGAGGAAAAGCTGAAAAGGTAGATATTACCGAGAGAGAAAAAGAAATTTGTGCTATCGTCGCACCCCAGTTAAAAGCAGATAATCTTTATTTTGTGGGTATTGATGTCATTGGGGGCTATCTAACTGAAGTTAATGTAACTAGCCCTACAGGCATTCGAGAAATAGATCGATTAAATAATGTCAATTTGGGCAAACAAGTCGTGGAATGGCTAGAAACCAAATTGTCTAATTAATGAAAAATAAGAAAAGACAATGCACGCATTATCAATTCCAACCTGGATAGTTCATGTATCGAGCGTATTAGAATGGGCTGCTGCCATTTATTATATTTGGCAATATGGAGAAGTCACAGGCGATCGCTCTTGGTATAATTTATCATTCGCTATGTTACCTGCTCTAGTTAGTGCTATGTGTGCCTGTACTTGGCACTTCTTTGATAATATCGAATCTCTAGAGTGGTTAGTTATTCTTCAAGCCTCTATGACTGTGGTAGGAAACTTCACCGTATGTATTGCTGCTTGGGGAATTTGGCGTAACTCAAAGCGATCGGAAATTTAAGTAACGACTTTCCATGAATAAAGAAAACTTGTTTGCAATTTCATTGTTTCCCTATTTGGGTTTTTTGTGGTTTATGACTCATTCGGGAAAAACCCCTCGTTTGGCTTTAATTGGCTTTTATGTCCTGTTGGTTTTTGTCGCAGTCACAATTCCCGCGGGTATTTATGCTCAAGTTCATTATGGTAAATCCTTAGCTAATGTAGATTGGCTGCATGGCAGTGCGGAAATCTTTCTAACTCTTTCTAACATCTTGGTAGTGATTGGTTTTCGCCAAGCAGTCATCAAGCACAAAAAATCCGAGATAGAAACAAATTAAACCAAATTAAACCAACTGATTTTCTTGGCGTAAATAAGCTTCCACAAAAGCATTAAGATCCCCATCCATTACACCATTAACATCGGTAGTTTCCACTTCTGTCCGCAGATCTTTGACCATTTGATAGGGATGAAAAACATAATTGCGAATTTGATTTCCCCAGGCTGCTTCTACCATATCACCGCGAATTTCAGCAATTTCTTTGGCTCGTTGTTCTTCGGCGATAATCAACAATTTAGCTTTTAGAAGAGTCATTGCCCTTTCTTTATTTTGTAATTGCGATCGCTCTTCCGTGCAGCGTACGGCTATTTTAGTGGGTAAATGGACAATTTGTACCGCAGTTTCCACCTTGTTGACATTTTGTCCCCCCGCACCGCCAGATCTAGAGGTTTTGATTTCCAAATCTTTGTCGGGAATTTCTAAGTTTAATTCTTCATCCCCCAAGTTGGGCATAATTTCCACTCCCGCAAAGCTAGTTTGCCGTTTACCATTAGCATTAAAGGGAGAAATTCTAACTAAACGATGAGTACCTTTTTCCCCTTTTAAATAACCATAGGCATAACGCCCTTCTATTTCTAGAGTAGCGGATTTAATTCCTGCTTCATCTCCCGCCGAAGATTCTGCTAAACGGACTTTATAACCTTCTTTTTCACTCCAGCGAGTGTACATCCGCAAGAGCATTTCTGCCCAGTCTTGAGCATCCGTACCCCCCGCACCAGCATTGATGGTTAAAATCGCTCCTTTAGTGTCATAAGTACCAGACAGGAGTTGTTGTAAATCCCATAGTTCGAGGTCTTTTTCTAGTTGCTGGAGACTAGTCTGAGCTTCTGTAGCTAGAGCTTCATCTGATTCTAATTCTAGTAACTCGGCGATCGCTTTGGCATCTTCTAGAGTACTTTGCCAGGTTTGATACTGTTCTAAATTGGACTTAAAATCGTTTAATTCTTGCAAAACCTTCTGGGCAGTGCTTTGGTCGTCCCAAAATTCTGGTTGCGCTGCTCTTTGCTCTAAATCCTGTATCTTGGCTATTAAGGCTGGCGGGTCAAAGATATTCCTGAGCTTTACTCAGGTGTAGAGATATAGTTTCGATAGTACGCTTTAATTCGGATACTTCCATCATGAGGAATTTTTAGATCTGGATTATATCTATAATTTTAATCATCGATCGCTTCTATATACTGACTTTCTAACAAAAAAGCCCCCTGGGTAAAACGAATACCGTAGTAACCACCAGGACGACGGTCTAAAATCGTACCCAACTCCCCTATGGTTAGCAAACTAGGAGAACGGAGCATGGGCATGGGTTCGGCTGTTTTAATATATTCGGGTAGAGCTACAATTTTAATGTGATCGCCTACCTTAAAGCTTCTTTCCTCGTTGCTCATTATTAGTTATTAATTGCTCGTTGTTTATCTTCCTGCATTAACATCAGTCAAATTAGATTTTTTCACTTTAGTCACAATTTTGTCTTTCAGCTTTTCTAATTCTTGGCTCAAAACACTTTTTGCTATTTTGATATCCCCCACGCTTTTAGTGACTTGACTGATATTTGCCCACTGGCCGAGCATTTTACAATAGCGATCGCTTATAACCGAATTTAAAATATGTTGACACTGCCCAGGTTCGTTTAAAGCATACAACAAAACACGATATTTTCCTTCTTCAGCCAGGGCGCGGGTAATTTGCTGTCCTTTATTAGATTTAAGATCCAAATAACAGGGAAGCCACTTAGCACCATATTCGTCATTGTAAAGTATAGTTGCCCATAGAAGAGTAGGGTGGGGATGGCTGAGATACAAAAATTGGTTGTAACGCTTGCTAGATATTCTATTTTCTACCCCTTCCGGGTCTAACATAACCGAAAGAACGGGGACATCTCCCAAATTAGTTTCGATTAATCGAGGAAAAACAATTTTACGCAGGGGCTTGTTTGCGGGCCAAGGAATTTGCAAACAGATATCTGTGGTTGAAGATTCTGCATGGATGGTTTTATTTTCAAAATTTAATCCATGACCAGTTGTGTCGTAGGGTAAATCTAGCTGCTCTTTTTGAGGACTAGAGCCATTTTGATTGGGTTGGTCAGAGTTATTCTGAGATGTTGAATCAAATAATTGTAGAGTATCTAAGATTTCTCGTACAGTTTGGGGTCTATCTTCTCTTTCTTTTGCCAAACAACCAAATACTAAGTCTTGTAGATCCCGAGGTAAACCGAGCCTTTCGCTAAATGGTTCTGGTTTAAAATTATGATGTGCTTGATACCAACCGCCAAAAGAAGAGTTTTGAGGAAGTAGGGGCATATCCATGGTTAGCATCTCATACATCATTACTCCCAAACTATAAATATCAGAACGATTGTCTAATTCCTTGCCTTCCATCTGCTCTGGAGAACAATATGCTAATGTTCCCATGAATGACTGAGTTTGATTGGCACTAGCCTGGACTAATTTAGCAATACCAAAGTCTAAAATCTTGGCTGCTTCCCCCAAAGTAGGATCTTGAATGACAATTATATTGCTAGGTTTGATGTCTCGGTGAATAATATGAGAAAGTTCTCCATTAAAATAAATACCTTGATGAGCAGATTCCAAGCCCAAACATACGTGGCGAATTAAGGTGAGAAATCTTGGTAAAGCAATAGGTTTATGGCAAATAAGCTCGTTAATACTTTCTCCTGAGAGAAATTCCATGACGTAAAAAGGAGCATTATGTTCGTCTACGCCATAATCTTTGACCCTAACAACATGAATGCTTTTTTCTCCTAGTAGAGCGGATATTGTGGCTTCGCGCTCAAAGCGATCGCGCATATTATCATTGAGCAGAGCTTGGGATAAAAATTTGACTGCAACAGTTACACCACCTAACACGGTGTCTTTGGCTCGATAAACCCTACCCATAGCACCTTCGCCAACTAAGTCACATAGTTCATAGCGATTGGCAAGTAAACGACCGTTATTAGTATCTTGATTCATAATTTGGTAACTGATAGTAGTTCAACTCGCGCGTCAGATGCAGCTCATACTAAAGCTAATGGGTCGCGGTATCCTTTAGAAAAATCATTTCTTTGCCAGAGAGAGTGTTGTCTTAAAGGATGCCCCGAAGGTATTGATTCAAAATCAATCTCGGCTCTTTGGATTCGATCTAAAATTAGCGTTTGAGAACGGCTTCAATTGTATGTTTGACACTGTGACCGTCTAAAATACTGCTAGTTAGATGATAAGTATTGCTATCTACGCAATAATATGTGTCTAATCCCTTTTGTTGAGAAGTAGCTTCAATAAACCAGTAATACTGAATAATAGATTGGAATCCGAGTCTACCCTCTCCCTCAATATTCCCCAAAAGGTTGTGTTGAGAAACATAAGTATAATTTTTTTCTTCGTAATTTAAGTTGCCTCGACATTGATAGATGATTTTGGTAGCATTTTCGTCATCACAAACTAAACTAGTAGTTAATTTGAACCAGGTTTCTCTTTTCCAGGCAATTTGCATTCCTCCCTGAAGGGGGATAGGCGTTGATTTTGGTTTAAGCCAATGACCTGTTATTTTCCAGTAGCCTGGTTCTAATAAGAAACTATGAGCCACAACCTTATCCTCATAATTTTAAATTTGTTATTCTACTAAGTGGATTTCTCCTAACAAAGCTGGTTTGCTAGCTCCTGTAACTTGAGGTAAGTTACCAGTAATAGCCAGAACTCTCCAATAAGCTAAGATAGCAAAGGCGATCGCTTCTTTGAAATTGCCATCAATTCCCACCTCATCTGTCGTATTAATCTGTGCCGATGTTAACTCAGCCTGCAAGCGTTGTCTCAGATATAAATTCCTCGCCCCCCCGCCACAAAGTAGTATTTCATCTGGCATTTGGGGTAAAAATCGTTGATAGCTATCAATAATAGAGGCTACAGTCAATTCTGTCAGGGTGGCAAGGCGATCGCTGTCTTTGAGATTATTTTGCTCCATATCTTGCCAACATCTAGTGAAATAATCTTGACCAAATAATTCTCTTCCCGTTGATTTTGGTGGAGACTGGCGGAAAAAATCTTGCTCCAGCCATTTTGTGATTAATTGACGATCTGGCGTACCCCCCGCAGCCCATTGACCGTCTCGATCGTAAGTTTGAGAGCCATCACTTAGATGGCTTACAGCCAAGTCTATTAGAGCATTTCCAGGTCCCGTATCCCAGCCCCAGACTCGATCTTTCCAGTCAGATAATTGATTTGGAGGTAAAAATGTTACATTTCCAATACCGCCAATATTTTGCACTGCTCTCGATTTAGTGGGATGGGACAGCAAGCAAGCATCTATTTTGGGGACTAATGGCGCGCCTTCTCCGCCTAAAGCAAGGTCGACAGCACGAAAATTGCAGATAGTTTTAATGCCTGTCAAACGGGCAATTAAGTCTCCTCGACCGAGTTGCAAACTGTAGCCCAATCGATCTTGAGATGGGGGTCTATGATATACAGTTTGACCGTGAGAGCCAATTAAATCTGCTTTCGGCTGTTGAGCTTGAATTTTTTGGGCTGCATTGGCAAATTGGAAAGCGATCGCATCATCTAGCATGCCTAATTCCATCATAGAAATGGCTCGACCGCCACATACAGCCAATATTTTATCTCTCAATTCTGGGGGATAAGGATAAGTTTCACCTGCTAATAAATCTACTTGCAGATCTGCTTCTGTACCACTAACTGCGATCGCAGCGGCATCAATACCATCTACCGAAGTACCACTCATCAGACCAACAACTATCATAATTTTATCTTTAGAGTACTGTTCTCTAGAAAAAACCGATCCTAACTTATGTTTTTTGAAGTTGTAATGCAAACGAATATATTGTAGAAATGTTTTTATATTGCTTGATTGCGACAATTATCGCACAATATTTAATTTTTTCTTTCATAGGCAAAAATGAATAAATTCATAGAATAGTACATAGTAGTATTTTAGTCATCTGAATTTATATAAATAATGATTTTGAGGAATAAATTTTAATGCTCAACAAAGTTGCCGAACAGAAAGCTCATACCATTAGGTATGTTTTAGTAGTGGGTTGGATATTATTAATAGTTTCTCTGTTTTTCGATCCCATCTCCGCTCATCTGACCGACCCCAATACAACTTTTTTTAGTCCTTTAAAAGACGATTTGCTGATTCGGGCTGCAAACCCCGAAACTTGCATTAGGCTTCAAGGAGAATGTATTAAAGACGGTGATATACCGTATAAAGCTGGAGCGAGGATTTTCTGGGGTTATATTGTACCTGCAGGGTTTGGGATTGTTTTTGTTTTGGGACATGAATTTTGGCGTAGAATCTGCCCTTTATATTTTTTATCCCAAATTCCTCGCGCTTTGGGTCTAAAACCCAAAAAGAAGATTTCGGAAAATAAATGGTTGACTGAAAATCATTTATATCTTCAGTTTGTTCTCTTCTTCATCGGGCTAAATATGCGGATTTTGTTTATCAACTCAGCCCGTCCAGTGTTTGGAGGATTTTTGGTTTTCACCATTGGCGCTGCCATTATTATGAATCTTTTTTATGGCGGTCGTAGTTGGTGTCATTATGTCTGTCCTTTTGGCATGGTGCAAATGGCTTTGACAGGACCTAGAGGCTTGTTGGGTAGCGAAGCACAAAAAGAGCCTCCCAAAACGATTACTCAGTCAATGTGTCGTACTTTTGATCAAGAAACGGGAAAAGAGAAGGCTACTTGTATTAGCTGTAAGTCTCCTTGTATGGATATTGATTCGGAAAAAGCTTATTGGGAACAATTAACCAAACCAGGTAGGAAACTGGTGCAATATGGCTATTTAGGTCTAGTTTGTGGCTACTTTCTTTATTATTTTTTATATTCTGGTAATTTTGATTACTATTTTTCTGGATCTTGGACTCATGAAAAAGGTCAGGTAGCCAAAATCTTTAATCCTGGCTTTTTTATTGGCGGACAAGCAATTCCGATTCCGAAATTTGTAGCTACGCCCTTAACCTTGGCTGCAATGGCTGGCATTGTGTTTTTAATCGTTACTCAGATCGAAAAAATCTACACTGGTATTGTCAAAAAGCAAAATCCCAATCTCGATCGCAAGATAATCATCCATCGAGTTTTTACCATTGTTACTTTTTTAGCAGTCAATTGTTTCTATGTATATGGAGGTCGTCCCGAACTGCTGCGTCTTCCTTTCGTGGTCAATATGATCTTTAATGGTTTAGTCGTACTAATCAGTACTCTGTGGTTAGTTCGTACTTGGGGACGTACCAACGAACAATATAAGAAAGAAAGTATTGCGGATAAATTACGCCGTCAGTTGAAAAAACTCTCCATCGACTTTACCAGCGTCCTTGGCGGTCGAACTTTAGACGACTTGAAAGCCGACGAACTGGATTTGCTCGCTCAAGTAGTTCCTCAAGTTACTAAGCAAGACCGCATTCAAGTTTATAAAGGCGTATTAGAAGAATCTTTGGCATCGGGTAACGTAGAAGCGACAAATAGTTTGAAATCTTTGGAATCAGTACGCCAACGTCTAGAAGTAACTGAAGAAGAACACTATGCTATGTTGAGCGAGATTGGCATCGACGATCCTACTCTAATCAATGCAGAAGAATATTCTAGAGAAGAACGTTTCAGAATTGAAAGTTATAAAGAATCGATCGCAGGAATACTCCAAGAATTGGTCGATAGTGGAATGCCCGTAGGAGAAGCGGTATCAGCGAGAACAAATCAAATTGCCAACCTTAAAAACGAATATAATATAAACTCAGAAGAACACCTCCAAGTATTGAGTGGGCTGTTTGATTCTTTGCGTCCGAAAGCAGAAAAACTCCTCGCCTTATTACAAACGGAAAATTCTCGTTATCAAGTAATTAGTAATTTTCAACCATATAGCAGCACTCCCGTTTTTATGCTGTTGCGAAAACTATTACTTGCCAAGCAGCAATTAATTGTTCGACCTTTATTAGCAGTACTAGAATTACTCAATGACGAACCAGATGCGGTACACCTAGCTCAAAGAACGGGGGTTGTCGCCACAGATGCGATTTCTCAAGTATTGACCGCAGAACCTCAATGGCAACAGCGTTTGAACCCCAATATTTTAAGAGAAATAATGCCTGGGGGAATCAGTAGTACTCAAGAAACTGTAGTTAAAGCAGGTGGTACAAAAACTATACTCCATAGTGAGTCTCGCTCTGCTCAAGCAGTTGACGATACACTCTTAGAGCTATTACAAGAGCCAAATCCCATTACCGAATCAGCGAGTCTTTATGCCTTGACTCAACTCAATCGAGATAAGGGAATCGCTCAAGCTCAACAAATAATGCAACAACCCCTGCAAAATGATTTGGTTAAAGGTACTGCTGCTAGTATCTTGGGTCAAGCCCCAGGAACTTCGGTAATTGAACAATTGTTGACTATGTCTGGACAATCTCATTTCCAAACTATGACACCAGACCAACTATTATCTTTGGTAACTCAAGCTCAACAAAACAATCGAGATATTACTGAAATTACACCTCCTGGTGGATAAGCAAAAATAAACCAATTCATCTATCTAGATTATAGATCTAGAGATCGAGCATATTTTTAACAGTTAGTTCATAGGAAATAAAATAATATCTAAAATTGTGGATTCGCTTTGATTCGAGAAGTATTTCAAAGGATTAGATAATGTTTTGTATATAGGGAACAATATACTGTGAGCTATTTGTTTGATTGTCAAGCTCGAAAATAACGGAAGTTAGCAAAATTTTTATTGATATAAAGAGGACAACCAATGCCAGAAGTTATCATCATCGATACTAGAAAACCACAAGAAACCAAAACCATTATGCTGGCTCCCGAACAGCAACTCAATAACGAGTGTCTTCTAGGTAGAGACGAACGCTGTTCCATTGTATTGGATGATACTTTAGCTAGTCGTACTCACGGCAAGATTGCCTTTCGCAATGGTGGTTATTATTATTCCGACTTGGGTAGTAGAAATGGTTCAAAAGTAAACAACGTAGATGCCCAACTCAACCAAGAATATCTTCTAAAACCCTCTGATACGATCGCCTTAGGCAATCACTTGCTGTGGATCAAAGCGATCGCAGGTGAGGAAGCTCCCGCGGTCCCCCAGTCGATGAGTCCTGCCCAGTATATGCCGTTGGCTACGATCGACACCACAACCTTAGAAACATGGACTCAAGGAACAAAACAGGTTAGGTGCGTGCAGATCATTGATGAAACTATTGATGTTAAAACTTTTACTTTTGTTTGTGAGCCTCCTGTCAAATTTAACTATCAACCAGGACAGTTTATTACTTTGAGCTTGAATATTGATGGAAAGAATGTTAAACGCTCTTATTCCATCTCTTCTACCCCTTCTCGCCCCCATAGTATAGAAGTTACTGTCAAACGAGTCCCCGCTCCTCGCGATGAGCCTAGCGCACCTCCAGGGCTAGTGAGTAACTGGTTGCATGACAACATGAAAGTTGGCAGTCAAATTGAAATAAATGCCCCCATGGGTAAATTCACTAATTTTGCCAACCCTTCAAGTAGATTATTATTAATCTCCGCAGGAAGTGGAATCACTCCCATGATGTCGATGTCTCGTTGGATTTGCGACACTATATCCAATGTTGATATTGTTTTTCTTCATAGCGCGCGTAGTCCAGAAGATATTATTTTTCGTCAAGAGCTAGAGATGATGACGGCTCGTTATCCTAAATTCAAGCTAGCTATTACTGTGACTCGTCCTGTCCCTGGTCAACCCTGGTATGGCTATACAGGTCGAATCAATGAAACTATTTTACCTGCCATCTCTCCTGACTATAAAGACCGTACTGTATATGTATGTGGCCCTAATCCTTTCATGGAAGCAACCAAAGAATTGCTGGCTAAAATTAACTTCCCCATGGAAAACTACTACGAGGAAAGTTTTGGCGGAGCGAAGAAGAAGAAAAAAGCAGCTCCCGCAGCCTCCGCAGCACCACAAGGCGATCGGACATCAATTATACAGCCTCCGCCAGTACAGCCAATACAACCACCAATACAGCAGCCACCAGTACAACAGCCACCAGCTTATGTTGCCCCTCAAGTACAACCAACATTTGTTACTCCTCCAGCAGCGCAGCCAGTAGCTCCACCTCCACAGCAACCAGCACCACAGCAACCAGCACCAGCAGCTTCATCGGGTCCAATGGTTGTTTTAGCTAAATCTGGTCAAGAAATTTCTTGTGATGGTGAAGAGGCGATTCTAGATGTTGCTGAAGGCGAAGGCGCAGATTTACCCTTTGGTTGTCGTATGGGAGCTTGTGGAGCTTGTAAAGTCAAAAAAGTATCGGGTGACGTTGTTTATGATGATGATGTCGATTGCGAGGATGGCTTTATTTACACTTGCGTGGCTCGTCCAGTAAATAGAGTCGTGATTGAAGCTTAATTTAAGGAATTAGGAACAAGGCGATCGCTTTATATTGAAGGCGATCGCTTTTTAATAACTAATAATTCTAACTACTAATGGCTTGGTTGCGATCGAATAGCATTTTTGTTTCCGATCTTCCTGCTTGTTTTAATTTTCTAGTCATTTGTAAACCAATTAAAGAAGCTGCTACAACCTGACCTAAAATTGCCAACATTACTGTCGATAAAGTGGCATATTCTGTAGCTACAGTGGGTAGAAAACTAAATAACCAAAGTAGAGGTTCTTTTTTGGGAATCACATCAGCAAAACCCAAACATAGAGGCGGAATAATAATCAGATTAATCACACTGATTGCCGACCAAATTGCCCGCTTGCGAGTCTTCAAAGTTAAAACTAATTGAGCGACTAAAGCGTAAAGCAAGATGCTAAATCCACTCAGAACAAACCCCCAAAGTATATAGCGATCCTTTGGTTCTAGAATCAGAAATATGGAGGGGGCGATATAAATAACTGCGATCGCCATATTAATTGCTACCGCGATAACAGAAGGGCTATTTTCGCCAAAAACTAATTCTTTCCAGAGTATATTGCCGTTTTCATGGGTTTGATGGCGATATCGCGCCCAATCGTATAAAGTCTGACGGTGGGGACTCAAAGCAGCAATTAATGCTAATCCCAACATACACAGGCACATTTGTAGAAAGATAAAATTGTCCGTTGCAGAATAAGATTTATTGTTTTGTAGGGTAAAGCCCAGACCAATAACCACAAACCAAGCAGTTATCCAGTAACTTTGGGTTTTGCTAAATAAAGTGCGATCAGGATTATGGAAACGCCGTCTTAAGACAGACCAACACCAATATGTCCAGACGCTAAAGTTAAATAGAATAAACCCAATCCCAAAACTGGCTTTTGTCCACAAGGCTTGTCCGTAAAATAATAATTCTTTTAAGTTTTCTACGGATAAGAAATCTATTTTGTCTAGGGAGAGATAAGTCGCATCAATTAAGTAAGCTAAAACCAGGGTGGGATTGAATAAAAACAACCAGTCCCAAGTACCGTTAGAAATTAAATTGCTGTTATTGAATACCGTTACCGTCAGCAAAAGTAATACCGAACCGACTAAACCGCTAGCTAACCAAGGTTTGAAACCCGATAAGCCTAAATTCATCAAACTCCAAAGTAAAGCCAAGCTATAGCAAAAAGCGCAACTAGCAACTATTACCCCATCAAATCCCATAATTAGAGTCAGAGGAATATGCGCCCCCAAACCAGAAATTGTATGTAGAGGCAATAGGAGTAATATTGCCACATAGAGCAATATTGGTACGCCGAGAATTTTTCCCAGGAAAATACTATCAGCAGATTGAGGTGTGAGACGAATAAAGTTTAACGTACCTCTACTTTCTTCTTTAACTGTATCGGCGATTAACATATATGTGCCGACTATTAGTAAAGTAAAAATACTCACCATACTTAAAGCCATAAATAAATCTAGCCATAGTAATTGCCAGTTTATGACCCATTCTCCTAACATATCTTTAGTGTAGGCTGGGTTATAACCACTACCCATCGCATAACGCCCGTACTGGATGCCTAATAATTGTTTTGGATCACTTTGAGGTAATTCGCCCAAACAACAGATAGTGATCATGAACTGAGTAATGACGGATATAGCAGCGGATATGACTACATTTCTGGTTTTCAGTCTGCCTTGTATTTCTCGAAACAATTGAGGATTTAAGTCTAAAAACTTTTCCCACAAAGAACTTGATCGTTGAAACACTTGAATGTTTTGTTTCATGGTTCTAAATTTATATAATTCACCGAACAATTTTGTTATATTCGCGCCTTATCAATCGGTTTAAGAAGCTTGTTGATGTCCTAATTTTAAAAATATAGTTTCTAAATCTTCTTGGATACAGTGAAATTCTGTAAGGGGAATATCAGCGAGAATAAGCGATCGCAACAGGTCAGCACAGTCTTGTTTTTCTCCTGTAAAGTTAACCTTAAGACGATCTCGTTCGGGCATCATCTCCCAAGTTTCTACAAAAGCATTTTGTCTGAGTGCTTGCTGCAATATCTCCATCTTACCTAAAGTGCCAAGGATAATTTGTTGACGAGATAATCTTTGATATAGTTCGCTCAAGGAAGCACTTTCGACTAAAAACCCTAATTCCATTATCCCTACTGAGGTACAGAGTTCTGCTAAGTCACTCAAAACGTGAGAAGAAATCAAAATTGTCATTCCTGCTTCTTGCAAAATTTTAATTATTTGGCGAAATTGTTGTCTCGCCAGAGGATCTAGCCCCGATACGGGTTCGTCTAAGAGTAGTAATATGGGTTCGTGAATAATAGTTCTCGCCAAACTCAAGCGTTGTTTCATGCCCCGCGAGAGAGTTGAAATAATACTTTTGCGCTTGTTCTCCAGTTGCACTAGTTCTAATACTTCCTGTAGCCGACGACGACGGACAGAAGGGTTTAAATTATATAGGCGAGCAAAATATTCTAAATAATCCCAAACAGTAAGATCGTCATAAAGGGGAAAATCATCGGGGAGATAACCCAGGCGTTTTTTTTGTAAGGGGTTAGAATCATCTCTTAATAAGCGATCGCCGTTGATATATATTTCTCCCTTTGTGGGTTCTTCTGCTGCTGCTAGCATTCGGATGAGAGTGGTTTTTCCCGCACCATTAGGGCCAATTAAACCATATACTTCACCGCTTTTAATTTTGAGATCGATTTCATTGACGGCAATATGTCCCTCAAATCTTTTGGTCAAACCGTAAGTTGCGATCGCCCAATCGTTCATAATATTTAGATACCAATAGATCAATTAATCTACGATTTCAAATTCTAGATTTTGTTTGGTAGAAAAATTGTGGGTAAAATGGTCGACTACGTTAGTGTCGCTGAGTTCCAAGTTATAAAAATCTATTACTTGACTATCAAAATAGGGTCCTGCGTGCCAAGTCCCGACTTCCATTTTAATAAAACAATCTCCTGGTATGCGAAATGCCTTCAGGCGATCGATTTCTGGTTCGGTTTTAGTTGAAGGGGGACACACCGCCATAAACCATTCTTGCCCGTTTAGCGAACCCAAACATTGGGTACATAAATTGTGGCGAGTAATTTTATTAAATACTCTGCCTCGGTGGTGCAAGCGCATAATATAAAAGCGAGGAGTGCCATGGCGAAGATTCAGCGCTGCATCGGTTTCATCAAATACTTTACCGTCAAGGGAAGCAGTTATTAATTGCCCGTAGGGTTGAAAATTAGCCTCGGTAATTGGAATAGCGGTTATTTGCTGGCGAGTAACTAACTTCGGCATATTCTAGCCATATCTTAATTTTTACTATTTATTTTTATTTTCTATCTATTGCTCGCTAGTTGTCTGACGATTATTTATTTTCCACAACAAACCAGAAACCAAATTAGTAATAATATGAGCCACTACGGGAACTAGTAAATTACCTGTAACTAAAGCACAATATCCCAAGGCAAAACCCACAATAGTCGCCCAAACTACATATGGCCATTGTCCCACACCGCTAAGATGAAGTACGCCAAACAAAATGCTCGAAAGGGCTACCGCAGCTATGTTTAAACCTAATGCGGGTAGCATTACCCCGCGAAATAACAATTCCTCGCTCAATCCTGGTAACAATCCTAACCAAATCAAATCCGTCCACATCAGGGGTTTAATCACCAATTCTAGGTACATATCTGCACTACGACGATATGCTGGCCATACGCGATAAATAATCCCGCTGTTGATGGTAATAGCTACTGCTAATCCCACACTCCACAACAAGGCTTGATAATTAAATTGGATTGATAGTAATTGAACTGCACCTAATTTTTGCCATATTTTGGCGATCGCCAGTAAAAAAATGGCAGTAATACCCATAAATACTAAGATCTGGGTACGGCTGAGGGGTTCGAGTTCGGGATTATTAGGATTTGCCACTGGTTTTTTATAAACTACGAAGAGAAGATAGATCGGGATGGAAAACTTGAGGATCGATACCAGCTTTGCGAGCTACTAAAACCCCTAAGGCTTCTAAATAAGAATTGACTTTAGTTACTTTAATGCCCAAAGGCTCTGGTGGAACATCAATCTGGGTGAAATTGTTAGTTACGGCAATAATTTCCGTTGTAGAATTGGCAAAACTCATCATGGCACTACCACCACAAGCAGTATAGGGAACGATCGCAACATTGACCTCATTGCCTCTAATAATGTTAGGAGTGAATAATTCAGTGTGGGTAACGAATTGAGGGGCGCGACTCAATCCCACTAACACGCAGGGAAGAAAGGTATAGCCCAGTTCTTCGGCAGCAGCACGAGGGGATACTTGAGGATCTACGGCTAAAGGCTTGAGGGCAGGAGCATGAGCGGCAGGAATGCGAAAATTGCGGACAATTAAATGAGAAATTACGGCTTCTGCCCCCGCAAGGCAGTCTACCCCCGCTCCTTGTCGGTAGTTCTGGAGTTCTATACTATCTTCATCGTCAGGGAAACGAGCCACAACTGCGATCGCTTCAGCCCCACCCTGATAAATTAATTTCTCCGCTGCTCTTAATAGGCTACCAGGATTACCAATTGTTCCCCAACTCGTTCCAGATTCGGCAACCCGCAACTCTACTTCTAAAGGTGCGTCGGTAACTACGTAATCGGTTAAACTTAACCCCAAAGTAGCTCTGGTTGCATCTGCTACTTGAATATGCCGCAGTCGCAATTCGGGTTCGATCGCTTGATCGAGTAACAGCCCAATTTTGTTTTGTCGTACTGGATTCAAGCCCCACTTTCCTGCTGCAAAACGATCTAAGCCATAGCCTTCGACATAATAGGTATTATCCAAAGACCAATATAGCTGCGCCCCGTTGAGAACATTAGGATGGGTAATCAAGCGATCGCTAATGGTTGCCACAGACCTAGCTATAGGTAGAGCGTCTCCCGCATAACCACCGATCGCTGCACCGACTCCTGTGGGAACAATAAGAACAACCGTAAAATTCGACATAAAAAAATTAGATACAGTCTCAAGCCAAATAACTAGTTTTTCTGGGTAACAATGGCTTCTACTGTTGCTGTTTGTTTGTCTTTATCGACGCTAGTAACAGCCCAACGTAGGGGTTCGCCTTCTTTTTCTAATTGGGATTCAATTTCTTGTTGAAGTTTGATGGGTGTTTCTTGAAGATTTATTTCGGCGGTAATAAAGTGAGTAGTCATTTATTTGTACCTCAGCTACTAGTAAACATTTTCTACTGTAAGATGTACCGATCGTAAAATCAAAGGTAATAGTTAATATTTTTTGACTATTTATTTTGATTATTTATAATTATCAGGATTTATATATGAAATTAATAAGTTTATTGTTGGTTGGTTTAAATGCTTTGATGTTTCCTGCGATCGCTTTGGCAGAGTTTGATCGTCTGGAAAATATTTCTCCTAGCTCGATCGCTCAACTAGAAGCGGAGGAAGATGAAGAGGACAAATCTAAATCTAAAGAAGAAGAGGAGGATGAAGAATCAGAAAAAGCCAACGAACCCACTCCCGAAGAAATTGCTCGCTTAAAAAAACTAGCGACAGCCGACAGTTTATATTTATCTGGCTATAAAACGGATGCAGTCAAACTATATCGTCAAGCAAAAGATATTTGGGAAATCGAACAACCAGGAACTAAAGGGGATAAAGAACCTGTAGAAATTTTTGACGATCCAGAACAACTAAGTCCAGCAGGTAAAGTATTTTGGCGCAATTACCAAAAAGGAAAAGAGCAAGAATTAGAAAGCAAAATCTTCAGTGCTTTAAAATTATTAACTACTAGAGAACCAGAATTTATCTCTGGTCATCTCCATTATGCCGAGATGCTGCAAAAATACGAACGAGAAACAGAATCCCGCCAGGCATTAGATCGGGCTGTCAGTCGCTATCCTAACGAACCAAAATTAGTAAAAGCCAGAATCGAAGCTCATACTGCTGCGGAAGAATGGTTAGAGGCTTCTATATTAGCCCGCCAGTTTTCTTTATTTAATCCCGATCTTCCAGAAGCAAAAGAACTGGAGGTATTAACAGAGGAATATCTAGCAGAATATCAAAGCGATCTTCGCTCCAAAATAGCTTTGAGTGCCATCGGCAATGCGATCGCAGGTACAGTAGGTTTTGCTTTAACTGGCAGTTTGTTTGGTCCTTTATCAGCATTAGAAACCACGTCTATGCTGCTTCGGGGAGAATCGGCAATGGGAGAAGTCAGCGTAAAACAAGCTAAAAAACAACTACCTCTAATTGAAGATCCCAAAATTACTGAATACGTCAATGAAATCGGTCAAAAAGTTGCTGCTCAATCGGGTAGAGACGACTTAAAATACGAATTCTTGGTGATTATGGACGATAGCCTGAATGCTTTTGCTCTTCCTGGGGGAAAAATATTTGTTAATGCTGGTGCAATTATGAAAACTGACTCCGAAGCAGAGTTGGCAGGATTATTAGCCCACGAAGTTTCCCACGCAGCCTTATCTCACGGTTTCCAATTAGTTACTCAAGAAAATTTAACAGCCAATATCGTCAGCTATATTCCTTATGTGGGTAATGCTGCCACTAGTCTGATTGTGATGAACTATAGTCGCGGTATGGAGAAGCAAGCAGATATTTATGGAACGAGGATTTTAGTCAATTCTGGTTATGCTGCTGATGGAGTCCGTAATTTGATGCTTAAACTCCACGAATCTCATCAAGAAGATGAAGATAATTCCGAACCTCCAGAATGGTTATCTAGTCACCCGAATAGTAAAGAACGGGTGCGCTATATGGAAGAATTGATTGTTGATCGCAATCTCAATCGTTTTGCTTATGAGGGTATAGCCCGCCATCAAGAAGCTAAGTATTTGGTGACAGAACAATGGAAAAAATACGATAAATGCATTGAAGATGGAAAAATAGTTACGGTTGAAGATGCCAGAAAATGTATCCCCAATAGAAATAAACCAGAGGAAACAGAAGAAGAACCCGACCTAAATCATGAAGATAATTAGATTTGTTTTAGTTATTAATATTCCAAACATATCGTCGTTATAAATAAAGCGATCGCCAATCAAATTGATCATAATTTATTTCTTATCTCGAATGGAAAAAGAAGACTCCCGCTAAAAACGAGGGCGATTTAAGTCTAACATCGTTATACACGCCCAATGTTTTAGCGGAGAGAAATAAGTATTGTCCAAAGTCCAACCTGCTAGTGCAGCAAGTTAAGACTAGATGACTGGGTGACTTGGCGACTTAGCGAACATACCTTTTAAAGTTATTCAGCAAACTCTAGTTTGTGTTAATTAGTACTACTGTTTTTATTTTAACTCTCTAGGTTTGAGTCGCAATAAATCATTTATCTTCCGCCGACAACGACATTTTTAATGCGAATATGAGGCCCGCCAACACTCACAGGTAATGGCATTTGACCGCCTTTGCCACAACCGCCATTGGTATAGAGAGTATCGCTACTGATTGCATCTATATCTTGCAGAGTTTGGAAGACATTTCCCGATAAGGTAACGTCGCTCACGGGTTCGGCAATTTTACCATCGCGAATCATATAACCTTCTGCTGCTGCAAAGGTAAACATCTCTCCATTAGTTTGTCCTCCAAGCATCCTGACGGCGTAAACTCCTTCTTTAATCCCTTCAAACATTTCTTCTAAAGGAGTTTCCCCTGGTTCGATCGCGGTATTGGTCATGCGTACAATAGGGGGATAATTAGCGCGAATTGCTCTAGCATTACCCGTTGGTGCTTCGGTCATTTTTCCTGCGGTTTCGCGGGAGTGCAATCTTTGGGTCAATACGCCATTTTTAATTAGATACTTACGTTGTCCTGGGACTCCTTCATCGTCATATTTCATCGATCCTGGCTGGTTTTCCATCGTGGCATCGTCAACAACGTTCAGTTGCTCGATCCCCATTGGTTTGCCTAAAGTTAGCAATTCCTGCATTTTGGGATTTTCGTAGACAAAATCAGCTTCAGAAAGATGTCCGAATGCTTCGTGAATAAATACCCCAGAAAGATAGGGGTCGAGAATGACAGTGTATTGACCGCCTTTAACGGATTTTGCTTCTAATTGTCTGACTGCTCGCTCTGCTGCACCGCGAACCCGATCTTCAATACCGACTAATACATCAAAATCATTGCGGGAATGGACGGACTCAAACCCCTGACGCACTACTCCATCTTCTCCTTTGGCGATCGCCGCAAAACGCCCGTTAATATCCAATCTTTCTTGGACGATACAACTTCCCGTAGAATTGACAAAAGTCTTCGTCGCAAAGCGATCGCCAATACTTGCCATAGTAGTCTGGATGCGAGGATCGAAGTTTAATAATATTTCGTTGTAAGCTTCTAACAACTTGCGTTTATCTTGCAGAGATACACTACGGGGATCTCGTTTAATTTGTTCGGGGACAAAATCTTCAATGGGTTCGACTTTGGCTAGTTGAGTTTCTTCTTTACCGACTAGTTTGGCTTGAGAAATAGCTTCTTCGATTCTGACATTAAGCTCGTTTAAACCATTAAAAGTAACAAAACTCCAGCCACCATTATGACAGGCGCGTATCCCTCCCCCCAAGGAAAAACTACGATCTACCGAATCTAATTGTTTGCCCCGAAAAGAAAGTCCTGTTGACTCGCTTTGTTCGACGCGAATTTCTAAGTAGTCTACCTTGTCTTGATAAGATGCGATCGCGCTTTTTATTTGTTCTGCTGTAGCTGTAGCTGCTGTAGTCATATTATTTAGTTTATTTTTGGCATAAATCCTGGTTAGATCTATATTTTAGAGAAAAAGACCGGCAATAAGATTTAAAATAGCTCTAGAATGGCGCGATCGGAATCTGTTGTTCTACCTGTTCCGCATCATCAGCAGCAGAGAAAACAAATGTTTGGGGGGGAATTGATTCGGGAATAGTTTGGTTAATTACTTGCTCTTTACTAGTTAGTTGCAAGCCATTTTTTGCTCCCGATAGGTGAACTCGTTCTAAATTACCTTTTTGGGTATCAATATAAGCAGTTGCTTGAAAACCTTGATTTTTAGCGTCAATATCATAGGCTTTATAGGTTTTTCCATTAAGTTTTTCATCCCTAATCGTCAAGTTTTGCAAATCGAGGTTAGTGAATTTTTGGAAATATTTTAACAGTTGCGCTTCAGGAAGCTTGGCGAGAAAATTGCCCATTATTCTCCAACCACCAATATTACTACGGGTGTTGATATAAAAATATGACAGCGTACCAATTAAAAATCCTTCTCTAGTTTGTAGAAATTGCTTGATATCGCTGACTGAATATTGATTAGTCGCCCAATTGTAGATCCAGACTTGGCTGCCATTGCTAACAACTCGGTAAGTTTTACCTTCTAAACCATTGGGACTGACAAAAGTAATTTGGGAATTAAACTTATTCGGTGCTGCTACAATAGTTTTGATTTTGGCATTGGAAGTAAAAGCCGTACCAGGAATATCCCCCGTTGTTTCCATTACCGATTCTAATTCGTAGCTTTCTAGAGAGATAAATGCTTTGGCAGATTGAACTAGGGGCGATGCTTCTGTTTGCGGTGCGGGAGTATCTAATGTACTTTGAGCGATCGCTTTTATCTGAGCTAGATTTCCCAAACTGAAAACGGTAAAACCTAATAATAATAATGATTTCATAGTAATTAATTTTTTTGTCTTCTTATTTTATTGCCCCAAGAAAAAATTGGGTATATTTATTTGACGGGAATTATTTGCTTTAGTGTCAAACGACTACAATCAAAGTCAACATCTAACTCGATTCCACTCAAACTGCGATCGACTACTCGGACAATTCCTTTGCTAGTACATTTTGTATCGGCAGCATCAAACTGAGTTGGGGGTTGATCGAAGCTAGCGACTTCTTTTAAGGGCTTAAATTTGGCCTCTAGGATTTTTTGGCGATACTTTCCCCCATCTTTAATTGTCGGAATAATATTTGATAATGCCAAATAAATACTTTTGTTTTTGTTTTCTGGAGAATCTTCAAGCTTTAATTGAGGAATTGTTCCCAGACAGTTATTCATTTGTTCGATCCTTTCTCGAATATCTTTGGCGCGATCAAATGAGATTAGTATTTCTAACTTCATCGAACTAGAATATTTTTGGGTATCGGAAATAACTGCCTTACTATAATTAATTATTCCAGGGTGTTGATAATCTGTGATTTTTGCCGAACAGCCTTCTATTTTAGCAACACTATTAATTACTTTTTGCGAGTTGATTTCCATTAGTTCTATTACTTCGTCAAAAGAACTAGCTGTTGTGTTAATTTCAGCACCCATAATGGCAATTTCAGGAGCGACTACAAAACGAGCGATCGCAGGATCTTGAGGTGGATTAATATTTTTAGATTCATAACGATAGCTAGAATTAGAAGCTCTAACTGATGAAGATGTAGTTTGATTTTTACTACAAGATAAAAATAGTAACAAAAAACAAGTCAAATAAAATATTTTTGGAAGTCTTGACATATTGTTATAGAGCGATAGTTTTTACATTATAAATTCAGTAGAGCCAAACCAAATAGACCAAAAAAAGGACTCAGATTATTACCCAAGTCCAATTAATTAAAGATGTTTTTTAGCTAGATATGCGATCGCCTTAATGATTTATCATAATTTTGTAGATGTCTTAAACATCCATTGCAGGTACATTAATCATAACTTTTTCATAGTCAATACCTAGACCCACCAGACTGTTATTTGTTTCGTCTAGTTCGGCAATGTCACCATAAACATCAGCAGCGGCACCAATATAGTATTCTCCACTTCCAGTAGCAAAACCAGGCCAATCTTCTGGCATAATTAGTTCTGTCTTGACTATATTAGTCTTAGTCCCAGCATCGAGACTAATTAGGGATTCACTATCATTACCAGGCAAGAAGTATACCTGGGGAGAATCTTCTACAGCTAAAGTGTCATGGTTCATTAAATAGTCTTCATTAAAGATAAAGAATCCTACATCAAAGAACTCAGCACTTTCTGTACCATTATTGACTACTCTATAACTTACTTCAAAAGAATCTCCAGTAGTAATAGATTCTTCTGTGACATCGAATTTTCTGATTCTTAAGTCAGCAATTTCTTCTAGTCCAGTAACATTGGTCGAACTATAATCTAAATTATTTCCTACGTTACTGTTGTTTTCTTCATTGCTTTCGACAACATCATTAGCAGGATCGATAATCATCCCTGCATAATATGTACCGTCGTTTTCACCCCAAAAATCATCAGCAAGTTCGGGAGCAGTATAACGGATACTTTTGAGTCCAGTGTCACTCCTACCTGCTAAACCATCGGGAACTTCATATTTACCAAGATAAAAATCTTCTGTAGTAATATTGCTGTCTTGAGATAAATAAAGGTCAAAAGAAAAAGCATCTACTTCAGCTAAACCTTCATTGGCGACAGTAAAACCTAGATCGAACTCTTGTCCTGGGACAATTTGGTCTTGAACAATTTCAAATTTAGTACCAACTAAGTCTACTGTGTCATCTTTGGGAGCTTCTATCGTGACTTGTTGATAGTCAATTCCTTCTCCTTGCAAGCTGTTGTTGGCATCATTGCTTTCCACAACATCATCAAAAGGATCAGCTTCCAAGCCTAAATAGTAGTTTCCTTCACCAGAATAACCACTCCAAGTTTTGGGAAGGATTATTTCAGTAGTCATGATGCCAGTACTGCTCTCAGGTTCGAGACTAATTAAAGAAGAATCGTCGTCGCCTTGAAGGAAAAATACTTCAGGCACATCTTCAACACTAAGACTGTCATGATTGGCTAAATAGTCTTCGCCAAAAAGATAAAAGCCTGCTGCAAAGAAGTCAGCTGATTTTTCACCTTCATTGACAATTTCATATTCAACTGTGACAGATTCTCCAGCTTTAGCATTCTCTGGTACTTTAAAGTTTTTAACAACCAAATCGGCTGCGCTATCTAGTCCAGTAACATTGAAGCTAGTATAGTCTAGTCCTTCTCCCAGACGACTATTATTTCCTTCTCTAGTTTCTTCTACCTCATCTTTGGAATCAATATCAAAGGCTATATAGTATTTGCCATCTCCCTTTTTCCAAACAGGATCGCCAAAGTCAGGAGTGGGATAGCGGTAACTCTTACTGATTTCACCATTACCACCAATACTTTCTCTGATATCGTAAGTTCCTAACTTAACAGCTCCTTTTACTCCCGTACCTATACCAGGAGAAAGATAAACATCGATGGAGAATGGATTTGCTCTCTGGGGACTATCATTAGCAATAGTAAAGCTAAGATCTACTTTTTGTCCTGGGGTAATTTGTTGATTGGCAACATCAATAAAACTACCTTGTAAATCAGCAATACCAAAATCTAGTACTTGAATTTGGTCGTAATCGACACCTGCTCCCTGATTACTGTTATTGTCTTTATCGGTTTCAAAAAATTGGTTGTGAGGATCGAGTCTGATACCTACTGTATAGGTTTCATTCCCTGCTTTCCAAAATGAATCGTCTTCATCAGGAGTGAAATAACGATAGGTTTTTATTTCAGAATCTGCTCCTGCTTCTAAACCTGTTTTGATTTCGTAAGTACCGAGTCGGAAATCGTCGCTGCTAATTTCGCCATCTCTAGAAATAACAATATCAAAAGAAAATGGGGCAGCATATTCATCTCCATTATTAGAAACAGAGAAGTCTAGATTTAAAGGCTGTCCTCGATCTATTAAGCTTTGAGCAATATTGAAAGATTTACCCGTTAGATCTATAGGCATAAGTTTAGTATTTAAAATACTCCACGCAACTGTATCTATTTCATGGTATTGACTATTTAATAGTATGGAAACTAGTATTTATTCTATTATTTATATATTTTCTAGATAAAGATTATCTCAATAAATAAGTGGTTATGCGGTTTTAAAAGAAGCAATTAGAGATCTATTTTGTTGAAAAATATTAATCAACAGTATTAAAAGCTACGAAAAAACAACTAAGAGCTAAAATCTATCTTTTTTTATCTTGAATATCACTTAATCGTAATTACTGCTAATTAGATTTAATTCAGTATTTTTATTGAACCTAAAACAGACACAACTAATTGCGTAAAATCTACATAGGTTTTGATTAGTTTATTTAAAAAATAAGTAAAAATGACTATAGTATTTCCTTTGAATAAAAAAATGACTGAATTAATATTCCTAATTAAGCTATTTTATTTATCGAACAACAGTCATTGATGATAACTTAGTAATTAGTAAAAGTAGAATAGTTAAGCAAAATAATCAAACTCAATGCAGTTAATCACAGGAAAAACTAAGTTACTGGGAATTATTGGTGATCCAGTGGAACACTCTTTATCTCCAGTAATGCACAATGCAGCAATTGCCAATCTGGGTTTAGATTATGTTTATATCCCTTTTCCTGTTAAGCAAGGAGATTTAGCTAGAGCGATCGCAGGCTTTAGTGCTGTCGATCTGCTCGGTTTTAGCATTACTATCCCTCACAAACAAGACATCATTCCTTTGTTAACCGAAGTTTCCGATGATGCAGTAAAAATTGGCGCAGTGAATACTGTATGGCGTACTGAAACTGGGTGGAAAGGAAAGAATACTGATGTCGCAGGATTTGTTGCACCCCTTAAAACTATCCCGCGAGACTGGAGTGGGGTAAATCCTGTAGTATTGGGTAATGGTGGTGCAGCTAGGGCGGTAATTGTTGGTTTGATTAATCTAGGATGTCCTGAAGTTCATGTTGTCGGGCGCAACCCAGACAAGCTAGCCAGATTTTATCAAAGTTGGCAACACGCTCCTTCTATTGCTGCTCAAATTAAAATCCATAATTGGGATAACCTCTCCAGTTTACTTCCCGCTACAGATTTATTGGTTAACTCAACCCCTGTGGGAATGTCTCCCAAAATTGATGCTTCTCCGATCGATGCTAGTCTGATGGGGAAACTTAAAAAAAATGCGATCGCCTACGATCTGATTTATACTCCCAACCCGACTCAATTTCTGAAGCTTGCTAAGGATCGAGGTGCGATCGCGATCGACGGATTGGAAATGTTGGTTCAACAGGGAGTCGAAGCCTTGGAAATTTGGCTAGATCGTCCTATTCCTGTGGAAATTATGCGCAATTCCCTCAAGGAGTATTTGGGGATTTAATCTTTCATCGAGAGAGAATCAACCGAAGGCTCGACGAAGTTTTGAATTGCTCGTAAATAAGAGTATTTTCCTGGTTTATACAGACGAAAATGCCCCGCATCGGGAATATAAAAGAGAGTTTTGGGTTCGGGCGCGGCAAAATATAATTGTCGGCTCATTTTGTAGTCAACAATAGTATCGTTAGTGCCGTGAAGAAAAAGCACGGGAATAGAAAGCGATCGCACTTTCTCAAGAGAGTCGAAACGCTGATTTAGAATTAAGCTCAAGGGAAAAATTCTCAAACTAGGGCGAAATTGCTTGATTTGTTCGATCATGTTGGTAAAAGAGCTTTGAACGATCAATCCTGCTGCGTTTTTCTGCTTGACTGCTAAATCGATCGCGATCGCGCCTCCCAAAGATTCGCCATAGATAATAATATCCTGGGGGAAAATTTGCTGGCGATCGACTAAATATTGCCAAGCTGCCTGACTGTCTTCGTACAGCCGAGATTCATTAGTTAATCTCCCCTCGCTTAAGCCATAGCCTCGATAATCTATCGCTAAGACAGAAAACCCTAGCTGTTGAAATCCTTTAATTCTGGCTAAACTATTATAGTAAGTTTTACTCCCTCCTCTACCACACAAATAAAGAATAGTTTTAGGCGTGGTTAAAATGTTAACTGGTTCATTAGAGAGAGCAATGATCGGCTGTTCGTTTCTAGGGGCATCAAACCACCAACTATGAATACGTGCCTTAGATTTAGGTACGTCAATCCAGACATTCTGATAATTTAGCTGAAAATTGCGATCGCTCGGATAAGATGCCGAAATATGCTGATTGGCTTTATAGATAATATAATCTTGTCGGAAATAGAGAAATAGACAGGTTAATATGTATGCGATGAGCAGAATAATTCCCAAACGAGCAGCTAATTTGTAGAAATGGCGATAGCTTGTACGCTTGACGAAATATCCATCGTAGTAAAGTTGATTACGATCCAAAAACCTCATTTTCTCTTCCCTTCCACCATTCACCTAGTTTGAGTAAATCTGACTGAATATCTTCTAATTCCCTAAGATATTCCTGAGGAGATATAAGAGCTTTTCGTTCTTGTAGTTTGGCTAGTCGTAACTGCACCAATAACCAAGGCTTCGATATTCCATCCGTCGCTTCGATATACTGAGCCAATTCTTTGCTATTCATTTTTCATCGTATCTTTTAAAGCATTTCTCTATATTCTTTTAAGATACAGTATCTGCTCAATAAAAGCTTATCGGAATTAAATTGAAGGCAGAAAGAGTGAAGCGACGTTAAGTCCAATCTTGTTGTTCTCCTGTAGCAGTACGGCGATAGACTAATCCTTGGGCGTGAATCAAGCGAGTTTTATCATATAACTGTTCTTCATTTAGCTCCCAGCTATCCAAAACCACTTTAAGATCCCTTTGAATATCTCGCGCCCCAGGAAAATCTCGATAGCGAATAATTAAACGGGCTAATTCCGCCAAATCGCGATCGCTGGGATCTAGTTTTACTTTTAATAAACTATCTACTGTGGCTCGATCTTTTCGATTCTGGGGATGCTTTTGATCGACATTTTCGTTGGTCATTCAATTGATTGATTTTACAATAATCGATCGCTTAGGTGATTTCTGGCGAAGAATATACCAGCTAGATTGATTAGCAATTATAGCAAAGTATATTTCTAGATTTATGACTTGGTAAAATCATTCCTGAAAATCACCTTATTTTTGATGCTTGCTACTCATCAATAAAGGCAAAGGTTGGCGAGTAGATCCAGGGGGTAGAAGATATTTAACAGGTTCGGTGGCGATCTCGTTTGTTTTTTTGCTTCCTTGTCGCCAGCGCATAATTATACCCAGCAAAGCTACGATTAAACCAATAGACAACAAACCACCTCGACCCCCAAGTCCGCCAATTAAAGCATCCGTTACTCCTAAAATGAGGATAAAGCCAGAAACTGGTTCTTTGCGGTAAACTGCTCTGAAAAATCTTGCGAATAAAGGATTCACTATTTTACGCTTATATTAATGAAACTAAGATTTACAATCTTATAATTAGATAAGTTATCTCATAAGTTAGCATATTTGTCAGATCGTTATAATCTTTCTTTAGTCGAGTTCTCCATAAAATGATCTAAAAACTAGGGACAAAAATCATGCAAGTATGCAATATAGAGTATTCAATCAGAAACTAGGTAAAGTTTTAGCTACCGTCAACTCCCTCGATACGGTGTTGGTTTGCCTACTGTGTTATTTCTTTTTTACTAGTCGTAAAGCGGTTGCAGATCCCCCACCATTACCGCCCAAATTTATCCCTCAGACAAGTTTGTCTCCTGAAGATATTCCAGACACGATCGCGATCAGTAGGTTTGAAATTATCGGCAATAGGGTTATTCCTCAACCAGAATTAGATCGAGTCCTGAATCCTTATTTATTCCGTCCTATTTCCTTTACCGAATTGCTTGAAGTTCAACAGGCTATCACTCAACTATATGTTGATCGCGGTTATTTTACTTCTGGTGCGTTTATTCCTCCTCAAACAATTAACCATCGCACTATCAGAGTACAAATCATCGAAGGAACAATTGGCGAAATAAAAGTCTTGGGTTTAGAAAAACTACCTCCAGAATATATTCGCAGTCGTATTGCGATCGCTTCCCAAGCCCCCCTAAATCAAAATAAATTACTCGAAGCCTTACAAAAACTGCAACTCAATCCTTTAATTGAACACATTTCCGCCGAACTTTCTCAAGGAATTAAGCCAGGAGAAAGTTTTCTCAAGCTAAAAATAAAAGAAGCAGACAGTTTCGATCTAACCTTCAATACAGATAACGATCTAACCACTAGTATTGGTTCGATTAGAGGTAGAGTATCTATCGATGAAAGAAATTTATTAGGTTTTGGGGATTCATTTAGAGTTGGTTATGCTCGAAGCGAAGGAAGTGAATCTCTAGAAAGAATCGAATATATTGCACCTCTAGGGGCGAGAGGGACTTCGGTTAGACTTTCTCATAGTCGCAGCGATAACAAAATTATCATCGATCCCTTCCCCGTATTAGATTTAGAGAGCAAAAATCGCGGTTACGGAATAACCCTAATTCAAGATGCGATCGATCGACCGACTCAAAACTTACTTTTTGCTTTTGGTTTCACCCATCAAAATAGCAAATTTTCTTTGATGAATCTTGGTTTTCCCGACCTTGCTAGAGGCTTGGACGACCGAGGAAGGAGTATCACTTCTACTCTACACTTAATTCAAGAATATAACTCCCGCAGTAAAGATCGCGTATTTTCCCTTGCATCTCAAATTGCGATCGGAATCGATGCTTTAGATTCGACTATTAACAACGATGACTTACCCGATAGTAAGTATCTAATTTGGCGCGGACAAACAAGATATATCAAAGCATTATCAGCCAAAACTAATCTCAGCTTGGGAGGAACAATTCAATTTGCTGATCGCCCTTTATTCTCTAACGAACAGTTTATTGCAGGTGGAGTCCAAAGCGTTCGAGGCTATAGCCGAGATATTATTAGAGGAGATAATGGGTTTTCTTTTTCTGCGGAGTTAGGCAATACCGTAGTGCAAGTACCAAAATGGGATCTTCGTGTAGAAGTAATTCCTTTTTTTGATTTTGCTCGAATTTGGAATTCTGACGATTTTCCCATACAGACGAATACTTTAGCATCTGTAGGAATTGCTACTCAAATATCCATAGACGACCATTTCAACTTTAGTGTCGGCATAGGAATTCCCCTAATTGATGATAAATTACCAGAAAAAAAATCTTTACAAGATAACGGCATTTATTTTTCCTTGAGTGTAAAACCTTTTTGATTACTGATAAACGATACATTAGTTGTAGGCTATTTTTTGTTTAGTTATCGATACACCGATATCAAGACAAATGATAAATGACAAACGACCCATGACAAATGATTAAATGATTCAAGCATTAAGAGGAACGAGAGATATTCTGCCAGAGGAAATAGGTTACTGGCAGTTAATTGAAGATACCGTTAGAGAAATACTAGGTCGTGCCGTATATCAAGAGATTCGCGCCCCAATTTTCGAGCAAACCGCATTATTTGAGCGTGGTATTGGCGAAGCTACCGATGTGGTGGGTAAAGAAATGTACACTTTTAATAGCAAAGGTGGCAACAAATCAATTACTCTTCGTCCAGAAGGTACAGCAGGAGTAGTTCGGGCTTATATTGAAAACAAACTTCACGCTCAAGGTGGAGTACAGCGTCTTTGGTACACTGGGCCAATGTTTCGCTACGAACGTCCTCAAGCTGGTCGTCAGAGACAGTTTCATCAAGTAGGTTTGGAGTTGCTAGGTTGCGCTGCGCCTCGTGGGGATGCTGAAGTTATTGCTTTGGCAATTGATATCTTGCAAGCTTTGGGATTAAAAGATCTGAAATTAGATATTAATTCTGTTGGTAATCAAGAAGATCGTACTAAATATCGCCAAGTATTGGTCGATTATTTAGAACCTTATAAAAACGATCTGGATGAAGATTCTAAAGATCGTTTGACTCGCAGCCCTTTAAGAATTTTGGACAGTAAAGATACCAAAACTCAAGAAATCGCCCAAAACGCCCCCAAAATTATCGATAGTTTGAGTCCAGAATCCAAAAAACACTTTGATATCGTATTGCAGTTGTTGACCGACCTAAATATTGAATATCAAATCAATCACTGTCTTGTTAGGGGGCTAGATTACTATACCCACACAGCCTTTGAAATCAAATCTAATGACTTGGGCGCGCAAGCAACAGTATGCGGTGGCGGACGCTATGATGGTCTGGTGAAGGAATTAGGTGGTCCTGAAACCCAAGCAGTGGGCTGGGCAATTGGTATGGAAAGACTAGTCATCTTGCTACAAAAATTATCCTCCAACCCGATTAATACTCCCGATCTTTATCTCGTGTCTCGTGGAGAAGCAGCCGAAGCCCAAAGTTTATTACTCGCCCAACAATTACGTCAAACTGGATTGGCTGTAGAACTCGATTTAAGCGGTAGTGCCTTCGGCAAACAGTTCAAAAGAGGGAATCGCAGTGGGGCAGTTGCTTGCTTAGTTTTAGGCGATGCTGAAGCAGAAAATAATACTGTTAATTTAAAATGGCTAGCTTCAGGAGAACAACAAGCGATCGCTCAAAAAGATTTATTAGCAATGACAGAGGAATTGAAAACTAAAATAATCAAATTGAAAGGCTTTGATTAAGTAGCAAGTAGCAAATCTCCAACTTTTTTTTATCCTATGCAACCTAACATTCTGGCTTTGGACTTCGATGGCGTAATCTGCGATGGCTTGATTGAGTATTTCGCTAGTACTAAACGTGCTTACCAACAAATTTGGTCGTCAGAAATCGATGACAGCCTCGCACCTAATTTTTACCCCTTGCGCCCTGTAATTGAGACTGGCTGGGAAATGCCGATTTTGTTACGGGCGTTAGTATTAGGAATTAAAGAAGCTGAAATTTTAGATGACTGGAAAAGTGTTTCTCTAGAGATATTAGAGTCTGAGGGTTTAGAGAAACAAAATGTAGTACAGCAGCTAGATGGCGTTAGAGATAGCTGGATTAGAAATGACTTAGATGAATGGTTAGGTTTACATCGTTTTTATCCTGGCATTATCGAACGTCTGCAACAAATAATTAATTCTGATGTGGAGTTATATATTGTTACCACTAAAGAAGGACGTTTTGTTAAGCAATTACTGGCACAACAAGGGATAAATTTGGCTGTTTCTCAAATAATTGGTAAAGAAAGTAAGCGTCCCAAATATGAAACCTTGAGGATTATTCGCGATCGCCATAAAATAGCTTCAGATCCCAGTATTTTTTTTGTCGAAGATCGCATCAAAGCCCTACAACAAGTAGCCCAACAATCCGATCTAGATTTTATTAATTTATTTCTCGCAGATTGGGGTTATAACCTAGAAAGCGATCGCCATCTTGCCAATCAAGATTCTCGAATAAAACTATTGTCTCTCGATCAATTTTCTCAACAATTTGATAACTGGTAGTTAATCTGAACTAAGTACGGCAGATATTGCTTGTATTAAGCGATCGTTTTCTGCTGGTAATCTTACTGCAATACGAAAATAGCGATCGCCTAATTCGGGAAAACTCATACAGTCTCGAATGACAATTTGATGTTGGGTTAATAATTTTTCCTGTAATTGCGTGGCAGAAGTTTCCGTCTTCACCAGAAGATAATTTGTTGCGCCTTTTAGGGGTTTTAACCCTGGAATAGCCCGTAGTTGATCGTACAGTCGCGATCGCGCCGACTCCAACCAATTCCAAGTTCGTTGTTGAAATTCTTCGTCTTGAATAGCTGCAATGGTTGCTGCTTCGGCTAAAACATTAACCGACCAAGGATCGCGCCAACCATACCATCTTTGCAATCTATCTGGGTGGGCGATCGCATAACCAATGCGCAATCCAGCCATACTATAAAACTTAGTTAAAGAGCGTAAAATCACCAAATTAGGATACTGTTCCACCATCGGAATCAAGCTTTGCTCTTGAGAAGGCGTTAAAAAGTCCATAAAGGCTTCATCAATCACCACTAAGTCAAATTCATCTAAATAGGGTAATATCGCCTCTCTCGTCCATAATTTCCCCGTGGGGTTGTGGGGATTATTCAGGAGTAATCCAGAATTCGGATGGGGAGACTGAGGGACTGGGAGACTGGGAACTATTAAATTTAAGGGACAATCGATTATTTGAGCCTCAAAAGTATTTAATGCCCTGGTATAGTCGCTGAAAGCTGGAGTAATTAAATAGGTAAAATTTTGTTGCGCTAATTCTCTTCCCGCCCAAGTTAACAATTCTGCCGAACCATTGCCAGGCAAAATAAATGCGGGATCGATTTGGTGGTGTCGGGCAAGGTGCGATCGCAATTGAGAATAACTGGGATCGGGATATGCTTGTAAATTGCTAGTATTTTTAATTATGGCAGCGATCGCGCTTTGAGGCATACCCAGAGGGTTGATGCTGGCAGAAAAATCCATTAAAGCAGAAACTGGACAACCAGCAATTGTGGCTGCCCAATTCAAATTTCCACCGTGTTGTGGTCTTTTCAAGCTCTCTTAAATGACTCGAAAACTATTTTTTAGGTGCTACTTTTTCTTTAAATAGTTTACCTGCGGAGAATGCAGGTACTTTAGTAGCGGGAATAGACATTTTTTCTCCAGTTTTAGGATTGCGTCCTTCTCTTTCCTTGCGATCGCGACGTTCAAAAGAACCAAAACCAACCAAAGTTACTTTATCTCCTTCGGATACAGCTTCCATGATGGTTTCGATAGCTGCGGATAATACAGCATCAGCTTGTTTTTTAGTTACAGTCGCTTTTTGAGAAATGCGATCGACTAGTTCACCTTTATTCATTGACATGGTCTCCTTCTTGTATTTTTTTGTGGCTTGTGTGTATTTTGTTTTCGATCAATTAGAACGAAGAATTGAAAAATGATTTAACCAGCCTAATTTATAGCATCTGAGTTCTAAAAACCCACAATATTTTTATAGACTATAGTTTTTCTTCAACAGTCACAATAATTTGTGACTGCCTTATTCTAAGCTCTACATGGCAAATATGGATCGTTGAAAGCGTTAATTTATATAGATTTCAACAATTTTTTCGATTTCGACTGTCAAAATAAAGCCACAAAACAAGATAAATTGACTAGTTGCCAAGTAGACCAACCCCTTCTCTATGAAGGATTTCACGGCTTTCTTTGCTAGGAGAAAAGTTGCTGGCAACTCCCGCATCCTGTTCAACTACTTCAGGAGTTAACAAAACTATTACTTCAGCCCTTTCAGTACCTTTGTCTGTACTTCTGAACAACGAACCCAACAAAGGAAGATCTCCCAAAATAGGAACTTTGGAAGTAATTGTACGTTCTTGATCTTGAATAATTCCCGATAAAATTAGAGTCTGACCATCTCGCAAACGTACTAAACCAGAATTAAGCTCTCTTTCCGTTAATAAACTTATAGGATTAGTAACACCAGTAGAGCTTTCAAAATCTATTACCGTTCCAACTGCTGTAACTCTTGGGCTTACAGACATCGAAACAAATCCATTATCATCAACTCTTTCTACATTGACAGTTAAAACTACACCAGCATCATCAAATACTGGTTCATTAGTTCTAATTCCAGTTTCCTGATCGACGCTAGTTTTGATACTGGCAATGATTCTTTGAGTCAGCTTGACACTGGCTTGTTGTCCTTCTTGCACCATTAAAGTGGGATCGGTGAGAATTTTAGCATTACCATTAGTGACACGAGCTTCTAACTGAGCCAAAAATTTATCAGGGTATTGAAAAAGTCCAGGCAAGCTTGATGTGGCAGTACCATCTGTTCCTGCCGTAAAGGTACTTTCTCCATCTTGTGTTTCAATAACATCAAACGTAGCTCTAGTAAAATCAGTTAAGCCAGCGGAGAATGGATTGCTACTAATACCAGCATTTCGATTGAAAAATCTTCCTGTTCCTTGCCCTTGGATAACAGCACCATTATCAACCAAACCAGGAGTAGTACCAGGAATACCAAAAGTACTATTCAAATCGATGAATGTATTTGCACCAGCAAATGGATTATTAATCACAGGTGGACTAGACACTCTGCCTTCAGGACTATTGAATTCACCTGTTGTAGGGGGAGCAGAATCACCAAATCTCAAAGCAGCCGAACCATTGTCATTGACAAAGAAACTATCATTAATACCGAAGGAAAAACTACTATTAAAGAAATCTTCGTTGATTAAGTTAACATCTAGTACTTTGACATTGACTGCAACCTGACGACGGCGAGCATCCAACTGAGTTAGCATAG
This sequence comes from Waterburya agarophytonicola KI4, assembly GCF_020640915.1. Taxonomy (GTDB): domain Bacteria; phylum Cyanobacteriota; class Cyanobacteriia; order Cyanobacteriales; family Xenococcaceae; genus Waterburya; species Waterburya agarophytonicola. The sequence goes on along the minus strand of NZ_JADWDC010000021.1, from coordinate 28,245 downwards.
CTGTTGCCACTTCCACTTTACGAGGTTCACCTACCAAAGTAATTGCATTTAGTCTAGAATCAGTAGCAACTTGTAATCCTCTCAATAGTAGAGCGTCAGTACCAGTTTCATCATCGCTACCACCATCAAGATCGCTTAATTCTGGGCTGGTTTCGTTTCTTTGAGTAACTTTGCCAGTTTCTGCATCGATAATTTCCTCAACTTCGTTGGTTAGTCTTTTGCCTTTCGCCCCTTGACTGGCTAAATATAACGCTGCATTTTCTGCTGCTACTTGATTCAAACGAACAGTACGGCTAATTAGGTTGCGTGCTTGTGAGGGTAGTTTTTCTCCAACATAGATCAAATTTCCTCTTCGGTTGGCATTTAAACCAGAAACCAGAAGAACGGAATTAAATACCTCTTGTACGGGTTGATTTTCTAAATCTAGAGAAATAGTAGGTCCTGTTTCTTCATTATTTTTACTATCTTTTTGTTCGTCAGTAGCAAATACGATATTTAAGTTAGCAGAACGGGCTAAGAGAGATAATACTTCCCTAACTGGCGCATCTCGCAGAACCAGACGGGGAACTAAAGCTCTGGAGCTTAAATCTACCATATCAGGCATCGTGCTGATGTTGGAAACAGCCATATCTCCTACAGGAGGTGCAACAGCTCGTGGTAGGGTAGCTTCAGAACCAGAATCTTGGGCTTGAAATATTTTTTCCTTGATATCGTCAACTCGATTATCGTTAATGACGATTTCTGGATTAGGAATTAAAACATCAGAATTGCTTGAATTATTTTTACTAGAAACGATCTCCGATTTTTCGTTATCTTTGGTTTTTTTCTGATTTAGGGCGGATTTGTAAGTCTGCTTGATATTGGTCACTGCTCGATCGCTAAGTTCTTTAACTTCTCGTTGAAAAGTTTGAGCTTTAGTAACGCGGTTTAGACTAAGGATTAAGCGATCGCCTTTTTCTTCCAACAAATGCTCTATGGGCGTATCTGATTCGGTAGAAATTAAAATTTGAGTATGTTCTTGGTCAACCTGATTAATTTCTACTGCTTTAATTCCAGGCAGAGGATTTACTTGCTTGAAAGAATCGCCTTCTGGTAATTTTAGATTAGTGTTCAGTAAATTAGCTTCGATCATATTACCTTTGCGGAGAGTAAAGAAAGAAGCTTTCCCATTAGATTTTTTATCTGAGGATAATTTTAACTCTAGTTGATTGTTATTTTTCTCTAGCTCAATATCTGTAATATTTCGTTCTGCTGCTATTGATGGAGCAGCTGTTAACATAACCGTTAGTGCGGTTAAAAATCCAAGGCGATCGCAATAGTTTTTCACTGTTTAATCCTCAACCTATATTGTTAGTAAATATATTCTTAGTAGAACTAATATTAGTTAGTAAAATAAGATTCTTTGTGGCTATTTTTCTCGATTTTTGCGTCTACTTTTACGTTTAGAACTTTCTTCCATTTCAGCTTGTTCGTCAGCTTTTTTGGCTCTTTCTAGTTCGGCTTCACTAGAAGGTAAAATAGCATCTAGCTTGATTTGGGTTTTTAGTTCTGCTTGCTTTTTAGGAAGAATTTCAGTGTTGTTGCTAGCAAAAATAGCAGTTGGTTGTTCGTCTACTGTCGAACTAATACTTTGGATCATTAGCAATGGTTGCAAGCGTTCCAAATCTTGCAATATTTGCTTGGTTTCAGTAAAAGTACCTTCAATTGTCAAAGAAATTCCTTTGCGTTTTAGTTTTCCTTGTACCTCAGAACCCAAAGAAGCATCATCAATAGTACTTGCATTACTATCAGGTTGATATTGAATTAAATTTGCTTGATTGACAGCAATGAAACTATCTACATCTATCAGCAAAGTATCTAAATCTTGTTCGCTGGTAAACATAGATAAAACGCGAGATTTTAAGACCTGTTGGGCAGCTAAATCCGATTGTAATTGAGCCAATTTTAGCTGCAAATCTCCTGTTTTTATTTTATTTAGCTGACCTTGCAGTTCTTCTTTTTTAATTGATGCCTGGGAGTATTTTTCTTGGGCAGGTTTAACATAATTAATAAATCCATATCCCGCCAAAGCAATGCCTGCTACTGCTATGGCAAGACCCAAAATGGTGGGAGTGAATGTAATTCCAAATGCAGAAGGATAATCTCCTTCTAAACTCTGTTCTTCCGTTGCAAAATCATCAGCAAAGGTCATTTTAAAATTGCTCCTTTCTGTTCTAATATTTTGAGTCTAGTTACCAAACCAGTTGAACCTTTTTTGTTAATTTCTTCAATTAGTTTAGAAGTAGGTACATTTTTCAGTTGAGTAGAAATTTTATATTTAATTCCTTGGGGAACTTCAAAAGAAGCATTCTCTGGTAGAATGTCTTCGTTTTCTATTTCTACTTGGAAATCAGCAGTACCAGCAGTATTCAACTGAATTTTTTTGGCATCAAAGAAAGGCGATCTCTGAAGGAACAAAATAAAATCATTAACATCAGAATAAGAACGAGCCGTACCTGATAAATTGATTCCTGTGGCACTTCCCGAACCGCTTTGCTCAATTGAGTCTACCTGGACTCCAGGAGGAGTGCGATCGCTTACTTCTTGCATAATAGCTGCCCAGGGTTTAATTTTTTCAAATACCCCAATTAATGCAGATGTTTCTTGCTCTATTTTTTGAATTTCTTCGTTGGCAGCTTCAATTTTTTTGTTTTGATTGCCTAAGTCGGCAATTTCACTTTCAATTCTTTTTATATCTTCTTCTACACCAGTAGTTTTAGCATTAACTCCTTGTAGATGAACAAAAGTACTTATTGATGCTATCAACGCTACTAGTACACCCACAGCAATGGGTATCTTGTCTACAATACTAGGCTCTTTCTTCTGGACAAAACTATCACTAACTTCGGTTGATTGTGCTAGTCCTCTATCCCTAAGAAAATTAATATCTAAGTTATACATAAAGTCATACCAATTTTAAGAATAATGAGCATTTTTTGGGAGTCTAAATATTGGTTCTATAAAATATCAAATAGACAAATGCTACAACCAAGTTTAAATATCTCGCATTCCTAAGCCCAAAACGATGCCTAATCCAGGACGATATTCAGGAGCAATATCTTGACTAATATCTAAACCAAGAGTTGTAATCGGATCTATTTTCATCGTGGGTAAATTCAGTTTTTGAGTAAAAAATTCATCCACTTGACTAATTCCCGCACCAGGTCCAGCCAAGAGTAATTGAGCTATCTCTAGATCTTCACTTTGATTAATATAAAAGTTAATTGAACGGCTCAATTCTTCTGTTAATTCTTCAAGAATTTTCATTAAAGCTAGTTTGCCCGATTCAATTTGCGATGAATCGATATCTCCCGAATCACTCAACCCATCAATAATATCCATATCGTGGAGTAATTCTGTTTCTCCAGTATTAGGCAAACCCATAGCTTCAGAAAATGCAGAACGCATTTGATATGTACCAATCGGTACAGTCCTCGAAAATTGAGGAACTCCCTCTACCACAATGGCAATTTCTGTACTATCAAATTCGACATCAACTAGCACTACAGCTTCTTTTGAGCCAAACTGTCGTAATTGCTCTCTGATAGTTCTAATTAGAGCAAAACTATTGATTTCCAGAACTTCCATTTGCAGATCGGCTTGCTGAAAGATTTCATTATAAAGATCTGTTACTTCTTTTTTGGTTGCAACTAATAAAACATTGACTTTTTCGATACCATCTTCATCCATGAAGTAGCCTAATTTAGCGTAGTCTAAATCTACTTCTTCTCTAGGATAAGGAAGATACATTCCTGCTTCATGCACTAAAACCATATCTTTTAATTCGTTTTCATCCAATTCCGCAGGAACGGGAATTACACGAATAATTGCTTCTCTCATCGGTACAGCAGTAGATACTTTTTTGGCACTGATTTTATTGGCTTTGAGAGTATCTTTAATCAATTCTGATAAACTCAAAGAGTCAACAATTTGACCATCTTGATACACTCCGCGAGGAATGTCAGCCGAAACATTTTTCAGTAATTTATATTGCTGACCATTTTTAGATATTTGAGCAATATTTATTTTTTGTGAATTAATTTCAATTCCAATATTTTCTCCTTTCTTAGCAAAGATATTAGTTAAGTTGTTTAGCATATCCCTGTCCTAAGTAATATTTCCAAAAAATGCACCTCAACCTTAGATATGACAATACGACATTTTGTTTATTTGGCACGCTTTTTAAACAAATCATTTTGTATGACAATTTTCAAACGTAGATAATATTTGTTCGAGGTACTATCTACTTGCCAAATATTAAATCGTAAGTTAACAAGTAGTCGAATCTAATCGACAATATACTGGTTACATTGGACATTGTAGCTGCTATAAATGAATTTTAAAGTAAGTGCATGTACCGAAAAAAAACAGATCTATATATAAAGCAATAGTTAAAAATACGTATACAATAAATGCTATTAAAATAGTCCATAGATTGATTCTTACTGGCATTTAGTTATCAGTCAGAAAAAAAGAAATGCTGAATTGTAGATCGCTGACAATTAAAAACTCTATGTTTACCTACCTAGAAGTAGTTTGTATTGCCATTTTTCCTTATAAGTAATATGGTTTGTTTTATGCTTTATCTCATACCAAGCAATGAATCAAACTATTTTCAGTAAGCAATTTAGCTTTTATTTCTCGATCGCCATAATTCTAAGCTCTCTTTCAGGCTGTAATCCTCAACAAAAAGATAATACAGATAGTCTGGAATTTTGGACAATGCAACTAAAGCCAAATTTCACTAATTATTTTGCCGATCTCAATACTAATTTTGAAACTCAAAATCAAACTGTAAAATTACGTTGGGTAGATGTTCCTTGGTCGGCAATGGAAAATAAAATTTTGACTTCTATCTCGGCTAAAACTGCACCAGATGTAGTTAATCTCAATCCTAAGTTTGCTTCTCAGTTGGCAGCCCGTAATGCTTGGCTGAACTTAGACGAGGTGGTTAGACCCGAAGTTAAAGCAACCTACTTGCCCAAAATTTGGCAAGCCAGTACGATTGAAGTCTGTCAAGAAAATAAATGTAGCGATCGCACTTTTGGTCTTCCTTGGTATTTGACCACTACCATCACTATATACAACAAAACCTTATTAAATACAGCAGGTATCCAACAACCACCCCAAACCTATCAAGAATTGGCTGCTGCGGCTAAAATCATCAAAGAAAAAACAGGTAAGTATGCCTTTTTTATTAGTTTTGTACCCAATGACTCGGGAGATGTTTTAGAATCTTTGGTGAAGATGGGTGTAAATTTAATCGATGAGTCGGGTCGAGCAGCTTTTGATACGACAGAAGGTAAAGCAGCTTTTCAGTATTGGGTAGATTTGTATCAACAAGAATTAATACCTCCAGAGGTACTAACTCAAGGTCATCGTTATGGGATTGAATTATATCAGATGGGGGAAACTGCTTTATTATCTTCTGGTGCAGAGTTTGTTGATAGCATTAACAATAATGCACCGACAATAGCTGAAGTTTCTCAAGTAGCACCGCAAATAAGTGGAACAACAGGTAAAAAGAGTGTGGCGGTCATGAATCTAGTCATTCCTCGCGATACTGAAAAATCCCAGCAAGCTCTTGATTATGCTTTGTATGTTACCAATACTAAGAATCAGTTGGCTTTTGCTAAAGCATCTAGCGTTCTACCCTCAACGGTTGATGCAGTAGAACAATATATCAAAGATATCGAACAACAACCACAAACTAATTTAAAAGAACAAGCCAAAAAAGTTAGCGCAACACAGCTAAAAGATGCCGAAGTTCTCGTTCCCGTTCGGGAAGATTTGCCAATTTTACAAAAAGCAATTTATGAAAACTTACAAGCTGCGATGCTAAATGAAAAAACCGTGGAAAAAGCTGTTAAAGATGCTGCTAATGAATGGGACAGTCAAATAAAGAATTAAAGACAATGTGTTGGATGGAGAGCTATAAATGCGATCGATTTCATTTTGTTTCTGGGAATGATAAAGATGCAGATCTCAGAACATAATAAAATGCAAGATCGATATAGCTCTTTACCCTTCGACTCTGATGATAGTAATGAAACTCATTCCTTTCAGCTAGGCCTGACTAAAATTCTCGCCCAAAATTCATTACAGCAATTCGCAGTTTCTCCCAGCTTTGATACAGATTTACAACTGGCATTTGGAAATAATATTGCCGTAGATTCGCTACAAACATCCTGGGTCGATGGAGAGTTTGTTTTTCCTGAAATAGAAGTTGTTAACAGTGCTGAGATTAATTACGCTCGTGGTGCTTTTGCCCAAGAAAATAGCACAATTTATTTAGCCCAAGAGTTTTTAGCATCAAACCAAAATAATCCAGATGTTGTTACCAATGTTCTCTTAGAAGAATACGGACACTTTGTTGATAGTCAGTTAAATCTTGACGATTCTTCTGGAGATGAAGGCGCAATTTTTGCTGCATTGGTATTAGAAGAAGACCCAACAAATACCGAACTTCAACAACTACAAAATGAAGACGATACTGCAATAGTAACTATCAACGGTCGAGCAATAGAAATCGAACAATCCTTTACCAATTTAATTAATGGTTTGGGAGGCGAATCTGGATTTGGAGAAGACTTTATCGAACGAAATGATGATGGTTCGTCAAGCTTTATCAATATAACTTCAATATTTGAAGATGGTATTAATTTCTTTGGTGATATATACCAGGGTTTTTATATTAATAATAATGGCAACATCACTTTCGATAGTTCCCTAGCAACTTTTACTCCTACTGACCTAACTTCCTATAAAATCATTGCCCCTTTCTTTGCTGATGTTGATACCAGAGAAGATAATATTGAAACTTCAGAAGGCGGTAATTCTACGGGAACAAATCTAGTTTATTATGACTTCGATACCGAAGCGGATGCTATTACTATTACCTGGGATGATGTAGGTAAATTTTCTAATCAAACTACTCCTAATGCTTTTCAACTTATTTTAAAAGACTTAGGCAACCAGAACTTTAAAATTGAATTTCGCTATGAAGAAATTCAGTGGACTGTTGGTGGTGCATCTGAAGATGTTTATGCTCGCGTCGGTCTTTCTGCTGGTAATGGTAGCGATTTCTTGGAACTGCCATTTTCTAATAATTTGGAAATGCTATTAAATTTAGAAGCGGGTACTAATATCAATTCCCCAGGAAGATTTGTTTTTTCTGTAATTGATGGAGAGCCAGATGTAGGTACTTTTAGCTTAATGCCGACAGACAGTTTGCATCGCTTTTATCAATATGAGAAAGGATATCATTTGTATACTTCTGACGAATCAGAAATCCAAGTGATTAACGGAAGAGGTGCTGCTGCTAGAGAAGGTTATGAGTATCAATATGAATACGAGAAATTTACAGTCTTAACAGATGATAAAGATCTTTTGACGGGAGAAACTATAGAGGGAGTCAAACCTATTTATCGCTTCTTCAATACTGATACAGGAGAGCATTTGTATACCATCGATGAAGAGGAAAAAAATAATATCATCGATAATTTGAATAATTATACTTTTGAAGGAGCAAAATTCTATGCTTTTGACTCGCCATTGGAAAACTTTGAGACTTTACCTGTATATCGCATGTTAAATGGTCAATCAGGTAGTCATCTATATACTTCCGATCTCAATGAAATAAATTATATTGATAATAATTTGTCTCATTTTTCAATGGAAAATGATGGAGAAGCAGTGTTTTATGTATTTGAATTGTAATAACTTTTCTTGTATGACGATCGCAAAAGTATAGAGTGTAAATATAGTAAATATATTGGTTTTACTTTAAAATGCGATCGCTAATTTCTCAGATTAAAGCGATCGCATTGTTACCATAAAACTTAATAGTCTTAATTAATCATTAATCAATATTTATTCTGTAACTAAACTTTATTGCAAAGGTTGCTCAAAAAACTTATTATTGTCAATAAGCAAAAATAATTGATAAAAGATTGGTATGGCTAACTATACGGCATCTTCCCTAAAAGCCGAACTCAACTCTAGAGGTTGGCGTATGACTCCTCAAAGAGAAAAAATTCTGCATGTATTTCAGAACTTGCCTAAAGGTAATCACCTCAGTGCCGAAGAACTACACGCTGTTGTGGAAAAACGAGGAGAATCAATTAGTTTGTCTACAATTTATCGTAGCGTCAAACTGATGGCGCGGATGGGTATTTTGCGGGAGCTAGAATTGGCAGAAGGACACAAGCATTATGAGTTAAATCAGCCCTATCCCCACCATCATCATCACGTAGTTTGTATTCAATGCAACAATACCATCGAATTTAGGGATGATACTATTTTAAAACACAGTTTGAAGCAATGTAAAAAGGAAGGATTTCAACTAATTGATTGTCAATTAACGGTAATGACCATTTGCCCTGAAGCTCTTCGTATGGGATGGCCGTCTGCTTTACCCACTGATTGGTGTTGTACCCGAGTTATTTCTCAAAAAGAAACAGAACAAGACTCACAAGAATAAGTGAAAATGCCAACAAATTACGGCACAACATTTATTTTTCTAAAGCTTCTAAATGAAATTTTAAAGCTTTCTGCTTCATCATCTGGAAAATATTAAAAAAGCCATTAGCACGAGAAGGAGTAAGGCTGACTTTTAAACCTGTATCTTCAATAAAATCGGGTTCTACTCGAACAATTTCTTCTGGGGGGAGGGCGTTCAGACCTTCGATCAAAAATCCCACTAATCCTTTTACCAATTGAGCATCAGAATCACCTTGATATAAAACTTTGCCGTTTTCTAACTCGGCTGTTATGTGTACTTGAGAAACGCATCCTTTAACTTTATTCTCTTCGGTTTTCGCTGATGCTGGCATCTCTGGTAAATTCTTAGCATACCAAAGCAACTGCTCGTATTTTTGCTTGGGATTAGAACGACGTTGAAAGCGAGCGACGATCTTAGCAAGTTTTGGTGGTAAAGAAGTTTCTGGCGATGACATATCAAATACAAGTATTTTTAAAATTTATAGTAAGAGGAAATTCTACAGAAAACAAAGCGATCGCTCGCATTGCATACTTTTAATACTTTAGCAAACCTCGGTCTTTTCCTATCGATTTTGCTGAATCTGTCCCTCATTCAGATAAACTTTATTTTGAGAGGCACAGCCACATTTCGAGGTTTTAAGAAGTGAAAAGAGTATTAGGTATCATTCTCGGAGGCGGAGCAGGTACTCGTTTGTATCCCCTTACCAAATTAAGGGCAAAGCCAGCAGTACCTCTAGCCAGTAAATATCGTTTAATAGACATTCCTGTCAGTAATTGCATAAATTCAGAGATTCTCAAAATTTATGTCCTGACTCAATTTAATTCGGCTTCTCTTAATCGACATCTAAATCGCAGTTATAATTTTTCTGGATTTAGAGAAGGGTTTGTAGAAGTATTATCAGCACAACAAACTAAAGACAATTCAGGTTGGTTTCAAGGTACTGCTGACGCCGTACGTCAGTATATTGACTCCATCAAAGCGTGGGATGTCGATGAAATTATTATTCTTTCTGGCGACCATCTTTATCGCATGGACTACAGTAAGTTTATTCACCATCATCGGGAAACCAAAGCGGATATTACTTTGTCTGTAGTGCCAATCGACGATAAGAGAGCATCTAGCTTTGGCTTAATGAAAATTGATAGTCAAGGTCGAATTATTGACTTTGCTGAAAAACCTAAAGGGGAAGACCTCAAAAAAATGCAGGTTGATACCACCGTATTGGGTCTGACACCAGAAAAAGCCACCCAAAGTCCTTACATAGCCTCTATGGGGATTTATGTCTTTAAGAAGGATGTTTTAATCAACTTACTAGAAAAGAATGCAGATCAAACTGACTTTGGCAATGAGGTCATTCCTGGAGCAGCCAAAGATCACAATCTTCAAGCATACCTGTTTAAAGGTTATTGGGAAGATATTGGAACGATTGAATCCTTCTATGAAGCAAATTTGGCTCTTACCAAGCAGCCCCATCCCGATTTTAGCTTCTATGATGAAAAATCTCCGATTTATACCCGTTCTAGATATTTACCTCCTACCAAGCTTCTTGATTGTCAGGTAAGCGAGTCTATGATTGGTGAGGGATGCATTCTCAAACAATGCAAGGTAAATCATTCTGTAATTGGAGTTCGAACTCGTATAGAAGCTAACTGCACCATTGAAGATAGTTTGCTGATGGGAGCAGATTTTTACGAACCTTTTGCCGAAAGACAATCAGGTTCGCAACAGGGTGGAATTCCTGTCGGAATAGGAGAAGGGACGACAGTGCGTCATGCCATTGTCGACAAAAATGCTCGTATTGGTCGTAATGTCCAGATTATCAACAAAGATCGAGTCGAAGAATCTCAAAGAGAAGATGAAGGCTTCTATATTCGTAGTGGTATTGTGGTTGTTTTGAAAAATGCAAGTATTGCTGACAACACAATTATCTAAAATTTTTTAGATAGATTGTCGTCAACTTTTTATCAAGTTAATTTTGAAAAAAATAAATAAGTACCAATAAAGCAAAACTATCGTTGCAATATTTTACTGGGGGTGTCGCAGTCGATCGATTGTGATACCCCTTCTTAGATCGATCATGGTTAACTAACTTCAACTATAAATATTTTGTAAATATAAGGTTAAACTTTAAATAAGATTATTAAAATTATTATTTTTTTAGTACCAAGGGTATCTAAGCTGAAAAACTTGTTTAGGAGATAGTCCTCAATGGCTTCTACAGAATTTAAAGATTACTACGCTATTTTAGGAGTTTCTAAAACAGCAAGTGCAGATGAAATTAAAAAGCAATTTCGCAAACAAGCATTAAAATATCATCCCGATCGCAATCAGGGAAACAAAGCAGCCGAAGCAAAATTCAAAGAACTTAGCGAAGCTTATGAAGTTCTAGGAGATAGTGATAAGCGATCGCAATACGATAACTTTGGACAGTATTGGCAACAAAGTCCTTCTAGTGGGTATTCTAATAGCAATACCTATACAAGCAATACTTACACGAGTAATAATACTAAGGTTGATTTTAGCAGTACTGACTTTAGTCAATACGGTAATTTTGAGGAATTTATTAACGAGCTTTTAGGACGGTTTTCTACTCCCGAAACTAGCAATGACAATTCGCAAAATTATTCGTATCAAACTTCTAAAAAAAGCAATTTTAGCAGTAATTTCCAAGACGTTAACACTACAACTCAACAAGCAGCCAACAGCGAAGCTAGTATTAGTCTTAGTTTTTTAGAAGCATTTAAAGGTACGACGAAAAGAATTAATTTGGGTTCAGAGGTAGTGGAAGTTCGTATTCCCGCAGGAGCAAAACCAGGTACTAAAATTCGACTAGCAGGAAAAGGACAAGCAGGATACGGTCAATCTAGGGGTGATTTGTATCTCAATGTCAACTTAACACCCCATTCTTTCTTTTATTTTGAGGGAGATAACTTAGTTTGTGAAGTACCCATTGCTCCTGATGAAGCTGTCTTGGGTACATCTATTAGTGTTCCTACTCCTGATGGTTCGGTGAGCATGAAAGTTCCCCCAGGAATTGCCTCTGGTCAAGTATTACGTCTACGAGGAAAAGGTTGGTCTTCTCCTAAAGGAAACAGGACAGATCAACTAGTAAAAATTATGATTGCTATTCCCAAACAACTTACTGGGGAGGAAAAAGAATACTATGAAAAAATTCGCGATATCCGCAGCGAAAACCCTCGCGATAGTATCAAAAATATCGGTCTTTGATCATTTTAGTTTTCGTTCCTATTCCTATTTGATTATTAATTCCTCTGCAGGGGGTGTATTTCCCTCAAAAACAAAGATCTAGACGAACTACATAGCGTCATTTAAACAGGAATAACCGTTAAAACTGTTCCTTAATTATCGATCGCGAAATCTAGCAAAATTTTAGATTCTAATACACATTCTCGGGATCAAATCGTCAATATTCAGCTAAGTTATAGATAAATTAACAAAAATATCCAAATAATAACTATCTACTTTATGCGAGACTTAGCTCAAATTCAACAAACAAACTACGATGTAATCGTTATCGGTGGCGGAATTAATGGTGCGGGTGTCGCGAGAGATGCAGCCTTACGAGGTTTAAAAACTATCCTAATCGAAAAAAGTGATTTTGCTAGCGGAAGTTCTAGTTGGTCTAGTCGTCTCATTCATGGCGGTTTGCGTTATTTAGAATACTTTGAATTCCCCTTAGTCAGAGAATCTCTCAAAGAAAGAGAAGTATTATTACATACCGCACCACACTTAGTTAACCCTTTACAGCTTACTATTCCTGTATATCGCGATCGCTCTCGTCCCTATTGGAAAATTTGGGCGGGAATGATTCTTTACGACGTCTTTAGCTTTGATAAAACTCTTCCTTCCCATCGGATGCTACCCCAAGAGAAATTCAAACAAATATTTCGTTCAATAGATAAAGACAAACTAGCTGGTGGGGCCCAGTATTATGACGGACAAGTAACTTTTGCCGAACGTCTTTGTTTAGAAAATGTCCTCTCCGCGCAAAATGCTGGGGCATCAGTATTAAACTATGTGGAGGTAATGGAACTTAAAATTGAAGAACAACGTATCAGCGATCTTGTCTGCAAAGATAAACTAACGGGAGAAAGTTTAACAATTTCCGCCAGTAAAGATGCAGTGATAATTAATACTGCTGGACCTTGGATCGATAATGTGTGCCAAAGAGGAAATAAAGCAGGAGAAGATGTTACTATCGGCGACGGGAAAAAGAATGGCGGGACGAAAGGAAGCCATATAGTAGTCGAACCTTTCCCTGGCGCGCCCAAATCAAACCTATATGTAGAAGCAAAATCTGATGGTCGTCCTTTCTTTATTTTGACTTGGTTGGACAAATATTTAATCGGTACGACAGACTTACCCTACAAAGAAAATATCGAAAATATCAAAGCCAACAACGATGAAATAGATTATTTATTACAAGAAACTAACAATATTATTCCCACAGCCAATTTAAAACGGGATGATGTTGTCTTTACCTATTCTGGAGTCCGCCCTTTACCCAACTCCGAAGGTAAAAAGCCAGGAAGTATTACCCGCAAACATATAATTTTTGACCATAAAACAGAAGGAGTAAACAATCTGCTTACTCTCATTGGCGGAAAACTAACCACCTATCGCAATGTGGGTGAAGAAATGGTAAATGAGATTTTCAAGCGAATGAAAAGATCTCCTCAACCCTGTCGTACCGACTCTTTACCCCTCCCAGGCTGCATTTTACCCAGCGACGAACGAATTCAACAAGCCATTACTGAATATAGCCCCATTCTTTCTGTCAACACAATCGATCATCTATTCTTTAGCTATGGTGCAAATGCAATGGAAGTTCTTTCCCTAACCAAAGAGAACCCCGAACTCAGAAAGCAAATTAGCCCAAATCTGCCCGATATCAAAGCTCAGGTAGTTTATGCAGTAGAATACGAATTAGCCCACACCCTGGTCGATATTCTACGTCGTCGTACAACTCTGGCAATGAATGGTCACTATGGCATGGATCTATTACCCGCAATCACCGAAACCTTACAAAAACACTGCGGTTGGACTGACGAACAATGCGATCGCGCTAAAAATGAATATCGCTTTTATATGGAACACAATTGCATTCCAGACTATCAGATAGTTTAAAACTGAGCTATTTAATATTTAATATCTATTTCTAAGTGCGATCGCGATTACACCACAGGTAGTATTGAGATCGCACTTAACCTTTGAGTTTACGCCAATAATATATTCGAGTCTGACTATTTTATCTCTTATTCATATGTTACTATCAAATTACTAATTAGAAGATCTATACAGTAAAAAAGTCAGAGGAGATCGCTATTTTAGTGTGACTAGAATCACTTTATTCTTGTGCGTAAGATCGTGTGACAACTCAAACAAATGCCCGAATATATATGTACAAAGATAAAAAAGTAAATGTAACTTAGTCTTTTTACCACGAAAAATATTTTATAAATAAACATGGCACAATTTACTGAAAGCTATTTTGAAGAATTATATGATTTCGCAGAATTAGATAATACCGTTTCCTCTACCATTCGTTTAGCCGCTAAAGATCCTCAAGCCTTATATCAGTTCTTTCACAGATATATGTACTTTAACGGTTATGCCTCTTCTGTAATTGCTCGTTTAGCTAGCTCGATCGCAATGTCTCGCTATCTGTTTAACGATCCTACGGTTGCAGTAAAAGAAGAAGCCGATCGCGGATTTCAAATCTCAGCCGAAATAATGATTGCAGCCTCTGATGAAGGTTCTCATGAAATTACTCATCGCGAACTAGCTCAATTGCTAGACAAAACATTAGGTGACTACGCCCAACTTTCTACTAAGGAGCGTAATGCAGTAGCCCAAGTACCTAAATGGTTAGATGAAATCTGCCAAGAAACTATGGCTAAATACCAGGGTACACCTGGCGATGCAGAGTCTTTGGTTAAAGCAATTGGTTTCCATGCTGCTTCTGAATTAATGGGCGATCGCGAATATGCTTTGCTTGATATGATTATTCGTTATGAAAATGAAGGAATTGGATTTGATCGCTACCTAGAACAAGAAACAAAAGCGACTAAAATTGGCAAACACCGCTATCTTCCTTGGGGTTACATCCTAATTCACGGTAAATATGAAGGTACTGGTGCAGAAGCTAAACATTTCGTTCACGTTTTAAATGCACTTAACATGGTACTAAAATATCGTCCCGAATCAGAAGAACAGCTTACTGAATGGGCAGTAGAAGGATTCAAATCTTTTGTTGAATTACAACAGAGTTTATTCAGAAAAATATTCAAAGAGTGTTTAGAAATGAATCAAGTATCTGAAACTTCTCAAATTCTTACCATTGCTTAGTAGATGAAAAATAATTGATAGTTATAAAGAGTTGAGTTAATTCAACTCTTTTTTATTGCTTTTAAAATTAATTTTTACGAAAGAATTTAAAAATATTCTAATAATAAGTGTGATCAAAATCGTCTATCTATTCTTGCTATTAGTTACAATTTATTATAGGGAAGCTTATAGAACAGAATGTTTTTATTATCTAAATTTACATATATTGTCATCGCTATTTTTACTTAGCCATATGTCTGAATTTTATACGTATAAATTTAATCTCACAAAATAAAAGATATGTCTTTAACATTAATTGGTATTATTGCAGGTTTCGTTGGTTTATTGGGCTACCTCCCCTATATAATTACAACCTTGCAAGGAAAAACTAAACCAAATAGAGCTACTTGGTGGGTTTGGGGATTATTAGGAATAATACAAATTATCAGCTACTATTATTCCGAATCAAATTTTGATAGTGCAATTTGGCTACTAGCTTGTTATACATTATGTCAAATCATAATGGCAGTTTTATCTATCAAATTTGGTGAAGGTGGATGGGATAAATTAGATAAATTTTGCTTTTTTGGAGTGATTCTTAGCGTCATATTATGGCAACTATTTAACTCAGCTTCAATTGCTTTATTATTTACTATAATAATTGACATGTTTGGGGCAGTTCCAACTGTAGTCAAATCTTATTATGAACCAGAAAAAGAAAGTAGCTTCTCATGGACAATTTTCTTAATTGCTAATTCCCTTAATTTAGTAGCTATCGGTTCTTGGTCTTTAAGATCTATTTATCCCTTCTATTTATTTTGTCTGAGTTTAACTTTGACTATTTTATTGCATCGTTCCAAAATTTTCAATAAAACCACTCACAAAAAATTAAAAAGAAACCACAACAAAGTTCGTCAACAAAAACATTCATAGCACATATTATTTGTTTTTTTGTATGGGATGAGAATTTAAGGTTTGATTTGGGAACTATACATAATAACTAGCTTATTGCTGTGTCTTTGTGAATCGGCAAAAATATTTTAAATTTTATACACATGTCAGCCAAAGAAATTTCTAATCAAACTTCAAAACCAGATCGTTCTCAAAAACTTCCATTAAGGCAAATTTTGATTTTGCCATTTGTATTACAAATTTTCGCTGCGGTGGGACTTACAGGATATTTTTCTTTAAGAAATGGACAAAAAGCAGTAAACGATCTTGCAAGCAGACTGCGCACTGAAGTTAGTCAGCGTATAGATCAACGTCTCGATAGCTATATGAAAAGCCCTCCTAGAGTCGTAGAAAATAATCTAAATGCAATCAATTTGGGTTTACTGGATCTAAATAACACAGATGACATAACTCGTTTTTTCTGGAAACAAGTCCACACTTTTGATGTTGGATATATTCTTTTGGGTTATGACTCTGGAGTTCATATAGCTTCGGGGCATTTTTTTGGGGATGAAAGAGTAACTATTGATGAAGTTAACAAAGAGAAATTGGGAGACACTCATCTTCATGTTTATCAACCTGGCGAAAATGGAAAGCGTGTCAAAAAGATTTTAGATGTAGGAGAGACAGTTGTTGATGGTAAGTTTTCTCTTCAAGACGAAGGCTGGTATAAAGCTGCTGTAAAGAAAGGAAAAGCTGTTTGGAGTCCTGTTTATAATTGGCAAGTAGAACCCTATATTCTTTCAGTAGCAAGTAGTACGCCCATATATGATCGAGATAAAAAATTAATTGGTGTTCTTGCAGTAGAGCAACAATTAACCCAAATAAGCGATTTTTTGCGTCAATTAAAAGTCAGTCCATCGGCGAAAACTTTTATTGTCGAACGTAATGGTTTGCTGATTGGTGATTCGGCGGACGAAGCACCATTCAAAATAATAGGTGATAAACCTCAAAGAATCAAAGCGGGAAATAGCACCGATCCTTTAATTAGAAATACTGTTGAATATTTACAAGAAAAATTCGGCGATTTGGAAAAAATCAAAACTGCCCAACAACTAAGCTTTAAACTTGATGGAGAGCGTCAGTTTGTTCAGGTAACACCCTGGCAGGATGAGTTAGGTTTAGACTGGTTGATGGTAGTGGCTGTGCCTGAGTCTGATTTTATGGCTCAAATTAATGCTAACACCCGTTCTACTATTATGTTGTGTTTGTTAGCGTTAGGTGTAGCGATCGCATCAGGATTTTATACTTCTCGCTGGATTACCAAGCCTATTCTGCAACTCAATGAAGCTTCAGAAGCGATCGCAAGTGGAAAATTAGAACAAAAAGTAGACGAAGAATTCAAGGTCAACGAGTTAAGTGTTTTGGCTCAGTCTTTTAACCGTATGGCAGAGCAGTTGCGCTCCTCATTTACTGCTTTAGCCCAAACTAACATCGAACTAGAAAATAGAGTCCAAGAAAGAACCATAGAGCTTCAAGAAGCCAAAGAAGACGCTGATTCTGCCAACCAAGCCAAAAGCGAATTTTTAGCCAACATGAGTCACGAACTAAGAACTCCCCTCAACGGTATCTTGGGTTATGCTCAAATCTTACAGCAATCGCGCTCTATTGAAGGCAAAGAAAAAAAAGGAATCGATATTATCAATCAATGTGGTACTCATTTGTTGACTTTGATTAACGATATTCTGGATCTTTCTAAAATCGAAGCCCGAAAAATGGAACTGCATCCAGTAGAGCTACACTTTCCCTCTTTTGTTCAGGGTGTGGTCGAAATTTGCCAAATCAAAGCAGAGCAAAAAGGAGTTGAATTTATTTACGAATCAGATCCTAACTTGCCCGTGGGAATTGAAGCTGACGAAAAAATGCTGCGTCAGGTAATTATGAACTTGCTGAGTAATGCAATCAAGTTTACCGAACAAGGTAGCGTCGAATTAATGGTTACTAACGAATCAGCCAGCCCAGATGCATCTAATAAACATACTATTCGTTTTGAAGTAAAAGATAGTGGCATTGGCATGAACCCCGAAGATATCAAAAAGATATTTTTGCCCTTTGAGCAGGTAGGAAGCGTCAAAAAGCAAGCGGAGGGTACGGGACTGGGTTTGGCTATCAGTCAAAATATTGTCAATATGATGGGTGGAGAGTTGCAGGCTACCAGCAAACTAAATCAAGGCACTACATTTTGGTTTGAAATTGACCTCAAAGAGACTAGCAATTGGCAAGAAGTTGCTCGAAATGCTGCTCTTAAAGGAAAAATTATTGGTTTCCAAAGAGAAAAATGCAAAATTTTAGTAGTAGACGATCGCTGGGAAAATACCTCGGTAATGGTCAATTTACTAGAACCTATTGGTTTCTCCATGATGGAAGCTGAAAATGGTCAAGATGGCTTGACTAAGGCATTAAAATGGCAACCTGATTTAATTATTACCGACTTAGCAATGCCCGTAATGGATGGTCATGAAATGCTGGCTAAACTACGTCAATCTGATGAAATTTCTGAGGATTTAAAGGTAATTGTTTCTTCTGCTAGCGTATTTGAAAGCGATCGCCAGAAAAGCCTTCAGGCTGGAGCGAATGATTTCTTACCAAAACCAATTCAAAAAGACGTTTTATTGCAGTCATTAGAAAAACATCTCAATTTGAAGTGGGTTTACGAAGGAGAAGGAGAATTTAATTTCGAAGACGAAACAATTATTGAAAAATCTACCTATATTCAAGAATCTTTGCCCATTATTCCTCCTTCTCCTGAAGATGTAGCAATACTACACGATTTAAGTCGCAAAGGCCTAATTAATGACTTGTTAGGGGAAATAGAGCGGATCGAGGAATTGGACTCGAAATTTTTACCATTTGCTAAAACTGTACGAGAATATGCCAAAAACTTCAGACTAAAACAAATTAAAACTTTTATTGAAGAATATTTATAAAACTATGGTGAGAGCGAATGATTAGCGACTACAAACGTATTTAAGAGCAAGGAAGTATAAACAATGACTGAAAGTGCGAATTCTCATAGCATTTTAATTGTGGATGACAACCACAATAATTTGGAAGTATTATCAGAAACTCTCACCAGAGCTGGGTTTCAAGTAGCAGTCGCGATCGATGGCGAGACGGCTTTAGAACAGATTCAGTATTATAAGCCAGAGCTAATTTTACTTGACGTAATGATGCCAGGAATTGATGGCTATCAAACCTGTAAACAGATTAAATCTAATCCCGATACTTTTGATATCCCGATAATAT
This sequence comes from Waterburya agarophytonicola KI4, assembly GCF_020640915.1. GTDB lineage: Bacteria > Cyanobacteriota > Cyanobacteriia > Cyanobacteriales > Xenococcaceae > Waterburya > Waterburya agarophytonicola. The sequence continues at coordinate 9,158 of NZ_JADWDC010000021.1, read as the reverse complement.
TTATGACTGCTTTGTCTGATACCGAGCATAAAGTTAGGGGTTTTGCTCTTGGTGCAGTCGATTATATTACTAAGCCTTTTCAACGTGAAGAAGTACTGGCAAGAGTCCGAGTACAGTTGCAACTACGCAATTTAGCTCGAACTTTGGAAGGGCAAAATAGAATGCTCAAAAAAGAAATTCTCCAACGGGAGAGAGTAGAAGGATCTTTAACAAAACTCAACCAAGAGCTAGAAAAAAGAGTTGAAGAAAGGACTAATAAACTTTCTCGTACCCTAAAAACTTTGCGTCAAGCACAAGTAGAATTAGTACAACAAAAAAAAGATTTAGAAATTCGCGTCAGGGAGCGTACCGCAGAGTTGGCTAAAAGTATGGCTGATGCCGAAAAAGCCAATCAAGCAAAAAGCCAATTTTTAGCTAATATGAGTCATGAATTGCGGACTCCTATGAATGCGATCATTGGCTATAGCGAAATGCTGATGGAGGAAGCAGAAGATATTGGACAAGATGATTTTGTTCCCGACTTGCAAAAAATTCATGGTGCAGGGAAACATCTTCTAAATCTAATTAACGATATTCTCGATCTTTCCAAGATCGAGGCTGGTCGTATGGAGTTGTATTTAGAAAACTTTAAGATCAAAAGTTTGATTGACGAAACAGTCTCCACTATTCGTCCTCTGATAGAAAAAAACCAAAATACTTTAGAAACTAATCTGGCAGAAAGTTTGGATGTGATGCACGCGGATTTAACTAAGGTGCGTCAAAGCTTGTTTAACCTGTTAAGTAATGCCAGCAAGTTTACTAAAAAAGGCAAAATTAGCCTAGATGTGAGTTTGCGAATCATTAAAACACAGCAGTTTATCGTTTTTAAAGTCAAAGATACTGGCATTGGCATGAACCAAGCCCAAATGAATAAACTATTTCAAGCTTTTACACAAGCTGATGCTTCTACTACCCGTAAATATGGCGGGACTGGATTGGGTTTAGCAATTACTAAAAAATTCTGTCAAATGATGGGAGGAGATATTAAAGTGGAAAGCGAAATAGGAATAGGCTCGACTTTCATTATTTATCTTCCAGTCAGAGTAGTTGACTCAAGCAAATCAAAACCCAACAATTCCTCTGATACTTTAACCTCAAAGATGGGAGAAGAAGAGCAATTGAACAAAAAAAATACCATCTTAGTCATTGATGACGATCCGACAATTCACGACTTGCTCAAACGCTTCTTGAGCAAAAAAGGATTTAATGTAAAAACAGCTAAGAGTGGCACGGAAGGAATTGAGTTAGCCAAAAAACTAAAACCCGAAGCAATTACCCTAGACGTAATGATGCCAGGAATGGATGGATGGTCAGTATTGACATCTCTCAAAGCCCATCATCAAACGGCAGATATTCCCGTAATTATGATGACCATGGTTGATGATCAAAATCTTGGTTATGCCTTAGGTGCTACGGAATATTTACTCAAGCCGATTGATAGTAAAAAATTAGAAACTATTCTGGATAAATTTAAGCCAGCTTTTAATACTAATTCAATTATGGTTGTAGAAGACGATCCAGGAATTCGAGAAATGTTATGTCGTCAATTAAGAGCGGAAAACTGGAAAGTTGTTGAAGCAGAAAACGGCAAGGAAGCATTACTCAAGCTAAAAGAATGTATTCAGACCCCAGGATTAATTCTCTCGGACTTGATGATGCCTGAGATGGATGGTTTTGAACTAGTTCACCGCCTCAAACAAGATCAACAGTTTAGTTCTATTCCTGTCATTATTTTAACTGCCAAAACAATTACCAATCAAGACCGCCAAAAATTAAACGGTGATGTGAATAAGATTTTTGAAAAGGGGTCCTATCAACGCTCAAGATTATTCGACGAAGTAAGTCATTTATTAGATGAAGCGATCGCTCGCTCACGAAATGAAGCCCCAAGTAAATCAATTTCTACTAAAGTCTCCGCCAGCTAAAAATTAAATTTATTAAATTTCAATAATTACAGTTTTTCAAAATTATGCCGAAAATACTATTGGTTGAAGACAACGAAATGAATCGAGATATGTTGTCTCGAAGGTTAGAACGCAGGGGTTATGAGGTTAATATCGCCGTAAATGGCTTAGAAGGAGTAGAAATGGCGAATTCTATCATGCCAGATTTGATCTTGATGGATATGAGTTTGCCTGTCATGGATGGCTGGGAAGCTACCAAAAATATCAAAGCCGATTCTGTCACTCAATCTATACCAGTCATTGCTTTGACTGCTCACGCAATGTCTGGCGATCGTGAAAAAGCTATTCAAGCTGGCTGTGATGACTATGATACTAAACCGATCGAATTATCTCGCTTGTTAACTAAAATTAAAGCTTTTTTGCCAGATAGCTAAGTTGATTGATTGTTAACTGATATACCTAATTGAACATGATTCTTCTAATTAGACCATACTTCAAATGACTACAGATAGCCAGTCCCAGTTATCCTTATCTCATCTGCGCCACGAATTACGTACGCCGATTAATGCCATTATTGGCTATAGTGAGATGATTGTTGAAGAGTTTGAAGATCTAGGTTCAGATCCTCCTTATCTTCAAGAGCTAGAGGAGATTCGCGACTGTGGTGCTGAATTACTAGTCTCAATTAATAATTTTCTCAATCCTGCAATACCACCCACAAGCGAACTCGAATGGGAACAAATTGTTACCAATCCTGAGCTAAAAATTCAACTGCAAAAATTAACAAATTTAGTTATTAACAATTGCCAGCAGTTGATTCCTACAATTGAAACAGAGTTAGTCCCTGATGTAGAAAAAATTAATCTTGCCGCGAATAAATTATTAGAAGAAATTAATAATTTACTCAAAACTTCTCCTGGAAAAAATAGTTTGACCATTTCTCCAAAAATCCCACCCCAAGTCGTCGAGGAAGATTATTTTTTCGAACCAGAAACAATATCAGAGATAGATATTATCATTGATTCGGGTGTCCTGCTGGCACAAGAAGACGAACAACCTTTAGATCCTAGTAAATACACGATTTTGATTGTGGATGATAATGCCACCAATCGCGATTTGCTTTCTCGCCAGGTCAAGACACAAGGATATAAAGCTGCTGTGGCAAGGGATGGAAGACAAGCTATTCAGAAAATTAAAACAGGGGCTTACGATTTAATTTTGCTTGATATTATTATGCCAGAAATCAATGGCTATCAAGTCCTTAAGTGGATTCGTGCAGGAGCTTGGCGACATATCCCCACTATCATGATTTCCGCATTGGATGAGATTGATAGCGTTGTTAAATGTATTGAAATGGGTGCGGCGGATTATTTAGCCAAACCTTTCAATCCAACTCTATTAAAAGCGAGACTAGGAGCTTGTCTGGAGCAAAAAAGACTCCGCGATCAAGAATCATCTTATTTGGATAAGCTAGCTTTAGCTAATGAAGAAATAAAAACTCTCAATGGATGTCTAAAAGCTGAAAATATGCGTCTTAGTACTGAATTGGAAGTGACTCAGCGTCTACAAATGATGCTGTTACCTAAAGAACAAGAACTAAGCCAAATTGAAGGTTTAGAAATTGCTGGATTCATGGAACCTGCTGATGAAGTTGGTGGAGATTACTATGATGTTCTCCAGCATCATGGAAGAATCACTATTGGGATTGGAGACGTTACGGGACACGGTTTGGAAAGTGGTGTTCTAATGTTGATGGTACAAACTGCCGTTCGTACTTTAATGGAAAACAACGAAACCGATCCCAAAAAGTTTTTTGAAGTCCTTAATCGCACAATTTACAAAAACGTGCAGCGTATGGACTCTGATAAAAATCTTTCATTATGTTTGGTTAATTATCACGAAGGTGTTTTAAATTTAAGCGGTCAACATGAAGAGATGTTAGTAATTCGTGCTGGAGGGACAGTTGAAAGAGTAGACACGATTGACTTAGGATTTCCAATCGGTTTGGAAGAAACTATTGAAGATTTTGTCTTCCAAGCACAAATAAATTTACATCAAGGTGATGTAGTAATACTTTATACCGATGGGATCACAGAGGCGGAAAATAATTTGGGGATACACTATGGACTAGAAAACCTATGTGCAATTGTTCAGCAAAATTGGCAAGAGTCGGCGCAAGATATTAGACAAGCGGTAATTGAAAACTTGCGATCGCATATTGGAGTAGAAAAGGTATACGACGACATAACTCTGGTTGTCCTCAAACAAAAATAGATATTATTCGCAACTGTCAATAATATTGAATTCTTAACTATCTAAAATTATATGAATACTAATACTAGCAATACCGCTATTCAAAAAATATTGGGCGATTTTATTCAAAATTTACCCCCCAGTCAAGAATATTTAATTCTTAGTTTCTCTCCTGGTTCAATTCCTCTGCGTCAAAGATGGCGTAACAATTGTTTGTCAGCAGATTTTTTGGCAGACTATCTCAGCACTTTTTTCTTAAGTAACGAACATCAACAAGTAGAATGGGACAAACAAGCAGAAGTTAAAGGTGCTGTTAGCTATATTGCTAACGAACTATTGGAAAATGCAATGAAATATGGTGTAGAAATGTCTCCTTTTCCTATTAGTATTCAAATTCATCTCAATCCAGATTTAATTATTTTTCAACTTACTAACAGTGTTCAAGTAGAACAGACTCTTCAATTTCAAGAGTGTATTGAAACCTTATTGAGTGGCGATCCTGAAGAATTATATATCGCGCAATTGGAAAAAAATGCTTTGGAAGAATACAGTGAAGAATCTGGTTTGGGACTATTAACTATGCTCAATGATTATGGAGCAAGATTAGGCTGGAAGTTTGAATCTTTAGCACAAAAATCGACTGAAATGGCAGTCACTACAATGGTACAGCTAAGAATATAGTTTTACGGCTTTTATTTAATTTTTTGGCAGCAAAATCTTTTCAATTCGAGCATTACATACGGCGAACTATGCGCCTTTGTTTGCGCCTTACGGCGTCCTAAAGGATACCGCTTCGCATAACGCGGTGTCTCGAAAAGGCTAAGATAGCTGTACGATAACTGTTTATTTCAATCTAGGTGATTTAAAGTTCCAAACAATTGAGCTAATTTATTCAATATCAATTTTTTAGAGATGACAATGGAAATTAAAACTGAAAATTACAAAGTCGTATACGATGAGGTATCTAATAATATTGTATTCGATGGCTCTTTACGTCTTAATGGTACTGCTGAATACGCTTCGATTACTGAATTACTCAACAATGTTGCACAACAAGAACCTGAAAAAATTGTTTTAGATCTAAAAGAACTCAATTTTCTTAATAGTTCGGGAATTAGTATTTTATCTAAATTTGTGATTAATATTCGCCGACGCAAAAATATTCAAATGGTAGTAATTGGAGCAAAAAAAAATCCTTGGCAAGGCAAATCATTGAAAAATCTACAACGCCTGATGCCTTCTTTAAAACTGGAAATGGAATAATTTTTAGAAAGCAAAGGATATCTAATTATTGCTAACAGCTAATAGCCAATAGCTAATAGCTGCAAATCTTTTCATTACAATATTTTCGCTTTACTTGGAGGTAGCTTGATATTCTTTGCTAAACCAAAGAAAGAGAGCGTTTGAACCATCATCCAGGTTAGATCTATTTCCCACCATTCTAAACCATGACGTGCAGAGTATTGAAAGGCGTGATGGTTGTTGTGCCAACCTTCCCCAAAGGTTAATAATGCTACCCACCAACAGTTGAGAGATGTATCTTTAGAATCATAACTCTTGTAGCCAAACTTGTGGGTTGCACTATTAACAAACCAAGTGCAGTGAAATACTACTACTAAACGAACAAAAATGCCCCAAATTACAAATGGCAAGCCGCCAAAATAGTAAAGAATAGCGGCTAAAACTATTTGAATGGGAATCATGCCGTATTGGCAAAATTGATAAAAGCGATCGCCTGATATATCTTTGGTATAGCGAGGGATATATTCATTGGCAGGATTTTGACATAACATCCAACCCAAATGACTCCAGTAAAAACCCTTCAAAGAGTTGTGAGGGTCTAATTTTTTATCAGAATATTGATGATGAATGCGATGCAGTCCAATCCAATCTAAAGGTCCTCCTTGACCCGCTAATGTGCCACAAAAAACTAAAAAATATTCTAATAATTTTGGGACTGTGAAACTGCGATGGGAAACAAGGCGATGAAAGCCTAAAGTGATTCCTACTCCTGCGGTAATTACATATAGAACAAAAGCAACTCCCAAAGCATTCCAATTAAAATTGCTAGGAATTAGGGCAAATAAAGCTATAAAGTGAATTATACCCATGTATACAACCGTCCCCCAAGCAGGAGGGATTCTTTCTGATGTAGCAACTGTCATTTAATAACCTAAGTCTCAACTCTATGTAACTTTTGTGTATTTTGCAAAAAACACTTTAAAAATAGAAGACAGAAAGCAAAAATATTAATTTTTTTACTTGCTGACCCCAAAAAATGTTATTCAATGGAACTGTCTGAAATCTGAAATTGGTCATAACAGTAATATAAATAAATTTTGGTGCAAGACCCAAAACAAAACTAATAATTCCACTGAAATAAATATGAATACTCAATATCTGCTTGAAGAAGCAGAAAAAGCACTAATACCGATTTTTTCTGGTATTGACACTCAGGTCAAGCAAAATCTGAAAAAAGTTTTGTCAGCATTTCGCAATAATCGAGTCGGAGTACATCATTTTGCAAGCGTTAGCGGATACGGACACGACGATCTCGGACGGGATACTCTAGACAAGGTTTTTGCTCAAATTATGGGTGCAGAGGCAGCAGTGGTTCGAGTTCAGTTTGTTTCTGGAACTCATGCGATCGCGTGTGCTTTATATGGGGTATTACGACCAGGAGATGAAATGTTGGCAGTAGCTGGCGCGCCTTACGATACTCTAGAAGAAGCAATTGGCTTGCGGGGAAGCAATCAGGGTTCCCTAAAAGATTTTCAAATTGATTATCGTCAATTGGATCTTACTGAGACGGGCAAAATTGACTGGGAGGGTTTGAAAACAGCAGTTAGAACCCAAACTCGCTTGGTATTAATTCAAAGATCTTGTGGTTATACTTGGCGAAAAAGTTTATCAATCGAAGATATTCGCCAAATTATTGAAATCGTTAAGCAACAAAATCCTAATACAGTTTGTTTTGTTGATAATTGTTATGGAGAATTTATTGATACTCTAGAACCTACTGCGGTGGGTGCAGATTTGATGGCAGGTTCATTAATTAAAAATCCTGGGGGAACTATTGTAACTGCGGGGGGCTATATTGTAGGGAAGAAGGAGTTGGTGGAAATGGCAGCCTGTCGTTTAACCGCACCAGGAATCGGTAGTAGTGGAGGGGCGACTTTAGATCAAAATCGTCTGATGTATCAAGGTTTGTTTTTGGCTTCAGGCATGGTGGGAGAGGCAATTAAAGGAAGTCATTTAATCGCTTATGTGTTTGAACAACTAGGATATCCCGTCAATCCTTTACCCTTTGAACCCCGTCGAGATATTATTCAAGCGATTCAGCTAGATTCTCCTGAAAAACTGGTAGCATTTTGTAAAGCAATTCAGCAGAATTCTCCTGTAGATTCTTATTTAGAACCCGTTCCTGCCTCAATGCCTGGATATGAAAGCAAATTAGTAATGGCTGGCGGGACATTTGTAGATGGGAGTACCTCCGAGTTTTCGGCAGATGGTCCTTTGAGAGAACCATATATTGCCTTCTGTCAGGGAGGTACGCACTGGACGCATATTGCGATCGCTCTTGAAGCAGCAGTAGATGCTATCCGTTAAATGGTGATAAAATCATCGCTAGTAATATCTGCTACAGTTACACCTACGATATTTGCGGCGTTGGTGAATCAAGGTATGATTTCACTATCAAGCGATCGCTAAGAAGAAATGTGTTTTGTGACATAAGGCACTGGAACATCTGAGAACTTTAAATAGTGAAGAAGCAATCTAATTGAATGCTCAAGCATATTTAATGATTTTGAATAACAAAGAGTTTTACGATGTAATCGAGCTAAATAGTGCCTTAACCTTGTGTTTTCTCCCTCCACCCTGGTCATATAAGTTTTGCTAACAATTTGGTCGCCATCGGGAATAAATTGGGGATATACTTTCCAGCCGTCAGTGACATAGAAATAACATTGCCATTTTTCGACTATTTCCCATAATGGCTCAAAAGTTTCAGCACTATGATTTCCGAGAACCCATCCCAAAATACCAAGTTGAAAATGATCTACAGCAGTCCACAGCCAGATTTTGTTTTGTCTTGGTGCGCGTTCCCATAGCGAGGAAACCTCTCTGGGGTCGCACCGCTTTTTAAACCCACAAATGTCTCTAATTCGTCCAGTTCTCCTACTTGGGGTGTATTTTCTGGGTGATAAGCATTAGGCAATAGTTATCCTACTTGCTTTACCCAGTTAATAACTGTGACATGGTCTATTCCTTTGACTCTTGCAATTGCCCGAAAACCCATTCCGTTAACATACATGGTCAAACATTCACGTTTGAACTCGTCACAATAACCTCTTTGAATCTGATAACAGTCTAAAAACTGTCTTTGACAATTGACACAAATATAATTCTGTTTTCCCCGCTTTCTACCGTTTTTATTGATGTGGGTTGATTTGCATTCAGGACATTTCATAAAAACTATTTTATTGGCGATCGCATTTTTTAAAATCATATTTCTTTCTGCATATTATTAAGAATATTGCAACGCTTTGCTAGAATATTTTCAATCTCATCAATATTTTCAAAACTTTGATTAACTAATGGTTCATCTAATAATGACCATAATCTTTCAGCAGGCTGTAATTCAGGAGAATAAGGAGGAAGAAACTCTACTCTAAGTCCTTCGATTTCTTTGATCTTCTTACTTCGATGCCACCCTGCATTATCCAGGGTAATCGCATCAAACGAGTAAGGGGAAAAATGGGAAAATAAGATATTTTATTCCCATGACCAGAGAATCCCTGAAAAAGTCAATAGAAGAGCATTTTGGCAAGATACCAGACCAGAGGGTTGTGACCAGAAGCTCTCACAAGCTAGTAGATATAATAGCGATCGCTATCTTAGCAATACTAAGTACCTAAGCAAAATTAATTACATAGCGATCGCCAAAATGCCGCAAAATAT
>NZ_JADWDC010000115.1 GCF_020640915.1 Waterburya agarophytonicola KI4 | reverse complement strand
ATAACTACTCCCATCTTTCCAGCTAATTTCCCTGATTTTACCTCTGACAAACTCTTGAGTTTACGAAATAATGCCTCTAATGTCGAACCGTCTGCTACCCAAATATTCTCAAACTTAGACAAAGTAAATTGAACACTTTCAGGTAAAGGACGATTGTGACGAGCCGACCATCTGACTTTCAATTGGGGCAAGATTTCATGAAAGATTCTCCCGAATAATATGGCAGGAAAAGTCAAAAAGAATATCCTGGTAGCAGAATGCTGGAATTATCGTCTAAATTCAATCTGCGCCATTGATTATTAGTTAGTTGAGCAACAATTTGATTATCATTCGATAATTCTGTAGTTTGAGGTTGAGCTATGACAGGGGCATTTGCAAATAAGATTAAGCAGATGGATAGAAGTTGGTAGCGGTGGAAGAATGTGAATTTCAGCATCAGTTTGATTACCTTTTTTGTAACTAAAGGCATATTAATCCGACCATCAAATCAAGATAAATTGTGTGTAAATAAAATCAAATGAAAGAATTTTTTAAATGGATAATTATTATTTCACTCTAAAAAAATAAACTAGGAGAAACTTTAAAATACGTTCCTAATTTTTTGGCTTGTTCCTTGCTAATGGCTCGCTTCCCATTAACGATAGATGAAATCAAACCTTTGGACGGGCTAACAATTCCAACTAAATCTGTTTGCTTAATACCGCTAGATTCCAAAAGATATTGTAAAAGTTCGTGAGGAGAAAGATTACTCCAATCATCTAAATTGTAGACTTGTTCTTCATAGTCCTCAATTAATTTGACAAGCAAGCGAAACAAAGCTGTTTCTTCGGGAGTGCGATCGCTTTTTTTGGCAATCAAGCTTTCAGTAACTGCTAAGTATTCTGTATACTCTGCTTCTGTTTCAATAATCTTAGGAATAATTTGAATAGTATCTAAAAGCTGAAGATAGTTTTTTTTATTTAAAGTAAGGGTCATTTTTCCATTTCTCCTTATCGTATTCAGAGTGAGTTAGAAAATATTTAAAATAAGCTACTTGTTCGATATAGTCTATATCCAAAATCAGGCGATATTTATTTCCCCTAATATTAAAAACAGTAAAATTCTTTACAGCTTCCGTATCTCGATCAGCAATTCTCATTTTGGAAAAAATTGGATTTTAGTTCTCTGTTAAAATAGAGAACTAAGCTGAATTAGTCATAATGTTTGGTTAAATCATGAAATTATAGAGGTGTCAGGGGATAAAATCCTCATTTTGCACTCTTGCCTTTGTACTACATGAATCAAAAAGCTGTTACCATCTCTCCATCACAGTTAATCAGATTTTTAGACCAAGAATTAAAGGAATTACCAGATAATCGAAAAGGAGATAATAAGAAATATACGGTAAACCATGCATTGAAGGCAGGGTTTTCTGCATTTTTTACTCAATCGCCTTCTTTTTTACAACATCAACGTTTAATGAAGCCGAAAAAAGGAAAAGATAATGCTCAAAGTTTATTTGGGTTAGAAGCAATACCTTGTGACAATCAAATCAGAAAATTATTAGATCCGATTCGGGCTTCAACAGTATTTGGGGCATTTAAAACTACTTATAAATGGTTGGAAACCAATCAAATAATAAAACAGTTTAAATACTTAGATAATCAGATATTAATAGCATTAAATGGAACAGAATATTATAGTTCAAAAAAAATTAATTGCCCCCATTGTAATTGCCGAAAGCATAGAAATGGTTCAGTAACTTATTACCATCAGGCAGTCACGCCAGTAATCGTATCGCCCTCAAAAAAGCAAGTAATCCTAAAGGATACCGCTTCGCATATTAATTTTCCTCCAGAATTTATCAAAAAACAAGATGGAAGAAGGAAACAAGATTGTGAAAATGCAGCAGTAAAAAGATGGTTGTCAAGCAATATTATCGAAGAAGCAAAAGAAGAAATAACCTTATTACGAGATGACCTTTACTCTCGTCAACCAATATGTAAGTTAGCTCTTGAACAAGGATATAATTTTATTTTTGTAGCCAAACCATCATCGCATCAAACTTTATATGAATAGCTAGAGTTCTTGGAGAAAAATGGAGAAATAACAACTGGAGAAATCAAAAAATATGAGCAAGGAAAAAAAAGAATTTATCGATATAGATATGTAAATAATGTTCCCATGCGAGAAACTGAACCAAGTTTAATGGTGAAATCGTATGAAGTAGAAATATTTGATACTGCCAAAAACAAAGTAATTTATAAGAATAGTTTTATCAGCAATCATGAGTTAAATGAGTCGAATATCTTCCCCATGATTATTAGTGGAAGAACTAGATGGAAAGTCGAAAATGAAAGCAATAATATTTTGAAAAATTAAGGGTATAATTTAGAGCATAATTTTGGTCATGGACAAGAGAATTTGTCCGAAATTTTATTATCTTTAAATCTTCTAGCTTTTTTATTTCATAATGTCTTAGATTTAGCCAATGATATATATCAAAAAGTTCGAGAAAGCTTAGGTACAAGAAAGAGATTTTTTAATGATATTCGGGCTTTGTTAAACTATGTATGGTTTCAGAGTTGGAATAATTTATTTATCTTTATCTTAACAGAGGGAGAGGAAAGAGAGACAGTTAATACAAGTTAAATAGAGAAGTTAAAAGTTAGTAAAAACTCAAAAAAACAAGAATTAATTTCCAAAAACTAACCTAAGTATTCTGGTAGATAAAAATTAGGTTAGTTTTGACTGCTTGTTTTTTTTGAATTTTCATGTTACATGAAAGCCAAGCACTTAAATGAGAAATTTTAGAGCAAAATTCAATCTGATTACAAAAGAATTGGGTTTTTAGGAACTTCAAATTTCTAAAATAGTGATAATCATTCCCATAATGAGAATTGCTGACCGATAAAGACCAAAATCAGACCAATTAGTAAACTAGAACTATTTAACAGTCGCTTCATTGCCAGTGAGTAGTAAATAAGTTCTTCTACCCTGGCTTAATTAATTAGATATGGGTGCGATTTGGATCTGAGATTACCTTAATAGCAGTAGAGAGTAAGATAATAGAATTAAAAAGGAAGCCTCCCGACTGACAATCAATGAGACTTCCCAAATGGTAAAAACCTATTAAAAGTATAACAATGGCAACCAAACAAAATACAGAACTAAAAGAATTAAAGCAATTTATAGGCGATCGCTTTGACGAGTTAAAAACGGATATTGCATTGGTTAAAGATGAGGTCAGTCAACTCAATACTAAAGTAATAGACCTGGACAAAAAGTTAGCTGTAATAGAAACAAAAGTAGATTCAACAGAAAAACGACTAGGCACAGTAGAGGGAAAGCTACCCGATATAAGCGAGAAGTTCGGAGAACTGAAGAACTGGAGGCAAATAGCATTTATCATCATTGCTGCGGTGGTAGGCTGGTTTGCTAGAAGTACCAAGTTCTAATTTTTTCTCTCTGTATAGGTGGGTTTTTTTTAGCCTACTTATGCAACAAAATTCCCTATAGAGAAAGCAAAAGATGGCTACCCACCCTGAGAAAGTTTGTAACCGCCTTTTTTTAATCTCTCGTACAAATAGCAACGCTTATTCATTATTTCATATGATAAATATAGAATTTCCGAGTTAATGGAAATATTGAAAGTTAGTCGTAACACAATTTACAATTGGCTGAATAATTGGGATAATTATGGAGTAGTTGGACTATATAATCGTTCTGGACAAGGGCGAAAAAAAATCTTCGATGTTCAGTAACAAAAAACCATCAAAAAATGGGTAAAAGAAACACCTAAAAACTTAGGTGCAGTTCAAGAAAAAATCAAGAAAAAATGGGATATTATTGTAAGTAAAGATACAATCAAGAGAATTCTAAAATGCCTAGGAATGAAATGGAAAAGAATAAGAAGTAGGGTAGGGGGAAAACCAGAGCCAGAATTGTATAAACATAAAAAGCAGATTCTTAAAGCTTTAAAAAAGCTATCAAACTCTGGAGCTATAGATTTAAGATATTTAGACGAAAGCGGTTTTTGTTTAACACCCTATGTTCCTTATGGTTGGCAAGACAAAGAAGGATTAGAAGGCTTCGAAAGCAGTAAAAGCAAACGAATAAATGTTCTGGGATTATTAAATAGAAAGAATGAATTATATTCTTATATTTTTGAAACAAAAATAAATAGTGAAATTGTCATTAAATTCTTGGATAACTATGTTCAAAAAATAGATAAAATGACAGTAGTAGTCTTAGATAATGCTCCAATTCATAGAAGTAAAGCTTTTCAAAAAAAGATAGTAGAATGGCAAGAAAAGAAATTAAAAATATTCTGGTTGCCTACCTATTCTCCACAGCTTAATTTGATTGAGACTCTTTGGCGGTTTATGAAGTATGAGTGGATAGAAGCTCAAGCTTATACAAGCTGGAAACATTTAGTTGAGTATGTGGAAAACATTTTAAAAAATTTCGGTAAAAAATATACAATTAATTTTGCCTAAGTACTTAGTAGTCAGAATAGTCTAATTGAATATCTAAAAAAAGTGCTGGATAATTTTGGTCACGAATATGTAATTAATTTTGCCTAAGTACTTAATACCCATAATTCACCAGCCCCACCAGTCTTTAATCTCCGTCGCGGATTGGATACTGATATCGCCCAGACAGGTTCAGGATAAAATAGCTGTACTCCTTGTTTGGTGAAGGTATCGGAGAAACAGGCTAGAAGATGACCTAATGGGAGAGCGATCGCAGCTTTGATACTGCCATGCAGGAAGAAATGGTTAACTCCCAGACTAACCGCAGTAATGGCAGCAGTAGCTAGCAGAGAATGAGGAATACTGCGATGGGGAAAACGATCCTCAATCCAAGAGCTAACAGGATAGAAGATTTTACCAATAGTTGAAGTAGTGGTGTCTATATCGGGAAGCTGTGAGCCAAGGATAGCCAAACCTAACGGTAAAGGTTGACCATTTCCCAGTATTAAAGATGTTCCTGCTGCTGCTATTGAGCAATGAGTAATCGCCATCATGAGCGGTAAAGAGTAAAGTTACTTTACCAGTTTGGGTTTTGGTAAAGCGATCGTCAGTTATAGGACTTACGCATCGTACAAAATTACTATATTTTGACAACGAAAATAGGTGATTGTAGCCTTATTTCAAACATCTTTTAAAAGGTGGCGATCGCCTAAAAGTGAAAAAACCAAAATTATAGATACCCAAAACCAATACCGCAGATTTAAATTTTTCTGTCAATGCGTAAGTCCTAAGTTATTTAGCTCACTATAAAATAAAGAACAATTAGATCGACATATTTGTAAAGAACTATTTAATCTATGAGCTACGCCACTAAACCACTTTCCAATCGTATTGCAGTTGTCTTCGATTTTGATGAAACTTTAATTCCAGATGATAGCTTCAAAATTCTGTTACGAGATTGTCAGCTTGATGTTGAAGCCTTTGAACGCGAGCGTGTCGCTCCTTTAATAGAGCAAGGTTGGCATAAGTATTTAGCTAGAACTTATTGTTTAGTTCAAGAGTCACGACGCAGAGAAGGCAAAAACAAAATTACTCAGGAGCGATTGGCTAATTTAAGTCAAAAATTGCACCTGATTGAAGGCGTGAGTGAGATGTTTGAGTGCTTAAAAAAACGAGCAGCAGAAATAGTTCCCGAAGTAGAAGTGGAGTTTTATTTGATTAGCGGTGGTTTTGTCGATATTGCTCGCAATACTTCTATTGCCAAACATTTCACTCAAATGTGGGGTTGTGAATTGGCTTATGATGAGAACGGAGAAATTCAATTTCTCAAACAGCTAATGAGCCATACGGAAAAAACTCATTATTTATATTATCTTTCCATAGGTATCGAACGAGAAAACGAGCAAGATTTGATGTACAACTATCGTGATGTACCGATTAAACAATTATACGTTCCTTTGAATCAAGTAATCTATGTCGGCGATGGTACGTCTGACATTCCTTGCTTTACTGTCATCAATCAATACGGAGGTATTGCACTTGGTATTTTTCAAGATAATTCGACCGCAGAGACGTGGGAACATCGTGAGGAAGTCACTAGTAGTCAGCAGATAACTAATCTAGTTCCAGCCAACTACAAGCAAAATTCCGAATTAATGCGATCGCTAATTTTAAGCATCGAATGTATTAGTAAACAAATTGCTTTACTTCATCTCAGTGTTGGAGAATAAGCTTTTTCCTGGTTCTAACCATTGGTCACAAGTTAAAAAAATCCGAACCAAGTCAAGAAAACTTAAGAATCGTGCAAAACTCATAGAGAATAAGCAGTTGAAGGATTTAATTTCTCCATGAGTAAAACCAAAAGGCTTAATCGAGATCACGCTAAAAAAACGCAACGACCAATGTTGGAAGATCGAATCATTGCCGAACACTTAACGAATCTGCTCATTCCCACAATCAAATCGCAATCACAATATTTTAGAGAATTAGGACTTAGAGACAGGATTCTGACTCTTCCTTAGAGTTTGTCAGAGGTAAAATCAGGGAAATTAGCTGGAAAGATGGGAGTAGTTAT
>NZ_JADWDC010000020.1 GCF_020640915.1 Waterburya agarophytonicola KI4 | reverse complement strand
AGCTCAATAAAATCTCACATAAATTATTTTGACCGTGACCAAAATTATGTTCTAATAGGTTAACTACGCAGTTACAATTATGTTCTGCAAATAATTTACTAATTGAAATTAGGCTAAAGGAAAAATAAACAAAGTTAAAGAAAAGCAGTAATTATTGTTCCTGCTTGCACTTTTAAAATTTGAGAATCTTTAATCCAGTTTTGATTAAATGAATTGATATGGGTTGTAGTAATAATAGTTTGAAAGCGATCGCCAATTACTTCTAAAAGCTGCTTCTGACGATTGGGGTCTAACTCGGCTAAAACATCATCCAACAGCAATAAGGGCGGTTCGCCAATTACTTCTTCAATCAGCTTTAATTCGGCTAATTTTAAGGCTAAGACTAGAGTCCGTTGTTGTCCTTGAGAACCATAATGTCGAGCAGGAGTTTCGTTTATGGCAAATTCTAGTTCATCGCGGTGAGTGCCTACGACAGTTTTTCCTTGATATTGTTCTGCTATACGACGTTCTTCTATTCTAGTTAAAAAAGCCCGTTGTACTTTGCTCGGTTCATCTTCCGTCCATTCAACATTAGGTAAATATTTAACCTCTAGTAGTTCGGTTTCGCCACTAATTTTTTGATGCCAACGTCGAGCAATAGGATCGAGTCTGGCGACTACTCGCGCCCGTCTGCGAGTTACTCTAGAGCCTGCTGCGGCTAATTGTTCGTCCCATAATCTCAGTTGGGGTTCAAAACTATCTATCGATCCATTAGGATCGTCTTGTCTAACCGCACGAATCTTTTTCAAGAGAGCATTGCGCTGACGCAGTACTTGGTTATATTGCTGCAAAATATTAGAGTAGACAGGCTCTAGTTGAATTAATAAACCATCAAGCCAATTTCTACGAGTTTCTGGCGCACCTCTAACTAAATCTAAATCTAAACTGGAAAACTGTACCGCATTGAGAACTCCCAAAAAATCTAATTGGCGACGTAAATTTTCTCGATTGACAGCAACAGTACGTCTTCCCTGTTTGCGAAAAATAATGCTTAACTCATTGGTGCTGTGAGTTCTTTCTACAATTGCTTCTATTTGACTTGCTGTTGCCGTATCCAAGACCAATTCGCGATCGCGGCTGGTACGATGGCTCTTAAGAGTTGCTAATAATTCTACCGCTTCTAATAAGTTGGATTTTCCTTGGGCATTATTTCCGACTAAAATAGTTTTTTTGGCTGTAAATTCTACCTGGCGATCGACATAATTGCGGAACGATCGCAGGTGTAGTTTTTTTAAATACATTTATTAAAAGCTCTAAGCTTTAAGCCTTAAGCTCTAAGCTGAACAAATTGGCAAGAGAGAATGAAGTTTGATTGAGTTACGGTAGCGCAACCCAACTAAACTATCTCTGCTACCGATATTTATGCTTATTCGCTTACAGAAGCAGCAAATTCTGGTTTTTGTTCTATCTGAGCTAGTTTTTCTCGATCCTTACGACGTTTTTTCGCATAAAGCTGGATACTAGCCACCATAGTTATTACCAATCCTGCAACCAACCAAGTAGTCAAATCTAAAGGAAGATTATTTTTAAACACAGCCAGCAATACAATCAATACCAACAAGATAGTCGGTGCTTCATTTAAAGCTCTAAATTGTTGTCCCGTCCACTGACATTCTCCCGCAGCCAGTTTTTTCATAATGCGCTGGCAAAAATAATGATAAGCAATCAGCAAAAGAACAAAAGTCAACTTAATATGCAACCAACTAGATTTAAGAATTTCTGGTTCGGTAGAAATCAAGCCTATCGCCATCACTACTGTTACAATCATCCCTGGAGTAGTAATAATGCCGTAAAGGCGTTTCTCCATGATTTCATATTGTTTAGTTAGGATCGTGCGTGCGGGTTCAGATTCTTGTTCTGCTTCGGCATGGTATACAAACAAGCGTACTAAATAAAATAACCCTGCAAACCACACCACAACTCCAATCAGGTGAAATGCTTTAAACCAGTAATAAGCCATAAAAAAATATCTTTATCAAAAACTATTCTGTATCTATGTGAGTGTATATTTTTCTGATGCCACAAATCATCAATACGCAATAAAATTTTAAAGATAGATTCGATCGCGAGCGATTAAAAAAGGTGAGATAGCGGGACTGGCCAGATTTGAACTGGCGACCTAGCGCTTCAGATTGGTGTAAGTTTCCCTACTCTCTGGACTATCTCTTCACCTTGGGTCAAAACAAAACCTTTAGGTGGTGGCCGTTATGCCATAGGTCTGTGACTCAATTTTATTTGAGCCGTTAGTTCCTGATTTTTAGACCTATAACTAGTCTCTGCACCTTCTCTACCAGGAAATAATAGAGCTTGGCTCACGATCGCCTTGGCTGCAATCTACAACTTTAGGCTTCCCTGAATTTGACCACATTCACCCATGAAGTTTCCTTCATGATGCCCGATGTTTCAGGAGGCGCTTGCTCTATCCTACTGAGCCACAGCCCCATGCTCATCTCTATAATCAGCATAGACTAAGATAAAAACCTTGATTGACCAAACTGTTTTTGTATATAAAACTTTACTAGATTAATAAATATTGCAACATCGATTAATATTTTTGCGATCTAAAGAAATAAAACTATTATCGATTCTAGAAGATAAATCATCACTTATAACAGGAGAAATCTACTTTGACTTATTTAACTTTATTAGCAGCTACTGTACCTCAAACCGTATCTTGGAGTCCGAAAGTAGCGATTGTAATGATTGCTTGCAATATTGTGGCGATCGCATTTGGTAAGTTTACCATCAAAAATCAATCTGCTGGCCCTGCTATGCCTTCTCCCGCTTTGTTTGGGGGCTTTGGATTACCTGCTGTACTAGGGACTACTAGCTTAGGACATCTCTTGGGCGCAGGGGTAATTCTAGGATTGGCTAACGCTGGCGCGCTCTAAGTAAAAACGACCCTCTTGTATATATAAAACAATTATCAATCGTAGGAGTTGGCAATGCTAGCTCCTAATTTTTTATTTCATATTATTGGGAATAATTCAACAAAAGGCATAGGGATGTTAATAAACAACATCCCCATTCAATTAATTTGTCCTTGATTTGCTTAAATTAAACGCCGCCTCGTTTATCACGACCTTGACGACGACGATCACGCCATTTTACTACCGAAAGGTATGAAACTGCTAGACTCAGCAGTCCCAGTAAGGCAACGGCAACAAGAAATAAAGTGTTTAATAGTTCGTTTGTTTCCACCATTGAGAACCCAATATTTAGAATCCGTTACGTCCCCAGACAACCATTGCAATCGACCACGTGAACAAAGCCAAGATAGTAACCCAGCCTAATGTCAGAATATCCATGTCAGTATTTATTTTTTGAAATATATATTTAATTTGGCAACTATAAACCCTATCATACTTCTTAAGGGATCTTTTGTGGTGAGGATTGTGCCTAGTTTAGTTACAGAAAGAACAGAATCAGTTAAAGCAGGAATAGTCGGTGCGGGGACATTTGCGATCTCCGAATTAGTATTTTTTTTAGCTAAAGAGATCGCGATCAATACCTTTTCCGCATATAATTTGACTCCCGTCTTTCTCAATGGAGAATTATTATTGCAGCTAGCTATTGGTGCAGTGAGTGGTTTTTTGTTTGGCGTTACCTATCGTTATATTATTCGAGACGATCGCAATTTCCACCTCAATGATGGCGCGGTGTTGGCGTTTGGTTTGGTCAGAGGATTGGCTTTAGTAGAAAATAATCTAGTTTTGTCAGAGTTAGGATATTTAATATTTTTAATCGTTCAAAGCATTATTTGTTTTGCGATCGCACGTTCTATTCTTGATTTGGCAATTTCTAGCAAATTTATTAAACCTTTTGTTTGAGATTAATATTTTGTTTTGCTTAAACTTGAGTATTCTGAAAATATTGCCTGGATGAAAAGAGATCGCGATAAAATCGATCAAGTTCATGGAATCGACAACAACAACTATGTCTTCTAAGACCATCGAAGTAGAACATCTTAGTAAAGCTTATGGTTCAACTGCTGCCATTGAAGATGTTCACTTTTCAGTGGATGCGGGAGAGATAATTGGCTTTTTGGGGCCAAATGGGGCGGGAAAAACTACCACCATGAGGATTTTAGCAGGATATCTTCCTGCTACATCGGGAACGGTAAAAATTGCGGGTTACGATGTTCATCGTCATTCAATGGAGGTGCGTCGTCGTATTGGATATTTACCTGAAGTCCCGCCTTTATACCCAGATATGTCGGTGAAGCAGTACTTATATTTTGTCTCTAAGATCAAGGGAATTAGGGCAGGAGATCGGCGTCGCCAAGTATATAATGCAATGGTGCGTTGTCAGTTGATAGAGCGAGAAAATACTGTGATTCGCCAACTTTCCAAAGGATATCGACAAAGGGTAGGAATTGCTCAAGCAATCGTTCACGAACCGCCTGTGATTATTTTAGATGAACCGACAGTAGGATTAGACCCTCGTCAAATTATTGAAGTACGTAATCTGATTAAAAGTCTTGCAAGAGAACATACGATTATTCTATCCACCCATATTTTGCCCGAAGCAAGTATGATTTGCGATCGCGTGATTATTATCAATCAAGGTAAAGTAGTTACTACTAATACCCCTCAAGATCTGCAAGGACAGCTAGAAATTAGTTCTGGCTATGAAATAGAACTATCGGGAAATCTTGAGATAGTCTTGCCATTATTAAAAGCAATTCCTGGGGTAACAAACACGATCTTAGATAATAATCTTTCAATTGAAGATACTCAACGTCATATGCTTAGAGTTACCTGTAAATCCACGACCGAACCTGGAAAAGATATTGCAGCATTAATCGTTCGACAAGGATTAGAGTTACATGAATTGCGTCGTACTCGCCCTAGTTTAGAAGATGTTTTCTTGGAGTTAACCACAGAAGAGCCTTTGTCCGTTTATAATCAATGATAGTAAGTAACATTATTGCGATCGCTCAAAAAGAACTACAAAGTTATTTTGCTTCTCCTTTAGCTTATGTTTTGGCGGCAATTTTTTGGTTTTTTTCTGGCTTTTTCTTTGTCGAAATATTGATTGGCAAACAAGGACTAATACAACAAGTTGCGTTGAAAGAACAAACGGAAATTGTGCTTAGTTCTGTGGATGTTGCTACTGAATTTTTAAATGCCTATTCAGCCATACTAGGTACTTTATCTTTATTGATAATTCCTATTCTATCAATGGGACTTTATGCAGAGGAAAAAAAGCAAGGAACGATCGAATTATTAGCCACTTCTCCTCTAAATAACTGGGTCGTCGCCTTAGGTAAACTAATCGGCGTAACATTACTATTTATTTTTATGCTTCTACCTTCTCTGTTTTATGAAGCGATCACCTTTAGTGCGGCAGAACCACCTATTCCTCCAGTTTTGCCTCTGTTAGCTCATTTAGGTCTAGTAATGATGGCTGTTGCCTTATTATCTATAGGAATGTTTATTTCCTCTTTAACCACTAGTAATCTTGTGGCTGCTATTTTAACTTTTAGCATAATTTTGTTTTTATGGATAATAGATTTAATGGCTAATAATATTGGAGGGTGGTTAGGTAATAGTTTAGAACATATTTCTTTATTAGAAAGTTACAATAATCTAGTTCGAGGAATTATCAATACTAGCGACTTTGTTTTATTTTTTAGCTATATTTTTATAGGTCTATTTTTAACCTCTCAATCGATAGAGTTATTTCGGTTAAATCATCAGTAGTTTAAACAAAAATTGATTGCATTTTTTTATGAAAAAAACAATATTATATTTTCTTAGTATTGCTTTTTGCGTTGCGGTCATAGTTACAACTGTCCTTACCGCTAATTGGTTAATAATCCCCATTGTATTTATAATTTTTGGAGCGATAATATTAATAATCAACTTAGGTTTTAAAAAGAACAAAAAAAATATTTGGCATAAAAACAAGAATCAAGAAAATACTAAAACAATACTTACAACTCTGCTTGTTTTAACTATATTCGCTTCAATAAATATTATAGCGGTTCGTTACAATATAAGTCTAGATTTGACTGAAAACCAGATATATACCCTTTCTACCTTATCTCAAGCAGTTGTCCAAAAACTAGAAGAACCTCTAGAGATTTTAGTATTTGATCGCAATATTAATCCTAACTTAGAAAGTTTACTAAAAAAATATCAAAATATTAGCCAGAAATTCAAATTTAGATTTATCAATCCAGAACAAAAATTAGGACTCGCTCAAGAATATGGAGTGCAATTTTTAGGGGAAATTCATTTACAATATGGCGATAAACAACAAAAATTAAATATCGATAACGGGAGCATTGGCGAACCCATCACCGAAACCCAGCTAACCAATAGTATTGAAAAAATACAACGCGATCGCATCACCCAGATCTATTTACTCCAAGGACACGGAGAAGCTTCTAGCCAACTAGTCCAAGGAGGAATAGCTCAAGTCGTCAAAAACCTCGAAGATAAAGGCAATAATGTTACAGAACTAAATCTCGCTAGTAGTGGCAAAATTCCTGATCGCACCGACTTGATTATCATTGCAGGTGCTACCAGAAAACTTCTGACATCAGAAGTTTCTCGTTTGCAAACATATCTATCAGCAGGAGGCAGTTTACTATTACTCCTATCCCCCAATACTGACATTGGCATTACTCCTTTATTACGAGAATGGGGTATCGAACTAGATAATAGACTAGTGGTAGATGGTTCTGGTGCAGGAGATATCATGGGCTTTGGACCAGGAGTGGCAATAGTCAATAATTATGGCAATCATCCCATTACAGCTAATTTTGCTAATGGTATTTCTATTTTTCCCGAATCTCGACCCCTTAAAATCATCAAAAACACTGGTATCAAATCTACTCCTTTAGCAATTACCAGCGAGCAAACTTGGGCAGAAAGAGATTTAAAAAACGAAGAGATCGTCTTTGACCCCAATCAAGATTTATCTGGACCTTTAAATATTGCGATCGCCCTAGAGAGCGATCGCTCTCCAAGTTCTCGCCTAGTAATTTTTGGTAGTGCGACTTTTGCTACCAATGGCTGGTTCGAGCAACAGCTAAACGCTGACATGATAATCAACTCCGTTAATTGGCTAATTAAAGAAGAGCGAGAAATTTTAACCATTCGACCCCGTGAAGTTGCAAATCGACGTATTAATCTGAGTTCTTTAGAAGCAAGAGCGATCGATTGGCTAGCTTGGCGCATAATTCCTAGTTTAGCTCTAGGTATTGCTATTTATCTTTGGAGTCAGCGTCGTTGATTTTGACCATCTTAAATTAAGCTCTTAAAAGTGACCTCCATTAATAAAAAAATAAAATATATACCCTACGCTAAAATAAATTTTAATTTTGTTTTCCTAGTTAATACTTAGGTGAATTTTCTGGAATAAATTAGCATTTTATCTTGACCAATTTTCCGACTAATTAATGTATTGGTAGATTCCTCGTAATTATAATTCATTCATATTGGCAGCATAAGTGTATATTTTTTCAAATATACTAGAACGGTAGCAGGTTTTATATTGACTAAATATAGCGATCAAGTAATTATACTTGTGACTTGTTTTTGTCGCAAAATTACTTAAATAGCCTTTGTTAAGTATGACAAAAATAGAGATAATGATCAAAGTAAAGCAGTAAATCTAAATTTTATAGACCGTCGCTTTTTAATATTTTTATATTATTTAAGCTCAACTTTACTAAAACTTTAAGGTATCCACCTGTCTAATCGCCTATAAATTTTTTATAACAGTAAATGTAGATACTAAAAAAAAATTTTAGGAAAAGGCGCAACATAGCTTAGATTTAAGTTTAAGGAAAACACTATGACTAACTTGCAAAAAGATAATGGTTCTTATTCTAATTCCAGAGGAGAACTAGATTTTAATATAGGAGAGTATTTACTAAAGCTCAAGCGGCGTTGGATACCAGCATTAGCGGTATTCACGTTTACTGTTGGTACGACAGCCTTCCTAAGTAGCTTTTTAGAAAAAACATACCAATCAGAAGGAAAGATCTTATTTAAGAAAAATACCACTCTCATCGAAGGTATCGGTACGGAAGCAGACAAACTAGAGTCTATATTAGACAATCAAACTCCCCTTAGTACAGAAAAAGTCAGAATTACTTCCGAACCAGTTCTTCAGCAAACTATCGATCAATTAAAACTAGAAGACGCAGAAGGAAAACCTCTAAAACCAAAAGATTTTGAAAAACGGTTGACGGTAGAAATAGTAGGAGGAACTGATATTATTTCCTTGTCTTACAAAGATCCCGACCCTGTAACCGCGTCAAAAGTCATCAATACTTTGATGGACGTATACATCAATGCACAGATCAGTAGCAGTAAATCCGCAACTGAAACGGCTGGTGCGTTTATTGATAAGACACTACCCCAAGTAAAAAATAATCTTCAATCTTTAGAATCTCGTTTGCAAGACTTCTACGAAAAAAATCAGATCGTAGACCTCCAAGAAGAAAAGAAAATTTTGGTAGGAGAATTGGGAAATCTCAATCGACAAATATCCTCAGTTGGCGCAGAACTACAAGGCAAAAAAGCTCAAACCGCTAGCTTGCAAAATCAATTGGGTTTAGATTTAAACCAAGCTGTTCGAGCAGATCAGCTAGCAAACACCCCCCAGGTTCAAAGCATCATCGAGCAACTAGGTGCTACTGAAACTCAATTATCTCAAGAACGCCAACGATTTAACGACAACCATCCAGTTGTTGCCAGCTTAAATGAGAAAAAACAAGTTTTAAACTCTCAATTACAGCAATTAATTCGCCAGTATGTCGGAGCGCAAGTTTCCACAGGTTTGCTACAGGGCGGCAACAATCTCAAGGAAAATCAACTAGAAAGATTTATTAGCCTCAAAATAGAAGAATTGAGTCTGCAAACAGAAGTATCTGCTCTAGCTCAATATCAGCAAGTATACTTGAATCGAACCAAAGACATTCCTCGACTCGAAAAACAAGAAAAAACTTTACTCCGCGAAGTCGACACTGCTCGTAATAGCTTTGAGACTCTACTAGTCAATAAAGAAAATTTAGCAATACAAGAAAATCAAAAAACAGGCAATGCGGAAGTCATCGAGTTAGGACAAGTTCCCGAAGAAGGTAGTACGGGAAGAGTGGCATTAATGGCTCTGGGTATTTTGATGGGACTATTCCTTTCTAACCTGACTGCCGTCTTACTAGAGATGCAGGATCGTACCCTCAAAACAATTCCCGAAATTAAACAAAAATTCTCTTATCAAGTATTGGGAATCGTTCCTTTGGACATGCTTCAAGAAGCTCAAGGCGGAATTGTCGTACAAAGAGAACCTGATTCTTTTGCCAGTGAAGTTTATCGCATGATTCAAACTAACCTCAAGTTTCTGGCAGTTAAGAGACAACCAAAAGTTATCTTGATGACTAGTTCAGTCCCAGGAGAAGGAAAATCTACTGTAGCTGCTAATCTAGCAGCAGCAATGGCTCAGTTGGGTCGTAAAGTTTTACTGATTGATGGAGATTTGAGAAAAGCTTCTCAACACGAACTATGGCAGGTAAGTAATAAAGCAGGAGTTAAAGACGTAATAGCTCACAAAACCCCCTTGGCTAAAGTAGTAAGTCAACCAATGAAACAACTAGACTTACTCACAGCAGGAGTTATCGCTCCCAATCCTCTAGCATTATTAGATTCGTCAGAAATGAGCGAACTGGTGGGAACTGCCAGAAAAGAATACGAACTGATAATTATCGACGCACCCCCTCTGGCTGTTACTGCCGATGTTTTAACTTTAAGTAAACTCGTCGATGGTATTGTCTTTGTCAGTAGACCAGGAGTTGTCGAAACCGAAAGTGCGGAATTAGCTCAAGAGACTATTGCTAATGCTAATCTAGCTCAAAAAGTTTTGGGCATGGTCATCAACGGAGTCAAACCGAATGAGTTCGATCGCTATTCATATCATGCTAAATACAGTAAAAACTATTTCTCTCCTTCTGGTGAAAGTAGTCCCTCTAAAACTGCTCCTGCGTAAAAGTACATAATTTTTCTGTTTATTTCGTAAATTAGTCACAACCGAGAAAAATCATTTCTGACATACAACATGAAAAAATCAACTATCGTAATTGGCTTAGATGCGGGCGAACCCAGATTAATCGAAGAATGGATGGCTGGGGGACATTTACCTAACTTGAGTAAGATCGTTGAAGCGGGAACTTACAGCCGTTTAGACAATACAGTAAATTATTGCGGTCAGCCTACGGATTATTCAACCACAGAACCCTTATGGGCAACTTTCAACACGGGATGTCGTCCAGACACTTTAGGTTATTGGGATACAGCAGCATACAACCCTGATAATTATGGCATCATTTGCGATGTAGTGGAGAGCGGTTACGACTACAAAGAATTTGCTCCCTTTTATGCTTTAGGTAAGGACTATAAAGTTGCAGTATTAGATGTTCCCGTTACTACACTTTCTGATGATATTAACGGCCCTCAAATACTCGGGTGGGGCGGTCACTATCCTTATACAGTAAGTGCTTCTCATCCTCCCGAACTTTTCTGCCAAATTACTGAAAAATACGGTAAAAACCCCGTGTTGCATAACGATAATGGACTGTGGTGGAATCCTGAATATGTTGAGTGGGTCGAGAATGCTTGTAAAGAAAGTATTGAGGGTCATTCAGCGATCGCTCGTGAAATGCTCAAACAAGACAACTGGGACTTATTTTTAATGGTGTTTGGAGAAACCCATACCATCGGCCACGATGTCTACAACTACAGTCAAGATGACCACGCTGTATACAACCATCTAACCAACAACGGTACAAGACAAGAAGACCCCGTTCTCAATACCTATAAAAGAGTGGATGCAGCTATTGGAGAAATTTTAGCAGAAGCACCAAAAAATGCTAACGTAGTCTGCTTCTCTGCTCACGGTATGGCTGGTAACTTTACCGATCTCCTGAGCATGGCAGTGTTACCAGAATTACTATATCGCCTCCACTATGGTAAAGCTGCCCTCGCACCAGGAAAAGTTGGTACTGACCCAGGACCAATTATTACCAAGCCTATTCGTAACTCTTGGCCTGGAGAAATTTGGAGTCAGATACACGAACCTAATCCAATTAAAAAACTATTCCGTACTTGGACGCACAAAAAATTCCTCCGAGGTAAAAAACATGGTTTACTTTCTCCCTATAGCTTGCTAGATGAGCCTATCGAACAGGAAGTAGCAATGGGTTGGATGCCTGGGATGTGGTACTCTCCTCTTTGGCCTGAAATGAAAGCATTTGCTTTACCCGCGTTTACCAACGGTCATATCCGTATTAACCTCAAAGGAAGAGAACGAGATGGAGTAGTCGAACCTTCAGCCTACTTTGCTTTGTGTGATGAAATAATTGATCTTCTCTACGACTTGGTTGATGCCAGAACTGGCAAAAAGATAGTCAAACAGGCAGTCAAAACTCGTACTACTCCTTTAGATGATAATCCCAAGTTACCCGATGCAGACATAGTAGTCATCTGGCAAGAACCAATGACAGATGTAGTAGACAGTTCTAAATTGGGACGTATTGGCCCTCTAACTCACTGTCGTGCGGGAGGTCATAAGGGTCAAGGTTTTGTGGCTGCTAAAGGCCCAGATATTCCTAGAGGAATAGATCTTCCTGGGGGAGAGGCAGTAGATTTAGCCCCCACAATTTTGGATCTAATGAATGTAGAAATTCCCGAACATCTAGACGGCAAATCATTGCTGAAGAAGATTCGTAGTTCAGCACCTTCGGTATAAATTTGATAAAACTTTTATAACTAATTTAGATTGATGAAACCAGAAGTATCCGTAATCATACCCGCGTATAACTGCGAAGAATATATTGCTCAAGCTTTGGAGTCTGTTTTTGCTCAAACCTACGATAATTTTGAAATTATCCTAGTAGATGATGGCTCTACTGATTCTACATTGAAAGTAGCTCGTAGTTTTAAAGATAGTCGACTCAAGATCGTTGCTAACAAGCAAAATAGAGGTGTAAGTAGCGTGCGTAACTGTGGAATCAAACTGGCTAAAGGCAACTGGATTGCCTTGCTAGATTCTGACGATTGGTACGCGCCAGAGCGTTTGGAAAATCTTGTAAAAATAGCATTGCAGCAAAATGCCGACTTTGTGGCTGACGATCTGTTTTTGATTCGCGATCGCGAACAATATTCTTGGAGTACTTTATTGCAAGAAAATCAATCAAGGAATAATTTTGTAGAAATAGTTGATGCAGTTAGGTTTATCACCACAGATCGCCCTTCTCCCATTAATGCTCCTAGAAATTGGAGCTTTGGTTATACCAAACCTTTGATGAGACGAGAATTTCTGCTCGAACACAATATTAAATATAACGAATCTATTAACGTGGGAGAAGATTTTATTCTTTATTTAGAGTGCTTGTTAAACAAAGCACGATTCTTGCTAGTACCTCGACCATATTATTATTACCGTACTCGTGAGGTATCTCTTTCTACTCGAAAACCAACTGAGTATTTAGCCCAATCTTGTGAAATTACTCAAAGTTTTATCGATCTAGAAAAAGCTAAATTCGACCGAGATGAGAATGCCATTGCAGCGATGTATCAAAATCTCAAAATTTTTCAAAAAAGGTTGGCATACTATCGTGCCATAGAACACATTAAACATAAAAAAATTATTCATACTCTAATTCAAATTATCAGGTGTCCTTATATTTCGATCTATTTCACCAATAAGTTAATTACTATTTTAGAAAATAAAACCTTAGATATTTCGCCTACTAAAGAAAACGAATATGTTAGCTTGACATTTGACTAATCTTAATTAAAGAGTTTTAAAAAATGTATAATGACGAGTTGATAATCAACTCCCAAGAAACTGTATAAATCTTCAATAATAATTAATTCATATCTGGTTTTCACCACCAATAGCCTCGATATTATGACGAAAAGCCAAAGTAACTTTTTTAGATTTTTTGAATATATTTTTTCTATCTTCTCTTTAGTTCATATATCTCAGGCGATCGTTCCTCTAATTTTAACCAATGGATCGAGTGAGGGTGATGGTGTTGATATTAGGGCTTTGGATTTATCGATCAATGCCAAAATATCCATCCTAATTTATATCCTTACCTTTTGCTTGTTGGCAATACGCTGGAAAAGGGTATTGGGAACTATATCCAGTAATAAATCTCTCTGGATACTCCTGGGGATTGTTTGCTTTTCCTATTTCTGGTCAATTAACCCTCCTCAGACTATGAGGTTTGCCATCTATGCCATCGGTACGACTGGATTTGGACTGTACTTGGCAACTCGTTATACTCTATCAGAGCAACTAAACTTGCTGGCTTGGACTTATGGCTTATTGTTGATTTTAAGTATCTTATTTGCGGTGGGAATACCAAAATATGGCTTGATGGAAGGGGTTCATGACGGAGCTTTTCGAGGTGTGTTTACTCACAAAAACCAATTTGGAGCATTCATGGCTCCTGGAGGAGTAATTTTTCTTTTAAATGCTTTTCGGGGAGGTAAATATAGCTGGGTATCCTGGGGTCTATTGGTTTTGAGTTGTGCCACGATGGTTTGGTCTAGATCTACAACTGCCTTGGGAACTTTCTTCGTGATGCTGCTTTTATGTATGATTTATCGCATTTTTAGATGGCGATATGAAGTAATGATTTCGGCAATCCTAGCAGTGACTATTATTAGTTTTGCTGGCTTAATTTTGCTATTTGGCTTGGGGTCGGATTCTCTGCTAGATTTGGTCGGCAAAGATGTAACTCTATCTGGTAGAACAGATATTTGGCAATATGTTTGGGATCAAATCCAACTTCGTCCTTGGTTTGGTTATGGACTGGCTGCTTTTTGGAATGGTTACGATGGACCTTCTGGTTACGTTCAGCTAGCAATGAGAATTGCTGTAATTTACGCTCACAATGGATTCCTTGATATTTGGCTGTCATTAGGTTTTCTGGGATTGTTTGTTTTCGTCATTGGTTTTCTTAATACCATCGTTCAATCTCTAGCATTACTCAGGAAAACGAATACCCCAGAAGGCTTTTGGCCTCTTCTATTTTTGACCTATATTCTACTTTCCAATTTGACAGAAGGAACTATATCTAATATGAATAGTTCCTTCTGGGCATTATATACAGCAGTTTCGTATTCTTTAGTAATAGCTAAAAATAATCAGTATGCGATTTCCGAATAGTCTGAAGATTAATGTCACAAGAATGAAATAGCAATCATGAATCTAGCAGAGATTAGGGTGAAAGCAACAAATCTATTTCAAAGTGGCTTGGCACAAGATGCATCGTGGATGTTGATATCTAAACTGTTTAATGTAATTATGCAAGCAGGATATTTCATTATTGTTGCCCGCTTGCTGGGGAAGGAAAATTACGGTTCTTTTATTGTCATCACAGCCTCGGCATCAATTATTTTTCCTTTTATCGCTTTAGGTAGCGAGCATGTATTAGTGAAAAATGTTGCTACCAACAGAGCTTCTTTTAGTATGTATTGGGGTAATACTTTAGTTCTGTTAATTTCTGGTGGAGCTTTATTAACAGTTGCTTTGTTATTTTTTTCTCCTTTAATTTTTCCTCAAAATATTACTTGGTTGACAACGTTATTGATTTTGCTCTCGGATTTAATTTGTCTGGGGCTTTTAGATATTAGCTATAAGGCATTAGTTGCAGCTAGTATGGTTAAAAAGACAGCACAACTAGGAATATTAAGCACCTGTGGTAAATTGTTAGCAGCACTATCATTGTCTACCTTTTTTGCTCAACCTAGTATTACTACCTGGGGATATTTGTATTTTACTAGTTCGGCCATTACCGCTGCGATCGCTATTTTGGTAGTCAACAAAATGGTTGCTACCCCTCGCCCTGTGTTTTCCGAACTAAAATCAAACATCGGACAAGGTTTATACTTTTCCATCAGTGCTTCGGCGAATAATATTAATGCTGGCTTAGATAAATCTATGCTGGGAAAGTTGTCTAATGTGGCTTCTGCTGGAATATATGGTTCGGCATATCGTTTTATTGACGTGGGAAATGTTCCTCTGTTAGCTTTGTTTGGAGCGAGCTACAAAAGATTCTTTCAACACGGTGCCTCTGGTATCAAAGGCAGCTTTAATTTTGCCAAACGGTTGTTGCCGATGTTGGTATTTTATGCGATCGCTAGCTTAATTGGTTATTGGCTTCTCGCCCCATTTATTCCGACGATCTTGGGAGAAGAATATAGAGAAGCGATCGGAGCTTTGCTTTGGCTATCTCCTTTACCAGCGATCGCCGCTTTTCAATATTTAGCAGCAGATACACTAACTGGATCTGGACATCAAAAAGCCCGAAGTATGGTACAACTTGGGGCTGCTGTCCTCAACATTATTTTAAATATATGGTTAATTCCACAGTTTTCTTGGAAAGGAGCAGCTTGGGCTACCCTAATTTCAGATTCTATCAGGCTCGTGTCTTTATGGTTAATTGTTTTTTTGTTATACCGTCGAGCAAATCGATAGATGTAACTAACGAAAAATACAGATAACAGAGAGCTTACAGATATTAGTAATTTTATATTTTTTCAACTATCTCGTCTGATTAAATTGACGTTTTATAAGGAATCTATAGATACTGTGATAAATTAAAAACCAATGCCCATTAAACAAAGATTAGTATTTGAAATTAGTATTTGAATACCAACAACTATCACTTTGATAATTGAGCAAGCTGTTTAAAACGGTAAATAACTATACTAAAATTATGAAATAAAATCATGCTTTTTAATTCTTTTGAATTTATTTTTCTGTTTTTACCTGTTACTTTGATAGTCTTTTTTTTACTAGGAAAAAGAAAAAAATATATTAAACAGCAGATACCAATACTATGGTTGGTCTTAGCTTCTTTATTCTTTTATGGTTGGTGGAAGCCATTGAATTTACCGTTGATTATTTTATCAATCGTAATCAACTACAGTTTAGGACACTTGTTAGGTAATGTACTAGAAAAAACAACAGTTAAAAAAGCTATTATTTTTTTTGGTATCATGTTTAACTTGGGATTGATTTGTTATTTTAAATATGCCAATTTTTTCGTAAGAAATGTCAATCAGTTGTTTAATACCAACTTTGACTTACCTTCCATTATAATTCCTCTGGCAATTTCTTTCTTTACATTTCAACAAATAGCATATTTAGTTGATGCCTACAATGGACAAACTAAGGAATATAACATTCTGAAATACATGCTATTTGTCTGCTTTTTTCCTCAGTTAATAGCAGGGCCAATCGTACATCATAAAGAAGTATTGCCACAGTTTGAGAAATCATCTATTTATCAATTTGACAAGCAAGCTTTGGCTATAGGTTTAACCGTTTTTGTTGCTGGTTTGTTTAAAAAAGTAATATTTGCCGATCGCATTGCTGAATATTCCAATCTAGCATTTGCAGCTGCTTCTCAAGGAATCGATCTCACTTTCTCCGAGGCTTGGGTAGGAGCATTAGGCTATAGCTTACAACTCTATTTTGATTTTTCGGGATACTCTGATATGGCAGTTGGCGCAGCCTATATGTTTGGCATCAAACTACCATTAAATTTCAACTCACCTTACAAGGCAATCAGTATTATCGATTTTTGGCGCAGATGGCACATCACTCTCTCCCACTTTTTACGAGATTATCTATACATTCCTCTAGGAGGCAGTCGTAAAGGTCAACTGAGACGCTATACCAATTTAGTCATCACTATGTTATTAGGAGGTCTTTGGCATGGTGCTGGCTGGACTTTTATTTTTTGGGGTGGCTTGCATGGAATATACTTAGTAATCAATCATTTATATCGCTCCCTCCGTAAAAGTTTGGGACATAATTTAAAAAATGATGGTGGGCTATTACGCGGTATCGGATGGTTGACTACTTTTATAGCAGTGGTGATTTCTTGGGTATTTTTCCGTGCCAATAATTTTCCCACGGCAATTTCCATGCTTAAATCTATGTTTGGCTTTGATGGCATACAGCTACCAGTCTTTTTAGAAGAATATCTAGGTTTTTTGAGAAATTTGGGAGTAGGATTTTTGGGCTTCACGGTCAATGTCGGTATTAGTCAAAAGTATGCCACTTTTGGAATTGTTATACTTTTATTAATTGCATGGTTTACTCCCAATACTCAACAGTGGATGGGCAACTATAACCCTACTTTGACAGAGCCAGTTGAGCAAAATAGTTCGGAATGGTCGCAAAAGTTTTGGAAATCTTTAGCTTGGAAACCCAATAAAATTTGGACGGTAATTATTGCAGGATTAACTTCACTATCTTTACTATGTTTCTCTAGAGTAAGTGAGTTTTTATATTTCCAATTTTAATTTTTAAAATATATACTTGTGGTGAAAATTTAAAAATGAATTTTAAGAGTGTAGCAGCAGAATTTTTAAAACTAGGTAAATATAAAACTCAAGAGATGTCCGTTAGTACAACTGCTCAAAAACACAAAAATTCCCAGTTTAGCTTTAAGCTGTATGGATTAGTGACATCCCTCTTGTTAGGTTCGGTGGCGGGTATAAATTGGGCGATCGATCCCTTGTGGTATAGTCACGGTAATATTCTTACGGGCAAAAATTTTACTTTTAATGAAAGAATAACCAAAACTAATTTATTCCTGAGAACTAAAGATAAAGTTAATTATGATTGTATTATTCTTGGTAGTTCTAGAGTTACCGCTTTAAGAACGTCTAACTTCAAGGAAGAGAAGTGTTTTAATTATGCCCTTAAAGGGGGTGAAATTCCCGACTTTGTTAATTATGCCGAATCTTTGAAAAATGAAGGAGTAAATCCTAAAACAGTCTATATTGGCGTGGATGGTTTAAATTTTGTGGAAAAAGAACGGAAAAGCCAAGAACCCGTAACCTTAGATACTTTGACTACTAAATCTCCTTTGCAAGCATATTTGTCGGCGGATGTTCTTTTGTTTTCTGTCATGACTTTATTGGGTATTAGTCCCGATCCAGGTAATTACTACGATCGAGATTTTGAACCTGTAGATTTTTCTGCCCCTCCTGTCTACACTCCAAGGTTTTATAAACCCCAACCACCACAAAAATGCGATCTTTCTTCTGTGGAAACATTCAAAAGTTTGAGAAGTATTTTCCCCAATGCTAAATTCATTGGTTACGTACCACCTAGATCTGCTTGGAGTATGATTAATGACACCTATGCCAGAGAATTGATGGATTGTGATTTGCTAGGGTTTCACGAACTCGCCCAAAGCTATGATGTGATGTATGATTTTTCTGCTCCCTCAAATATCACTAAAAACCCCAATAACACCTTTGATGGCAGTCATTATTCGGTGATTGTTAACAATCAAATCGCTGATATTTTACAAGGTAAAGATCCCGAAGAATTTGGGATTAGAGTCGATCAATATAATTTTGAGGAATATCGAAATTTATATCGTCAAAAGCTGAAGAATTTTCTGGCTGAAAATGAGCGATTGGATCTTTGGCAAGAATCGCCAGAAATATTGGTCAATATGGTTGAAAAAAAGTGATGGTTTTAATCTCTCAATGATTTTAAAGCATATGTATCTTGAGCTTGACCTAAAGCAAAAAATAGAGAGTGGCGCATATTTTTCCCTGCTTGAGTCATAAAAACCCCTAAAGCCATAGTAGCTAAAACTGCCGCCAGAGCAAAAATACCTCGATAGCCTCCTAAAAATCCAGCCAGAGAACCTAAAATTAAGCCACCCATAGCAATACCAACATCAAATCCACCCATGCACAGAGCAAAGACTTTGCCTCTTTCATTAGCATAAGAGCGATCGCTAATTAATGCCAAAATTAAAGGAATTAAAATCCCTGCTCCAGAACCTTCAGCGATCGCAGCTAAAATAAACATCATGGGAGTTTCTGCCTGGGTAAGTAATACCATAGAGATGATATAGCAAACTAGACTCCCACTAATAAATAAGCCTCGACCATAGCGATCGCTTGCTTGACCAATAAATAAACGTACCGAAAAAGAAGCGATCGCTACCACAGTATAGAAGAAGCCTACATTAAAATCCAGTTGTAATTCTGTGACAAACAAGGGTAGAAAAGCTACTAGAGTGCCAAAGACTAGTCCGATCAACATTAAAACAATAGTAGGCACTACTAAACCAGGATCTTTAGTTATTTGCCAAAAATCTCGCTTAATGATCGGAGAATTGGCATCTTGTTGTGATATTTCTCCTGGTAAAGAAGATTCTTTAATTTGGCTAGCTAATAAAAACGCCAACACTCCACAAATAATAGAAATTAAGAATAGTACCTCATAACCCGTACCATCAGGTACAAACTTCTTCCCACTCTCTTGTAAAAATCCGCCTAAAGCAGGACCTACAGACATTCCAATCGGTACGGCTAAATTCATGTAGCCGATTAAAGTTCCTCTATATTTTAAGGGAGATAAATCTACTACTAAGGCACTATAGCCAATGGTAAATGCAGCAATGCTGATGCCATGAAAAGCTCTAATGTAGCCCAAGCCTATAATGGAACGAACCATCAGATAACCAATTGGCGCAGATGCTGCAACAAAACTCCCAATCAAAATTACTAACTTGCGACTGCGAAGATCTGCTACTTTCCCCAGCCAAGTACGAGAGGCAATCAACCCAATGGCAAAACAACTCATGACCATGCCTACCTGCTGAGTTGTTCCTCCCATTGACTGTATATAAGTTGGGAGGGTAGGTAACATCAAAGTGATGCTAATCCAAAAAAGTAATCCTGCGGAGAATAAGTTGATTAGTTTTTGTTTAGTTTCTGTTTCAAGAACTTTCCAGGCTTCCACAGGCTTTTTCTAAATATAAAGATTACCAATATCCATTGGCTATCAGTTATATTAACGTTTATTAAGCTGCGGTTGAAATAATCAACAAGATAATAACTGTATCTTTAGTTACCTTTCTTCCATCGGAATGTAAGGTGCATTATGTTCTCCCGTATAAATTTGGGTAGGACGAAATATTCTATTTACAGCTAGTTGTTCTTTCCAGTGTGCCAGCCAGCCAGCCACACGAGCGATCGCAAAAATAGGAGTGAATAAATCGCTAGGAATGCCTAATTTACGGTAAACCAAACCAGAATAGAAATCTACATTAGGATATATACCTTTTTGTCCTAGTTTGCCCTCAATTATCCTTTCTAATTCTACCGCCATCTCATAATAGCGATCGTGTCCTGTTTGATCGAACAGTTTTTCCGCTAATCCTTGTAAGATTCTCGCTCTAGGATCTTTGACTTTATAAACTCGGTGTCCAAAACCCATGATTTTTTGCTTGTTAGCAATGAGGTTTTGTACGAAAGGCTCGACATTTTCAAGAGAATCGATATTTTCTAACATCAATAATACTTCTTCATTTGCCCCTCCGTGAAGAGGTCCAGCTAAAGTACCCACCGCAGAAGCGACTACAGCATAAGGATCTGTAAGAGTTGAAGCCGTTACCATCGCCGAAAAGGTTGAAGCATTGATCGTATGTTCTGCATGAAGAGTTAGGCAGACGTCAAATATCTGTGCTTCCAATGGATGAGGTTCTCTTTCTGTCAGCATATAGAGAAAATTAGCTGCATAATCGAGATTGTCATTGGGTGTAATGGCATCATTTCCCCGACGCATCTGATGGAATGCAGCAACCATAGTAGGAATTTTTGCCAGAATGCGTACTACTGCTTTTCTAATATATTCTGGGTCATCTAATGCCCGACGAGCGTAAAATAGACCTAATGCTGCTGCGGAGGTTTGTAGCGCATCCATTGGATGGGCAGTCTCAGGACAACATTTCATCATGTCTCTGATACGATACTTAATCCGACGATGATACAGAATGTCGTTCTGGAATTCTTTTAACTGTTGTTCGCTGGGTAATTTCCCCCAAATCAACAAATATGCCGTTTCTAAAAAGCTACCTTGTTTGGTTAACTCCTCGATCGCAATTCCTCGATATTCTAAAATACCTTTTTGACCGTCA
The DNA here is from genome assembly GCF_020640915.1 of Waterburya agarophytonicola KI4. Lineage (GTDB taxonomy): Bacteria > Cyanobacteriota > Cyanobacteriia > Cyanobacteriales > Xenococcaceae > Waterburya > Waterburya agarophytonicola. Next base: position 51,612 of record NZ_JADWDC010000020.1, on the reverse strand, counting down.
ACAAAACTAATACTAGATTTTGTGGCAGGAATACCTTCTAAGCCTGGCTTATATTCGCAAAATGTTGCTGTCATAGACTTTCCTAAATTAATTTAAAGATAATATATTTGAAATTAGCCCAAATCCTTTTGATTAAATGTCTTGAACGTTACTAAACTTAGACTGGGGGTATGAATTGTATTATTCCCATTTTATCGGCAATAGTCTAATTTCCTATCTGGAAAGAGAAATACTTATTGATTTTATAACCAACTCGATCTATTTTAGTTTGATATAAAGAGATCCCACGACAATATCTTTAACCATCAAATAACTAATTAAAAGCAAAAAAATAGCAGGTTTAGACCTTATCGATCTCCCTACTACTATGCCACATTTTCAATAGTCTTAATTAAGTACTTATGCGGAATTAATCAGACATTTATCTTTACTACTTTTCCAGTCATAAAAGATAAATTTTATGTTGCACGGGTACTTATCCTTGCAGCTTTTTACTTAATAATTGATTGGTTAATTTAGGATCGGCGCGTCCGCTAGTTTTCTTCATTACTTGTCCGACAAAGAAACCCTTGAGCTTAGTTTTACCGTCGCGGAACTGTTCTAATTCTTTCGGGTGAGAGGCAATTACTTCATCAATAATCTTTTCAATTTCTCCCGTATCAGAAATTTGAATCAAACCTTTTTTCTCCACCAAAGCTTTTGCAGAACCTCCTTTAGTTGAAAGTTCGGGAAGAATTTCCTTGGCAATTTTTCCGCTAATTGTACCTTCACTAATTAAACAAATTAACTCTGCCAAAATTTCAGGCTTTAACTCAGTTTCCGCAATCTTGAGATTGTTACTGTTTGCATAAGCAGCAAGATCCCCCATTACCCAGTTTGCCACTTGTTTGGTATCACCCCCAGCAGCGATCGCTGCTTCAAAATATTCTGCTACAGTGCGATCGTCTGTTAATACTCTCGTATCATAAGCAGACAAACCCAATTCTGACTGATAGCGATGGCGTTTGCTAAGGGGAAGTTCGGGTAATTCTGCTTTCCAGCTTTCTAATTGTTCGGTAGAGACTTCAATGGGGGGAAGATCGGGTTCGGGAAAATAGCGATAGTCGCTGCTTCCTTCTTTCATCCTCATGCTTTTAGTTCTTTGCGTACCTTCCTCCCAAAGACGAGTTTCTTGATAGATGGGTTCGCCTTTGCCAATCGCTTCGATTTGTCTTTCAATCTCGTAATCGATCGCTTTTTGAATGGCACTAAAGGAATTCATATTCTTAATTTCTACTTTAGTTCCAAATTCCTTTTGCCCCACAGGGCGTACAGAGATATTAACATCACAACGCAAGGAACCTTCGTTCATCTTGCCATCACTGATACCCAAATAAAGCATAATGCGACGGATCTCTTGGGCATATTCGGCTGCTTCCTTCCCGCTACGCAGATCGGGTTCGGATACAATTTCCACCAAAGGTATCCCCGCACGGTTGAAATCTACCAAAGAATAAGTAGAACCATCAATGCGATCGCTTCCTCCGTGGGTTAGTTTCCCCGCATCCTCTTCCATATGCAAGCGGGTAACGCCGATTTTCTTCCGAATCGGTTCGGTGTTGGGTTTTTCGACGATTTCGATTTCCACCCAACCATGTTCAGCGATCGGAAGATCGAATTGAGAAATTTGATAATTTTTGGGTAAGTCAGGATAGAAATATTGCTTGCGATCAAATTTACTATAGGGTGCAATCTGACAATTGAGGGCTAAACCCGCCTTTACCGCATACTCCAGTACTTTTTCATTCAAGACGGGAAGCACCCCAGGATATCCCAGACAAATAGGAGAGATATTGGTATTGGGGTTGTCGCCATCAAACCTAGTTGACTCGCGACTAAATATTTTGGTTTCGGTATTTAGTTGACAATGAGTTTCTAGTCCAATTATTGCTTCGTACTCTGTCTTAGCTGGTGCAGCACTAGTCATAAATCTTGAGCTTAATAGAAAATGATTTTCTTATTTTATCGGTATTATCCACTTTCCCGTCAGGTTGAAGCGATCGCTTGACTAAAAATAATTTTTCAATCCATTAAAAGTTACAGATTGTAAGATAATAAAATAATATAAAGAGTCTCCGCTCAATTCTATATTTAATATAATAATTATAATTAATAATGGTTCGTATTCTTATAGTTGACGATCAAAAACTTGTTCGAGAAGGTATTAAGATATTACTAGAAAATAGAACAGAAATCGAGATTGTAGGCGATATTCCCGATGGAGAAAGTGCCTTAAAGGAAATAAAACTTCTTCAGCCAGATATTGTTCTTTTGGATATAGATATGCCTGGAATGGATGGCTTAACTTTAGCCAATATTATTCGTTCTCGGTTTCCTTTAGTCAAAATAATTATGCTAAGTAGCCACGAAGAAAAAAGCTACGTACAGCAAGCAACGGAGTCTGGTGCCAAGGGATATTTACTGAAAAATGCTTCTTCTCAGGAATTAGAGTGGTCGATTAAATTAGTCCATCGTGGTTATTCGGCGATTAAATCAGAGTTGTTAGAACAACAGTTAATTTATCATAAAAAACCTGAAATAGACCTCAAATTAGACGTAGATTTTCAAACAGATGATCAACAAAGTTCTGGTTCGAAGACTATTTTATCGGAAGAAGATAGGGCTAATTTAGATAAGTTAGAGCTTTTATTAGCCAAAAAAGAAAGTCGAAAGAAATATTCCCACTACAAAGAACAGCAAAAACAACGCAAATTTTGGTTTCATGGAGTGAGGTTAACTCAAATCAAAAAAACAATAATGAGCTTTGAATTCAAACTTCTTGTTTTTATAATTTTGTTCTGTTTGGGATTTTTGGTAATAGTTGCCCTGTCTTAAGTAAAAAATATCAATCAAATATCTTTTTGATATTCTTCCAATAAATCTACCAAGTCAACTTTACATTGCATGGGTAATAGCTTATCTAATCCCAATTGAGTCGCGCCTCCTCCTAGCTTAATAGGTATAGACTGAAGAATTGCTATGACTCCATCTTCGCTCAAAGAATCATCTTCCAAAAGAGGATAAACTTTTTCGGCAACAACAGTGTGTAGCTTGGCATCATTGAGATATAAATGCCATTTGGCAACATCAATATATATGGTTTCGCCAATTTTAGCTGCGAGAGCTTCAATGTCTTGTGTATTAGCCATTAGGTTTTAATTGATGAATAGTCTGCGATCGCTTTAATATAGATGAAATGTAAAACTAAAATGCCAAACCAAATACCATTGATCCACAGTAGCCAAGGCCATTGGGTTGATTTTATAATATGCACAAACCACAAACCAGAGTTAGTAGCAGCATAAACGCCAACATGAACGGCAAAATTAATTAAATCTTCCAAACGACGAAATTCAGGGTCGGTTTTACGGTCTGGTTGTCGAGGCCAACGAGGAGGCATATATATATTATTACTAAAAATTCAATAAATTCATTCTACATATACTCTCATTGTATCTGTTTAGCTGCTTTTTTCGACCCCATAATAATCTCCTGATTTGCCTCCCGTTTTACTCAACAAACGAATCTCTGTAATTTCCATAGATTTCTCTAAAGCCTTTGCCATATCATAAAGAGTCAGGGCTGTTATAGAAACTGCTGTCAAGGCTTCCATTTCCACTCCTGTTTCGGCTTTGATAGCCACAGTTGCTTTAATTTCATATCCAGGCAGATCGTAATTGGGGGTAATTTCTACTTCAATTTTGTGAATGGGCAGGGGATGGCATAAGGGAATTAAATTAGCTGTTTGTTTTGCTGCCATAATTCCCGCAATTTTTGCCGTACCCAAAACATCACCTTTGGGCGCATTTCCTGCTTCAATAGTGGTCAAAGTTGGGGCAGACATGATGATTTTTCCAGTTGCGATCGCTTGGCGACGAGTTTTTTGCTTGTCCGAAACATCAACCATTTGAGCGTCTCCACTCTCATTGAGGTGAGAAAGAGAATTAGAATTGATTTTTTCTTGCATTACGTTCCATAGTTCTGCTAGTATTAAAAACTGTTGGGTTGAGTTTTTAAATATTTAATTGCCTGACAAATAGAGGGCGAGTAGCTCAGTGGATTAGAGCATTTGGCTACGAACCAAAAGGTCGGGGGTTCAAATCCCTCCTCGCTCATAAAAAGGGAATCGACTATCGTAAATGGTAGTCGATTTTTGTATTTTGATGAATTATTTATCCCCCTACTTACTCAAACCCAATTTGCTTAATATAGTTCCTTCTGTATAATGGGCGGAAACATTCGTGAATTTATTTTAGTCATATTAAAGTATTAAGCGTTTTATTTGAGATAAATATCCAGCAAGTAGATAAAAAATAATTACTTTAGTTATCCAGTAATTAACCGTTTTGTATACACAATAAGTAAACAAGTAGATAGGGCAGTTAAGCAATAATTAATCATGATCAAACTATTAGTTCGTTGGAGTGCGGGATTGGGTATAGCAGGAACACTATTTTTAAGTGCAGGGATCGCAGAAAATCTAACTGCGCTGGCTTTACCAGAAGCAGAAATATTAAAAAAACTCGATCCTGTACCTGTTTTTACAATTGCTGACGAACAAGGTGCGCCTTTAGTAGCATCGGGAGAAGATGAAGCGAAAGTTGCAGGAGTCTTTATTAGTCAAGAAGATGCCAATCAGTTTGTGAGTCAGTTAAAAACCAAAAATCCCGAATTGGCAGACAAAGTAAAGGTAGTTCCCGTTTCCTTGGGTGAAGTATATAAATTAGCAGAATCTGCTAAGACTGAAGAAAATGCCCTTAATTTTGCTTATGTTCCTCAAGAAGAAGCTGTAACTTCTGCTAAAACTATCGGTGAAGCCAATCAACAGCCATATCAAGGTGGAGTACCTTTGTTTGTAGCTAAAGGCGGAGAAGACAAAGGATATCTGACCATTGAAAAAGACTCCCAACAAGTTATTCCTTTCTTTTTTGATAAGAAACAACTAGAACAAGTAGTAACTAAATTCAAAGAACAAAAACCTGAAATTGCTGATAGCGTCGATATCGAAGTTGTTCCTCTAGAGGGAGTAATTCAAACTCTAGAAACAAGCGAAGATAAGATGTTAGAAAAAATTGTTCTGATACCCACAGAAGAATCAATTAAATTCTTACAAAATGTTTCTGCACCAGAAGAAGCAACACCAGAACCCGCAGCGCCAGAGAAATAAAAAAATAAGATTGGATAGCATTTCGGGCAGGGAATTATATTATTGGTATCAACGAGCTAAACAATATGCGATCGCCAATAATATCGAACCAAAGGAAGTTGATTGGCTACTTCAGACCATAACTGATTTGAGTAGTTTATCTCTACGGATCGGTTCGTTCCAAAATCAAGCCCAAATAAACAGTAAAAAATCCCTGTCAGAGCTTAATCTGCTCTGGCAACAGCGTCTTCAAAATCGTTTGCCAGTACAATATCTGGTGGAAACGGTCTTTTGGAGGCGTTTTCAACTAAAAGTCACCCCCGCAGTCTTGATTCCTCGTCCTGAGACGGAATTAATTGTTGATATTGCCCAAGAAGCAATTAAAAATAGCATTTTTGGTATAGAGCAAAACTGCCATTGGGTAGATTTGGGTACGGGGAGTGGTGCGATCGCCTTAGGGTTAGCCGATAGTTTTCCCCAAGCTAAGATTCACGCTGTAGATTGTAGCCCAGAAGCCTTAAAAATTGCCCGAGAAAATGCGATCAATTTGCAATTAGAGAATCATATTTACTTTTATCACGGTAATTGGTGGGATCGATTGGAGTTTCTCCGAGGCAAAGTTACAGGAATGATTTCTAATCCACCCTACATCCCCACCTCCGACTTAGAAAAGCTACAACCAGAGGTATTTCAACACGAGCCTCATTTGGCTTTAGACGGTGGTGTCGATGGTTTAGACTATATTCGTTATTTAGCTAAATCTGCGCCTCAATATTTGGTGTCTGGGGGAGTCTGGCTGGTTGAAATGGCGATCGATCAATCAGATAAAGTAGTCGAATTACTAGATCGACAAGAAGAATACTACGATATAAAAGTATTGCCCGATCTCAATGGGATCGATCGCTTTGTTTTGGCTTACAAATCTTAAATAATTTCTTTAAATAGTTTCAAGATCGATGGTAGAAGTTTCTCAAGTAGAATTAGTTCGAGGTGCGATCGCCCGAAAAGCAGTTAGTTTCCCTACGGATACCGTACCAGCTTTGGCGATCAAGCCAGAATTTGCCCAACTCATTTATCAACTCAAACAACGCCCTGCTAACAAGCCTCTTATTTTGATGGGAGGATCTATTGCGGATTTACTTCCCTATACAACCCATACTTCTGCTGAATTGACAGCGTGGCAAAAGTTAATCGATCGCCATTTACCAGGGGCGTTAACCCTAGTACTGCCCGCTTCCGATCTAGTACCCCAGGCGATCGATCCAACTCGCTCTAATACAGTAGGAATTCGAGTACCCAACTGTGCGATCGCTTGTCAAATATTAAAACAAACTGGAGTTTTAGCGACAACGAGTGCCAATATTTCTGGCAAAGATGCCTTAACCTCAATGAAGACAATAGCTGCAACTTTTCCCGACGTACTGGTGTTAAAAGATACAGGCTTAGGAGAAATAGAAGCAAAAGGTAGCGGACTCCCTTCTACAGTGGTATCTTGGCAAAATCAACAGTGGCAAGTTTTGCGTCAAGGAAGCGTCAAAATTGACCGCAGTTAAGATATATCGTAAAGATTATCCCACAAGAGCTATGTTAAATTAATCAACAATCTGAATAGTTTGACTGGGTTGAACTTTACAGGGCGATCTTGCCATTTATCAAAGACTAATTAACTATCAATAGTCAAGTTTCTTGAGTTATGAATGAAATTGACGAGCTGAAAGAAGAATTGAAACAAGCGCAACTAGCTTATCAAATGGCCGCACAAATGAGCCAATTTAAAGCGGGTTTTTTAGCTCGGACTTCCCATGAATTGAGATCGCCTCTCAGTGGTATGATCGGTCTGCACCAACTAATTTTGGCCGATCTGTGCGAAAGTCCTGAAGAACAAAAAGAATTCATTGCTCAAGCTTATAAGTCAGCATTAAAGCTTTTGAAACTAATTGATGAAATTGTAGCTGTTTCTAAGACGGAATACGGTAGTAACCGTTTAAATCCCGAATCACTCCAGTTAGCCGAAATATTCACCGAAATAGATCGCTTAACCCATCTACAAGCAGCCAACCGCAACTTAAAATTGGCTATAGTTACTCCCGATCCTCAGATTGTCGTGTATGCCGATCGTTCTCGTTTAATTCAATTAATATTTAATATAATTGACAGCGGGATTTCTTTGATGAAAACAGGAACAATCGAGCTATCTATCAGTCAAGTTACATCTAGTCGTGTCACGTTTGAAATAGATCTTGAATGTCCCATCGCCCTGTGGCAGGAACAAGAAACTATCGAACCAAACTTTGAGGGGAAAGATTTAGGGGAAATCCGTCAGTTTCTCCAAGAAATTAGCTTGTCGGCAAATATGAAACTATTGCTATCTAAAACCTTATTAGAAACAATGGGAGGAAGTTTGGAAATCTTAGATTGTACTCACCAAAATGACGGACAACCTCTAACTCGAATAGTTTTAAGTTGTAAAAAGAATCAAGATAATAATTAAGCTTAAAAATTAAAAGAAGGAGTTAAAACTGCCAATTGCAATTGCTCTCCTTCTTTGGTTAGTTGAATTTGCAACACCAAAATTATTGCTCAATCATAGATATGATTGCCCATAATGTAGATTAAGGTACTTAATATTGATGTTTGCTTTCTTGAGAATATTCCCGTTCCCAGCATTTTCTAAATAGTGTGATTTGATATAAATACCAAAAATGTCTGACATTCCAAATAGAGTATTGATCGAAAAGTTGCTGATTAAAATATTGCCAAATTAAATTTGTTGTTAGTTTTATTTTTCTATCCATCGACCAAAAATCCTTGATTAATAATTAAAATTGGTTTTAAAGTTGTGGAGGATCGAATGATTCAGTTGTCTTCAAAAGACAGATAGAATTGTCCTCTATTATTAAATTGCCCATTTTAATCACATTCCCCTTGGTCGGAATTGCCTAAAATAGATCGACAATAAAGAAAAGATTAAGTAACATCTCGGATTGTCAAACGATCACAAATCTGTTTTATATTTTATTTAGGTTGACTTCTGGTAATATCTAGGGTAATTATGCCCCCAAACTCAGGAATTGGGGCTGCGGGTTTGGATAACTTTACACGAACCTGGCTAACTTTTTCGATGCTTAATATTTTATCCGCGATCGCACTAACTAGCTTCTCTACTAAGTGAAATTTAGCGGTAGTAATCAATTCTTTAACTAAAGCGATCGCTTCTCGATAGTCTACGGTATCTTCAATATTATCGGTCTTTCCTGCGGTATCTAAATCTACCCATAAAGTTAGGTCAACCTCAAACCATTGTCCTAATACTCGCTCTTCGGGTAAATAACCCACGTAACCATAAGCGCGAATACCATTTACTTGAATTGAATCCATTTTTATCAATTATTTAATGATTAACGATCGCGATGAGTAAAAGGTTTAGCATTAGCACCTGTATAAGTAGCAGCAATATGACCGTCCCCCGTTACTTTATACTTATATGTGACTAAACCTTCTAAACCCACTGGACCACGGGGTGGCATTTGCTGAGTACTAATGCCAACTTCTGCACCAAATCCATAGCGAAAACCATCGGCAAAACGAGTCGAGCAGTTATGATATACTCCTGCTGCATCTACCAAATTTTGAAATATCTCTGCGGTAGCAAAATCTTCAGTAACGATCGCGTCGGTATGTTTTGAACCATATTGGTTGATATGAGCGATCGCCTTATCTATAGAGTCTACTATTTTGATCGCCAAGATTAAATCGCTATATTCGGTTTTCCAATCGTGTTCGCTGGCTAATTTGACATCAATATTTTTTTTAGTCGCTTCATCTCCTCGCAACTCTACTCCTTCTTGTAAAAGAGCTTGGGCTATCTTGGGCAGAAATTCAGCAGCAATATCTCGATGAACTAGTAAAGTTTCAATCGCATTACAAGCTGCGGGATAGTGAGTTTTTGCGTCTACAGTGATGGCGATCGCTTTATTAAGTTCGGCTGCTTTATCTAAATACAAATGACAGATACCATCAGCATGACCCAATACGGGAATACGAGTATTGTCTTGAACGTATTGCACGAAAGAATTAGACCCTCTGGGAATAATCAGATCTACATAACGATCTAAATCGAGTAACTGTTTGATCTCTTCTCTGGTAGTCAGCAACTGCACCGCAGCGGGATCTACTTTGGTCGATTCCAATGCCTGACAAATTATTTTAGTCAGCACCTTACAGGAATTAATTGCTTCTCTACCCCCTTTGAGAATTACCCCATTACCCGATTTAATCGCCAAACTGGTAATTTGAATTAAAGCTTCGGGACGAGCTTCAAAAATGATTCCCAACACTCCTAAAGGACAAGTAACCCTCTTCAAAACCAAACCTTCATCCAACTCGCGATTGATTTGAGCGACTCCAATAGGATCGGCTAATTTTGCCACATCTTCCACTCCTGCGATCGCAGCTTCTAATTTAGATTCTCCTAACTTTAATCTGGCATATAGTGCGGGAGCGATATTGTTTGCTTCGGCTGCTGTTAAATCTGCTTCATTGGCAGCTAGTATTTCTGACTTTGCTGTTAATAGAGCCTGTGCCACGGTCAAGAGCGCAGCATTTCTATCTTCTGTAGATAATATTGCTAGTTTTCCTGATGCTATGCGAGTTTGTTGGGCAATTTCGATTAAGGAGGGCGATGCTACTCCAGAGATAACCATACTTGTTACTAATATTTGAAGTACCAATAATTTTACTGGTTCGAGCAGACATTATGGCTAATTTTTCTTTTAATATAGTCTTATTTTGATTCGGATAATATTCTATTATTCAAAGCTTGTACTGGTCTGGCATTAGTACCGATAACTGACAAAAAGCGTTCTATTTGTAGTTGGGATACTTCTATTGGTTGCTTTAATACCAGCCAGGTAACAATTTCCGAACAGGGAGGAGTAGTTAAAGAACCCCGATAGCGATAGTAGCGATCGATGTTTTCAGGCAGTAAATCAAGGGCGTTAATTAATATATCCGATGTCTCTGGGGGGCGATCGCTTTGAACAGGTATTTTTTGCCAAACGGTATCTAAAGCCCGATTCATTTCACCTTTTGACATTAGCACCGCCAAAACTACAAACTCTCCTGTAATCTGGTTTTGATGGACAAAGTGAGCTTCCATTTCAAAAGTTTGTCCCCAAACTAAATGTTCGCTGGGTTGATGAAAATGAAATTGCAACAACTCGTATATTTGACCGTCAAGAGTTAGATTGCTTCCTGGCTGATAATCAACTCGGATGGTGCGATGGTTATTAACAATAGTTAGCGGTGTATCTTTATAGCTTAATTCTAGACTGCCAAAACTAGAACTAACAGAAGACGGCAAATTAATCGGTGACTGCGCTTTTCCTACCTTGCAAGTAGCAAATTCTGGATCTAATTCTCCCCAGAAAGACGAACCCGTATCTCCTTGATAGCTCCAAATACTAGGTCGCACATTTTTGGTTGGCAATATATTTAAAGCGATCGTTTCTATTGACAAATATTTTAATAAATCTCTTCGTTTCAACTAGATAATCTCTTTCATACTCCCAAAACCCTTATTTATGACCAACAATTAACTAACTTTGTGGTTGAGTTTCCGAACTATTATTGCGTACGAGATTTCTGCAGCCAGCGCAATCACAACCATAAAGAGAGATCGCTTTATCTCCTTCTCGATCTAATTCCGCTGCGGTTTCAGCGTCGTATTCATCGCAGCTACAATCAGCAAAAGGATAATCTGTTTCTCTTTGAGGAATTTGACTTATCTCTCGATCCAATTCTGGGGCGGTAAAAACATACTCTTTGGCATTGACAGCATCAGCCCCTAATATGGACAATGCAATAGAACTAGAACAACCTAAAACAGTCAGTAGTTTATTATTCATTTTGTTCATTATTTTCTTGTGGCAAATCAAAAATTAATTATATCTTGTTAAAAATATCTTGTTAAAAATTTAAGTTCTTATTTTTGGGAAATATCGGTACTAGGAGGAATGCCTTCAATATTAATTATTCCTTGAATTACCGAACCGACTATCGGCGCAGCTACAGTAGAGCCATAGGTATATTCTCCGTGGGGTTCGTCCACTACCGCTAATACTGCATAGCGGGGGGCTTCTACAGGAAATATACCGACAAAGCTAGTAATTTTGGCAGTTTCATCATAACCACCTTGGGTAATCGCTTTTTGGGAAGTCCCCGTTTTTCCTGCAATGCGGTAGCCTGGAATTTTAGCTGCATAACCGCTACCGTCTTCAACGACTTTTTCCATCATTTCTAAAACAGTTTTTGCTGTTTTGGGAGAAAAGACTTGTTTGGTGTTGGGTGGTTGAGAATAGTGAAGATAACCTTTGTAGTCGGACAAACCTCTAACTACGTGGGGTGTAATCAGTTTTCCTTCATTGGCTAATGCAGCATGAATTTGAATTAATTTGAGGGGAGTTAATGAAAATCCTTGCCCAAAAGCAGTGGTAGCGGGTTCGATTTCTCTAACGGTGAATTCAACTTCGTTTTTGAGTCTACCCGTGGTGTACCCAGGAATATCAAACTCGACTTTATCTTCGATACCTAATTTTTGGAGATCTCGATAATAGTCTAGAGGTTCGATGCGACGCATCACCTTAATCATCCCCACATTACTAGAATATTGCAGAATTTGGGATAGAGTTAATTCTCCCCGCGCGCCCTTTTTCTCGAAGTCATGATTGCGTACGACGGCATCCTTAATTTTTATTTCTCCCGTATCGTTAAATGTATCCTGGGGAGAAATCACCCCCGCATCCAAAGCCAGGGCGATATTAATTGGTTTAAAAGTAGATCCTGGTTCGTATAGATCGGTAACAGCCCAATTTTTAAAGACGCTAAAATCTTCATACTTATAATAAGTATTGGGATCGTAAGTAGGTTCGGATACTAAAGCTGCGATCGCGCCATCGCGGACATCCATCACAATTACCGTACCTCGTTTAGCATCGTATTCTTTCATCTGCTTTTTTAAAGCATTGCGGGCAATTTGCTGCAAACGCAAGTCGATAGTTAGTTGCAAGCGCAGATCATCAAAATTAAATAGTTGTTGCGATCGCTCTAAATCCCCTGGATGAAATACGGCTTTGTTGTTGCTAAAGCTGCGCTTCATTTTCCAGCTAATGGGATCGCGCTCTAATAATTTGTTTTGAGTATATTCTATTCCCGCTTGGGGGGTGCGACTGCTATCTAAATTGACATAACCCGTTACTTCTGCTGCCATTTCTCGATGGGGATAAAAGCGAGAGTAGTTTTGCTTGAGATCTAAGCCATCAATCTGTAAAGCAGCAATTTTTTCTTTGACTGATTCGGGTAAATCTTCTGCCAAGCGAATTCCCCAATCTTGTTTTTGGAAAATTGCCAGAAACTCCTGGGGAGTTTTGTTGCCTAAAATATCTGACAGTTGTTCGGCAATTTCTTCGGCGGGTACTGGTTCGGAGTTTCTCTTAAATAAATGGGGATGAACGTATAAAGTATAGGTAATTCTATCCGTTGCCAAAACATTGCGATCGCGATCTACAATTTGACGACGGGGAATATAAAAACTTAGTTTAGTAGTTTGTTGATCTTGGGCTATTTGAGTTAATCTTTTGCCATCGGGAGCTTGTTCGTAAAAAATTATAGGATTAACAATTTGGAGATAATAGAGCCTTGCAGCCAGTCCCACTGTACCAATTACTAAAACTCCCCAAACCAAAAACAGCCGCAATAATAAATGTGCCTGGGATTTATTTTTTTGATTATTAGATAATCGACGTTGTTCGACAAATGGTCGGGGATGAAATCTAGTACCTTTAGGTTTTTTTTTAGTATTATTCGATCTCAAAGGAAGTTTAAATCTAGATTTAGTCATAATTGAGTTATAAGTCGTCGATCTAGTATTAATTAATAACCCAAGTTGTTGTATGGAATTTCAGCTACTTCTTGATTGTGGGATATTGTTTTTAAACCACTTTTTAGATTTACTTTGGCAGGAGGAATAAATACAGCAGATTCTGGTTTAGAAATAGATAAGCGATTATCTTCGCTGGCATCGTGGGCGATTTGATACTTAATTTTTTCGTTGATTGCAATCAATTCTCTTTCTTGACTTTGTAGGTCTTCGAGATTGCGATATTCCTGACTCCAAAGTTCGGGAATTTTAACTGTAGAGGCATATAATCCGATACTTGCAGCCATCGAAACTAAAGCCAAACCAAAAGAGCCCTTTTGTAATAATGAAAGTAATCTTAATTTTTGAGGTAGTTTACTTTGTTGGGGGAAATTGCGACTCTTAACTACTTTTCTAACTTGTTTTTGGGGTAAATTAGTTAGTTGGCGATGGTATTTTTTTTGTGGCTTAAACTGGGTTTGTGGAGAGTAATATTGGGTTTCTAGATCGGGTTTGCGTAGAGCAGACATATAATAATCTCCATTTTTACAGGAAGTCGTTGGGCGAATTTTAACTCATATTTGAAAAAATGATAAGAGTATAGAGTGAAAATTAATATTGGATTACAAAAAACCATAAATTTTTAACAGAAGACTTTGCAATGTTTTTGTAGTATAAAAAAACGGACAGATTGAGGTAGGGAATTGATTCGCTATTCGTGTCCTTGAGTTAATTAATATTATCTATCTTAGAAACATAGTGGAATTAAAACGTGCGATCGTAGCCTACAAAGCAGGAGATAAGACTAGCAAGCAATGGGCAGAAAAATGTGTTAAAGAGTTAGAAGCTCGTAACTGCAATGTTTTAATGGGGCCTAGTGGCATCAAAGATAATCCTTATCCCGTCTTTTTAGCTTCTTCCTCGGTCAAAATAGACTTGGCAGTAATCTTGGGAGGCGATGGCACAATCTTAGCTGCATCGAGAAATTTAGCCCCTGAGGGCATCCCAATTTTGGCGGTAAACGTGGGGGGACATTTAGGTTTTTTGACCGAGCCCTTTGAATTATTTCAAGATACAGAAGCAATTTGGGAGCGTTTGAGCACAGATCGCTATGCCGTACAAAAGCGGATGATGCTACAGGCACAGTTGTATGAAGGAGAAGGCATTGAATTAACAGCAGTAGGGGAGAAGTTTTATTGCCTTAATGAAATGTGTATCAAGCCTGCCAGTATAGATCGCATGCCTACCTCTATTTTAGAATTAGAAGCAGATGGACAGGTAGTAGATCAGTATAGTGGAGATGGTTTAATCGTTTCAACTCCTACAGGATCTACGGGGTATACTGTTTCGGCTAACGGTCCAATTTTACACCCTAGTATGTGGGCGATCGCAATTACGCCAATATGTCCTTTAAGTCTTTCTGGTCGTCCGTTGGTCTTGCCTCCTGGTAGTACAGTTGGCGTTCGTCCAATTAGGGATTATGAAATTAATACCAAACTCTGGACAGATGGAGCTTTGGGGACAACAATTTGGCCTGGGCAAAGAGTGTCGATCGCCATGGCTAATTGTCAGGCTCACTTTATAATTTTACGCAAAAGTTATTCATTTTATGAAACTCTTCGAGAAAAACTACAGTGGGCAGGAACTAGAGTACATTATCAAGACAAGGAGAAAAGTTGATATTGGAAATTAAAGACAGATAGTAAGCAAACAGACAGACAAAACTAATTGGTAAGTAATATATAAATATATATAGATACAATGTGGTGGAAAAAACTTTCTCAGGTAACTTTGGCAGCAATCACGACTGCCATGATTTTGGTTTTAAATATTAGCCCAGGACTGACTCAATCAGATTTTAATCCTTTTACTTATGATGTCAAGTTTGAGGATTTGAATATTTATACGGACCCAAGTATTCCCAAAGCTCCTTTAGTTATTGATGGCAGAAATATATTATCAGTGAGTAAAGTTGATGGTAATACCGCAGGAGAAAGAGTTGATTTAATCAAGAAGGAATTGCTCGATGCTATTAAAAGTGACAACTTTACTGGAGTGACTATTAAAGAAAAAGATCGACTTCCAGTATTATATTTAGAATTTGATAAACCATCTCAACAAGATTTAGAAGAATCACCAGAGTCAATTACTACTCAAGACCGACGCTATTTGTTTACTGTTACTCAAGAAGATACTATCGGCAAAAAGTCGAACCGCGAAACGGCGGTGGATCTCAAACAAGAAATAGAACAAGCGATCGCTAGAGGAAAACGAGAAAGAAGTTCGGCATATATTCAGCGTCAGGGGATTATTACCGTCGGGTTATTAATTTTGGCACTATTGGGAACGAGACTTTTAGATCAGCTACAAACCTATCCCTTTAGACGAGCAATTCAAAGAGTGATCCCTGGATTGCCTAGCAATACTACTTCTCAACCTTCTAACTTGACTACTTTATTCAGGCTCAAGCTGGGTTTTGCCCAATTTATTCTCTGGGCAGTCACAATTTTTATTATTTTTCGCCTCTTTCCCTGGACGAGACATTGGTTATATCTGCTTTATAGCATAGTAGCTCTCTCCTTCAATAAGTCAGTGTTGAACTTTGGCGGGGATGATTTTTCAATTATCGAACTACTACTTTTTGTTGGTTTGTTGATTGCAGCCATTATTGCCAGTAGTTACATAGCCAATTTACTGCGTACCAAGATTTTACAAGTTACCAGAATGACCAGGGGTTCGCAAGAAATCATCTCGATTGTGACCAAATATGGGTTGATTGCCTTGGCGACCATAATTTTGCTTCAAGCATATGGCTTAAATCTTAGCTCTCTGGCATTGATCGGTAGTGCTTTGGGTGTGGGTATTGGTTTTGGTTTACAAGATATTGCCCGCAACTTTGCCAGTGGGATTGTTTTGCTGTTTGAACGTTCGGTACAGGTGGGTGATTTTATCCAGGTGGGAGATCATTTAGGGGTAGTAGAAGAAGTCCGCACCCGCAGTATTGTTTTAAAAACTTTAGATCGAATTTCGATTATCGTCCCGAATTCTCGATTTCTCAGCGAGGAAGTAATCAACTGGAATCATCGTCGAAGTGTTTCTCGTTTACACCTTCCCATTGGAGTCGCTTATGGTTCGGATGTGGCTAAAGTTAAATCTGCGTTGATTCAAGCAGCAGAAGAACATTTAGAAGTCTTGCGCAATCCGCCACCCCAAGTATTTTTTACAGCATTTGGGGATAGTTCTCTTGATTTTGAATTATTGGTTTGGACATCCGATCCTAGTCGTCAAGCACCCCTTAAAAGCGATCTTTGTTTTCGGATTGAAGAAATTTTTCGCGAACAGCAAATAGATATTCCCTTTCCTCAAAGAGATATTAATATTGCTCCTGAAGGATTGCCTATTAAGCTTCCTCCCCAATTGGAAGGTCATTTACTTTATTTATTGAAGGCTTTAGTTTCCCAGCAATATAGCAATAATAAAACCAATAAAGAACAGGGAACGGGAACTAACAAAAATTAGCAAAGTTTATTAAAAGCATGAAGTATATAAACCAAAGTGTTGATTAATAATTGTTCGGAATTCTTGTTAATCTAGCGATCGCTTTGGCTTAATTTTGCAGGATTAGATATTCTAATCAATAACGGTATATTGCAATTATCTCATCAGTTTATGTCTCATTTCTATTTCGATGCAGAAGAAAAAACTAGGTCTTTTGAACTTCCAGGTGCAAAACCCCACTACAACCCAGATCGCCCTGGACAGGTTGACCATATTTTTCTCGATCTAATTCTTGATATTCCCAATCAAAGTTTTAAAGGGACTTGTACTACGACTATTACCCCCGTGCGTCCTGGTATTACTCATTTAACTATGGATGGGGTGGATTTGACTATTGAGTCAGTGTTAATTGATGGTATAAGTCAAGAGTTTGATTATGATGGGGAAGAAGTAGAAATTTATTTACAGCAGCCTACTACTGATGCAGCAATTAAAGTAGAGATTGCCTATTCTGTGGATCGTCCCCAACGAGGACTATATTTTATTACTCCAGACGAAGACTATCCCAGCAAGCCAACTCAGGTATGGACTCAGGGAGAAGATGAAGATTCTCGTTTTTGGTTTCCTTGTTTTGATTATCCTGGTCAATTGGCTACTTCAGAAATACGAGTACAAGTACCAGTAGGCTTTAGGGCGATTTCCAACGGGGAATTGATTAATAAAGAAGAGGTGGATAATGGAGTTATTTATCATTGGTCGCAACAGCAAGTACATCCTACTTACCTGATGACTCTAGCAGTGGGAGATTTTGCCGAAATAGCCGACGAGTGGCGAGGAAAACCTATCACTTACTATGTGGAGAAAGGAAGGGAGGAAGACGGAAAGCGCAGCATGGGTAAGACTCCCCGCATGGTTGAGTTTTTATCCCAGAAGTATGGTTATGAGTATCCCTATCCTAAATACGCCCAGGTATGCGTTGATGACTTTATCTTTGGCGGGATGGAAAATACTTCTACTACCCTGTTAACAGATCGTTGTTTGTTGGACGAACGGGCAGCAGCGGATAATATGAGGACTGAGAGTTTAGTATTGCACGAACTGGCTCATCAGTGGTTTGGTGACTTGGTAGTAATTAAACATTGGTCCCACGCCTGGATTAAAGAGGGTATGGCTTCCTATGCAGAAGTATTTTGGACGGAAGAGGAATATGGTCAAGATGATGCTGCTTATTATCTATTAAACGAAGCCCGCAGTTATATCGCTGAAGATAGTACTCGCTATCGTCGTCCTATAGTTACTAATGTCTACCGCGAAGCGATCGAATTATATGACAGACATCTTTATGAAAAGGGTGCTTGTGTCTATCATATGATTAGGGCAATACTAGGAGACGATCTTTTTGATAAGGCGATTCAAACCTTTGTACGGGACAATGCCCACAAGACAGTAGAAACGGTAGACTTATTGCGGGCGATCGATAAAGCAACTGGTTACAATTTGATGTTTTTGTTCGATCAATATGTCTTTCGTGGCGGTCATCCTGACTATCAAGTGGGATATTCTTGGGATGGGGATAGTAAGCTGGCGAAGTTAACCGTTACCCAAAAGCAAGCGAAAAAAAATAGTGAGAGTAAAGAGTTATTCGATCTGAAAATTCCTGTAGGGTTTGGCTACATTACAAAAAATTCTCCTCAACCTGAATATAAAACTTTTACCCTTCGCATCCATCAAGCAGAACAAAGTTTTTATTTCCCTCTGGAAAAGAAACCTAGTTTTGTTAGCTTTGATGTCAACAATAATTTCCTTAAAACCGTAAGTCTAAAATACCCCGTTGCGGAACTTAAAAAACAATTACAACACGACCGAGATCCTGTTTCTAGAATCTATGCTGCTGGTGCTTTAAGCAAAAAAGGTGGACTAGAAGTGGTTAAATCTCTAGCTAATTCTTTAACGGAAGATTCGTTTTGGGGAGTACGAGTAGAAGTAGCTAAAAAGCTGGGCAATATCAAGCTTAATCAAGCTGCTGCTGCTTTAACCGAAGGCTTAAAAGATCGAGATGCAAGAGTGCGATGTGCAGTCATTACTGCTTTGAGTAATTTCAAACATCCTCTTACCTACGATACTATTGCTGATGCTCTCCAACAAGGAGATTCCAGTTACTATACAGAGGCTGCTGCTGCCAGAAGTATTGGGGGAATGGTATCGGGTAATCTTAAAACCAAACAAAAAGAAGCGATCGCTTTACTTAAAACAATTTTAGAACAAAGACAGGGTTGGAATGAAGTAGTGCGTGGTGGCGCGATCGCAGGATTGAGTAAAATGAAGACATCAGCTGATGCTGCGGATCTGATTATGGAATACACTAAGTTAGGTATTCCTCAAGCCTTGAGACTGGCTTCTATTCGCTGTTTGGGTACTATTTCTACTGGTCAAACTCCTGAAAAGTTAGGGGAGATTTTGGAAAGATTGGAAGCGATCGCAGGAGAGTCTTTTTTCTTAACTCAGATAGCCGTTGTCGTTGCATTGGAACAGATGCAAACCTCCCAAGCTATAACTATCCTCAATGAGTTAGCAGCCCAAACCCCCGATGGAAGAGTACGTCGTCGCGCTGAAGAGGCTGTAACTAAAGTACAGAAAAACTTAGGTACAGATAAGGCGGTTAAAGAGTTACGTCAAGAAATTGATAAACTCAAACAAACCAACCAAGATCTTCTTAGTCGTTTGGCTAAGTTGGAAGCAACTAACATTGAGTAACTGATGATTGTGCAAAAATACGCATATAGCTTTCTTGAATTGTAAAAAAATAAGCTATACTAATTTGGGTAAAGAAAAGTAGCCTCTCTTATCAGAAGCAAGGGACAATGAATATCTAGATACAGCCATTGACAAACTAATTTCCACAAAGCGAACGAAACATTTTGTAGCTTAGGATGATTCTCTTCATGGTTAAATCAAGTGTATCTGCTGGTTGCCAAACTTCGATGGCTCATTATTTTCGATTCCAACTCAACCCTAATGTTAATTAAATAATAGTCAAAGATGCGATCGCCCTTGGAGTATAGTTCGGCGATTACGCAATCTCTTGTCGTAACCTCTAGCTGTACCCCAGGGTAAATATATCTTATTATTATTTAATAATTAGCATTATAATGAGCATCGCTGCCATCAGAAATTAGCTTGGCTGCACAAAATTCATTATTGCGGTTGAAATCCAAACCCCAAGTGGTTAGATCTGACCATGTTATGACCTCATAAAATAGCACTTAAACAGCTGCCTTTTCGGTATGCTAGGCGATCGCGAGGTCAGTATTAATCATAAAAATTATAGACAAAAATGAAAGACCTTTCTCGATATCGGAACATAGGCATCTTCGCCCACGTAGATGCTGGTAAAACAACGACCACTGAAAGAATCCTCAAGCTTACTGGTAAGAGTCACAAAATCGGTGAAGTACATGATGGAGAAGCAACAACTGACTTCATGGATCAAGAGAAAGAGCGTGGTATTACTATTCAGTCTGCTGCCACTAGCTGTTTTTGGAAAGATCATCAGTTAAATATCATTGATACTCCTGGTCACGTAGATTTCACTATTGAAGTTTACCGTTCCTTGAAAGTACTTGATGGTGGTGTTGGTGTGTTCTGTGGTTCGGGTGGGGTTGAACCTCAGTCTGAAACTAACTGGCGTTATGCTAACGATTCTAAAGTGGCTCGTATTATTTACGTCAATAAATTAGATCGTACTGGTGCTGATTTTTATAGCGTATGCAAACAAGTTAAAGAAATTCTGGCTGCCACTCCTCTAATCATGGTGTTGCCCATCGGGGTTGAAAATGATTTCGTTGGGGTAGTCGACCTACTCACTGAAAAAGCTTGGATTTGGGATGATTCTGGTTTGCCAGAAAATTATGAAATCCAAGATGTCCCTGCGGATATGGTCGATCAAGTAGCAGAATATCGGGAACAGTTAATCGAAACTGCGGTAGAACAAGACGATGATTTGATGGAGAAATATCTCGAAGGAGAAGAACTTTCCATCGATGAAATCAAAGGTTGTATCCGCAAAGGTACTCGCGATTTGGCTTTCTTCCCTACTTACTGTGGTTCTTCCTTTAAAAACAAAGGCGTGCAGAATGTCTTGGATGCAGTAGTTGACTATCTACCCAATCCTACAGAAGTTCCCCCTCAGCCTGAAGTTGACTTAGAAGGTAACGAAACTGGTAAATATGCCATTGTTGACCCTGAAGGCCCTTTCCGCGCTTTGGCATTCAAAATCATGGACGATCGCTATGGTGCATTGACCTTTACTCGGATCTACTCTGGTACTTTAAATAAAGGTGAATCTGTCCTCGATACTGCCACAGGCAAAACCGAGCGTGTGGGACGGATGGTAGAAATGCACGCCGATTCTCGCGAAGAAATTGATTCCGCCCAAGCAGGAGATATTATTGCGATCGTTGGTTTGAAAAACATCCAAACAGGACACACTCTTTGTGACCCCAAAAATCCTGCCACACTAGAGCCGATGGTCTTCCCAGATCCTGTAATCTCGATCGCAGTAACACCAATGAACAAAGGTGCTTCTGAGAAAATGGGTGTAGCTCTTAGTAAGATGGTTCAAGAAGATCCTTCTTTCTATGTGGAAACAGACTTTGATAGTGGCGAAACTATTATTAAAGGTATGGGGGAACTTCACCTAGATATAAAGGTGGATATCCTTAAGCGTACTCACGGTGTTGAAGTAGAAGTTGGTAAGCCTCAAGTAGCTTATCGCGAGTCCATAACCAAGGTAATTGAAGACAGCTATACTCACAAAAAACAATCTGGCGGTTCTGGTCAGTTTGGTAAAATTGATTATACTATTGAGCCTGGCGAACCTGGTTCTGGGTTTGAGTTTGAGTCTAAAGTTACTGGTGGTAACGTTCCTCGTGAATTTTGGCCCGCAGTTGAAAAAGGCTTTGCTCAAAGTATTGAAAAGGGTGTTTTGGCTGGTTTCCCTTGTGTGGATTTGAAAGTAACCCTCAAAGATGGTTCTTTCCACCCTGTCGATTCTAGTGCGATCGCTTTTGAGATTGCTGCTAAGTCTGGCTATCGTCAAACTCTACCTAAAGCTGGCCCGCAAATTCTTGAGCCAATTATGAACGTAGATGTATTTACTCCCGACGATCATATGGGAGATGTTATTGGCGATCTTAACCGTCGTCGTGGCATGATTAAGTCACAAAACTCTACTCCTATGGGTGTCCGCATCAAAGCAGACGTTCCTTTGAGTGAAATGTTTGGTTACATTGGTGACTTGCGTACTATGACTTCTGGTCGCGGTCAATTCTCGATGGAATTCGATCACTATTCTCCTTGTCCTAAGAACGTTGCTGAAGAAGTGATTGCAGAAGCCAAAGAGCGTCAAGCAGCTAAATCTTAGAGATCGATCTAACTAACATTAAAGATTAAACATCGAACAATTATAGTAATTGTTCGTTAATCATAAAAATCCTGTCTAGGATTAATTCCTAGACAGGATTTGATTTTTGATTCATGAGTAGTAAACAAATTTGTAGCGAAATCGATCGAATCAAACCCTCGCAAAAAAAAGGCTGAAAAATAATATGTTTTTTCAACCCTAACAACTTATTTATATTTTGCTTATTAAATGTTTGTTTCAAACTGACAAGTTAGAGGACATGAAGCGTATACAGGGGTATGAGCTAAATTATTTTGTCCGTGCAACCAGCTCAACCAGCTTACTTGTTCGGGATAAATTCCTTTGAAAGCTAAAATCGCTGCGCCAACCAAAACCACTCCAACATTTAAAGCAAAAATACTTCCCGTAACTACTAATACAGCACTAGCAGGAATTACTGTTTGTAAAATAATTGTTGCTAAAATGCCCACCATTACCACTAATGCACCTACAGGAAAGCCAACTACTAGCAAGCAAACTGTAAGAGTGAAACTCCAAATTAAAAAACTTTTGACTAGATCTAAGTAACTATTCTTTTGTACTAATTCCATTATTTTAAGACTCAACAACAACAACAACAACAAAAGATATTTTTGAGCAGGATCGGCTCTTTTATATCGTTATGATTAAGTATAAGAAACTCTAATCTATAAAACAATTTTTTTAAATATAATTTTACATTTGCCCTAATAATCTGCGATAAGGATTTTATTTTAATCGGCTTTTATCGCGATCCCCAATTGTTTACAGGGTTTTTTGATTATTTAATCATGTATACAAAAAAATACCAGTATTGTTAAATACTCTGGATCTCTCAAATATTTATTTTCATTACATTTGTTAAGTATTAATGCTTATAGCGCGTTTGAACTATTGTTTTCTGAATCAGAAACTAAACATTTTTCAGGCAAATATTTTTATCAAAGTAATTTTTTAATTTCAAAAAAATGTTTTTTATTACAATTAATTACAAAAAATATTATAGCCAATTAAATATGTAATAAATCAAGCAAATCTAGACTAGATAAGCCATTTGATTCCAAAATAGCTGGTTAGAAACTTCAAAAAAATGGGCATACTAAATCTAGAAAAGATAACATTCAAAATAACAATAATAAAATGAATCAGAATACAGGTTCGCGACCATTGCCCCCACCTCCGCCATCAACTTTGGGAAGAACTAGTAATAATCCATCCAATGCTAAGTTTGGAAAAACACAAGATTCTCATGTTGCTAAAACCAAAGCAGAAACTAAGACAGAAACCAAGGTAGAAACCAAAATTATTCGTCCCAAACGCTCTTCTGGTCAACCTTCTTTGGAATATATTATTAAAAAAGCGTACGATCAAGGATATTCTGATATACATCTAGGAGTCGAAGAAGTACCAAGGATGCGCGATCGCGGTGAAATGGCATTGACCGAATATCCCAAAACCGATCTCAATACCTTCATGAGTTGGGTACACGAAGTTTTAACTGATGAAGAGGTTGCGAGGTTTAAAACAGAACTAGAATTTGACGGGGCTACCCAATACGAATTTGCTCGGGTTAGGATCAATATCTTTGATACTTTACGTGGCCCCGCCTTAGTAATGCGTCTCATTCCCCTAAAAATTCTTACTATGGAACAATTGGGGTTGCCTCCTGTATTTCAAGACATTTCAGACGCTCACAAAGGACTAGTGCTAGTAACAGGGCCTACAGGTTCGGGTAAATCTACTACTATGGCTGCAATGGTAGATTATATCAATAACGAACATGCCAAACACATCATTACAATTGAAGATCCGATTGAATTCGTTCATCAAAGTAAACGTTCTTTGATCAAACAAAGAGAAGTAGGAATCAATACTCTCAAGTTTGATAATGCCCTCAAAGCATCTTTAAGGGAAGACCCCGATATCATCTTAGTAGGGGAAATGCGGGATAAAGAAACTGTCAATACTGCTCTTAAAGCAGCACAAACAGGTCACTTGGTCATGGGAACATTGCACACTAATAGTGCCGTTAAAACCATTGAAAGGATTTTGACCCTCTACAGTGCGGAAGAACAAGATGCCATGCGAGTTGCTATTTCCGAATCTTTAGTAGCTGTAATTTCTCAGGGTTTGTGTCGTACCACCGATGGTAAACGAGCTGCATATCATGACATTATGGTAAATACCGAAACTGTCAAAGACTATATCAAACAAGGTAAATATGACGACATTCACAATTTGATGCAAGATGGTGAATATGACGGTATGATTACAACCAATCAAGCATTATTCACTCTTTATGAAGAAGGCAGAATCACAGAAGAGACTGCTTTGGAAATGTCTCCTACAGCTAATGAAATGGCAATGATGCTGCGAGGAAGAGTTTAACATTTAACATTCAACATTTAACATTTAGGTCTAAAATAAGACTGCTCTTGATACAGCAAAAAAGAGTTTTCAGCAAAGATAGTCAATGATAAATGATAAATGGTAAATGTTTTACCCAACATCTTCAAAGCTATTGCTTTATTCACCCCTGGGGGGGATCTGATTTACGGTATAGATACCAATAAACAGGCTCAATGGCATAGCGATCTGTGCTTGGGTTTGCAAAAAAAATGGGGTTTGGACGATTCACCCCATTTTTTAGTCCCTGGATATAGTGCAACTGTCGAGCGTTGGTTCAATCCTCAGACTCAACAAATAGAAACCATTGCAGAAGTTTATCCTCCCACCGAACGTTATATTCCCCTCTTACAAGTATTATTTAATCTAGAAATAAACACGACATGGCATATTGCCCCTTGGCAAGAAGAACATTGTAATCGTGCGATAATTGAAACTTATAAGACCCACTTTCCTCAACTTTGGGAACAACGGGATTTAATCATTCGCCTCGATCGCACTGTTGTCAATTCCGATCGAGTATCCCAGACCGCCGAGCTTATAGAGAGTGATAATAATCATAGTAGTAGTTATGTTTTACGTCTATTTATTTCTGGCGATCGCCCTAGTGCCGAACAAATTTTAAGTAGCATACACCAACTGTTAGAACAAGGCTTAGATAGTCCTTATACCCTTAAAGTCATAGATATCGATAAGCATCCTCAACAAGCAGCGATCCACCAAATAACTGTAACTCCCACATTAGTTAGAGTATTGCCCAAGCCAGTTAGGAGAATTGTTGGAAAATTAGATGATATTCAGCGAATATTAAACATTATCAGCAGTTTTTAGTAAAAGATAAAACCAGATATCAATGACAGACAAATATAACTGTTAACTCCCAACATCAAAGCTACAGTCAGGGCTGCTTTAGATTCGGAGATATTTAGTATTTGAGTATAGCCAGCGTTTAGGCTGAGTGCGCTATAAGCAAAACCCAAAAGAGCTAAAGGTATAGTAAAAGAAAATTCAGATAAGGGAATAAATCCAATCGACAGGCTTGTCAAAGCCAGAGGTACAATTGCAACACCCCCAATAAAAACATCCGTAGAAAAACGTCCTCGATGGTGAAGCCCAAAGCGCATAATGCTACCCGTAGCTACCAAGCTAACAAAGGGGATCGTACCAATGAGGAATAACTGCCAAATTCCCATAATTGCGGGCAATCCAACCATAAAATAGGTACAAACAAAACATAAGCTAGAAAATAAGCCATAAATAGTCCCTACTTGTTTTGATTGTTGACTATTCAGACGAGAAAATGCAGGTAATAAACCTCCTCCAGGATTGAATAGAGAAAGACTTAAAGTCATCAATAAATTATGAACTAGATTATCAAACCAGCCAGAAATTCGATTATTTTTAGTTAGTTCGTTAATAATTTCTTGACTACGACGATAGGCTTCATAATTTTTCTGAAGACGGAAAAGCTCGGCTGCTTTATTGAAATCGTCAATTGCAGAAGAAACAACTAACATTTCTTTATAAGCAATTCCTCGATAATAATAAGCTTGAGGATAATTACTATCATGAGAAATCGCCAGATCGTAAGATTCAATAGCTGGCTGAGTATAACCCAAACTGTACCGCGCTCTTCCTTGATAATAATGCGCTTTGGCTACCTTGGGATTGATACTAAATATTTGATAGCAATCGTCTAAAACTCCCTGATTATCCCCCATTTTATAGCGCATTTCGCATCTTTTGAGATAAGCATCAATAAATTTGGGATTGAGTTTGATTGCTTGGGTATAATCTTCGATCGCTTGACGATATTCTTTGTTTTGAGTCCTTAAGCCACCACGACGATAAAAATCCTGGGCTGTCTTAGGACTAAACCCATGACTAGTATTCTCTCGACTAGTGTGGTGAGTTTTCGATTGCTTTTGATTAAAAGAAGAACGGAGATCGTAGCGACGACGTTTGGTGGAGTCAGATAAAACATCATAAGCTTGAGAAATTTGCTTGAATTTCTCAGCAGAAATTGGATCGTCTGGATTTAGGTCAGGATGATACTGACGAGCTAAACGACGAAAAGCTGCTTTAATTTCCTTGATATCAGCATTTGGGGACACGCCCAAAGCGAAGTAGTAGTTATCTGTGTAATTCTCCACCCTTGCCATTAATTATTCTTGTTTTAATCGCTACTAATTATTATTGAGCCAGCTTATTTTCCCTTCATCATAAGGTAACAGGCTAGTTATAGAAAGTCACCATCCAAGATTTTATAATCTTGAAATAAAAAGTATTGAAATACTGATATGATAGCTTGTGTTTTAAGTATAAATACTTATTCAAGCTGAAAAAGATAGATGTAGCGTACAATGTTAATCTCAAAATCCCATCGGTATTTTTGGCAGACAAAAATCACTAGGGTATACTGTTGAGACTTTGTATAAATAGATCTATCTACCCATTACACTACTTGTTATCTCACTGCTAAATGCACTCATGTTGGCTGATAAACGAATATTTAAAACTATATGCAAACTTTCTTTATTGTCTGGATCGGACAAGTTATTTCATTATTAGGGTCTAAATTAACCGAATTTGCTTTAGGATTTTGGATTTTAGATCGAACATATCAAGACACGGGAACGATCACTCAATTTGCCTTGACTATCTTGTTTATGTATCTCCCGAAAGTAATTATTTCTCCGTTGGCAGGGGTTCTGGTAGATCGCTGGAATCGTCGTTCAGCAATGATTATGAGCGATTTGGGAACGGGAATAGTAACTTTGGCTGTATTTTTCTTGGTCGGTTCAAATAACCTGGCAATTTGGCACATTTATTTGGCATTGACTATTACTTCTAGTTTCAATGCTTTCCAACAGCCAGCTTATATAGCAGCAATCTCTCAATTAGTTACTGCTAAAAACTTAAGTCGTGCTAACGGGATGGTTCAAGCCTCGTTTGCGATCGCCAAAATTGCGGCTCCAGCGATCGCGGGTTTATTAATGAAATTTTGGGGTTTAAAAACCATCTTATCGATCGATATTGTTACATTCACGATCGCGATAGTTACTTTATTGAGCGTCAAATTTCCTGATTTCAAGCGATTTACCAGAAGGAGGCGCAAAGTTGTCCATCAGGTAGCTTCTGATGCCGTTGCTGCTTGGAATTACATCGCTCTTAGACCAGGCTTAGTCCGTTTGGTATGTTTTATTGCCATCAGTTATTTTACGATGGGAATGCTAGAAGTCGTTTTATGGCCTTTATTGTATCAGCCAGGGTCTACCGAACAATTGGGTTTTGTCCTGTCTGTTGGCGGCTGTGGCATGCTTGTCGGTAGCGTTTTGATGAGTCTTTGGTCTGGACCTCAAAATCGAGTCAAGGCAATTATTAGCTTTGTTGGTTTCCAGGGAATTATTATCTTAATCGGCGGTCTTAAAATTTCTACCTTTATTTTGGCTATCGGTATTTTTGGCTATTTGTTTTCTCAACCAATTATTGTTAGCTGTAATCAGGCAATTTGGCAAAGTAAAGTACCCAGTCGGCTGCAAGGTCGAGTATTTGCTCTGCAACAGACTTTAGAAAGATCCTTGGCTATTTGTGCTTATTTATTAGCAGGTCCTTTAGTAGATAATGTTTTAAACCCTTTGATGGCAGAAGGTGGCATCATAGCGCAAAGCATTAGCAAATTCATTAATACTGGGATGGGACAGGGAGTTACATTACTTTTAGTACTATTGGGACTTCTCAATTTAACTGTTGTTGCGATCGCCTATAGAGAACCTCGTCTGCGATATTTGGAGACAGAATTACCTGATCGCAATAAGTTTAATCAAACTAAAACTACCCCTGCCTAAAAATTTTGAAGATCTAGATTTTTGCGGTAATTTTTAGATCTTTCCCACAATAATAACTACTGCTGCTCCCAATAAGATAAACCCCAGATTCCACAATAGATCTTGTTTTTGCTTTTGTTTGAGTAAGGATTTTAGTTTTGATTGGTATTTAGTCAATCGAGACTTCAATTGAGCTATTTGGGGTTTATAACGGGAAATCCTGGGGTTAGCCCCCAACTTTGTTAAATATTTGGCGACGGGTGCAGTTTTCTTCTTTGTTTTACTACTATTGATGGGAAATTTATATTGTTCTAGAGAGGAATGTTTGATAACGGTTGTCAGAGCAGTTTGATTGACAACGGAAGGCGATTTTTCGCCAGAAGTTTCTGGATCTATCTGTTCCAAGGTTGTGGAATCAGGTATATTTGGGGAGAAATTTGCTAGTTTTTTGACAACATAATTAGATGTTGCATCAGGTTTTGATAATTTAGATGCAACTTTTGTTGATGGTAATGTAGTTTTAGATTTTGTGACTACAGATTCCGCTTTTTCTGCTGGTTCTTCGGGTGTTTTAAATTTAGTCGAACTTATCTCTTCATCCAAACTAATAGTATTTTTAGACCGATCTTTTTGATTTTTTACTAAACTGCTGTCTCGTTCTAATTGTGAATCATCTGGTTTTTTATCCCCGTATTTTACATTTGAGGAAGTTTGTTTGACTTTAATATTTTGGCGATCAAAAACTTTGGCTAACAACCTGGAATCTATTTGAGAATAACCGTTATTAACCGCTAAAATTGCCTGTTTAAGATCGGTCATCAAACTGGTTTTGAGTAAGTAGCCTTTTGCCCCAGCCATTAATGCAGCCATGATATATTTTTTATCTTCATGGCTGCTGAGAATAATGACTTTAGTTTGTGGCGATATACGATTGATATATTTAGTAGTTGTAATACCATTCATTCCAGGCATTTCAATATCTAATAAGACAACATCGGGCTTAAGTTGAGGAATCTGTTTGATTGCATCGCGACCATCTTCGACTGTACCAATAACATTAAATTCCATATCTCGATCTAAAAGAGATTTGATGCCCTGTTGAACTAGATTTTGATCGTCTACTATTAAAATGCGAATCATTTTAGGCTTAAATTGAGTTTATTAAATATGGTTGAATTATTGATTTTAAATAATTTTAATAAGTATTCTCTCAGAAAATCGGTAACGTTATCGACTATCTAAAAATTGTTTTTGTGCAATCATCTCCAAAAATATACCAAGACAATAAAAGAAGCACTTTAAAAGATTGATGAGATACCCAATTATTATCAATTTTTGTCCGCCGATTTTAATCTATTTTTTGGTTCTATTGACTCAAATTATCAAATCGAGCGAAATATAAACTAGATTAGAACTCTTAAGGGAACTAACTTAATTTAGTAAAAAGTGAAGATCGATGGAACAAGAAAGAGCTTATTGGTTAGCGTGGTCGCAAATTTCGGGAATTGGAGCAATTTCTCTGAAAAAAATCTATCAACACTTTGGTTCTCTCCAACAGGCTTGGCACGCTGAGGCGATCGCTTTTGCTGAAATTGAAGGTTTGGGCGGTAAAGTTGCCATGGCTATTCAACAGAAAAGAAACAAGATAGATCCAGAAGCATTACTCTCGCGATACCTAGAGCAAAATCCCTTGTTTTGGACGCCAACAGATCCAGAATATCCTCGTCTATTATTAGAAATTCCTGGTCCGCCACCCCTACTATATTATTCGGGACGAGTCGAATCAAAGGAAAACAGCGGAATTACCCCAATGATTGGGATTGTAGGAACGCGCAATCCTACCGAATATGGTAAACGTTGGACAAAAAAAATTACTCAAGCCCTAGTACAACACGGCTTTGGCATTGTATCGGGAATGGCAGCAGGAATAGACACCATAGCCCACCATAGTTGTTTGTCAGCACAGGGGAGAACTATCGCTGTTTTAGGTACGGGGGTGGATACAGTCTATCCCCACAGCAATCGCACTCTTCATCAAAGGTTGCAGAATGAAGGCTTAATTATTAGTGAATATCCTTCCCAGACTCCACCAGATCGGGGTCACTTTCCCGCCCGCAATCGCATTATTGCAGGATTGTGTCGTGGAGTAATAATCATTGAAGCTCCAAAACGTTCGGGGGCTTTAATTACGGCTCGTTTTGCCAACGAATTTGGTCGCGATGTCTATGTTTTACCAGGCTCTTTAGATAATACTCAATCTCTAGGTTGTCTGACCCTACTCAACTCTGGAGCGCATATAATCTTAGGGATAGAAGAGTTGTTAGAAATGTTAGGTACAATGCCTTGTTTGGATCTGGTAGCACCTCAAGCTAAGGTAGCACCTCAACTAGAACCAAATTTAGAGAGTATCTATCGGCTTATTGATGAAAAATCCATATCTTTAGATACAATTGTCGAGCAAACTGGCAAAAATACGGGAGAAGTTCTGGCTGCTTTATCTCAGCTAGAGTTAATGGACTTAATCGTTCAGTTACCAGGAATGCGATATCAAATTAGTGGCAGTTAATAACTGTTTTTAACTAACCATCGCGTTATCTATGGGGTATTTTTGGGAATGCTATGAAAGTGGCTCTATATCCAACATAGTTACCAATATGTTTGTACCAAATACTTTTTGGCAACAGTTAAGCTCAAACCAATTCTTCAAGGTCAATATCAACTATAATTCTTTATCATTTTTATCAATTTATTTATTGGCATTAATTGCAAGCTGTGGGGAATTGCAGCCATTAAACGCAGCAGAAGTTAGTCCGCCACAGAAGAAAGCGAATTTATTAACTCAATCTCCAGGCGATGGAACTATTGCTCAAGATTCTAACTCTAATGATGTTCCCGAACAAATCGTCGTCAAGAGTTTTGATATAGTTGGCAGTAGTGTTTTTAGCGATCGCGAATTAGATAAAGCGATCGAGTCTTATCGAGATCGCCCTCTTACTTTGCCAGAATTATTTCAAGCCAGAAGTATTATTACAAAGTTATATACCGATAAGGGCTACGTTAATTCAGGTGCTTATATCCCTCCCCAAGAATTAGATAATGGTACGGTA
This sequence comes from Waterburya agarophytonicola KI4, assembly GCF_020640915.1. Lineage (GTDB taxonomy): Bacteria > Cyanobacteriota > Cyanobacteriia > Cyanobacteriales > Xenococcaceae > Waterburya > Waterburya agarophytonicola. The sequence continues at coordinate 20,234 of NZ_JADWDC010000020.1, read as the reverse complement.
AAAATTGCCGTTCTCGAAGGCAAATTAGAAGGCATCAATGTTTCTGGTACAGAACGTCTGACTCCTAAATATATTTCCTCTAGAATTGAAGCTGCTGCGGGAAAACCAGTTAATATTGAGTCTCTGTTAGCTGCACTACAACTATTGCGCCTCGATCCCTTAATTAATAATGTTTCGGCGGAATTATCAGCAGGAATTGAACCAGGAACGAGTTTGTTGGATATTCAAATTGAAGAAGCAGATGTATTTAGTATATCGACTAGCTTTAACAACAAAAAATCCCCCAGCGTTGGCTCAAATCAAAGATCTGCCAGTTTCAATCATGGTAATCTCTTAGGAATAGGCGATCGCTTTGATTTTAATTTTAGTAATACCGAAGGTAGCAATAGTTTTGACTTTGGTTATAGTCTGCCCTTCAATTCTAAAAATGGCACGATTAAGGCAGCTTATGGCACTAATTCTAATGATGTCGTCGAAGATCCTTTCACTCCCATCGATCTAGAATCCCAATCCCGTTATTTTGAGTTAAATCTGCGTCAACCTTTAGTATTAAAGCCCAACCAAGAGTTTGCCATGGGAATTAGTTTTTCTCGTAGCGAAAGTGAAACTTTTTTACAAAACGATGGCTTTTTTCTGTCTCGCGGTGCTAACGAAGATGGAGAAACCAGAATTAGTGCGGTTCGACTATTGCAAGAATATGTCAATCGAGATGACAAAAAAGTTCTAGCTTTTCGTTCTCAATTTAGTTTGGGTATTGATGCTTTTAATGCCACTATCAATGATGGTGATGTTCCTGATAGTACTTTCTTTGCTTGGCGGGGACAAGGCCAATGGGTAAGACGATTGGATGAAGACTTTTTGTTTTTATTACGGGGCGATGTTCAAGTTGCAGGAGGAAGCCTTGTACCCCTAGAACAATTTAGGGTAGGTGGTGTCAATAGTGCTAGAGGCTATCGCCAGGATCTTAGCTTGGGAGACAGCGGTGCATTCGCCTCAGCAGAATTACAAATACCTGTTCTAAGATTTAAGAAAATTGATGGTCTAGTTCAGATCGCACCTTTTTTTGATATCGGTACGTTATGGAATACTGACGAAGTAGAAATTGCCAACGCAACTTTACCTTCTTTGGGGTTGGGGTTGAATTTTGCCATGGGAACTAGATTTAATGCCCGTTTGGATTGGGGAATTCCTTTAGTGGATGTGGAAACTACGAGAGACTCTCTGCAAGAAAATGGAGTACATTTTGCAGTCGATTATAGTTTCTTTTGATTACCGTTTGATTTTAGTGACTTTAACTGTTTTTCTGGGCTTTTTGTTCAAACGTTTTTTGTGACTAGAACTAATCCAATCGCTGATGCTGTGGCTCATTGCACCTAATTCCAGACCCATGAAAAGAGCGATAGTTTCTCGATCGCGATGATGGGTTAACAGATGAAACTTACTCCCGACAAAATCTTGCCAATTCCAACTAAAACCAAACAATAATTGAGCAAAACCAACTACAAAAATAGCAATTCCAGCTACAAAGAGAAACAAGTATAGAACCCTCAGACAAGTACCAATAATTAAACCGTGAGAAAATAAAGAACGATGGCGCAATAGCTTGCGATATGGCAGCCAAATTCCTCGCAATAAGCCCCAGCGTTGGAATTGTATCGAGCGAATATCGAGGTCGGGGCCAAACATCAAGCCACTAAATAAAAAACCCCCAGATACAAGTAAAGTCAAGTCTCCATTGCGAGTTAAACCATAGGTAATGCTAGCTACCCAGGGGAGCGTCCAAAGAGTAATGCGATCGTGGGTTGTACCAGAGGGCATATCAATTATCGATTATCATTTATCATTTACCATTTATGATTTACCATTTATCATTTGTCACTCATTAGGCAACATCAGATGATTGGATTTCTAGATTTGATTTGAATAGTCTGATATTTTGGTAGTCTGACTATTTAATATACGGGTTCAAATTGGTAATTGGTAATGTCTTCAGATTCAGATAAAAACTTTGATTGGCTACACAGGGGGACGAGTGAGATTTTCCCAGATCGCCAAGACTCCAATAGCAGTAACGAAAATTTAATCGAGCGAATTAGCCAAAGCAAAAAGCCTTTAAGAGTTAAGCTAGGTATTGACCCTACAGGTACGGATATTCACCTGGGTCATAGTATTCCTTTTCGCAAACTACGGGCTTTTCAAGATGCAGGACATACCGCAGTCGTAATTATTGGCGATTTTACGGCACAAATTGGAGATCCGACAGGGAAGTCTGATGTGCGCCGTCAGTTAACCTCAGAGGAGGTAAAAGCTAACGCTCAAAGCTATCTCGATCAACTACGTCCGATTTTAGACTTTGATACCCCAGGGCGTTTGGAGATTCGTTACAATTCTGAGTGGTTGAGTAAATTGGATTTGGCTCAAATTCAAGGGTTGCTAGCCACCATGACTGTGGGGCAAATGCTGGCTAAAGAAGGTTTTGCCGAACGCTACAAACAGGAAAAACCGATCTTTCTCCATGAGTTTTTATATCCTTTGATGCAGGGTTATGATTCTGTGGCAATAGAAGCAGATGTGGAATTAGGGGGGACAGATCAAAAATTTAATATTGCCGTAGGGCGAGATCTGCAACGACACTTTAGTAAAACTCCCCAGTTTGGTTTGCTATTGCCTATTTTGCTAGGTACGGATGGAGTACAAAAAATGTCTAAGTCTTTGGGTAATTATGTGGGACTTAGGGAAGATGCTTTGTCGATGTATTCTAAGCTGGAAAAAACCCCCGATACTTTATTAAATGATTATTTTGAATTGTTGACTGATATCGATCTCAAGCAATTACCCGATAACCCTAGAGAGGCGCAGAAACTATTAGCAATTGAAGTTACATCCCAGTTTCACGGGAAAGATTCCGCACTCCAAGCTCAACAAACCGCATCACAAATTGTTCTTGAGGGCAATACTACGGGGGGAGATATTGCGGAATATTCTTTGTCAGAGGTAGAATTCCCCGCTAAATTGTTTTACATTTTGGGTGCAAGTGGTTTGTGTAAGAGTAGTGGGGAGGGAAGAAGACAAATTCAAGGTGGTGCGGTACGTTTAGAAGGCGATCGCCTGAATGACGTGAACCTATCTTTTGATAGTCCTGACGATCTGGCAGGAAAAGTGCTACAAGTAGGCAAGAAGAAGTTTGTTCGTTTAATTACCTAAGGAAGCGATCGCTCTTTATATCTACAATCAGTAACCAGCAATCAGTAATTATGAAGGTTTGGCGATCGCTTGTATTAGTAATAGTTTTATTCCTGATTATTCCCCTCGAATATGCTCGTAGCGAGGGGGAAAGATCCTCAATTGATCGCCTTAGTTGTCCTCAAGATCTGCAACAATTGACTGCTTTGTTATTGAGGGATCTACCTAACTATAGCAACCGAGTAATTCAGCGCACTCAAAGAAAAAATCGAGCAGAGGGTGTTAGAAATTTTATTGTTACTACTAGTCAAGCTGAATTTGAACCTTTAGATCTGCCCAGAATTCAATATAATCCGATTGAAGGTCGCGATCCAGAACAGGTTTTTTTTACGGTTTTGGAAAGGCAATATAAAAATAAAGAAGTTGCTACTATTCAAACTTATCATTGGCTATTCTTAACTCAAACTGATGATGCTTGGCAGACAGTGATGATGTATTCTCGATTTGGTAATTCTAAAGCTACTAAACCCCCTGCGCCACCAAGAGAAACTACCAACGGCATTATCGGACAAGGAGTTCAATTATGGTTAAAAGATTGTCGTGCAGGTACGGTGAGGCGATAGATTTGTCATTTGTTAATTGTCATTTACCTTATTTTTTTCAGTAGCATTAAGGAATTAACTTATTAGTAAAAGCTACCGCACCACTAATAATCTTTGCCAAAGCATTCGGTGCCTCTAAAGGTAAATTGTGTCCCCCAGAAACTACCACTTTAGTAGCATTCGGCATTGCTTCCTGTTGTTTATTAAGATCTTCAATACGGTTAAAGTTGCTCTTGTCGCCATAAACCAGGGTAATGGGTACTTTGATCTTCTTTAAAATGCTCAAGTAGCGCGATCGCCCGATTCCATTCAAACTAATACCAGCCCTAGTCCGCAATAAAGGCTCCCACCGCCACCTGACACCCCCTTCGCAGGGTTCGGTAATTCTTTCGGCTAACATCATCGCTAAAGATAGAGATATAGCAGGAGTGGCGCGACGCAAGCGTTCGGCTGCTGTTTTGACATCGGGAAAGACAGGATGTTCGGGGGGTGATGCCATATAGTCTAGTTGGTTGGTTAAACTAGTTGTAGGATCTTCATCTTCGTTATTGGTAGGTAGGATAGTTTCGACTAAAACGATATTTTTAATTCTTTGAGGTCTAATCGTGGCAAAAATTGCTCCCAAGACCGAACCTAAGGAATGTCCTACCAAAATAAAAGCTTTACCTGCTAAATTCTCGACCACAGCATCAATATCTCCGAGGAAGTCGATTAGATTATAAGAACCGCCTTTGCCCACGCGATCGCTTCTACCATGTCCCCGTAAATCTGGTGCAATGACACGATAACCTTTTTGGGCTAAATTGATCGCGACTTCCGACCAAGCTGCACCCTGTTCTAAAATACCGTGCAAGCACAAGACTAAAGGTCCTTCTTCGGGTCCCCAGGTACAAACACATATTTTTAAACCCCTGATACTAATCAGGGTTTCCTGCATGGGTAAAATGTCGCTTTGGGCTTCTTGAGTTAGTTCGTATTTTAGTTGTTGTGCTAGTTGTTGAGTATATATGCCTAAAGGTTTGGGAAGTTCTATTTCGCGCCAAGTTTCGGCTAATTTGGCATCAATGGTTTGGCGATCGAGGAAGTTAGGATCGCCCACAGACATGGCTGTGTTACTCACGCCATCAGTCATGCGATCGCCTTGATAGGGAGTTAATACTGCTTCGTTAAAGGGTACGTCTAAGAATTGACAAATCTCTGTCATTACCTGGCGGGGTTTGCTGACCAAGTCTTCATAGTAAACAAGATGATAACGATCTCGATCAATATCCTCAGCAAAGTTAATAATATTTTGGTTACTATTGCGCCAAATTAATTCCGCCATCTCGTAAGGATCGCTTTTTCCCGATCCCACTAGCTTATCCATCCGCATCCGCGTAAAGGATTCAATTACGGAATAGGGGTGGCGCACTAGATGAATGTATTTTGCGTTATTAAATATATTCTCGGCTTTATTTAGAGTCTCGCGGTTGCTAGCATAGGTAGGAGACTTATCTAATAGTAATCGCTCTCCTGCTAGCTGTTGCAACATTTGATATACGTGCGCCACAGAAAGATTTTCTTGAATCAAGCTTTCTACTAAAGCTTGACTTTCCTCAGCACTAATATCTTTTAGTGTCATAAATGCTCGTTTTAAACCTTCTCCTAGTTGAGAAACTCCTAATTCTGCTTCTCGCTCTTGCATCGTCTCGAAAGGTAGTAAATGCAATTCGGGAGGGGAAGACAAGTCAGGATGTCCTGCGAGCATTACCCGCAGCAAAGTGGAACCAGAACGAGGACTAGAGAGAATAAAGGCTGCTGCTGGTAGTTTTTCGGTTAATAAACTGGTTTTTCTTTGATTATTACTCTCTCTAGTTTTTTTAGTTACTCGGTCATGAGTTTTAGCCAATTCTACCGCTAGATATGATGCCAAGGCGGTAATTTGAGGATGTTCGTAAAATTCTCTGGGATAGAGGATTAACTGCAAGTCTGTTTTTAATTGGTTAATCGCTTCCATTACCATCAATGAATCCATGCCAATGTCTAACAAACTAGCATCCACATCAAGGGCAGCAGGTTCGATTTGCAGAATTTCGGCGATCGCTTTTTGCAGATAATCAGTTAGATATGCTGGGCGTTTTTCGACATTTATTGCTAATAATTCGGCTAATATCTGCTTATTACTTGAGGAATCATTACTGGAGTCTGACTGAGGTATTAATTGAGAGAAGTAATTAGATGCTTGTAAAGCAGAAAATTTCTGGCTTAATTGCTGCCAATCTGCGCTAATTACGCCAACTTGAGTTAAATTACTGCTTAATATTGCTTCTAGGGCATCAAAGCCAGCTTTAGGAGGAATTAAATCTAATCCTTTAATATTAAACCCTTGGTTAATCGCCATTCCCCCCTCTCCCCAAGCACCCCAATTGATACTAGTTGCGGGTAAATCTTGGCTGCGACGATAACGGGCGATCGCATCTAAACCTGCATTGGCTACACTATAATTACTTTGTCCAGGAGATCCGATTAGGGAAGCAATGGAAGAGAATAGGACAAAGAAGTCTAGATCTATGTCTTTAGTTAATTGATGTAAGTTCCACGCCCCAGTAACTTTGGGTGAGATAACTGTATTAAATCTATCCCAAGTTTGTCCCTGCATCAAACCATCATCGAGGATTCCCGCAGCGTGGATTATGCCTTTTAAAGGGACTAGGGGACTGGGATATAGAGTTTTTTGTAGTGTTTTTAGATTGGTTATATCTGCACTAATAACATTAATGTTAATTCCTTGTCGATCTAATTTTGCGATCGCTTGTTGAGCGTTTTTGTTTGGTTTACTTCTACCCAATAAAATTAAATTTTTTGCTCCTTTTTCTGCTAGCCAAGTAGCTATTTTTAAACCTAACGAACCCAATCCACCAGTAATTAAATAAGAACTTGCGGGATTAATATTTAAAGTTTTATTCTCGGTTAACTTCGATTGTTTTTGTAAGCGAGGAAGATAAATTTTATCTTCTCGTAGCATAAAGCGATCTTCTCGATCTTTTTCGGTAGCAATTATCTTGAATAAATTTTCGTTTTCTGTTTCATTTTGTTTGTTACTAAGATCGACAATTCCACCCCATAGTTCGGGATGTTCCATGACGATCGCATTACCCAATCCCCACAAACAACTGGATGCTACACTGCCAGAGTCTAGAATACTATCAATTTCCAAACTACCTCTAGTTACCAACCAAATAGGTACAGTTAGGGAATTGGCATACAAAGACTGGACTAAATTTAAGATATTAGTACAGTGTTGTTCTTGATAACCATTAATAGATGCAATTTTTTCTGCTTCTGGATTATCTAAACCTGTCAGGTAGACAATGCGATCGATATTTTTATGTTGCTTAAATATTTGATTGAGATAATCGCGATCGAGATAGTAATTATTGACTACAATACATTTTTGTTGGCTTTGTTCTAGCTCACTTATAATCTGTTCTTTTACCAGACTATCCCCAGTAAAAATCAACCAGGTTTGACTATCTTTGTCTATTTTTTTGGCATCTACTCTTGTCTCACATAGCTGCCATGATATTTGATAAAAATCAGGATTTACTGCTATTTTAGCTTGAGATGGTAAATGTACTTTTATTTTATTATTGTCTGCATTTTTAGGAGTCAACCAATAACTTTGTCTTTGGAAAGGATAGCTGGGCAAACTAACTTTGTTATTGTTATCCCCTAAAGCAAAACTTTGCCAATCAATATTTATTCCTTTAGCATATAAAACCGATAAACTTTGAATTATTTGTTGCCAATCTTGTTTTCTTGGACGCAAACTTGGCAACCATTCACTATCTCTTTTTTTATTATTAGATAGAACCGAGCGACCCATGCCTAATAAGATTGGTTTTGAGCCAATTTCTAAAAACAAATTATAGTTTTCTTGCTGCAAAGCTTGCATACCATCGGCAAATCTAACTGTTGCAATTACATGATTTACCCAATATTTAGCAGTTGCAATTGATTCTGATGCTATTTTTCCCGTAACATTAGAAACTAATTTAATTTGGGGTGGATGATATTCAATCGATTCGGCAAACTGTTGAAAATCTGCTACAATTGGCTTCATTAAAGGAGAATGAAAAGCATGAGAAACAGTTAACTGTTTAGTTTTAATCTTATTGTCGGCAAACAAACTAATTGCTTGTCTAATAGCAGTTTTTTCTCCCGAAATAACAATACTCTGGGCAGTATTAATAGCTGCGATCGCAACTTTTTCTTCAAAGGGTTTAATTACTGCCTCTACTTCTGCTTCTGTGGCAAACACTGCATACATTTCCCCCTCGTGGGACAAACTCTGCATCAATTTACCCCTGGTAGCTACCAGTTTCAAACCATCTTCTAAACTAAATACTCCTGCAATAGTTGCTGCGACATATTCCCCTACACTATGACCGATTAAAGCAGAGGGTAACACGCCCCAACTCATCCACATTTGCGCCAAGGCGTATTCTAGGGCGAATATAGCAGGTTGAGTGTAGACAGTTTCATTGAGGATCGAAGAATTAGTAGAGTTTGACGGTTGTCCGCCTTGAGGATATAAAACTTCGAGGAGTGGCTTTTCTAAATAAGCATCCAGAATATCCCCACAACGATCCAAAGCTTGTTTAAATAAGGGTTGGGTTTGATAAAGCTGGTAGCCCATGTTGACGTATTGCGAACCTTGTCCCGTAAACAAAAAGGCGATTTGATGGTTATGACTAACCTCCCCCTTGACAATTCCTGATTTAAGTTTTCCTGCGGTAACTTGAGCGAGTTTCGATCGCAATTCTTCTTTTGACTCACAAGGGATGAAAACACGATAATCAAAATGAATTCTTCCCGTATTAGCTGTATAACAAATATCCGCTAAATCTACATCTTCTCGTTCTTCCAAATAATCTTTATAACTTAAAACCAAATCTGTCAAAGCAGATTCATTTTTAGCCGAAAGAGTAAGCAACTGTAACTTCCGTCTCCTTGTCCCCTTGTCCCCTTGTCTTTCCCCGTCTCCCAAAACAACATGGGCGTTAGTACCCCCAAAACCAAATGAACTTACCCCCGCATATCTCTTTCCCCCATTCCAAGGCTGTAACTCTTGAGGAATAGTAATTCCTGTATCTGCAATATCGATGAGAGGATTTAACTGTTTAAAATGCAAATTGGGTGGAATGGCTTGATGTTGCAAACACAAAACAGTTTTAATCAAACCTGCAATTCCTGCTGCTGCTTCCAAGTGTCCTATATTAGTTTTAAGCGAACCTAGATAACAAGTATTGTCTTGTCCTTGTCCTAATACCGCCTTGAGAGAATTAACCTCAATCGGATCGCCCAAAGAAGTACCCGTACCGTGAGATTCAACATAACCAATATCTGCCGAGTCTAGCCCCGCATTAGCCAATGCCTGACGAATTACCGCCTGTTGAGATAATCCATTAGGTGCGGTTAAACCATTACTTTTACCATCTTGATTGATTGCCGAACCTTTCACAACTGCTAAAATGCGATCGCCATCTTTTTGGGCATCATCCAACCGTTTGAGGATAATTACGCCACAGCCTTCTCCTCTTACGTAACCATCCGCATTGGCATCAAAAGTCTTACAGCGTCCGTCTTCCGCCATCATTCCCGCTAGGGAGAAAGTCTGAGTAAGTTCGGGGGATAACATCAAATTCACCCCACCTGCGATCGCCAGATCGCATTCTCCTGTTTTCAAACTCTGACTAGCAAGGTGTATCGCCACTAGAGACGAAGAACAAGCGGTGTCTACCGCGAGAGAAGGTCCTTTTAGGTCAAATAGATAGGAAAGGCGGTTTGCAGCAATGCTATGGGCATTTCCTGTTCCTGCATAGGCATCGATATCTACCCCATAGTGGAATCTTAGTTGAGAATAGTCGCTGCTACTCATGCCGATAAACACACCAGTATTGCTACCAGCTAATTCTTGATTAGCCACGGCTGCATCTTCTAGGGCTGTCCAACTAACCTCAAGTAACAATCTTTGTTGGGGATCTATGCTTTGTGCTTCGCGAGGAGTTATGCCAAAAAACTGCGGATCGAATTGATCCACATCATCAATAAAACCACCGTAATAAGATTCCGACCAGCGATCGCTTTTACTAATGGCATCTTTGCCATCCCGTAATAACTGCCAAAATTCTTGGATATTATTGGCGGAAGGAAAACGACAACCAATACCAATAATGGCAATATCTTGTTGTTGGTTAGGTGATTTGTAGGGACGAGAGGCTGTTTGCTCTTGGGATATTCGATTGTTCGACAAATAAACGGCAAGTTCGACAATATTGGGATAGTCAAACACAATCGTGGGAGAGAGTTGGATATCTAGCCAGTCTTCTAAATCTGCCGACAAACTTACTGCATCTACGGAATTTAAACCAGAACTAGCAAAGGGTTCGTTAATATCTATGTCTGATACAGGTATAGCCAAACGCTGCGCCAAATTTTCAACTAACCAATCTTGAATTTGTTGTTGGTTGGATTGATTATTGGTGAAATCTCTATTTTGGGCGAAAGGCATTTCGCCCCTACTGTTTTGTGATTTATATTCCCCGACTGTATTTAAACTCCCGTCTAAATATCCTGCTTTACAGGCGTGACGTTTAATTTTTCCGCTGGATGTTTTGGGGATACCGCCAGTTTTAATTAAAGCGATCGCGTGGACTTGTAGATCGTGGTTTTGGGCTACCGTTTTTCTAATGGCTTTAGTGACTTCCTCTACGTCTAATTTGCGGAGATGAGTTCGTTTGATTTCTGGAGTAATAACTAATTTTTCTTCTCCGTCAACTTCTACAGCAAAGGCTGCGATATTGCCCAGTCTAATCGCTTCGTGGGCATTTTCAACGGTGAGTTCGATATCTTGAGGATAATAATTGCGTCCGCGAATAATAATCAGATCTTTCAATCTTCCCGTGACGAATAATTCCCCATTCTGCAAAAATCCCAAATCTCCAGTACGCAACCATCCCCCTTCTTGGGTATCCGCCAGCACTGCCTCAAAATTGCGATCGCTTAATTCTGGTCGATTCCAATATCCTTGGGCTACGCTATCGCTTTTTGACCAGATCTCGCCAATTTCGCCATCGGAACAGGATTTTAGGGTATCTGGATTGGCAATAACAATACTTTGTCCTGGGATATTGCTACCACTACTAACCAACACGACTTTATTTGTTTTATTGCTAGGAGGTGCTGCAATATTTTGCTCCAGCTTTTTGCCATCAAACTCCTGGGTAACGATATCTCGATATTTATCTCCCCCAGTAATCATCAGGGTAGATTCTGCCATGCCATAGCAAGGATAGAAAGCAGATTTGCGAAAACCACACTCAGCAAAATATTCACTAAAGCGAGCGATGGTTTCTGCTCTAACTGGCTCTGCACCAGAGAAAGCAAGCTCCCAACAACTAAGATCTAAATCCGCTTTTTGTTCTGGGGTAATGCGATCGACACAAAGATCGTAAGCGAAATTTGGGCCACCATTAGTGACGCCTCTGTATTTAGAAATAGCCTTCAGCCAACGATAGGGACGTTGTAAGAAGGTGACAGGAGCCATAATGTACATTGACAACCCGACATACATTGGCTGGATGATACAGCCAATTAAGCCCATATCGTGATAGGGAGGCAGCCAGGAAACCGCAGTATGTTGGCGATTATTCTGAAAACAATGATTAATAGTTATCGAGTTAGCCATCACGTTTTGGTGACTAACCATTACTCCTTTTGGTTTACCAGTCGAACCGCTGGTATATTGCAAGAAAGCTAGACTGTCCGTCGAAATATCTGGATATTGCCAATCTTGGGCTAAGTGTAATTCAAAAGCATCAGTGGCGATAAATTTAATCTTTTCGGTGGTGTGGTGGAGGTCAAACTTGTCTGCAACTTGATTTGCGATCGATTGAGTGGTCAGAGCAAAACTGGCTTCGGCATCAGCCACGATGGCACTGAGGCGATCTAGAGAACGATTGGCTCGGGGCGGATATACTGGCACGGCAACAACTCCAGCATACAAACAGCCCAAAAAAGCAGTAATAAAGTCAAGCCCTGGCTGATAAAGCAACAATGCTCTTTGCCCTTGAGCATTATGACTCTGTAGTACAGAAGCGATCGCCTTAGCCTTGTGATTTAGTTGTTGGTAGGTAAGACTATCTATTTCATTTTCACCATCAGCTAAGAAAGTAAACGCCCTCTTGTGGGGTTGTCTACTCTCTTGCTCTTGTAATCGGTCTATTAGGGTTGTTTGCTTGCTCAATCGTTTCCTCTCTTTGCCACCCACTAAGCTAGATGTATTTACTAGCTTATCCAAAAGCGAGGTATCTTTGTTAATACTCGCTAATGAAATAAATATCTCAGACAAAGAATAACCGATAAAGGAATAAAAATATAGTAATCAAGTTGAGGAGCGAGGAATATCAAGGGCGATACAAAATAAAAAACTCCCAGCAGTTGTTTGCTGGAAGCCCAAATAACTAAGTTAGATCGAGTAACTTAAACGGAATTATTTTCCTTTAAAGGAATTGACCCAAGATCTCAATTCTTCTTTAGCTACTTCTCTACCACCCAAGCCGAAGGCTAAGGCGATCGCTACAGCAATTCCGCCCAAGATTAAGCCAAAGGCTAAGTTAACAATATTAGGAGCTATCCCGATACGGTTTAGTGCCATTGCACCCACTAAAACCAGAATGGCAATCCGAGCAGATTGAGCCAACAATCCAGCTTGAGTTGCTCCCGAAGCTAGAATCAAATTGTGGGCTAGATTGGCTAAGTATAAGCCAATGGCAAAGACAATTACTCCAATCAGAACTTGAGCAGCGATCGCTAAAATTACGCTAACTACTTCTTGTAAAGCAGGAATTCCTAAGATATCCACTGCGGTTAAAGTAGCAATCAACATGATTCCTACCAAACAAAGCAAACCAACTAGCTCGGAGGGAGTTTTAGCAGCTACCACAGGGCCAGTTTGAATCATAGTAGGCTGTTCTGAGCCTAAACCTAATTCTATGGAATCGTCTGTCAATGCTTCCCCAGGAGTCGGTAAGTCAGCATCACTTGGAGAAAGACCCAACCATTGCAAGAGGTTATTAAAACCAAAATTAGTTAGGATATTAGTCACAAAATCCGAGACAAATTGTCCTGCAACATAGAAGAAGGCTAACACTACACCTGCTGCAAAGATTTTAGGCATCAAGTCCAGGACTTGATTGAGCATATCAGTTGCAGGTTCAGAAATAGCACTAATCTGTAGTTGTTCTAGAGCAGAGATGATTCCTGGGATCAGGATGAGAACAAAAACTACCGTACCAATGATAGAAGAAAGAGATTGTCCCGATCCACCTCTACCCAAGCCAAATTTGCGTCCAATGTTGTCTACGCCAGTAGCAGCCAATAAGTTGGCAACAATGCGTCTGACAATAGTGGCAATAAACCAAAATACAGCTCCAATAATAACCGCGCCCAAAACATTAGGAAGCATTGCCAGAATTTCATTGAGCATTTCTTGGATTGGCTCAAGAGTTCCGTTTAGCTGTAGGGCATTTAGTACTGCTGGCAAAAAGAGTAAGAAAATAAACCAATATAGGGCATTACCCAAGGTATCGGTTAAGGAGAAATCATTTGAACTTCCTGCATCTAATCCCAAACGTTGTTCGATATTCAATGCTCCTAGGGCTGTTGTCACCAAAGTTTTGACTATGGTAGCTACCACCCAAGCAATACCCAACAAGAAAGCTGCACCCAAAATCTTAGGGATGAAGCCTGTAATTTGGCTTAGAAGGGTATTTAAAGGAGCAGAGACAGCATCTAGTTGCAGCGCGTTTAAGAAAGCTACAACCGCAAACAGCACTACTAGCCAATAAAACAAACTAGAGATCCAATCTTCTATAGGAATTGCATCTCCGCCTCTTTGCCCTGAAATTGCACTAGCAATTCTATTGTCTATATCAGTGCTATTGAGTAACTTTTTGATTAGCCCTTTAACAATAGAAGCAACAATTAAACCTAGTACTAGGATAACAATTGCCTTGATTACTCCTAGTGCAGAAGATCCTAAGTTGCCATTAACCAAGTTGGTTATTCGATCTCCAACTCCAGCCTGAGCTACAAGCAGAGGATCTAGTGACGAAATATTACTAATTATTTGTGTCATGTTTTTTAGTTTTAATTCATCTATTCGTTCCCGCCATTGATATTAGCGAGAATTCTCTTAGATGTCTTGTTATTTTGCTCGTCAAATATATTTTTCTGCGATAATTATGCCAAATTAAATTCCATATACTGAAAAAGTTAATGTTATTCGCTTTTTTCAGCCAATATGCTTAGTCCAAACTTAATGTTTCGTCAACCTTATTAATGTTTTCAAAAGATCTGCATCGATACTGTTGTTTAAAAGTTAAGAAAAAATTAATTGTACATGTATGTATATGTAGATTTTGAAACAATTAGTCTATCTTTTTGATTTTTGATCGTAAATAATGCCATCGTCTCAATTTTTTGAACAATCTATCCAAATCGAAGCTAGTGCTGTAATTACCGAAGAATGCTTGACCAATTTAGAGTTGATGCATCGTTGGCTCAATCCTCTGTTGCAATGCGAGCCAATAGGTACGTGGAGTACTGATGTCGGTAGCTTGAGTCGATTCACGATTAAGATACCTTTATTGCAGCCAAGTCTGAGGACTGTCGTAGCTCAAAGAGAACCTGGATTAATTGTTTGGGAGTTTAATGGCTTTTTCAAAGGACGCGATCGCTGGGAATGTCAGCCGACTAAATATGGTACTTTTTTGCTCAACCGTTTTGAGTTTGAGATTCCCAACCCTATAGTTACTTGGGGCTTTAATACTTTTGCAGCGAGTCTGACTAAAAAAGATATGCAAGCTCAACTACGTAGGTTAAAACGAGTCGCGGAAGAGGTATATCGTCTCAGTGATAATTAAAATTGAATAGTCAAGTTTGTCATTAGCACCTGACAACACAATCTCTACCCTTTTCTTTGGCTTGATAGAGGGCTTTGTCTGCTGTCTGAATTAGTTTTTCGGCATCGGTGCTATCATCAGGAAAGCAGCTAACTCCAATGGAAACGCTGATTGATTGCAGTGTTTTGCCTTCATGTTCTAGCTGTATTTTTTTGATTCCCCCTCGGATTTCTTCTGCACGCAGCACAGTATTTTCAATCGAAGCATCGGGCATAATAATGATTAATTCTTCTCCGCCATAGCGACAGGGAATGTCATATTGACGAACTTCGGATAAGAGATATTCACCTATCTTATGGAGTACTAAATCTCCCGCACTATGACCATAGATATCATTAAACTTTTTAAAATGGTCTACATCCAACATAATTACCCCAATAAACTGCTGTTTGCGCTTGGCGCGGTCAATTTCTTTGCGGAGGGCTTCTTGGAGATAGCGACGATTATATAAGCCAGTGAGGGGATCTCGCAGACTTTGAAATCTGAGTTTTTCCTGAAGTTTGAGATTGGCGAAAGATAGTGCTAGATTTTGCGCCACGGTTTCGGCTAAATTCTGAATCGATCGCTCGATTGTTGTCAGTTTGTGAAAGCTAAGATGTAGCATACCAATGGTTTCTCCCTTGGCAATCATGGGCAAACAAAGGGTAGGGCTAGAGGGTTGGTGAATATCTACGTGGGAGCAATATAATCCTGGGAGATGAATTTGGGCTTGATGAGAGTTTCCGCAACGAATTGCCCAACATTCTTTAGGATCTAAATGTTCTTCACTATGGAGATCTCCCCAAGATGCGATCGCATCTAAAATATTTTTGCTATTATTCATCAGATAAACTACCCCACTTGTATGGGGAAATAGTGGTTTTAGTAGATCTGCCACTACGGTTTTAGCTTCCTCTAAACTCACACAAGCTTGAATAAACTCATTCATTTTAGCTAGCTTAATTCTAGCTTGATTACTTTTTTCAAGGACGGCAATTTTATCTTCTAGTTTTTGATTTAATTCTTTGGTTTGAGTAATATCTTGAGCAATACCTAAAATTTGCTCTGGTTTGCCATCTAGATTGCGAGCAAAGATAGTATTTTTGTCGTGTAGCCAATGCCATTCTCCTTGGATGTTTTTGATACGATATTTGACTTCCAAATATTTATCATCTGGTAAATTCAAACATCTCTCGTGATGTTTTTTAATGGTTTCTATATCTTCGGGATGGATTAATTCATAGATCGAGCCATTGTTTGATTTTTGTAACTCTGTAGGAGTGTAGCCTAAGAGTTCGGTAATAAAAGGGTTGCAATAAATATTACGCTTGGTTTTTAAGTCAAAAATATAAAGAATGTTCGGTGTTAAATCTGTAAGTTTTTCTTTAAATCTAGTACTTTCTTGTAGGTCTTGATTGGCTTTAACCAAGGCTGCCGTTTTTTCATCTACTCGCTTTTCTAGTTCTAAATTGAGCCGTTCTATTTCTTGTCGGGCGTTATCTTTGGCAATTACCTGCTCGCTTAGTTGTAAATTCAAACTTGCTAAATGCTGTGGTGAAGGAAGATTTATAACTACAGGAATTATTGGAATTAAAGAAAAAGCAGTATATAAAGAAATTAAAGCTGTAATTGCTTTGAGAATGCCATAAATCCAATAATTAGGATGCCAAAGTGTCCAAATTTCTACTAAATGAGTAGTGCCACAAGATACAATAAAAGCCCCAAAAAGGATAAAAATATTTTTAAAAGGTAGCTCGTCTATTTGACGGACAAAATAAATTAAAAATATCGGAATTAGATAATAAGCGATCGCGATTAAAGTATCCGCTGCAACATGCAATCCAACCAAAGGAGTTTGCCATAAATAGCAATGTCCGTGAGGAATATACTGGGTATTAGTTAATAATAATTGTGGCATTATATACATCACCAGATAATTGAAAATACTTCTCGATATGTGATTTGTTTAACATAACCCGAAGAAATAACGATCGCCACCTATCTTAAGGCTTAGGTGAAAAAACGTAATTATTATTGGTCAAAGAATTAGTGGGGATCGATGAATAACTATCTGACCAGTTGCTGATTGATAGTAACTAGGGGGACTTGATAAAAGTATTGTTGCTGAAATTTTTCTTCTTCAATTGCTGAAATAAAGCGATCGATATATGTCGGCAATTCTAAATTTATTTTTTCTCTATTATCAGAAAATTGATATAAATTATCTTGAAAAATATGTTGAAAACCTGCTTGATTTAAAGTATTTAATCCTAAATAAAAACTACGATCGCCGATGTTTAATTGGGTTTGTATTTGTAATTTACTCACTTTTTTTTGAGTCCGCACTAAATATTTAGCAATCCCGACCAATTTTTGCCAAGTTTTGGCTACGTCCGTTGCTGCGTCAGGAGTATAAGCCAAAACAAGGGCGCGACCACTTTGGGTGGCATCGCGGTACTCTCGGCGGATATTGCCCCAATTATCGGGACAATGTTGCATAATATTAGTTTTAGTTGAGGAGACTTCTAGATCGTCTAATTCTTGGGGTTTTAAACGGCGATCTATAATTGAAAGCGATCGATCCATTGCTGAATTTAACCAAGAATTTTCTGATGTCAAACGGACAGCAACTAATCTAATTTCATACTGTTTGCTAAAGGTATTAAAATCCAATTCGGCGATCGCTTCACACTTGCCCGTGACAGGAATTTCATCTTTATAATGTCCCCACCACAAACCAGGAAAACCTTGTTTAGTTGTTTCATCCCAGATTTTAAACGTAGTTTTAATATATTGAATTTTATTCCCGCGATTATCTTGGATATTTTGATTCCAAGCATTTTTAAACCAGCAATTTTTAATTAATAATTTGGGGATAGGATTGCCCATACCATAGGGTTCAAGTTGTCTCAATTCATCAAATAAATCTCGTCCCAAATCTCCTACTGTTACCACCAGATCTACATCAATTTGAGGTATCAATTCAGTAACATCAATTTGTTGCCTTAACTGCTGGTTAATTCCTTGTTTAAATAGATTGAGATTGGTCATAGGCAGACTTAACCCCGCAGCAAAAGGATGTCCCCCAAAGCGATGCAATAAATCCCCTTGGGATTTAACCAGTTGATATAGATCGATCCCATTAACCGATCTGGCAGATCCTCTAGCATAGATTTCCCCGTCGTCATTTGCACCACCGCTACTCAACAACACTGTGGGACGACCATATTCTTGAGCGATTTGTCCTGCTGCCAAACCCAAAACACCTCCTTGCCATTGAGGATCTTCGAGGACAATTACTGAGGTGGTAGACAGATCCAATTGCTGTAGTTTTTTGGTGACGCGATTAATCGTATCCTTCTGCAAAGACTTGCGACGGGTATTGGCTAATTCTGCCTCTTCTGCTAATTGACTACACCGTTGAGGATCTTTACTGGTAAGTAATTCCACACAAAAACTAGCATCGCCATGAATGCGACTAACAGCATTGATTCTAGGTCCCAAACCAAAAGAAATATCTGTAGGGCGATCGCCATTTCCCTTACAGTAATTTAATAGTTTGGCTACGCCTGGGCGAGTCATGGTATCTGGTTTGACTTGCTTTTGAAGTTGTTTGATCCCAATTTGGGCTAGATAACGACAGTCCCCTTTTAATTCTACTAAGTCGGCAATTAAACCAATTGCCACCAAGTCTAATAAGTTTTCTAAGGGCTGCTGAGGTATATCGGGTAGAGTTTGATAAAGTGCTTCGACCAATTTGTAAGCCACTGCTACTCCCGAAAGACTATAGAGAGGATGGTCTTTTGCTAGATAACGGGGGTTGATAATGGCAGTAACTTCGGGACGAGATTCGGGCAAAGTATGGTGATCCGTAACGATAATATCAATACCGAGATCCGTCGCATAGGCGATCTCTTCTAAGTTAGTACTACCTGTATCGCAAGTAACAATAAGCTTTGTCCCCGCTTCTGCCAATCTAGCTATCCCTGGGCAATTTAAACCATGAGATTCGGTCATCCGATTGGGAATATAATAATCAAGCTGTAAATATTGCGTGAAAAACTGTCCTAACCCATCCCATAAGACACTGGTCGAAGTAATCCCATCCGCATCAAAGTCTCCCCAGATAGTGACTTTTTCTTGGCGACTGCGTGCCTGTTGTAGACGAGCCATTGCCCATTCTATCTCTACTCCAAAAACAAAGGGACTAGCAGGTTGATATTGGGTATCATCTAAAAATCCTGGTAACTTATCTAAATCTTTAATTCCTCTTTGCCACAACAGTTGGGCGCAATATTTGGCATCTTTTCCCGTAATTTTTTGTACCCCGCTAACAAATTCTATGGGTGCATTGGATGTTGATAAAATTTGCCACTTCTCATTGAGCATCTGTGATAGAAAGAATTGCTAGGGGGATCTTTATGATAATCGTAATTTAGGCTTTAAATTCATGTTAACTAAACCAGAATATCCTACGCTAGAGACTATTTGCCGCTATCGGCAAGAATATGAAATTATCAAGTCTTTAAAACATCCCTACATCATTAAAGCCTATGAGTTAATCCACTGCGATCGCCGATTGGCTATTGTTTTTGAAAATTGTCAAGCAAAGTCTCTAAGAGATTCTTTAGAAGAGCGAAAATTTGCCCTAGAAGAAATTCTTAATTTCGGTATTAAGGCGATCGATGCTCTAAACATTGTGCATCAGGCAAATGTAATTCACAAAGATATTAACCCCAGCAATTTCTTATTTAATCGGCATACAGGGGTCTTAAAATTAATCGACTTTGACATTGCTACCCAACTATCTAAAGAACAAAAGTCGATTCAAAATTACCAGAGCCTAGAAGGAACTTTAGCATATATCTCCCCCGAGCAAACACGGAGAATGAACCGCAGTTTAGACTATCGCAGTGACTACTATTCTTTGGGAGTTACGCTTTATGAACTCCTAACTCAGCGATTACCTTTTAATATTCAAGAGCCAAGGTCGTTGATTTACTCTCATTTGGTAAAAATAACCCTCTTTTGTCACTCTCCGAAAACAATTGTCATTTCTAGATTCTGCAACCCTTGTCTGATAAGCGATTACTTCATTATTTCTTAGTATCAATTAATTTTGCGATCGCAAAAAGCAAAATTCGCTTACAAACATCTCAATGAATTGATATAGTTACTCTTGAAAATTTTCTATTATTAGGAAATCGCGGAGAGTGACAAAAGAGGGTTAAATACACCGTTTTTCAGAATTGCCATGCCATCAACGGAAGATTCGATCACTTTAGACTTGAGACTGGCATCGGCAAAAAGCTGGGCGTTGTGAAGAGCGATCGCTGCCTGGGAACAAAGAAATTCTAGAATAACAATTCTTTCTGGGCTAAAAACATGGCTAGCACTAGTAGCATGCAAGTAGGGTGTTGATTTTGAGGTTGATTAACAGATAAAATGTCATATGAGTTCTCTG
>NZ_JADWDC010000019.1 GCF_020640915.1 Waterburya agarophytonicola KI4 | reverse complement strand
CGCTCTTTTTTTTCCCTGATTATAACCTAAACTAGGTGCGTCTAAGCTTAGTAACTAAAAAGACTAATGAAATTAACAAATATATTGCTTATATTGAAGAATTAAAAGTTCTTAAAGATGGTAATAATTTTGATCAGACAAAGCACACAAAAGAGCTTCAAGAACAAATAAAAAACTTAAGAAAAACTAACGATATTTTAAAAAAAGATAACAAAGCGATGAAAGATATTGTTGATCAAATTAAATTAAAGCTAACCGTTGAAATTAAACATCTGCTCAATATTAAAGACAGCCAGATTAAAAAAAGTTTAATTAAGCTGCTCGATCATACTTTAGGATAATCATTTTAATTATGGTAAATCAGAAGAATAAACCCAGAACTTATAAAAAACTCAAATATCGCCAAATTCAAAGAAAAAATACTCGTAACAAAAAGCTATTAGCTAAGGAAAGGCAACAATGTAATCAAGAAAAAGGAGAAAAAAATTGGTATGAATACGAACAATATATATACTTTCATTACCCGCAGGATTATCCTGTAATTAAATCTGCTCGCCCTACTAATTTATTAGAATAAGAATATTAATTTGTGTATTAGAGCCGCTGCTCGATCCCCATAATTCTCCATCAAGGTATTTTGAATATACCAAAACTATTTGTAACATTTATTAACATTTGTCTAAACATCGTCTAAAATCCATTCCGAACTACGTTCTCCTAAATCCAGTTGAATGCTGACTGCTTTACCCAGTCTAGGACGTTGGCGGGTTTTCTCTATAAAAGACTGTAACTGGTCTACACCATTCCAAGCATTGAGATAATTAGCGATGGCATTCAGGTTCTCGGCATATTGCTGAGGAGATAGGGGAAAAGAAGCTTGTTCCAAGTATTTCCACATCACCTGGACAAAGATTTTACCTTTTACCTTTCTAAGCTGTACGTCGTAGGAATAGCCCCACTTTTCTAATAAAATTTGGTGTAATTGTTCGCCTGTCATCATATTTTTATTAAAAAAGAAACTAACTATGAGTGGAATGGATACTCAATCTCTGTAATAATTTAATACATTGGTTCATATTGCGTTTGATGTAAAGTTGAAATGAATCCTGCCAACCTAACCCTTGGTAACAATTCTTTAGTAAACTTCATCTATAAGATTCGCAACTGTTATCTTTTAAAGACGGAGAATAGCATAAACTCTTTATAAATTAAAGATTTTAGACATCTTCCAGTCATCATCTTACGTTTACAAAAAATACAATTTATCTATAGTTATGGCTCAAGTTTCTGGTAATGTTCCTAACATGGACGACAATGATGTCCCCGATCTAGGACGCAGACAATTTATGAATTTGCTTACTTTTGGCTCAATCACAGGAGTAGCCTTAGGAGCTTTATATCCAGTAGTAAAATACTTTATTCCTAAGACTGGTGGCGGTGGTGCGGGTGGTGTAACTGCCAAAGACGCATTGGGCAACGACATAATCGTTAGCGAGTTTATAGCTTCCCATCAACCAGGCGATCGCACTTTAGCTCAAGGTTTAAAAGGCGACCCTACTTATATAGTGGTAGAAGGAGATTCAACTCTCCGCAACTACGGTATTAATGCGGTATGTACTCACCTGGGTTGTGTTGTTCCTTGGAATGCTAGTGAGAACAAGTTTATGTGTCCTTGTCATGGTTCCCAATACGATGAGACAGGTAAAGTAGTTAGAGGACCTGCACCTTTGTCTTTAGCACTAGCTAAAGCTGAAGAAAGAGACGACAAGCTGGTCTTTAGTCAGTGGACAGAAACTGATTTCCGTACTGGAGAAAAGCCCTACTGGGCATAAGTAAAATGATATCTCTCACGGATACCATAGCAAATATTATTCATCTGTATTAATTTTTTTGAGATTCTAAATCGAACAAATGAGAACATTGAAACCATTGGCAGTAATTAAATTTGCCAAGGACATAATTACTAAATCTGCCGTGGTCGCGATCGCGACTGTAGCTATTTTCTTCGCCAGCGATCTGGCCGTTTCCCAATCTGCTGCCGCATATCCTTTTTGGGCGCAACAAACTGCACCAGAAACTCCTAGAGAAGCTACTGGCAGAATCGTTTGTGCTAACTGTCATTTAGCACAAAAAGAAGCAGAAATTGAAATCCCTCAATCTGTATTGCCCGACACGGTATTTGAAGCTGTGGTTAAGATTCCTTATGACTTAGATAGTCAGCAAGTACTAGGAGACGGTTCTAAAGGCGGTTTGAACGTCGGTGCAGTCTTGATGCTACCCGAAGGATTCAAAATTGCTCCTGAAGACCGTATGACGGAATCTATGAAGGAAGAAGTTGGCGGTTTATATTTCCAAGAATACAAAGAAGGCAGCGATAATGTAGTTATTGTTGGTCCTTTACCTGGAGATCAATACCAAGAAATTACTTTCCCCGTACTTTCTCCCAATCCCAAAACTGATAAAAACATCAACTTTGGTAAATATGCAGTTCACTTAGGAGCAAACCGAGGACGCGGACAAATCTATCCTACTGGACTACCTAGCAATAACAATGCCGTAAAAGCTTCTGCTGCGGGAACAATTGCTGCGATCGCATCTCAAGATGATGGTGGTTACGAAGTCACTATTAACAGTGCCGACGGTGCTGTTACTGATACTATCCCAGCAGGGCCAGAGCTAATTGTGGCTGAAGGTCAAACAATTGCTGCGGGTGAAGCTTTGACAAATAACCCTAATGTTGGTGGTTTTGGTCAGAAAGACACTGAAGTAGTTCTACAAAGTCCTGCTCGTATTGGCGGTTTGATGGCTTTTGTTGGCGGTATTATGATTTGCCAAATTATGCTGGTAATTAAGAAGAAACAAGTAGAAAGAGTTCAAGCAGCAGAAATGAATTTCTAATTTGTTTGGCTTGAATTTGAATTGAATAACATCAAGGCAGGTATTAAAACCTGTCTTTTTTTTTCGATTGATTTTAACGAAAATGTGCGGAACTCTCACACCTCGCGATTAGCAGGTGGTGATACTAAATCCTGTTGTCACTCCCCCCATTTAAAGGTTAAGTGAAGGTAGTAGGTAGTAGGTTTAAACCTTGTTTAATGTTCTTCATTTAAAAGTAGGTTTTCAGAATCGGATTTAGTATGAGATGGATAGCACCGCCGATAGGCGTTAATAAAATAGTTAATCAGAAATTTCTCAAATCTTTATCTAGAATGGGTTTCATTCGTTGTATGATAATTTTGTTCTCGTTCAGCAAGGCTATGAGCTGTTCGTTTCCTTAGAAGTGTGCCAGGGACTAGCTCTCGATCTCAATCATAAGAAAACCTCTATGTCGATGGTGTTAAAGTACGGGTACAATACCAATAAGACCTAACCGTATACATTCCAGCATATGTTAGCCGAATAAAACAAAAATAATAAACCGCACGGTGCTGGCGGTTCTGCCTGTGGAGGCATCATAAGACCAAAACTAAACTTGTTTGGTGGAGGCAGAAGCCTGTGAGACGGGAAGCTCGAAAGCGGAATAAGACCCGCAACCCAAACGTGATTTTAGGATACTCCTACCTACTCCGTGAGGTAGGAGTAGTTCATGAGGAAGTAAAGTACAATGTGAATTGTTAGCGATCGCTTTGGCGAACACCGCCTAATTTTAAAAATCGGTAGCGGGCAAAAATTTTTTATTTTCAGGTCTTGACTGGCGATCACTATTTTTGTTAAATTTTTTTTTTATAATCGGAGTAGTTTGACTTATCGATGAGTGTCAATATTCCCATCATAAGATTGTTTTTTAAAATTAAACCATATTTTGCGATCGCCAGTCAAGATTTTAGGCGATTTTTCCTTTGCTATTAAAAAAAATTAATATCTTTAATTACAAGTAGTCAGACGGTGTAATTCTCCACCAATGCGATAAAAATCAAAACGCGAGTCAGAATTAAAAATTTCTGCGGGTAAAAGGCGATCGCCTTGCTGAATTACGAAAAATTCCCAACCAATATCTTGCTGTCTGGGAATAGTTGCAACTCGATTGGAATTATGGGGCTGTAACTCAATAGTATCCCAAACTAAGGCAGTTTCGGATTGATGACAATATTTATTCAGAGATGATTCTACAGAAACAAGGCGATCGTTACGTTTAATAGTCAAAATAGCTTCTGTTGGCTCCGAAAGATCTGAATTTAGATTGTTTTTTCCACCAAAAGGTAAGATAATCCAGTAGGATACATTACCATTTTTGGCTTTAAAACCACTGCCATTTTCTAAAGGATAGGCAGGAATAAATATCGAACTGAGATCGCTGGTTTTGGCTTCCCCAGAATAGAAAAAAGCGTCTTCTTTCTGACAAATATTAACGTAAAAACTATTCGTTTCAAACGCATAAACGGCTTGATAAGCCGAGTCAATCTGCTGACAGTCATGCCAATCCGAAGTTGTGGTAAAGTTGTAGTCAGCATCAGAAGAAGCCAAGGCATGGGCAATTGTCAAAGAATGAACGGCTACATTAACTATGCTAATTACAGTAAAATTAGGAATAGAGATAAATTTTGTACGAGATTTTTTAACCATGACACTGATGAGTAGTTTTTACTCCTCGTGAGATTTTGTTAATTAAATTAGAAATATAAATTAAGAATTAATATTCTCCACATATTAAAGTCCTTAGATCGAATTGGCAATACGTCTTTAGTTGTAATCACTTAACTACTAGAGAAAACAGGCTACTTGATTCTGCTTCCAATCAAAAAAACCTGGATAGTAGTTTCTCCTGTCTGCACCATCAACTATGATGTAAATAAAGACTGAATTTAGATTTAGATGCTGCCAAAAGAAGACTTATTAAAGCGCGTAGAAAATAAAGAAGAAATTACTCGCGTTATCGATCGCGCCGAACAAGCAATCAAAAATTGGGAGGTAGTCGTCACAGATTTTTTATCTCCTCCTGTTTTGGCAGAAGTACAAACAATTTTTCAAAATTTGACAGAAATTGAAACTTTGCCTTGGGGTGGCTATCCCCAAGCAGAAAGACAGCGCATTGGTTTATCTCGCCCCGATCTACCTTTAGATGAATCTCAGGTGGAATTAGCCGTCTTAGATATTGCTGGCAATTTCCTGTTCGATCCCGCTACCCATCGAGACTTTCTGGGTTCAATTTTGGGTACGGGTATAGTTAGGGAGAAAGTAGGAGATATAATCGTTTTGGGAGAAAGAGGCGCGCAAGCCATTGTTGTTCCAGAAATGGTGGATTTTCTGACCACTTCCTTAACCCAGGTGCGATCTGTCGCGGTAAAAACTCAAAAGATAGACTTGAGTGAATTAAAAATTCGTCCCCCAAAAAAAAAAGAAATGACTACGGTAGAAGCTTCCCTGCGTCTAGATGCGATCGCTTCGGCAGGTTTTGGCATGTCTCGCAGTAAAATGGCTGATGCCATTTCTAGTAAAGACGTGCGGGTCAACTGGAAAGAAATCACCCAATCTAGTCATAATGTTAAAGCAGGAGATTTAATTGCTGTTCGAGGCAAAGGAAGATTAGAAGTGGGAGAGGTTTCTATAACTAAAAAGCAACGCTATCGAGTTAATTTGGTGCGGTATAAGTAAACTTTTAATTATTATAATCAAAAACTATTCTATCGAAGACTTTCCGTTATTAAAATCTTAGACCGAGTACAACCCATTTAGACCCAAAATCGTTATAGTTTGTTAATAATGAAGAAACTATGTAACCGATAAGTTGGGGAGAGGGACAATGGGTGAATTAAATGTGGCAGAAGTTTTAGTTCAATGTCTGGAAAATGAGGAAGTAGAATACGTATTTGGTCTACCAGGAGAAGAAAACCTCCATATCTTAGAAGCACTAAGGGATTCGCCAATTCAATTTATTACTACCCGCCACGAACAAGGTGCTGCTTTTATGGCAGATGTATACGGTCGCTTGACAGGAAAAGCAGGAGTATGTTTATCTACTCTTGGGCCTGGTGCAACCAATCTGATGACGGGGGTAGCTGATGCCAATTTGGATGGCGCGCCCTTAGTGGCAATTACAGGGCAGGTTGGTACGGATCGGATGCACATCGAATCCCATCAATATTTAGATTTGGTAGCCTTATTCGCCCCCATTACTAAATGGAATGCTCAAATTGTTCGTCCAGATAATACAACTGAAGTCGTGCGTCGAGCGTTTAAAGTAGCTCAATCGGAAAAACCTGGGGCTGTACATATCGATCTTCCCGAAAATATTGCAGCTATGCCTTTAGATAGCAAACCCCTGCGTCGAGATAATCGAGAAAAAACCTACGCTTCCACTCGCAGTCTCAATGCTGCTGCCTCTGATATTTCTAGGGCGAAAAACCCCTTAATTTTGGCAGGAAATGGCGTAATTCGTGGTCGTGCTAGCGAAGCCCTCACTGAATTTGCAACTCAACTTAGTATTCCTGTTGCTAATACTTTTATGGGCAAAGGAGCAATTCCCTACACTCATCCATTATCTTTATGGACGGTAGGTTTGCAGCAGCGAGATTTAATCAGCTGTGCTTTTGATGACGCTGATTTGGTAATTGCTATTGGTTACGATCTGATTGAATATTCTCCCAAGAAATGGAATCCTCTCGGAGATAAAAAAATTATTCATATTGATGAAAGTAGAGCGGAAATTGATAGTAGCTATATTCCGAATGTGGAAGTATTTGGCGATATTTCTGATTCACTGAATGATATTGTCAAACGCTGCGATCGCTCTGGCAAAGAAATAGAATCTTCCGCTGCTAGTTTGCGCAGTCAAATCAAAGAAGACTACGAACAATATGCCAATGATGATGGTTTTCCCGTTAAACCCCAAAAAATCATCTACGATCTTCGTCAGGTAATGTCTCCCGAAGATATTGTTATTTCTGATGTGGGGGCGCATAAAATGTGGATGGCGCGTCATTACCATTCTGATTGTCCCAATACCTGCATTATTTCTAATGGTTTTGCTGCAATGGGTATAGCTATCCCAGGGGCGATGGCTGCAAAATTAGTATATCCCGATCGCAAAGTTGTAGCGGTTACGGGGGATGGTGGCTTTATGATGAATTGTCAGGAGTTGGAAACCGCTCTCAGAGTTAATACCCCTTTTGTTACCTTAATTTTTAATGATAATGGTTATGGCTTGATTGAGTGGAAACAAATCAATCAGTTTGGGCATTCTACCTCGATTAATTTTGGCAACCCTGATTTTGTCAAATTCGCCGAAAGCATGGGATTAAAAGGTTATCGCGTAGAATCCGCAGCAGACTTGATTCCCACTTTGCAAAAAGCTCTTGCCGATGATGTTCCTGCGATCATTGATTGTCCTGTAGACTATAAAGAAAATTTACGTTTCTCTCAAAAATCTGGGGACTTAACCTGTAAGATACCCAATCTTTAATTAATAATAATTATCTAAAAAATATAATAGATAGTAGGCAGTTCTTTCATTTTTAGAAATATTAAGACTGTCTACTGCGATCGGGACAACTGATAATTTTTCCTTCAAGAGTTCAAGGGAGCTAATTTGTGTTCTAGGGCAAATCGAATTAATTCAATGCGATTACTGGTATCTGATTTACGTAATAAGCTACTGACATATTTTTCAATGGTGCGGTGAGATAAATGTAGTTTTTGACCGATCTCAATATTTGAATGACCATTCATCAGCAATTTGAGTACTTCTTTTTCTCTCATCGTTAAATCGATTAATTCTGCTAGTTTTGATTGTTTGAAGCTATTGTTATTGTCTGATTCTTCTTCTACAAAATTAGAATTCGGCTCAAGCTCGTGTTGGAGATCGCTCTGGGAAAACCTTAGTTCAGAATGAATAATTTGCGATCGCTCTAACAAATTGCGTATAACTGCACCTAATTCCTCCATTTCAAACGGTTTGGGTAGATAAATATCGCATCCTACCTGATAACCGCGAATACGTTCGGTGGTATCTTTACATTCTGTTAATAATATGACTGGTAATAAGCGATATTTGGGTAATTGACGAATACTTTTTACCAATTCATAGCCATTTTTTTTGGGCATTCTTACATCAGTAATTAGCAAATGGGGATGATATTTCTCTAACATTGATAGAGCTTTTATTCCATTTTCGGCTGCCACAACTGAATATCCAGATAATTCTAAATAGTCGCTAACAGATAGGCGAATTCCTGGGTCATCTTCAGCAATCAAAATCAATAGAGGCATTAGCTATAATTTGCTTTTTTCGCCTGTTTACTTGTTTGATGTTAATACTTTCTTCATATTTTATCTTATAAAGGTAGAGGTTTTTGTTTGAAGTTTTAAAACCCCTTTACCAATATGACTTTAAATTGAGATATTCATTGTGGCTACAGGGCGATCGAATCTGAGTACCATACCCTCGCAGCATTAGAAATTCGTTTATGGACATCTTTCCAAGTTAAGCCAGATGCAGCCAACTCTACCGAACTTTCTTTTTTAATATCTCTGGCAATCCATTTGAGAAATTGACCCATTTTTTTGATGTTCAATTCTCCATTGCAAGCTTCTGTCAAAGCTTGTTGCAATCTTGCTTCGGTAACAAACAACTCTACAAATGCTTCAATATTTTGAGCAACTTCTGGATCTACCCGTACGGCTTCTTTGCTTTTAACTACCCGATGTTTTTCTCCTTTGGCTTTGAACATCAATTCTGTATAGCCTTCTCTAATAACTACACCTTCGGTTTCGGGATACATCACCAAACCTTCTCCGACACCTTCGACGCCAAAAGTCTCCTTAACCCAAGGATCGATCGCTTCGACTTTTTCCACCATTTTATTAATAATATCTGAAGCACATTGTAGTTGAAGGCGATCGCCAAAATCGAGGGTAATAGCTTCACCATAATAGGGCAAAACAAATATATCTTGGTGCTGGGGTAACATTTCCCTGATTTTTTCAGGACGTATTTCCAATTTGGGTTGGGTACTGACACCACCACATTGGATCGCAAACACAGCCAAAACTTTCCTGCCAATTTGAGAAATAGCTACGCCTTTCTGCACTTTGCTACCGCACCACTCCCCAAAAATAGTAATGGTGGTTTCTCTTTTTAATTGCTTGAAATAATCAATATTTTGCTCTACCCAAGTTGCAAAACCAGCATTATCGCTCTTAGAGTTAATAATTTGAGTTCTTTTTTGCGCCGCTACTTCTCCGTCTGGAGTAATTTGCACCCCTGCATTTGTACCGTGTAGCTTGATTTTAGCGCGATAAGTAACGATTGGTGTTTTACCTAAGATCTTAAGATCGTTACGTACATTGTGCAGCAACTCGACACTAGTCCATTTAATAAATGGCAATTTGGCAGTAGTGGAAACAAGATATTGCTGACAATAGATATCGCTGAGATCTCTACCAACTTCTACATCTACTTTTCCCAAAGCCATGCCGTAGGAATATAATCCCCGCAGCTTACTCGGTTTTATCTTTGTACCATCTTTTAGCACCGCACCACAACGAGCGATCGCCACCATATCATCTACTTGATAAATATTATCTAATATTGGCGATAATTTGTAATTCTTCTACATCTGGTGCAGTCATTATATATAATCGCAAAGCATCCGCATTGGGATGTTTTCCCGCGCTAATTACTCGCATCGCGATCACGCAGCTAGCGGAAGGCATCGCGTTCATGATTTTTATACCTCTGGAAAATATTGCTACATAAATACATTACATATGATTAATTAATTGATTTGACCAAGTAGAATCTTTCTCTAGTTTATAAAGACAACGCTGTTGCGGATCTCCTTTTAATTGAAGATGGTCTATTTTTTGGGGAATTAATAACAAAAGACAAAAATTATCCAAGGGAAGATTAGGATTGAGGGGTTCGACATCAAAAGCCGATCGATCCCCTACGGATTGACCTAGATCTGCCCAAGTAAATTGCGATCGCGCCGAGTCTGAAAGATTGTGCCAAGTTATTTGACGAGCTTTTTGTAAGTCCAGATCCTTTTCTTGAGTCTTAACTAAGCGCAAATTACCCCTAATGCGAAATTGTTCACGGGTTTTAGTAAAATACCAGCAAATTTCTCCCCTGGAATTATGGGCAATATCTTCTATTTTGGCACTGCGAAGATCGGTAATAATTTTGAGGCTACTTTGTTTGTCGTCTAAAAAACCCCGAAACACTACTGTACGATTAGCTGGGTAGCCCTCTGGAGTGACTGTAGCTAGTTGAAAATAGCGAGAATGAGGTTTAGACCGATTGCGGTAGATAGCACTAGATAAAGGCGATCGCCAAGGAGGTAGCATAGATTAATTATTAATTTAACTAAATGCTTGAGGGCGTTGTTGACTCCAAGGTTGAGCTTGTTCTAGTTGGGATGCCAAAGAAATAATATTAGCTTCATTGTTGGGTTTACCCACTAGCTGCACTCCCAAGGGAATACCATGGCGATCGAAACCAGTG
This sequence comes from Waterburya agarophytonicola KI4, assembly GCF_020640915.1. Lineage (GTDB taxonomy): Bacteria > Cyanobacteriota > Cyanobacteriia > Cyanobacteriales > Xenococcaceae > Waterburya > Waterburya agarophytonicola. The sequence continues at coordinate 62,450 of NZ_JADWDC010000019.1, read as the reverse complement.
GGAATATTAATTACAGGTTGTCCTGTAACGTTAAAAGCAGGACAAGGAAAAATCCAATCTACAATTTTTTGGTAAGTCTCTTGTGGACTAAGATCTGCCCATTCTCTAATTTTAATCGCGGGGTGCATATAAGTAGGGGCAATCAAAATATCGATTTGAGCAAACAAACTAACTATTTGTCTGGCAAATAGTTGCATTTGAGTCACTGCTTGTACGTATTCTCCTGCCGTGCCAGATTGGGTTAATACCCATTGATTCATGGTACTTAATGCTTGAGGGGGAATTCCCGATGCAGCCACCGCACTCGCCCAAATTTTTGTGAATGGCTCAATTAGTGCTGATAAATCAATTTCCTGGGGAATTACCTCGTGTCCCATTCCTTCTAGCTGGTGAACTATTTTGTTTACTGCTTCTTGGCATTGTGGATCGGGTTTGCCTAGAGGTAATAAGGAAGTAATAAAACCGATTTTTGATGGGGGTAATGTTTCTTGGGTATTATTTGAAAAAGAAACAGGGGGATTGGGCAGCCAGTAAGGATCGCCAACAATATAACCAGAGCTAACATCTAAAAATGTAGCAGCATCTGCTACGGTACGAGCCAGAACACCATGAGTCCCTAATCCACTCAAGCGATCGCCTACGGGAGCAAAAGAAATTCTACCGCGACTAGGTTTCATTCCTACTAGATTACAACAACTTGCAGGACCTCGTATCGAACCTCCTGCATCTCCCCCTAAAGCGATCGCACATAATCCCGCAGCCACCGCAGCAGCCGATCCCCCACTCGAACCCCCAGGAGTGTAATCCAAATTCCAGGGGTTACGGGTAGGAGCAAAACCTTCTGGTTCGGTGTAGGGGAAAGAACCCAATTGAGCAGTAGCAGTTTTACCTAAAATAATAAATCCTGCCTGTCTAATTTTTGAGATTATTCCCTCATCATATTTTGCTATCTGATCTTTAAGAGCAGCAATACCATAGGTGATGGGCATATTGGCTACTGACTTTAGATCTTTGATGCCAATAGGTACGCCAAAAAAAGGAGGTAAATATCTAGTATCTACGGTTTGGGATATTTGCTCGGTTTTCTGCCGCGCATCGGCGATCGCACTTTCTTTTGCTACATAATAAAAACTACCCAACTGAGGATCGTATTTTTCAATCCGAGATAAATATAGTTCTATTAATTCTAAGGGTGTTACCTGACGTTCTTTGATTAACTTGGCTTGTTCGAGTGCGGGGGTAAAAGCTAGATCGGTTAGGTTTTTTGCAGGCATATTCTCTCTATTTTGTCCTTGAACCAAGCAGCCCTTATTTTATCAACATCTGGGAGGATTAACTATCCTAAACCCATTAATAACTAAAAATATTACTTTCGACAATATTATTTGAAGTGGAAATTTTTGCTCCTGTAATCAGGCTTAATTTATCGATCAATTCTTCTCCCGCATCTCCTATAGCTAAATCCCAACCATAAATAAAAAGTCTGGGTAATTTAACCGAATGCAGAGAATTATGAGTAATAAACCATTTACCTATCTCTAAACTATAGTTCGCCAAAGTATGACAGCTTAATTTGCTATTGCCCAGATAAATACACCCAGGAAAACCCGATGAGAAAATATGTATTTCAAGACAATTACTATCAGCTAATATTTTACTAATTTCTTTTACTCCATCATCTTCCGAACCGATCATAATAACCCTTGCTTCGACTGCAACTTTTTGAGCAATACCATCGCCGTTTGCAATACTAGAGTCGATAAAAACTATAGTTCTAGAATCCTTGGTATTAACTGTTACTAGGTTATTGAAAGATTGACTGGGTAAAAAAGACATGACAATGTTGGCTCGATCTAATGGCTAATATTTTTCTAAAAGTATTTAAGTAATTAATTACATTACCGAATGAGATCTGACCTGTTGGTTTTTCCTAACAAAAGATTACACTTTTTTGATTTACTAGACTCAAAATAATTAGCTACTTGATTAAATCTTTAATAATACTGCTTTCGATTTGAGATCAGTATCAAATTGTCGAAGGTATTGCTCTAAGCCATAAGCTATGAGCTTTAGATTGACTCATCCTAGTTAATAATAAAAAAAACAGGAATATTATTATATTCCTGATACTAGGGTATAGTAAGGCTTGTACCTTACGAATATTTTTTCGTACTAGAAGTTTGAAATATCTAGTATTTTATAAAGTAAAGATAAAGCAGAATCATTCTTCACTACTCCCTGGCTGGGCGATCGCTGATTACTGTTGATAAGTGGGAAAATCGGTATAACCTTCCGCGTCGAATGAATACCAAACATTCATATCCGCATCGGGATTAAGTTCCCAATCGTTAGCAAAACGAGCTACCAAATCGGGAGTACTAATATAAGCTCGTCCAAAAGCAATCAATTCCGCATCACCCTGGGCGATCGCTTTTTCGGCATCATTGCGATCGTAACCACAATTACCAATGAGAATGCCATCATAGACTTTTTTGATTTCTGCCAAGGTCATTGGCTCTCCCAATTCGTGGAAACCAAAAGCCAACCCGTCTAGTAAATGCAGATATCCCAACTGATAACTATTTAATTGCTCCGCTACATAGGTAAAAGTCTCGCGATAATCCGTCGAACCCATATCATTAAAACTACCGTTAGGAGAAAGTCTAACCCCTACTGCTTTAGCATCCCAGACTGTTAGTATTGCTTCAACAATTTCTTTTAAGAAACGATAGCGATTTTCCAAGCTTCCGCCATATTTATCGGTGCGCTTGTTAGTTTTAGATTGTAAAAATTCATCAATCAAATAGCCGTTTGCACCATGAATTTCCACCCCATCAAAACCAGCTTGTTTGGCTCTTTCGGCTGCTTTACGATAGTCTTCAACAACTTGGGGAATTTCTGCGGTTTCCAAAGCTCTAGGAGTTTCGTAGGGTTGTTTTCCATTGGATGTATGAGCCTCTGAACCTTCAATTTTAATCGCCGAAGGGGCAACTGGTAGTTGATTATTTTCTTGAAAACTGCTGTGGGAAGCTCTACCTGTATGCCATAGTTGCAAAAATATTTTTGCTCCCTGTTCGTGTACTGCACTAATAACTTGTTTCCAAGCTTCTGCTTGTTCGTCGGTATAAATTCCTGGGCTATGCACCCAACCATTGGCTTGTGGGGAAATAGTCGTACCTTCCGTAACAATTAAACCCGCATTGGCTCGTTGAGCATAATATTCTGCCATCAAAGCATTGGGGATTCTCTCTGCACCCGCACGAGCGCGAGTCATGGGTGCTAAGACTACTCTATTTTTGAGAGATAAGCCTTTGTCTAGGGAGCTAAGGAGATGAGGAACTTGGGTCATGATTGCTGATTATTTATAATTTGCTAATTGATTGAATTTAATTACTTGGTGGGCATTACCCCAATAAACTTCTCGAACGCTTTAAAGTTCTTGTTTGGTGGGGCGAATAATCATTTCATTGACATCGACATCATCTGGTTGTTCGATCGCATAGGTAATGGCGCGAGCGATCGCATCTGCATCTATAGCTATGTCGTACATTTTGTCGACGTTTTTGGCGGTTTCATCGTGAGTAATCGTATTGGTTAACTCTGTATTTACTGCCCCAGGAGAAATATTGGTCGAGCGAATTTTACCGTCTGATTCTAATCTAATGCCTTCGGAGATGGCTTTAACGGCAAATTTGGTGGCGCAATAAACTGTTCCCCCAGGAAATACTTTGTGTCCTGCTACAGAAGAAATATTGATGATATGACCCGATTCTTGTTGCAACATTACAGGCATCACCGCAGCAATATTATATAACACTCCTTTGATGTTTACATCGACCATAGTTTCCCATTCATCTACCTTAGTTTCTGCCAAGGGTGATAAGGGCATCAAACCCGCATTATTGATTAAAACATCGATGCGTCCGTAAGCTTCCTGAGTAGCTTTTACCAACCCTTCTACTTCCGAGCGTTCAGTCACGTCTGTTATGGTATATTTTGCTGTCCCGCCATCTTGTTCGATTTTTTTGACTAATTCTTGTAGACGATCTTCTCGTCGGGCAGTCAGCATCAATTTTGCTCCATTTTTAGCCAATCTCAGCGCTGTTGCTTCCCCCAGTCCGCTACTTGCACCCGTTATGATTACTACTTTGTTTTGAATGTCGGACATAATTTTTTGCTTGTTTTTGTTCTTACTAGTAGACCAGTCGTCTATTAACAAACCAACAATAGCTAAGAATTCAAATTTTTCTCTCTGGCTAAGGTTAGATCTTGAATCGATTGATCGCTAGTCAATAATTAAAATTTGCTCGAATAAAATATTGACAAAGTTCTCCATCGGCATCACCGATTTAGTAACTTTTGCTTGTAATATTGCTCCTTCCCAACTGGACAAAACAAACTTGGCTAAATTCGCCAAATCTCGACCGCTTTTAACCTCTCCTGCTTCTTCGGCAGATTCCAAACATTCAATTAAACGCAGTTCCCAGTCCGCAAAGACTTGACTAATGCGATCGCGAAACAATTCATTTTGAGCAGATAATTCTTGAGCTAAGTTACCCATTAAACAGCCATTAGTACAGTGACAATTTTTCATCTCTGCAATACCCAACTCAAAAAAGTTACGCAACCTAGTCAAAGAAGGAAATTGTTCGTTTTTGAGAGTTTTTTCCAGTTTATTTTGATATTGTTGGGCAAAATCTTCAATAATCGCCAGTCCAAAATCTTCTTTGCTAGCAAAATAATAGTAAAACGAACCTTTGGGAACGCCAGCAGCGATTAGTATGGCGTTAATACTAGCTGCTTTAAATCCTTGTTGGACGACAATTTGACTGCCAACCTGAATTAATAGATCCCGTTTTTTGGTACGTTTCATAATTATAATAGTAGACCAGTCGTCTAGGTTTGTCAAAGATCGGCAAAAATACCGTTCTTAAATTATTGAATTATGCTTAATATTCTAAGAATTACTATTTGAATTTTGTCATGTTGCTAGAGCTTGCGATCGCCGATGCCTATAGTGCGGAATTAATCGATTGTCCTTTAGAATTTGTAGTAGCCCACAACAACCTAGACACCTACGGGAAAAATGGAGACGAGGGAGTCTTCCCAGGATGCTATACAGCCATCACTCAAAGCAATATTGCGATCGCAAAAATGCTAATTCCAGGTCATCCTTGGGTCAAAGAATTTTTGGCTAATAGTTTGACAACCACATTCAAACAAGACCCCAGAATCCGCTACGGAGACGAGTTGGATAAATTACTGCAACAAGTTCGAGATGGGGGAGAATTAATCGATAAAATCGATCCATACCAAAATTTAGACGATCCCGCAGTGCGATCGATGCCCATCGGCATATTATCGACTCCTGAAGAAGTAATTAAAGCTAGCATGACTCATGGAGCTATTACTAATAATACCCCCGATAGTCTTTACGCCACGATCGCGGTGGGTTTAATGTGCCACTATTTTATTTATCGTTTGGGTAAAAAAGAACAGTTAAAAGATTTTTTAAATATCTACATCGTTACTGATTGGCTGGAGTCGGGAAAGACACCCAGCAAAAATTTAATTACTACCAAATATGCGATTGAAGCAGTAATTAAACATCATAGCCTGAGTCAATTATTGCAGCAGTGTGTTACTTTTTCTGGGAGGAGCGATCACATTAGTGCGATCGCTGTTGCTGCTGCTTCTTGTAGTCAGGAATACGAACGAGATTTGCCTCAATGTTTGTTCGATCGGTTGGAAAATAATTTATACGGTCGAGATTATTTAACTAGATTGGAGCAACAATTGTATCAAAACAAAGGCTGAGTTTGACTAGCTTGACTAGCTTGACTAGCTTGACTAGCTTGAGATTTAGCTCTAACTATCTCATCAAAATCGACATAAATTCTGCTTTCAGTTTCATTCAAAGCATTGCCCGTAGCACCCGATTTAATATCTAATAAAAGCTTAAGAGTTTCTCTAGCACTGACATCTTTTCTGAGAGTATAAAGCATACTTTCAGAGTCACAAGGGGAACTTTGAGAAGCCACCGCACAGATGACAGGCTGACGATTTACCGAACCAGTTGTAAAGTATTTTAGAGTACCAGCTTTGGCAAACTTTTCAAATTTTCGAGAAACTAAATTACAGCGAGTTTCGGGATCGAATTTATCGCCAAATTGAGTACTTTTCCATTCAATAATTTTAACCGAACCATGTCTCTGGGACTGTACGACAGTTGTCGGTATCCCACTAGAGCGATCGCACCTGAAAATAGGTGCTTCGCTGCGAACGGGAGTATTAGTAATTAGTGTAGTAGCAATAGTAAGAGTAAATGTCCCCGCCCAGGAAAGGTAAGATGCTGTTTTCATAATTGTAATAAGTATTAAAAAATAATGTACTACAATTATAGTTTCGAGATTTGAATTTTAGGCAAACATCTCAGAGATTTTATCAAATATTTTAATTTTCATGGGAGTTCTTTAAGGTAATTATAAATTTAAACTGTCTAATTAATTGCATTCAAATTATCGATCGCGGGTTGATAATTAGGATTGATTTCCAAAGCTTTCTCAAAAGATTGCTTGGCATCTTGATAGCGTTGTAATTTATATAAAGTAAAACCTATATTTGTCCAGGTATTATAATCCTTGGGATCTAATTCTAGAGCCTTATGATACGCAGTTAAAGATTCTTGATTGCGATCAATAGTTTCTAGAATCAAGCCTTTATTGCGCCAAGCAGGGGCAAAACTAGAATCGATCGCGATCGCTTTGTCCACCTCTTCTAAAGCCAACTCGTACTGTGATAATTCTAAAGCGATTAAAGCCCGATTGTTGTGCAATAAGGAGGAAGGAGTAATATTTTGATTTTCTCTCAATTCCACTGCTCGATCGAGAGATTTTAAAGCTGCCTCATATTCCTTTAGAGCAAAATACAATTCTCCCTGAAGCATCCAATCAGCCGAATTATTGCTATTGATCTCTAACGCCTTGTTTAATGCCGTTAAAGCTTCTGCTGGACGTTGTAGCTGTTGCAATGCCCCTGCTTTACAGCGAAAAGACTCGTATTTAATTTTAGTCGGCAATACATTGAGTTTGATCGCGCGATCGCAAGCCGTTAAAGCGCGGTCAAACTGGCGATCAAATCCCAAAGTAAAACCCTTGGCAAACCAAGCTAAATAGAGATCCTCTTCTAATTCAATAGCTCGTTCAAAAGAGCCTCGCGCCTCGGCAACTCTACCAATACGCCATAATTGATTGCCCTTTTCAATCCAGTGATAGGGATTGCTCTTGTCGGTGACAGAAAGAGGCGGTTGCCAAGATTTGAGATTATTTGAGTTTAAATTAGGAGGGGCAGTATTTTCTACGGATAGATAGTCATTGATTGGTCGATCGGCTGCCCAACTCAAAAAAGACTGAATTGGAATACCCAAACTAAGTCCTATCTTGATTTTGACTGAATTGCCTCCAACCTCATCAAGATACTGACGAATAATTTCATCCTCTTCCCCAATGACTCGACCATCACCCCTACCGTGAATCCCAATCAAACGCCCTGCGGTATCTACTACCGCCCCGCCACTCATCCCAGGGTGAGTTAAATTAGTATAAATTAGTTCGTAGCCGCCAAAGTTATCGTCAGGATTAGCAACATCTGGCGCAGAGACAGCACTAGCAGAATTATCAAATAAAAACCCTGGATTAAACACTCGCTTTTCTTCCCGCAAAGGCCATCCCGAAACATAAACATATTGCTTATTTTCTAAAGCATTACTGTTGCTATTGTTATCGTAGTCTCTGGGTTCGTAAAGTCGATAATTATATTGAGAAATAGTAGCAACGGGATAATCTCGATCGCTAGTAAATTGAATTAAAGCCAGGTCGATATTATTAGGTAATAGCTCGATGGCATCAACATCAACTTGATAGTCTTGGTTATCGTGAGTAATCAACCAAAGTTCTTCTCCCGCCCGAATATCATCGACTACGTGCCTTGCCGTCAGAACATAATAAACATTATTTTTCTTGCCCACAATTGCCCCCGAACCCCATGCACCATCGGGGTTTACCTTGACAGTAAAATGTTCAGCGATCGCTCTTGCGTCGGTTTGAATTGCAGTTTGAGCTAAAGTAGCCTGGGGCTGGATTAAAGCGATCGTTGCAGCCCCTAAGACTGTAGGTAAAAAATATTTCATCATAACAATCAATAAGTAACTAATTACCTAGGAAAAACCCCTCGATAAGCTGCTACACCTTCATAACCATATCGGTTGTAGCCTTTGGTTTGAATCAATTCTTCTAAATATTCCATTCTTTCTTTCGATGCTGGATGACTGGAGAGTAAAGATTTAGCCATATTTCCTTCTCCTTCTAATTGAGCGAGTTTTGCCATCACGTTATACAATCCATCCGCAGAATAACCCGCAGCATCTAGTACCCTGATACCTAAAACATCAGCCTGTTTTTCTTTCCCGCGACTGAATTTTTTATCGAGCAATAGTCCGCCCACATTAGCTATTGCGCCGACTTCTCTACCTGCCAAACCCGATAGAATATTCATTCCTGTATTGGTCAGTGCCGATTCTCCTAGTTGTTTATAACCGTGAGACAAGACAGCGTGGGCAACTTCATGAGCCATTACACCAGCTAATTCTGCCTCTGAATCCATTAATTCCAGCATTCCTGTATGAAAAAAGATTTTTCCTCCAGGTAAAGCAAAAGCATTAGGAGTCGGATCTTCGATGATATTGAATTCATATTCAAATTCATTACGACCCATTAATTTAGCTAGTTTGTTACCAATGCCTCGAATATATGACAACTGAACGGGGTCGGATATCATGTTAGCTTGGGCTTTATAGCTATTGGCGATCGCAGTACCCGTAGCAGATTCGCCTTGCAGCAACATCTGACCTAAGTTTATTCCTTGCGCTTCATTACCGATAGCAGCCTGACCGATACCGCCAAAAACGCTATTTCTGGCAATTTTAGATTTTAGTTTGCTTTGATATTTTTTGAAATATTCGTCCGCAGCACTTTGGTAGGTAGAAGATTTAGGGGAATTAGGATAGCTATAGACAAATTCCCTAGATGCGATCGAGGCTTCTAAAGGTTCGCCATAGGCTAGCAATAATTCGATTCTTTTATCTAAGATATCTTCTCTGCTAGGATACATTTGAGATGCGAATTCTATAGTATTTAAAGCGTCATCTCCCCAACCATAGAGGTCGTAAGTGTCTGCCAGTAAGATATGTGCGGGGACAAACTGAGGATAATTGTCGACCAAGCTTTCTAAGGGTTCAAAAATTCTGGTTTCAACTTCTTTGTCATCTTGAGGATCTTCTTTAATAGCTTGAGTGGCAGTATCCCAATCTTGTCGGGCGACAGTAGGTAATTTTGCTATATCGCTAACTGCTACAGGTACAGAATTAGATGCGGGAAAATCGGGCTTTACTTTCTGTTGAATTCGCTTGGCTGTTTGTAGATCTCCCTGCTTATAAAAACGATCTGCTTCCAACATCGCCGAGTAATAGTTATTACCGTAATTAGTGTTGAGGAAATTTTGAGCAATGATTGAGGTTTGAGAATCAACTCTATTGCCCAAAGAAAGGATTAAGGTGCAGCTAAATAATATTAATAAGAACTTGTTGCGGACAATTTGGTTAAATTTAATCATATTGTTGCTTCTTTATTTTATGTAGGGCGATCGCTAATTATTAATGGATAGATTTTTGGCAAATTAAGTTCATTAATTAGCAATTATTAACATACGAAACGGATTTAATCTAATATGCCCTAAAATAAATACTTTTGAATCAAGGCTTGCCATGGAGAAGACGAGGTAAGTTCCATTACATCAAAACTCGTGCCATATTCAGCAGAATAGTTTTTGAAAGATTCAATCCAATTGATAATAATTTCTGTGGGATATTTTTGACTATAATTGCCCGATTTAGCCAGAAAGTCACACATTTCCTGAAGATGTCCCGTTTGCTGAAGTCGCCAAGCACTCCAGACAAGACTTTGGTAGCGAGAATCTGCTTCTAAGCTTTTTACTTTTGAGGGTAAATTAGGTTGGGTAAAAAATCGTTCTAATATTCGATCTAATTCTTTAGCTTGCAACAGGCTATTTTTAGAAGCGTTAGTTTCGTGTTGCCGATATTTTACGGTGGTTTGTTTGACCCAAGCAGCGGTACATCCTATAGCTGCTAAACGGAGGACTAGGTCGACATCTGGGGTTTGTTCGAGGTTGGGATTGAATCCTGCGGTGCGTTGCAGCCAAGATCGCCTAAATAACATTGCACCCAAAAAAACAGGTTTCCAGATAATTAAATCGGCTAAACTAAGCTGAGGTATTTTTTTCCAAGGTTCGACGGCTGCTTGGATTTTGCCATAGCGATCGACAATTTGCCAGCCACTATTAACCATACCCAAGGAAGGATTTGAATCCAATAAAGCTACTTGAACCGCCAGTTTATCGGGCAAAAAAACGTCGTCTTGGTCTAAAAAAGCAATATATTCCCCTTCTGCCTTGCTCAATCCGAGATTGCGACTTACAGCTACTCCTTGATTGGTTTGGCTAAAGTATTTAACTTGATCGCCATATTTTTGAATTACTCGATGGGTATTATCAGTAGAACCATCATCGATCGCAATAATCTCGTAGTCAGTGTAGGTTTGAGTTAGAACGCTGACGATCGCATCTTCAATATAGCGATCGCCATTGTAACCAGGAATAATTACACTAACTTTAACCATCGGTTTTTTTATTGTTAAAAATAATTGCGATCGGAGAATAAATCGCTCAATATAAGACTATTTTTTGATAGAAACTCATTTACTCCATCAAGATAATCAAATAATCGATCTGTATTATTTTCTGTCCCTAATACGGCACGACCGCTATTAAACAAATCTACGACTGAATCTCGTTTGATCGAATTCCAATTATTATTAATATAAAATAATTTATCTAATTCAAAAATAATACTATCATTATTTGAGCCTAAAATTTCTTCCTCATCTCGATCGTTGCCATTTCCACCATTTATATAAAATTCAGTACGGTCTATCACAGCTTGACCTACTTCCCTGCCAATTTCTCTACCGTTGAGATCTCCTTGACTAAAGTGAATGCCACCATAAAGACGAGACATACCTGCTTGATCCGCAGCTTCGGAAAAAGTATCCCAATCTAAAGTTATCGCCTCCATCGGCATAATATCTGGTTCAAAGCGAGATTCTCCTGGGTTGAAAGTAACAGAAGCCCCAAAATAATCCCTACCAGTATATTCCCGCAACACTTCTGCGGACGCAGCACTAAAAGCACTATGACCAGATGTGTATTCAGCAAAGGGTGGAGAATAATCGGCATGAGGAGTTTGATAGGTAATAAAATCTTCAGCTAAAATCTTTTCTGTCCCCGATCCATAATCGCCGTAGGCTTCAATCGCATAACCATCGAGTTGTTCATCGTACTCTCCGATTAAGTCCAATTTCCCCAATTCTCTGATTGCGCTGACGGGACGAGTATAGTCGTAATAGACTTTAGATTCCCAAGTAGCAATTCCCGCATCAAAAACCGCATTGCCCAAAGTAAAAAACATGCGTGCATCTTCATCGAGAGTGTTATCATCTCGCGCCGAAACATATTGCCCAAAAGTCATCCAAGTCCCAGGGGGAAAAGAAGTCCCCCCACCATCTTCCCAGAATTCAGCAATCAGCTTTTGTTCGTCGGTGAGGTTGGCACTGTAGTCTATTACCTCTTCTGTTTGAGCGATAAATTCAGGATTAATAATTGTCCCGATTAATGCGGGAGAAATATCTAACTCGATGCCATCTTCAAGAGTAATCGTTTTGGCTTGTAGATCTACCTCGCCTGCTACTAATAAAAAAGGTTCGGGGGGAGCGGGACGAAAGCGATCGCCACGATCAACAGAAAAGGTAGTAACTCGTCCCCAATGAGGAGTTAAAAATGATTGAGCGATCGCTTTTCCATCATCAAAGGTTAGAATATCTGGAGTCCACGAATCGATTTGGGTGATATTTCCTGGATCGTTGATGGGTTGATAGTTGGTATAGTCAGAATAGGGTGTGCCGTCGCCATTTATTTCTCTACCTAATTGATTAGCACCATCGCGATCGCGATAATCTAATAAAGCTTCGGCTGAAATAATCCCGATACCTGGAGGGGTAGTAGGATCGGGAGATTCTAGGTCAATTAGAGTAGTTTCATAACCCAAATCGGACATTACTCGGTCAAAAATTGCCTTGTGTTCGGGAAATAGAGCGATCGATACGACATAGGCAGAATAACTCATAGCTTCGGTTTTATTAGCTAAAGTATTCTCTGCTTCAGGACGTTGTAAATCGTCATTTAAGTTGGTAGAAATCGGTATATTTTCATAAGCCGACCAAGCATCATAGACCGCAGTATGCACCATTCCATAAGCACGAGAAGCAATAGTAGGGCCAGAAATTGCTTTGATGACAGCTTGTTGTATTGCTCGATCCCAAATAACAGAAATTGTTGGGGAAGGATCGTCAACCGTGACTAATTGAGTTTCTGGATTTAGGTTTAATTGCAGATTATCCATATATTTTCGCCATAAAAATAAAACGACTGCCCAAATTTCAAGATCTAGGCGATCGCTGTAGAACTATTACAGAACTATTTAGGTAAGGTTTTTGTCGATTAATTTTTAACGATTAATTGCTTGTTGTTAGCTAACTCTGAATATAAAAGTTCTAACTTAGTAATGTTTTGGCGTAAAGTGTATCTTTCTAAAACCCTTTGTCGAGCTTTGTTACCCAAAAGACTGGTCATTTCAGGATGATTGTGAAACAGGGGCAATAATATCTTTAATTGGGCGGTAACTCCTTGAGTATTTAATACGACTCCCGCACCATTTTCCAACACTTCTCCATCAGCACCAGCATCAGTAGCCAAACAAGCCACCCCGCAAGACATAGCCTCTAGTAAAGAGATCGATAAACCTTCTACCAAAGAAGGCAAAATAAAAACATCTGCTGCTCTTAAGATATTAATGCGCTGTTGTTCTTCCGATACAAAACCCAGCCAAATAATATTATGCTCTTTGCCATAATCCCGCTGGAGAGAGGCTCTATTGGGGCCATCTCCGACCATCAATAATTGGCAATCATCCCCCAGATCTACTAGTTTCCAAGCCTTAAGGAGAGCTTCGATATTTTTTTCTGTAGCAATACGCCCTTGATAAACAAACAGTTTTTTGGTTTGTAGTTGATACTTGAGATTAGAATAGCCAGGGGAATATTTCTGTTCGTCCACCCCGTTGGGTATGACAGCCACGCGATCGCCTGGTACATGAAGTTTGATCAATAAATCGCGTTGGATTTCACTAAAGACGATTACCCTGTCATAGCGAGCTAAAAACGGCGCGTATAGCTGATAGGTTAAGTATTGGGTACTAGACTTTAGATTGCGGATTTTGCTGTCAAAAGGGGGGTGAAAAGTAGCTACCAGAGGAATATTTAACTCCTCACAGATGTCTGGCAACAAAAAATCTAGGGGAGATAGAGTCAAAGAAGCATGAACCAAATCTGGTTTTAATTTGCGGAGCGATCGCAATAAAACCTTGCTGGATTTTAGGGTAGGTATGGTATAAATCTGAGACTTATACATAAAAGGGAGGGGAATATCGCGACAATTTGACCAGTTGTGATGATTTTTGGCATATTCTTCGTGATGTTCGTAACTTCCCTGGGGTTGAGAGAAATGCAAAAAGCTGACCCGATAGTCTCTATCTAACAGCGCGTTAGTAATCTCGCGACCATAGGTTACATTGCCACAAAAAGGTGATTTTTTTCCCAGCCAAGCGATATGCATTCAAAAGCTCTTTGTTCTAGGCAACTACAACAGATAATTGAGGTTTAATTAGTATTGTTAACTAATTATTAGTATTTATCAGCTTTAGTTAATTTACCAGATTGCGGTATCTTCAGTTACCAGTTATCGGAATAACCAGTAACCAAGAGTTACTAATCTTCATTTCGCATCATGTACCAAGTTAAGACTCCTCCCAAGAGGGCGATCGCCGCTAAGCCTAAGATAACTAAGGGTAATCCAAAGCGAGTCTCGGCTTCTGCTGCTAGCACCAAAGGTAAAGATAAAGCAATATTCACGGCATTATTTTGCAAGCCAAATACTTTACCCCTCATTTCTACAGGGGTTTTGGATTGGATCGTGGTTTGCATGGGTACGCCGACTAAAGCAGCAAATGCACCCAACAATACTGTCATAACTAGAGCAAACCAAAGGTTTTGAGTCGCGAAAGACAATCCCGTCAGAGATCCAGCCACCCCAATTGAACCGATCAGACTCAAACGGGAACGACTAATGTTTTGTCCTTTACTACCCAAGATAGCTGCGCTTGCTCCCATACCAACTCCTGCTGCTGCAAGCAAAAAGCCAAATTGCTCCGCTTCTATTTGAGGAATGCGATCGGCAATACTTACGGCGAGGATAACCAAAGCTGCAAAGATCGAAAATAGGATAACTAACTGAATTAAAGCATTGCGGACGCGCTGATTTTTCCCTAAATATTTGATGCCATCTTTAATATCTTGCCAAGGATGGGGTTGTTCCTTCTCAGAATCTTGTAATTTTTCTCCTGTTTGCAATGCGAGAAGAATAATCCCAGCGATCGCATAAGCTCCCCCGACCAATATTTCTTTACCAATTCCATTGCCTAAACCTGCCTGCAAACCGAGATTGTCGGCAATATGTAACAGTGGTTCGCCAATGGCAAAGCCAACAATTAGTAATGCCATCATGGTGGTGGTGTAGAGGGAATTGGCAGCTAATAAGTTGCAGTCATCAACAATTAAAGGAATTACCGCTTGTTCTGCGGGGGCAAAAAACTGTGTAAAGGTCGATACGGCGAAGGTAATAGCCAACATCAAGCCAAAACCCAGAGGAATAATGTCTAAAATAGTTTTGCCCTGAGAAAATAGCAATACAGCAGGTAATGCTAATACCAAAACACCTCGGATTAAATTGGAGATAACTAAAATAGATTTTTTTTGCCAACGATCTACATATACTCCTGCCAAAGAACCAAATAAAACCGCAGGAATGGTAAAGGCGATGGTGATGGGAGATACCCATTTACTGATGGGTTGACCTGGTAATTGAAATTGATTGGCGACGATCGCAATGGTCAATACTAGATAGATTTTATCTGCTAATTGAGAAAATATTTGACCGCCCCATAAAATCAGAAAGCGGTTATTTTTAAATACAGGAGCAAACCCCTGAGAATCTGGCTGTTCTAATATATTTTCTGGCTCTAAAGATGTTTCTGATTCGGACAGTCGCATTATATTTTGACTTTAAAACTCAACGTATAGGTTATCTACTAGATTAGCCGAACGAATCGTCTTACCCGTATGATATTGGATATATTCTCGCAAAATTCTTTCAACTCTAATCCAAGCTATTTCAAGATCTGTATCTGAATAATTTTCTAGAGATGGCAATCCATTACGATTTAATTGTTGCAATAAATCTAATTCTAACCCGCCAAGGCGATAATTAATTTTAGGCAGACGGTTGTTATAACGAGCTTCTAAATCTTCGTCTCGATTAGTTCTATCTTTTGCTCGTGCTGCTTGAAATGCTTGTAAATCGAGAATTCCTCCCCCTTCAAAACTAAAGCCTACCTCCCAGGCAAAAGTAGTCATATTAGGCTCGATCTCTGTCTGAGTTAGATAGCAATTAAACACTTGAGGAGATAAACCTGCGATCGCCGTTAAATGAAATACGGCTTGAGATAAATAAGGATAGATCGACTCGTTGCGATCGCAACTTTCTATTCTGCGGAGGTGTTCGTTGAGCAACTCATATAATTCTGGTTGGGGTTGCTCGTCTACTGCCAGAGATAAAGCCAATTCTGCTAAATATTGAGCGGAAGCTAGTTTCCCCAGATCTTTACTCAAGCCAGGGTAGGTATAGACAGTATCCGCTTGAATTAGCTTATCAAGAGATTTTCCTCTAATGATCAACAAGTCATTAATTACAAATAATTGCGTCCTTCCCCGCAAACTGGACTTATGCTTTTTTGCCCCTGGTGCAACGGCTCTAATTAGACCATATTCGGGAGTTAATATCGTTACCAAGCGATCGTTTTCCTTAATCGACGAGCCTTTTAAAATAATTCCTCTGGCTTTATATTTTTGGCTCATTGTTTATTTAGCTAATACTTATTATTTGCTATTTACTTAATACTCTCACTTTGTTGACGCAACAAATCCACCCCGCGAGAAGTTCCCAAACGAGTTGCTCCTGCCTGAATTAAAGCGATCGCTTGTTCGTAGGTACGAATTCCGCCAGAAGCTTTGATGCCAATTTGTCCCTTGGTAATTTTGGCTAATATTTCGACATCTTCTACCGTAGCACCGCCAAACCAGCCAGTACTAGTTTTAAGATAAGCTGCCCCCGCATCCATACATATTTCTGCTGCTAGTATTTTTTCTTCGTTAGTCAAGACGGTAGTTTCGAGAATGGCTTTGACTACTTGCCCTGTTTCCGAGCAGATTTGCGCTATTTCTTCATATACTTGCTTCGTTTTGCCCGATTTGAGCCAACCAAGATTGATAACTACATCTAGCTCCGTTGCACCATTTTCTACCACTTCTTGAGCTTCATAGAGCTTGACGGAGGAAGTGACAGCACCGCTAGGAAAACCAATCACAGTACAGAGGTTAGGTTGTTTGTCGTGTAATAATTCCCTGGCTTGTATGACAGCAACAGGATAGACGCAGACGGCGGGAAAGTTATATTGCCAAGCATCCTGGCATAGTTTTTTGATTTCGTCGGGAATGGCACTGGGTTTGAGGAGGGTATGATCGATATAGGTAGCGATATCAATGTTTAAGTCGGTGATGGGCATAAAAATTTGATTATATTAATTAATATTATTTCTTCCTAATAATTTATCCCGTAATTTTAAAATGCGATCGCGATATTTAGCAGCCTCTTCAAATTCTAAATTTTTAGCTGCATCTTTCATTCTGGCTTCTAGTTGTTCAATTAATTCAGGAATTTTTTCGAGGGGGAGATCGTAAGATTTTTCGTAAACTTCCTCTAGTTGTTCGGAACTCAAACGACGGGATATATCCAAGAAAGCTAGAATCGAATTCTCTTCATTTTTAATAATTGCTTTAGGAGTAATATCGTGCATCTTGTTATATGCAATCTGAATATTACGCCTTCTTTCTGTTTCTTCGATCGCCCTTGCCATACTTTTAGTTAAGTTATCGGCATATAAAATAGCCTGTCCTTGAATGTGTCTAGCAGCCCGACCAATAGTTTGAATAATCGAACTTTCCGATCGCAAGAATCCTTCTTTATCGGCATCAAGAATTGCCACCAAAGATACCTCGGGCAAATCCAAACCTTCTCGCAATAAATTAACCCCAATTAAAACATCAAACTCTCCTTTTCTTAAAGATTGCAAGATTTCTATTCTTTCAATCGATTTGATTTCTGAATGTAGATACTGCACCTTAACATCTCGTTCGGCAAAATATTCACTCAGATCTTCTGCCATCTTTTTCGTCAGGGTAGTAATTAAAACTCGCTCTTCTTTAATTGTTCTGGTGCGAATTTCTCCTAATAAATCGTCGACTTGTCCGTCAGTAGGACGAACTAATATTTCGGGATCGATCACTCCTGTCGGGCGAATAATTTGTTGGGCGATTCTATCTTCTGACTGTTCTAATTCCCATTTTGCAGGAGTAGCAGAAACAAAGATACATTGATTTACTTTCTGCCAAAATTCATCGGCTTGTAAAGGACGATTGTCCGCAGCAGAAGGCAATCTAAAACCATGTTCGATTAAGGTTTTTTTGCGGGCGCGATCGCCATTATACATCCCTCTTAATTGAGGTACGCTAACGTGGGATTCATCGATGACCAATAACCAATCATCGGGGAAATAATCGACCAAACATTCTGGTGCATCTCCTGGATTTTTTCCTGCTAGATGTCGGGAATAATTTTCTACCCCATTACAATAACCAACCTCTTGTAATAGTTCGAGATCGTAACGACATCTTTGTTCTAATCTTTGGGCTTCTAATAGTTTATTATTAGTTTCTAATTCAATTAAACGTTCTTCCAATTCTTGTTTAATATTCAAACAAGCAGATTCCAATCTTTCTTGGGGCGTAACAAAGTGACGGGCGGGATAAATACTAATATTATTCATACTATGTAAAACTTCTCCCGTCACGGGATCTACATAGCGCAAAGCTTCTATTTCATCGCCAAAAAATTCAATCCGAATTATCCGATCTTCGTAAGCAGGAACAATCTCTAACACATCTCCTTTGACCCTAAACCGACCCCGTTCTAGTTCGATATCATTACGAGAATATTGTACTGTTACCAAGTCCCGCAACAATTCTCGTTGATCTATTTCCATCCCCAATTCTAAAGGTACGGCAGCTTTAAGATATTCGGCGGGCATTCCCAAACCATAAATACAACTAATTGATGCCACAACAATTACATCTTTGCGTTCAAAAAGCGATCGCGTTGCTGAGTGGCGCAACATATCTATTTCGTCGTTGATGGAGGCAGTTTTCTCAATATAAGTATCGCTGACGGGAATATATGCCTCTGGTTGATAGTAGTCATAATAACTAACAAAATATTCCACTGCATTGTCAGGAAAAAATTGTCTCAACTCATTACATAATTGTGCTGCTAAAGTTTTATTATGGGCCAAAACTAAAGTCGGCTTCTGGACATTTTGAATTACATTAGCAATGGAAAAAGTTTTACCCGTACCCGTTGCACCTAATAAAGTCTGGAAACGATTATTTGCTTGTAGAAATTCCGTCAATTGGGCGATCGCACTTGGTTGATCCCCTTGGGGTTCAAAGGGTGAATGTAAATTAAACAAGCTCATTAATTATCTTTCTAATATCTTTAATTTAATCGTCCATTTGCCAAGGTTCGGTTAAATTACCTTCATCTAATATTTTCTTGGGACGAAGAATTAATACTAGTTGTCCGACGATTGTTTCTGTGGGTTCGGTTTCAAACCAGCAAATTTCTAGCTTACCGCCTCTTTCTACCACAAAATAACTATTAACATCCCAAGTAGTGCTGGCACGATCCAACATAATCAATACCTCTTCCACCCTACCCGATAAGGATTTGGGTAAGCGATCGCTTTTACAAAAGTAAGTAACGGGATCTTGGGCTTTAAGAACTACCTGCCAACCAGGAACTGGTACGTAACTACCATCTTTGGCAGTTATATTACCAAAAGGTTGCTGAATTTCTACTTGATTTACCGCTGCTATTTCTTGGCTATTGAGAGGATAACTACCAGCTAAAGGAACAATGCGAGGTAATTCTTCCTCCGTTTCCAAACGATAGAGGGGCAATAGAGGTTCGGAAACAGCTTTGGAGACACTGAAGTCACTTAACAGTTTTTCGATCGCATTTCTGGCACTTTCAGAATGAGCAAATTTTAAACCTTGAGCGATTAAACGCGATCGCTGTTGCAGATCTTTTTGACTTTTTGCTCTTTTCCAAGATAGATATGCCACCCAATCTCCTGGGTGATTCATAAAGGATTCGGGTAACTGAGACATCCGCGAAACATCTCTCATTGCCTTAGTTACCAAGTGCGCCCCATCAATGTTCAACCGCTTTTTATAAGCCAAAATAGCAGCATCTACTCTTTGTTTTTGGTTGAGCAAGCGAAATTCATATAATACGTCGCTACGAGGTCCTTTAAAATAATCTAAGACTTCTGGTGCTACTCCTTCATCTATCAAGTTATTAAAAACCTGAGAAGCCACAATCACTTGATTCTGCTGGCTATTTTGAAATCCCGTATCTTCAAAAATTTTCAGGGTACTATATCCTGCTTTTTGTAGCTTTTGACAGGTTTTGCCCCATTCTACCCAAGTACCTTCCTTGTGCAACAGCGATCGCATCATCTCCTGTACTTCGGCTTCTGAGATCTTGTCTTTACTATCCTGTGGAATACTACTCATATCTCTGCTTTGCTTCTTATGACTGATTTCTATGATTCTTAACCCTCGTGAGTCAAAGAATGGGGTACTTCTAATCCATTTGCTTCCATTAAAGATTCATTTCTCATAATCTCTTCGGGAATACCATCGGCGATAATTCTTCCTTGGTTGAGCAACACTACGCGATCGCATACTTCAATGATCAATTCTAGATCGTGGGAAGAAACAATTATAGTCTCGTGGGAAGCTTGAAGAAACTTAATTAATCTTCGTCTGGCTCTCAAGTCTAAATTAGCACTAGGCTCGTCGTAAAGTACCACTTGGGGTAACATAGCCAAGACAGCAGCGATCGCCACCATACATTTTTCTCCTCCAGAAAGTTGATGAGAAATGCGATCTGCTAAATGAGTCACCCCCGTCAAAGATAAAGCAGCATTAATTCTAGTTTCTACTTCTTCGGGAGATAGTTCGATATTTTCCAAGCCAAAAGCAATATCATCTCGTACTGTGGGGCAAAATAACTGATCGTCTGGATTTTGAAATACCAAGCCAATTTCGGGATTAAATTGTCCTGCTTGAATAAGGCGATCGAATAATCGTACTTCACCATAGGTAGATTGCAGAATGCCACATATAGTCAAAAACAGACTAGTTTTCCCCGCACCATTGGCTCCAATCAAACCAACTGTCTCCCCCGCACTAATATCTAGATTAATGTCGGTGAGAATCGATCTTTCCTTGCCATAACTAAAACATAAATTACTTATGGAAATTGCTTTAGTTTTTAAAGATAGCTGATTTGCAGTTTGTACTAAGTCGTTCATTTATTTTTAAAACCCAGAGTAGTAATTATAAAGTTCGGACAAGAAGCCCAAACAAAATTCAAAAGCTTGGTAACAGTATTTGCAGTATTACCAAAAATAGAGCAGCGATCGACGTTATCAGGGTTGCCACCAGACTATGGCGATCGCTTTGACTGAAATTGAATTGCTTTTTCCCCTCGGCATTTACCTGACTTCCATAACCCCGTAAAATCATTGCTTGATAAATCCTCAAGGAGCGTTCGTAACTCCTGATCAAGATACTCCCAGTCAACTGAGAAAACACCTTTAAATTGCGACGAGTCATTTTTTTGGGTTGAAATCCTCTCAATTTCATGGCTCGCTGCATAGTAGTCAGCATTTCGCCCAATTCCTCTAGATAGCGATATGACAAGAGAGTCATGTCGACAATTACTCTGGGTAAACCAAGCGATCGCATTGCCTTAATACTATTCAAAAAGGGAGCAGTGCCAAACAACACCAAGCTCACGGTTAAAATACAGAAAAAACGCACCGAAACTAATAGTGCTTGCCAACATCCTTCTTCTTTGATAGCTACATAGCCCCATTGCACCAGAGGGGTTTCTCCCGATACAAAGGGCAGCAAAATAATTACCGCCAAGATAAACCAGCTAGGATAGCGCAACCGCGTCATCAAAAATGACACAGGGATTTCTGAAAGAATAAACAAAATTCCCGTAATAGTTACCATTATTGGCAATAGCCAGATGTTTTGCACGAAGGCAAAGGCAAAAATCAAACTCAACAAGCCAATTAATTTATATCCCTGCTGCCAACGATGGAGAGGAGAATCTAAATAAGCATAACGATCTAGTGCTAATTTCATTGAATAAGTCAGTAATTATTTGATGACGATCGCAACAATTCAGGTTTTACTTGTTCGAGGAAAGAAATCAGCATTACGCAAAATACACCTTCGATCGCTGCTTGTATGGCATAACTACCCATTGAGATTAAAATAGCTGTCCTTTCCGCGTTTACATCCATATCTGGAGAGATATTAGTTACTAGCAACACAGCGAACATTGTCGCTGATAGTAATAATGCTCCCGCACCAGCAGCAAAAGATAAGATTTTGGTTACAGCTTGCTTCTTGCGAAGAAAGCGATCCGAAGCCAAGGGTAGCTTATCGCGTTGCTTAAAGATCAGGTGTGCTGCGATCGCGGGCGCACCTATAACGATCGCATTCACCCCCAAAGTCGACATTCCCCCGTGTTGAAACATAACTGCTTGAAAAAACAAGCCAATTAAAATTGCAGGAAAAGCATAAAAACCCAACACTGCACCCATCAAACCGTTAAAAATCAAGTGAACGCTAGTGGGAGGGATGGGGATATGAATCAGAGAAGCTACAAAGAAAGCAGCGGTTAATAAAGAAGCCTTGGGAATATTCGCTTGTGTATAATTGTCCCGTTTTATCTCTCGTAGAGAATACCAAGTAACTCCGCCAGTTAAGGCATAGCCAGCAAGACATATATTTGGGGGAAGAAAACCATCGGGGATATGCATTAATTAACCAAAAATAATCTATTTACTTCGACTTAGAGCGGGCAAAAAACAAACCTGTACCAATAAAACCCCACCCCACCGCAGCAGCCATAACTAATTTTTGAGCGGAGGTATAATCAGCACCAAGAGAACCCGTATTCATCTGATTGACGGCTAATTTGCCATCTTTTATGGGAATACTGGTAATATCTCCATGTCCAGATTGACGCACTTTGATATCCCAATCACCAATATTTTCGGGATCGGTATTGGGAACAAAGGTAAAACTACCAGACTTATCGGTTGTTCCCTTTGACCAAGGATTAGCGCGATCGCTAGGAGCATAAATTACCACCTGAGCATCTGCCATGGGCTTACCGTCATCATATTTTGCCTGAATAGTAATAGCCTCGGTTTCTTGATATTCAATATTTGCTCCGTGAGCTAAAACTTGCTTCGGTACTGCGATCGCCAGTGACAAAGCAAACAAAAAGTAAAACCTATTCATAAATCACTGTAGGGACAATAATAAAAATTGTAAGATTTGCCTGGAAGACTAATTGCTTTTCTCCTAATTTTCTCAATAATTGGTCGTTGGTTATTGTTGGTTGATAACGCAATGTCCTTCTCCCACATGACCCAATCCAGCGATCGCTTTAGTTAATTTTTGATAATCTTTGGGGGATAGTTGACTTGCCAAGTCTGTATCGTCTAAATTGACCGTACCATTACTAGCCAATTTCGCTATGGGTTCAAATCCTAAAGCATCTTGGTTGAGAGCTTCCTCTGGGGGGGTATCGAGATCGCCAAAAATGTGATCGAAATGCAATGTTGCTTCTACTTGCCCTGGGCTATCTGCTGTCACAATTCCCTGACGCTCGTCCCCAACAAATTCGCCGCAGATATATTCAGTTGGATTATTAAAACCCAGATCGAAATTAATCGTTTGTCCGTCTTTTACTGCTTTACCAATCAAAGCGATCGTTTTTCCTGCGATCGCACTATCTCCCCCAGCCGTGTCCAATTTCCAACTCAAAGCATTATAAAAACCTGTATTAACCTCCACTTCACTAACTAAAATAGGCTTGGCTTCTCCATTTCCCGCTGCCAGATCTGTTGTCTGTGCCTCGGTTAAAAAATCTACTTTATTTTGATAGTCAATGCTCTTTTTGGTGTCTCCTTTTTGGGGTTCAAAAGACGATTTAGTAGAATAAGCAACAGCATTACTAAAGTTTACATATACGCGGTCGAAATTTATTTCCCAACCATCTTTACTGGTAAAACCTTGCCTAACAAAATCTTCGCCATTAGCCACTAGTGCTAAGGTATTCTCTTCTGTCGTTGCAGCCATAATTTTATTACTGTTTTTGTGACTGCTACTAGTTAAAATTACTGAACCCAAAGTAATTCCACAAAGGAGTAGAGAAATTCTATTCATGAAAAAATTAAATCCTAGATTTTTTGCCTTTCTTTAGTAATAATGAATTTTGTCACCTTTTTTCAATCCCCCTATAGGGGATTATGTAGTGTTTTTTGGGCATATTTGGTCATTATGTCAATAATATTTACCAGACATTTTTCTAGAAGAAAAAGCCAATCCGTGTTATTTGCCGTCAAATTGCTTACAATGCCATAGGGGTAAAAAATAAGGGAAACTTTGTGATTTCTTTATGTTTAGAGAGAATTTTTCCTTTAATTCGAGTCCAATCTTCACCTAAGTTATTCAGATCGAGGCTAAAATCGAGAAATAATTGCGCAACTCTAGTTAATAACACTCACTCCGATCCCAGTCTTGATTAAGACTAAACAGTTACTGAGGTTGTTTGTTAACCGACAAGCAATACAAAGTAACTAAGAGTAAAACAAGGTGTAATCGGACACAATCTAGCTAGTTCCAACGAACTAAAACAGTTAACTAAAATAAATATCATTAAATTTTCACTGAAGGAGCAAGAGGAAAACGGCATGACCCAAGCTAATCAAGTTCTAGCAACAATCGCCAATCCTGGAAACGATTGGGAGAGCCTAATCGAAGAAGATACCAAAAAAAATCAAGACGATGTTGACTTAAAACCAGCAGCTAAAGGGAAGAAGAAAAAAGCCACTGGCACTAAGCGTGTCGAGCGTGGTAGAAAAAAACCCTATACAGAAGATTCTATTCGTATTTATCTCCAAGAAATTGGTCGCATTCGACTGTTAAGAGCAGAAGAAGAGATTGAACTAGCCCGTCAAATTGCCGATCTTTTGGAACTAGAAAGACTGAAAGATAGCTTAGAAGATGGTTTGGGTAGAGAAGCTACTGATGAAGAGTGGGCAAGAGAAGTCGATATGGAATATGGCAAATTCCGCCGACGTTTGTTTATTGGTAGACGAGCAAAAGACAAGATGGTGCAATCTAACCTCCGTTTGGTTGTATCTATTGCTAAAAAATATATGAATCGCGGTTTATCATTCCAAGATTTGATTCAAGAAGGCTCTTTGGGCTTAATCAGAGCAGCAGAAAAATTCGACCACGAAAAAGGTTATAAATTCTCTACCTATGCAACTTGGTGGATCAGACAGGCAATTACCAGAGCGATCGCCGATCAGTCTCGTACTATTCGCCTCCCCGTTCACCTCTATGAAACTATTTCTCGCATTAAAAAAACTACTAAATTACTTTCTCAAGAGCGAGGACGCAAGCCTACAGAAGAAGAGATTGCAACTCGCATGGAAATGACCATTGAGAAGCTCAGATTTATCGCTAAATCGGCTCAATTACCAATTTCCTTAGAAACTCCTATTGGTAAAGAAGAAGACTCTCGCTTGGGTGATTTTATCGAAGCTGATGGCGAAACCCCAGAGGATCAAGTATCCAAAAGCTTGCTCAGAGAAGATCTAGAAAGCGTGCTAGATACTCTAAGTCCTCGGGAACGGGATGTTCTACGCTTGCGTTACGGTTTAGATGATGGTCGCATGAAAACATTAGAAGAAATCGGGCAGATTTTCAATGTCACTCGCGAACGCATCCGCCAAATTGAAGCAAAAGCACTGCGTAAACTGCGCCACCCCAACCGTAACAGTATCTTAAAAGAATATATCCGTTAAAAATAAAACAAATCTAACTAGAGATAGATAATCGAGGATTGGCAGAGTTAATGCCAATCCTTTTTTCTTTTTTAACGAAAATAAGAAACTACTACTACCAACACCAAGCAACCTGCAAAAGTTAAAGCCAATAATACCAACATAAATATTTCCCCAGAAGAGAGGGGGCGATCCGTAGGATCGAGGTAGGCAGTTCTAGAATATTGTTTTTCTTCTGAATCAGACCAACTTGGTGCTTGAATTACATTCACTCTAGAATAACCAATCTTTAGATCGTAAAGCGATCGCGCCTCAGGACTACTCAAAACTGCATAGGCTTCATTTAATCTCTGAAACTTACCTACTGCAACATTAGGAGGCAGCTTGGTAGTATCTGGATGATATTTCTTACTTAGCTGACGATATGCTCGACGAATGGCGATCGTCGACGCTGAAGGATGCAAATCCATCAAACCATAATAGCTATTGACCAGCCTAGTTTCAGGAGGAAGGGTTTGCGATCTTTGTCTATTATTAAAATCCACCATAACTACTAGTGATTACTACAGTTATCCTACCTAACAGAACAACTAACTACTAAATAAGTACTTTGTTTAAGAAATATTAAACTTAATCAACAAAATAGCGAGCTAATTAGACTTGGTTGTTACAGAATTTAAAGTTATCTCGTCTTTTGCCGAGTGAGAATAAGGCATAGGGTAAACTAGCCCTTGATTCTATCTAGAATACTAAAAACAATAACATTCATTCGCAGTTGGAGCTTATATTCTAATGTCCCATAGCGTCAAAATTTATGATACTTGCATTGGGTGTACTCAATGCGTTAGAGCGTGTCCTACAGACGTATTGGAGATGGTACCTTGGGACGGCTGTAAAGCTGGTCAAATTGCCTCTTCTCCCCGTACAGAAGATTGTGTAGGATGCAAGCGTTGTGAAACAGCTTGTCCTACCGACTTCTTGAGTATCCGCGTCTATCTTGGTGCGGAAACTACTCGTAGTATGGGTCTTGCTTATTAATTTAAAGCTTTAAGCTCCCTTGCTCCCTTGCTCTTGCTTCGCTTTTATAGATAAAATTTTATTCTTGAAAGCGGTGCATTTTTTATAACACTTATTTATTTATTAAAAATAAATATTTTTAGTTGAATATAAATTGGCTTGAGGTTTATAGGGAAAGGCTTGCAGCTAGTAAATGTGTCGTCATACTTCTGATAGCTATGCTTTTTTTTTAGTATAGTTTGGGAATTCGGCGACACTATTTTTTTAAATACACTATTTTTTAAAATATTTCCGATACTAGAATGGCAAATTACGCGATTATATTAAAATATTTGCTACTTTTAAGCTAATAGCTCTTGTGTCCTAACCATTCAAAACACTACCAGAATCATGGCGATCGCAACTATTAATCCCTCTACAGGAGAGACTCTGAAGACTTTCTCCCCCCTGACTGATGATCAAATTGAGTCTAAACTTGCTTTGGCAGAATCAACCTATCAGGAGTATCGTCAGACTACTTTTACCCGACGAGGTGAGTGGTTAAACAAAGCAGCGGATATTTTAGAAAAAGATACGGCTAAGTTCGCCCAAATAATGACAACAGAAATGGGGAAAACTTATCAAAGCGCGATCGCCGAAGTAAAAAAATGCGCCCTCGTCTGTCGTTTTTATGCCAAACAAGCCCCCGAATTTTTGGCTAATCTTTCCCTTGAAAGCGATGCTAGCCATAGTTATGTTGCTTATCAACCCCTGGGAATAATCTTGGCTGTAATGCCTTGGAATTTTCCGTTTTGGCAGGTATTTCGCTTTGCAGCCCCCGCATTGATGGCAGGTAACGTAGGCATTCTCAAACATGCTTCTAATGTGCCTCAATGTGCCTTGGCGATCGCAGATATTCTGACTCAAGCTGGTTTTCCCGAAGGCGCATTTCAAACTTTATTAATTGGCGCGAGTCAAGTAAAAGCAATTGTCGAAGACGATCGCGTCAAGGCAGCAACCCTAACAGGAAGCGAACCAGCAGGAATGGCTTTAGCCTCCGTTGCAGGACAACAAATCAAAAAAGTAGTTTTGGAATTGGGCGGTAGCGATCCTTTTATTGTTTTAGCCAGCGCAGATCTTGAAGAGGCGGTTGATATTGGAGTTAAAGCTAGAATGCTTAACAACGGTCAATCTTGTATTGCAGCAAAACGCTTTATCGTTCAAGATATTATTGCTGATCGCTTTGAATCTCTCTTAATAGCAAAATTCCAAGAGTTAACCATTGGCGATCCGATGGATGAAAATACGGATATCGGGCCCTTAGCTACCTCTACAATTCGCTCGGAATTAGACCAACAAGTTAAAAATGCCGTCGCTCAAGGGGCAAAGATTTTAATTGGCGGAGAACCTATTACAGACCGTCCTGGTAACTACTATCAGCCTACTATTTTAAAGGATATTCCCCTTAACTCTCCCACTGCTCAAGAAGAGTTTTTTGGGCCAGTAGCATTGTTATTTAGAGTAAAAGATCTCGATGGGGCGATCGCTTTAGCTAATAATATTCCTTTTGGCTTGGGTGCTAGTGCTTGGACAAGTAACCCAGAGGAAAGCGATCGCCTAATTAATGAAATTGAAGCAGGAGCAGTATTTATTAACGGCATGGTTAAGTCCGATCCTCGCTTGCCTTTTGGGGGAATAAAGCGTTCGGGCTATGGCAGAGAATTGAGCAGTCAAGGAATTCATGAGTTTGTCAATATCAAAACTGTCTGGATTAAATGAGTACTCTTAACTTTTTTCAATAAAATTCCCCAGTAACAAGCTAGTAAAGAGATTTTTTGATTAATTTTTGTGACGTATGATTGCGATAACTTTAGTTTTCTGGCTTGATAAGGATAGCTAATAATTTTTTAAGTTGGTGTTTTCCCGTTCTCAGTACCTCAATAGAGCAGGAGATCGTCAACCTAGATCCCAATCTCTAAATATCTAAATAAAGGTGTAACTGAAGCCTAGTTTTTCTGGAAAGCCGATCTCTAAGTTTTCTAGTAAAGTATTTACTTTTTTAAAGAGAAACTATCAATACTTAATTATCTTTGGTAACAACATTTCCTTATATATCACTTGTAGGAGTCAACTAAAGCTATGCAAATGCTCAAAAAAATATTTAATTCTGATAGTAAATACTATTTAGAATTAGACGAATTAGGAGAATCAAAACCCGTACAAGCAGTAGTTAAAACTGCCGAAAAAGCTCAAGATGTAGTTCAAGAAAAAGCCACAGAAATACTCGAATCCAAACCCGTAGAACAAGCAGTCAAAACTGCCGAAAAGGCTAAAAATGTAGTTCAAGATAAAGTACAATCTACCACCACAACCGAAACCGAATCCAAGACTAAATCAAGTAAAAAAACTAGCAAAAAGAGCCAAGAAACCAAGACCGAACAACCTCAACAAAAAGCCAAGTCTTCTCCAAAGAGTTCGGGGGCATCATCTTTCGAGCCTCCGTTTTGGGTCGCTGCTATGTACAATAACAAAGGTTCAGCAGGTCTTAACAGTGACGGTACTAAAGCAGAACAGACCTTTGCAACAGATAACTTAATGCCTACGGTGACTAAATATCGTCGTCGCCCTGGTCCTAGTTTAAACAAATTTAAAGATATGGCTAGCAAAGCAAGAACTCCTAGAGGTTAGTCAACAAACTTGATTTAATAGACAATCTTTGTAGACGGAAGAATTATTTTGAATAAAGTAACCTTCCGTTTATTCCTGGAAATAAAGATTTTTAGAGTAAATAAAATTATTACAATCTTGATTGAGGAGATTTAGGAGATTGAGGAGACTGAAAAATCTGGCAAAGGCTTAGAGCTTAGCTCGAAAGGATTTCCTTCGGTAGGCTAAAAGCTCATTCCTATCTCAAACATTCGATTTTTCAACCCTAAAGAAGCATTCGTTATAACTTTGTCCCCCTTTCAGATAAGATAAAAGTTGCCGCTTTTTAAACTAAGCCAGCATTAATTAGAAAACAACCCTGTCGATTTATATTAAACAGAAGTTTATCGTATTAGATTGGGTTATTTAATGGAAAAAACCAATGAACCAAGAAATTTTTGAAAAAGTAAAAGGTATCGTAGTCGATCAACTAGAAGTTGAGGCAGATCGAGTAACACCAGAAGCAAGTTTTGCTAATGACTTAGGTGCTGATTCTTTAGATACAGTAGAATTAGTCATGGCTTTAGAAGAAGAATTTGATATTGAAATTCCTGATGAAAAGGCCGAGCAAATAGACACAGTAGGTAAGGCAGTGGAGCATATTAGTGAAGAAACAGGGGCAGCTGCATAACTTAATTTCGTAAATTGTTAATTTTATTCGAGTTGATGATGGCTGCTAGATAACAAGACTAAACTAGTTGTTGACAGTTACAATTCAAACTTTAAAATTTATCTTGAAAAACGATTGGTTTAGTCTCTGTGAGAAAATAGGCTACCTTGCTGCATCATATAAGATAGTTATCCTATAGGAAAAAACACTCCCACAGCAGCCTCAAACAGATATTAGCAGACAAGAATGTAAGGCGAGCGAATATGACAAATAGGCAAAACAAACGGGTCGTAATTACAGGCTTAGGTGCGATTACTCCCATCGGTAATAATTTAGCAGAATATTGGGATGGGCTATTGCAAGGGCGTAATGGGGTAGGCTCCGTAACCCTATTTGACGCCTCAAAACATGCTTGTCAAATTGCTGCGGAGGTCAAGGATTTCGATCCCCATCAATATCTAGATAAAAAAGATGCCAAGCGAATGGATCGTTTTGCTCAATTTGGCGTATGTGCCAGTAAGCAGGCGATCGCAGATGCTAAGTTTGTCATTGACGATCTCAATGCTGATCGAGTAGGAGTGCTAATTGGTACTGGGGTAGGAGGTCTAAAAGTAATGGAAGACCAGAACGAAAACCTACTCACCAAAGGACCAAGAAAAGTTAGCCCGTTTACCATCCCCATGATGATTTCCAACATGGCAGCAGGATTAACGGCAATTCATACTGGAGCAAAAGGACCAAATTCTTGTACGGTAACTGCCTGTGCAGCAGGCTCTCACGCCATCGGCGATGCCTTTCGTCTCGTTCAAGGAGGCTATGCAGATGCCATGATCTGTGGCGGTGCAGAAGCAGCAGTTACCCCCCTTTCTTTTGCAGGTTTTTGTTCGGCAAAAGCTCTCTCAACGCGCAATGATGCCCCTCAAAACGCGAGTAGACCATTCGATCGCGACCGCGATGGATTTGTGATGGGAGAAGGTTCGGGTATCCTTTTTCTAGAGGAACTAGAACACGCTCTCTCTCGTGGAGCAAAAATTTACGCTGAAATTGTAGGCTACGGCATGACCTGCGATGCTTATCATATGACCTCTCCCGTACCAGGAGGTCAAGGCGCAGCCAAGGCGATCGAATTAGCTTTAGCTGACGGCGAAATAACCCCAGACGAAGTAGATTATATCAACGCTCACGGTACTAGCACCCAAGCCAATGACTCCAACGAAACCCAAGCAATCAAAAAGGCTTTGGGACACAGAGCCAAAGAAATTGTAGTCAGTTCCACTAAGTCCATGACGGGTCATTTACTAGGAGGATCGGGAGGTATTGAAGCGGTAGCTACAGTCATGGCAATTCAACATAATAAAGTGCCGCCTACAATCAATCTGGCGAATCCCGATGATGAGTGTGACCTAGATTACATTGCTAATAGCAGTCGCGAGCATCAGGTAAACGTAGCCTTATCAAATTCCTTTGGTTTTGGCGGTCACAATGTTACTCTAGCCTTTAAAAAGTACGGTTAAAAATATAGCTAATTTTCTCAATACTATTTATTAGAGAGAAATAGTAGTTTTGTCCCCTAATAATTTGATAAATAATACATCATCATAATAGGATGATGAAAAATTGTTTGTCCCACAAAAAATAAGAGAACTTGCTAGAGCCGCATTTAGGATGAGAAGATAGGAGAGAAGACGGCTTATTAAAGAAATAGTTTAGAAAACTTACTTACTTCTTCTAGGTGTGATCGAAGCTGGTTCAAATTTTGTTTTATCGTAGTTTATTTATATAACGAATATGGTAGTTGCCACCCAATCAAGCAAATCAGTTGAAGAACTTTGTATAAATTCAATTCGTTTTTTAGCAATAGAAGCAATAGAAAAAGCTAAATCTGGACACCCAGGGCTACCTATGGGAGCTGCCCCAATGGCATTTGTGCTGTGGGATAAGTTCATGAAGTTTAATCCCAAAAACACCAAGTGGTTCAATCGCGATCGCTTTGTGCTTTCTGCTGGTCACGGTTCGATGCTGCAATACGCTTTAATGTATCTTGCTGGCTTTGATAGCGTATCCATTGAAGATATTCAGCAATTCCGTCAGTGGGGTTCTAGCACCGCAGGACACCCCGAAAACTTTGTTACCGATGGTATTGAAGTAACTACAGGGCCTTTGGGTCAAGGTATTGCTAATGGTGTTGGTTTGGCTCTAGCTGAAGCTCACTTAGCTGCTAAATTCAACAAACCCGATGCTACCATCGTCGATCATTATACCTATGTGATTTTAGGGGACGGTTGTAACATGGAAGGTATTTCTGGCGAAGCTGCTTCCTTTGCTGGACACCAAGGACTAGGCAAACTAATTGCTCTTTATGACGATAACCACATCTCTATTGATGGTTCAACTGATGTAGCCTTCACCGAAGACGTTTCTCAACGTTTTGAATCCTATGGTTGGCACGTACTTCATGTAGAAGACGGAAACACAGATTTAGAAGCGATCTCTAAAGCAATTGAAGAGGCAAAGTCTGTTACTGACAAGCCTACAATGATCAAGGTAACTACTACCATTGGTTATGGTGCGCCTAACAAACAAGACACCGCTGGTATTCACGGTGCTGCTCTTGGTGCAGATGAAATCAAACTAACTCGTGAAAACCTAGGCTGGACTTATGAGCCTTTTGAAGTTCCCGACGAAGCCCTCAACCACATGAGAAAAGCAGTCGAGCGTGGTGCTAGCCAAGAAGAAGAATGGAATAAAGCATTAGCTGACTATAAAGCTAAGTATGCTGATGAAGGCGCAGAATTTGAACGCTATCTAAGCGGAAAGCTCCCTGATGGTTGGGCGGACGTATTACCTTCTTACACTCCCGAAGATAAAGCTCTAGCAACTCGCAAACATTCCGAAACTTGTCTTAACAAATTAGCCCCCGTACTCCCCGAATTAATTGGTGGATCTGCGGATTTAACTCACTCCAACCTAACAGAACTAAAAGGCTATGGTGACTTCCAAAAAGGAGCATACCAAAACCGTAACGTTCATTTTGGTGTAAGAGAACACGCGATGGGTGCAATTTGTAACGGTATGTCCTTACACCGTTCTGGATTAATCCCTTACGGTGCAACCTTCTTAATCTTCACCGATTATATGCGTGCTGCCATTCGTTTATCTGCTCTTTCTGAAGTAGGCGCAATCTGGGTAATGACTCACGACTCCATTGGACAGGGTGAAGATGGGCCCACACACCAGCCCATAGAAACTATAGCTTCTTTAAGAGCTATTCCCAATCTAACCGTATATCGTCCTGCTGATGGTAACGAAGTTTCAGCAGCATATAAAGTTGCGATCGCCAAAGCGAAGAACAACGAATCTACTTTAATGGCATTCTCTCGCCAAGGCTTGCCTAACTTAAAAGGAAGCTCTATAGAAAAGGCGACTAAAGGTGGTTATATTCTTTCCTGTGGTTTTGCTCCTGAAGAATTGGATATTATCTTAATTGGTACTGGTAGCGAACTACAGCTTTGTGCTGGTGCTGCGGAAAAACTAATCGCCGAAGGTAAAAAGGTTCGCGTTGTTTCCATGCCTTCCTGGGAAGTATTTGAAGCTCAAGATGAAGCTTATCAAGACTCCGTATTACCTAAAGTTGCTGGCAAACGCTTATCTGTTGAAGCTGGCACTAGCTTTGGTTGGGAGAAATATGTCGGCTTTGAAGGTGGCTCGGTAAGTATCGAACGCTTTGGTGCTTCTGCTCCTGGTGCAATATGTTTGGAAAAATTCGGCTTCAGCGTTGATAACGTAGTTGCAAAAGCGAAAGAAGTAATTGGTTAATTATTTGGTCGATAAATAACTTGTCAAACAAACAACAGTCCTGTTTTATTGCAGGGCTTTTTTTATAAAAATATTTTATCTGTGATTTTTCTTCTAGCTAAAAATACTTAAATATGACTCTTGTCTAAGTGGAACAACATTCGTGTAAATACGTCTTTTAGTTTAATACAATTGATTCATATACTTATTCTTTAATTTATAGCTAGTTTTATTCGTATTCTTCAAACTAATTAAACTCGTAATTATAATGACAGTATTTAATCTTTCAACTTTACGAAAAGTTTACTCATCTCAGTTAAAAATTATCAATACCTTGATTTTATACCTAGCAATATTATCAATTTATCCTCAGGCAACTTTGGCAGAAGGGGATAGTATCATTAAAGGTCAATCTGGAGGTTCAATTGACAGCCAAGGATGCGGTTTTATTGCTTCTCGCCCCAACCATCAAATGAAGTTAAACCAAAGAGTTGACTATATGCGTTTAACAGTACAATCTGATGGAGGTCAACCTACATTATTGGTATTAGGTCCCAATTCTGGGGATAGTTTTTGTGTCTTGGGAGATGAAATTTCGGGCTTAAAACCAGAAATCTCAGGGGTTTGGGAAGAAGGCAACTATGATATTTATGTAGGAGATCGCTCGGGTCAACAACATCAGTTTGTGCTAGATATTTCTACTGATAATTGATTTAGGAATTTAGTTTTCTTCTTCAATCCGCTGTACTGATACTTCCACGGCATCTACATCTATAGTTCCAGGCGGTGTCATACGGGTAAAGCGATCACCTTCTACCCGTAGGCTTTCTCCACAACTGGGGCAATTAAATTCAGTGTTTTTTAGTCCAGTAAATTCATACTCACATACGGGACATTGAGCTTGAGTTATTTTTTGTTTGAGCCACCATTGAAAGCCCCAAAAACCAATTACGGGGACGAGAAAGAAAAGGGCGATCAGAATCAAAAAGCCACTCACTACTCCTCCCAAACCAATTTTACCGACAATTAGGGCAAAGATAATTAAGCTTACCCAACAACCAAGACCAGAAGTATTGTATTGGCGTAGTTTATTGAAACGCTCATTCACTGTTATTTATCGTTTATCTACTGTATTTTGTCTTCTAATTTTAGTTTAACTTTCGATTAAAAAGAGGAACACAGCTACACTTCGTATTAATTGAAATGTAACTGCGATTTGTTTTTGGTGTTGTTTTGTCTTTCTAAACCACTGGTTTATATGCAGTCCAGTATTTGCTAACGAAATGGTTTTCAACCTGAAGATTGATAAATCCTGCTTGCCTTAGACGTTCTTCAAGACTATCAGTAGTATAGTGACGATAATAAGGTTCGTGGAAAATAGAGGGAAAGTTGTTCATCATCTCCTGGAAATCAGGGGAATCTGTTGCTTGTATGGAATCACAAATTGCTAATACACCTCCAGGCTGCAAAACGCGGAATGCTTCGTTAATTACTGCTTGTCTTGCGGATGCTGGTAATTCATGGAACAAAAAGACCGAAGTTAATCCATGAAAATAGTTATCCTGGTAGGGTAATGATTCTGCATTAGTTTGCAGTAGTTGGGGCAATTCTCCTGGTATCTCAGACAGCACTTGATTGGCTTTGCGTAGATAAGCGGGAGATAAATCTGTACCAAACAAAGCTACTTGGGGTAAAGTACCTCGAATCATCCGTAGGGTGCGTCCCGTACCACAAGCTATATCTAGCACTTTGATTTGCTGGGGAGGTAAGCTGGCAAAAGCC
Organism: Waterburya agarophytonicola KI4; assembly: GCF_020640915.1. Taxonomy (GTDB): domain Bacteria; phylum Cyanobacteriota; class Cyanobacteriia; order Cyanobacteriales; family Xenococcaceae; genus Waterburya; species Waterburya agarophytonicola. Next base: position 27,135 of record NZ_JADWDC010000019.1, on the reverse strand, counting down.
TGTAATCCTTGTTTTAGAGGTGCGAGTATGCGACGGCGCATCGCGTCTGCTGCGCCATTAAAGAGAATTTCTACTTGCAAATCGTAGAGATTGGCAGACATATCGCTTAAGTAACCATCTGTCTGGTAGTGAAAGTTTTGCAGATAGTAGTCAGGATAGCCCGTGCGATCGATCGCATTATCAAATTTTTGAAATTCTTTCTTTTGTAGACGATCCCAAATTTTCACCATATCCAAGCATAACTCAGGATAATAGCGAAAAAAGTCAGACCAAGGATTATCGAACAACAAGCTACTAGGATAAACTCCATTTTGAGCATCTTGCCAGTCTTTTTCTTCTAAAGATTTTAGTCGTACTTGGAGCTTTTCAAATACTTCGGGAGAAAGAGGCTTACTTTTTGTGGCTTGTTCTGGGACAATTGTATTGGTCAAGCGATCGCTTATTTGTTTGTGTAGAAAGCCAAATGCTTTTTTGCTTTCTTGAAAGCCTTGATAGGCTATTCTAGTTAGTTCTTCGGGAATAAATTGGTCTAGATTGGGAGTTGATTGCATGAATATTGATAGAAATGATTGCAATAGGTCAGATGATGAATAACTGACAGTAAAATTAAGTTTTATTGTGTTTTATCTACTTATATTAAGTATAGTAAGTTTGTCTCGATAAAATAAACGTCAATAAAAAAAAGACTACTTTTAAGCAAGTAGTCCGAGAAAATTATCAGTCGCCCAAATGAATTAATCTAAATACTGTACTATCTGTTCGGTAGGGAAACGCACTTTAGGACTGTTGGCATATTTATCATCATCAGCGCGATATCCCGCAGGACATAATACTACGGATTGATATCCTTTCTCAGCTAAACCCAAAACTTCATCGTATTTAGCGGGAACAAAACCTTCCATAGGTAGAGCATCAATTTCTAGCATTGCCGCACAAGTCATAAAAAAGCCCAAAGCAATATAGACTTGCTTTGCCGCCCAATGATTTATATCAAAATCAGGATTGCTGAGAAAACCTTTGACTACTTTACTAAAGCCTGCCAAATTTTCTATTGGTACTTGCTGTACTTCTGCCATTCTGGCAATATAGCGATCGACATCACTATTATTGAGATCTTTTTTAATCGCAAATACTACTAAATGAGAAGCATTGACTACGGGTGTTTGTCCCCAAGAATGTTCTAAAAGTTGCTGACGTATTTCAGGATTGCGGACGACGAAAAACTGCCAAGGTTGTAAACCAAAAGACGAAGGAGACAAAACCAGACTTTGCTCTAGGGTTTTCCAATTAGCATCGCTAATTTTTTTACTCGGATCGAATTTCTTGGTAGCATAACGCCAATGGAGTTGTTCTAAGACTTGTTCTGGACTCAAGGGTGCATCGCTCATAGTTTTGAGGTATCAAATTGGTTTATCTAGAGTTAGTTTAAAATATAAATAAAGAAGAGGCAGCAAAAACAATCAAAGATACTGGACGCTTCTAACGTTTGACTGATACAGCACCTAATCCTATAGTTGCCCCACTCGCGATCGCTGCAAAAATAGATTGCTGAAAAAAGTCCCACACTACTGACAATATAGTGCGGGACTTGTAAAGAAGATTTTAAGTCATGTGTTTGAGAAAAATATTACCCTATGGTAGTTGGGGTGCAGTTAAGATTGCTAGATCCCCTGACGTTGGTAAAGCAGAGATAAAAGCACGATCGTTATTATTGGTTTGCTGTTGGACGATTACAGGCAAAGCTGCACGAGTTTTAGAAGCGATTTCGGTTGTTTTGAAATCATAAGTAGTAGTCGCTATCTTGGGATACAAACCGATCCCAATTACGGGCAGTAACAAACAGGTCGCGATAAATATCTCGCGGGGTTGAGCATCTGCTTGAAAGCGATCTATTTTAAAATCGACTTTACTTTCTCCATAAAACACTTCGCGCAACATCGATAGTAGATAGATGGGAGTTAAAATTAAACCCACCGCAGTTAAAAAGACGATTCCCACTTTAAATGTTTGGCTGTAGACATCGCTGGTAGCAATTCCCAAAAAGATGGTTAACTCCCCTACAAAACCACTCATTCCAGGTAAAGCCAAAGAAGCCATTGCACCTGTTGTAAACATGGCAAATGTTTTGGGCATTGTTTTCGCCATACCACCCATTTCGTCCATCATTAGGGTATGAGTGCGATCGTAGGTTGCACCCGAGAGGAAGAATAAGGAAGCAGCAATTAAACCGTGGGACAACATCTGTAACATTGCTCCATTGAGACCTAAATCTGTAAAGGAAGCAATTCCAATCAGGACAAAACCCATATGAGAGATGGAGGAAGATGCGAGGCGACGTTTGAGGTTGGTTTGGGCAAATGCAGTGAATGCACCGTAAACAATATTAATTACCCCCAGAATTACTAATAAAGGAGCAAATTTGATGTGAGCGTGGGGCAGTATTTCAATATTGAAGCGAATTAAGCCATATCCACCCATTTTTAGCAGTACACCAGCCAAAATCATCGAAACTGGTGCGGAAGCTTGACTGTGGGCATCGGGCAACCAGGTATGGAGGGGAAAGATTGGTAGTTTGACACCGAAAGCAATTAAGAATCCGACGTAGGCTAATAATTCTAAAGATAAAGGATAGTCTTTTAATCCTAGTTCCGCTATGTTAAAAGTTAAATTGTCGCCATAGAATGCTAAAGCTAAACCTGCCACTAGGATAAAGATTGATGCTAAGGCAGTATATAGAATAAACTTGGTTGCTGCATAAAGACGTTTTTTACCACCCCAGATAGAAATCAAAAGATAAACAGGGACTAATTCGATTTCCCACATCAAGAAGAATAATAATAAATCTTGTGCGGCAAATACGCCAATCTGCGCGCTATATAAAACTAAAATTAAAGCGTAATAAAGTTTGGGTTTGCGGTCTACTTTCCAAGAAGCCAGAATTGCCAAGGTAGTAACTAAACCCGATAGCAGAATTAATGGCATCGATAAACCATCAACACCTACCGACCAGTTTAAACCTAGTTGGGCAATCCAAGTATATGTCTCTTGTAGTTGAAAGTCTGTATTGCTAAAACTGTAATTTTTCCAAAATCCGTAAACCATTAAGGTTAAATTGGCTAATCCTACACACAAGGCATATAAACGGACTGTTTTGCCCTCTTTATCAGGAATGAGGGGAATTGCGATCGCAGCTATTAAAGGTAAAACAATTGTGGCTGTTAACCAGGGTATTTGAAAAGTTTCCATTTTAAGCACATATACTTATTACTTCTTTCCCTATTGTATTAAGTTTTGTAAAAAAGGCAACTATTGAGATCACAAACCAAGGTTTTTATGAATTGTGTTTATTCGACCGATCGCTTTTTGGTTTTTGCTCTTTGTTCGAGATGCGTAAATTATGGCGATATGTTTTACTGGGATGGCTTAAATAGGTACTTACAGTGCTATGACTCCCATTAGTTGGATCGTTATTTGTTTGGCGTACATAGTCGGTTTGCTAGTCACTAATTTTTTGACTGTGACAACTTCGGGTATTACAGCCGAGCAGTTACTACAACAAATCGCACTAGTGAGTGGATTAGTTGTAATAATTGGAATTGTTTTGAGAAAGCTAAGAATATCGCTTAAAGTTTGGTGGGCTGCAACTATAGTTGCCATCTTGGCTATTTTGTATTTTCAATTACGAATTCCCCAACCAGATACCAAGGATGTTGTTTATCAAGTTTCTAAGGTAGAAAATGAAGTAGTTACCGTAGTAGGCAAAGTTATCAGCGAACCCAGGTTAAACGCGAGCCACAAAATTAAGTTCTGGCTCAAAGCAACAGAAATTAACCACAACGAACCAGTATCGGGAAAACTCTATGTCAGTCTGCCACTGTTGCAGAGTACGGGAATCAATCTGGGGGAAGAAATTAAGCTTAAAGGAATTTTATATATACCCCAAGCTGCCACCACTGCTGGTGCTTTTGATTTTGGGAAGTATCTTGCTCGTCAAGGAATTTTTGCAGGTATGCAGGGATTAGAAGTAATCGACCATTCTCTTGACGAACCCAGACTGAGATGGTGGAAACTTAGAAGACGCATCGTCAGGAGTCATTTGCGGGGTTTGGGTAGTCCTGAGGGACAATTAGTTAGTTCGATGGTTTTGGGACGTAAAGCGGTGGATTTACCCGCCGATCTGCGCGATCGCTTTATTGAAGCTGGATTGGCTCATGTCTTGGCTGCCTCGGGTTTTCACGTTTCTTTATTATTGGGTTTGATTTTAAAACTGACCAATCGTTTGAGAGCCAAACCTCGATTGATTATTGGTATATCTACCTTGATAGTTTATCTGGGTTTAACGGGGATTCAAGCTTCTGTATTGCGAGCTTGTTTGATGGGATCTGCAGTATTAGTTGCGATGACACTGGCAACAAAAGTCAAACCTTTGGGTTCTTTGTTATTAGTAGCGACGCTTATTTTGCTATTTAATCCGTTGTTCGTTGGCGATTTGGGTTTCCAGCTGAGTTTTTTGGCAACTTTTGGCTTAATTGTAACTATGCCAGGGTTGCAGAGTTCATTAGACTGGCTACCGCCGACAATTGCCACTTCAATCGCTGTACCTTTGGCTGCTTCCATTTGGGTGCTACCTTTACTTTGTTATCAATTTAATATTGTGGCTACCTACAGCATTATAGTTAATATCCTCTGTACTCCTTTGATTGTGGTAATTAGCTTGGGGGGAATGATTAGTGCGATCGCAGGATTGATTCTACCCATTGCAGGAAGTGCGATCGCTTGGCTACTGTTATATCCCACAAAAATACTAATTACCGCAGTCAACTTATTTACTAGTTTACCAGGAAGTTCTTGGGTGATCGGACAAATTTCTCTTGGTATTTTATCGATCATTTATAGTTTATTATTTTTCGTTTGGTTAGATAAAAAATGGCGTAATAAGTGGAGATCGATACTATTATTAATTATTAGCTTGATTATCATTCCCATAGGCTATAAACACTTTAATTTAACCCAGATTACCGTTATACCCAGTCAGCTAGAGCCAGTTATCGTAATTCAAGATCGAGGAAAAACAGTTTTAGTTAATAGTGGATCGGCAAACACTTTTAAATATACGGTGTTACCTTTTCTCAACCACCAAGGTATTAATCATCTAAATTACTATTTCGACTTAAATCCAAACTTCGAGTCAAATTCATCACAAATAGGAGATCGCATATCAATCGAGCATATTATTTCAACCCCGCAAGATATCTCAGAAAAACAACAATCTAACAATCTATCAATCAAAACCAATAACTTCAAAATAGATTGCGATCGCTCCCGAGGAATCTTAAAACTAGAAATGGCAGAAGAAATCTGGTTAATACTAGGCAAAGTAAAATTAAGTGCGATTCAAATTCAAGAATATACCCAAGAAAATCAATTATCTCAAAAATCGATCGCCATCATTACTTCATCCCTCCCATCAGATTGGTTGCAACTAAATCCTCAAACTATAATTTCGTCTTTTTCACCTACAGAAAGTACTCGACGAAATCTGCCAAAGCCATATTTTTATAACTTAAAACAAAATGGTGCGATCGCCTGGACTCCTGAAAAACGACTACATCAAACCCAAAAAACATTATCTAATAGTATTTTTTAACAATTCACTACCCATTTTCTCCCAAATCTCAGTAAAATGACTCTGTAGACTTAATGCTTAACCTGGAGAGGTGGCAGAGTGGTTGAATGCGGTAGTCTCGAAAACTATTTTGGGGTCAAACCCAACGGGGGTTCGAATCCCCCCCTCTCCGTATCCTAACCCGCCTGGTATGCAGAGCTTATTATTTTCACTAACCCTACTCTAAAGACGATACAAGATCTTGAATTCATTTCAAGACAAGCCTCTTCACCTCCGTCGCCAAGCTGTACAAAATTTTTTTCCCTTTTTAAGCTAATGACTCAAACCAATACCAATTCAATTTTCCAGTAAAAACATCAAAAACCCTATTCCCAATTAAAGCTTATTATGTCGTTAGCTACAAAATTAATCGGTTTGCTAGGTTTAAGAAAAAAAGACCAAGTCCCTTACTGGCTCAGAATAAGCACTAAAGTACCACAATGTATCTATTATTTTGGCCCTTTTGATAGTCCTCTGGAAGCGAAGGGATCGCAAGCTGGTTATATTGAAGACTTGATGGAGGAAGAAGCTCTAGGAATTCATGTGGAACTAGAGCAATGTTGGCAACCCCCTGAGTTGACTATCTGTGAAGAAGAACTATTCTAAGTCAATCATCAATTAAAAATTTCCCCTGTTTCTTGCAGAGAGTGGAGACGTTGATAAATACCTCCTTGATTTAACAACTCTTCATGACTACCAGTTTCAATAATTTTTCCTCCATCCAACACTACAATCAAATCTGCTTCGCGGATCGTACTCAGACGATGGGCAATAATTAAAGTAGTGCGCGTGCCTAAAATTGATTTCATCGCTAATTGAATCGATCTTTCTGACTCATAATCTAAACTTGAAGTTGCTTCATCAAAAATCAAAATATCGGGATCGACAACTAATGCCCTGGCAATACCCAAACGCTGTTTTTGTCCTCCAGAAAGCCTTACTCCTCGCTCTCCAACTACGGTTAAATAACCATTGGGTAGTTCGTGAATAAATTCATCAACCCTTGCTATACGACAGGCTTGTAAGACTTTTTCTCGTTCTGCATTAGGGTTGCCGTAGGTTAGGTTATCCCACACTGTACCGTTAAAGATATCTACGTCTTGATGGACAATTGCCAGTCGGCGACGATAACGAGCTGTATCTAAGGTGTTAATATTTGCCCCATCAATTTTAATTGCTCCTTGCTGGGGTTCAAAATAGCGAAAAAGTAATTTGACTAGAGTAGACTTTCCCGAACCAGAACGACCGACTAAAGCTACGGTTTGATAGGGTTGGATTAGTAAATTGATATCCTTTAGGATAAGACGATCGCGATCGTAACCAAAGCTGAGATCTTGGAATTCTAGTTTGCCTGTAAATTTGTAAGGATTATCTTTGATGTTTTCTATGGTTAAACTGGCAGCATCCGCCCCCGATTCTAGCTGCATAAAGTCATGCAATCGCTTCATCGAGGCGTAGCGACGAGCAAATATTTCTGCTAGCTGACTAATCGGCTCTAGTTCTGCGTAAGCCATACTAGAAATTGTTAGGGTGGTAATAAAATGTCCTAGAGTAATATTGCCCTGTACGGTAGAGACAAGGGTAAATAGCAATACTAAAAAGACGCAGGTTTGAATTACAGTGCGAGACCAAGTAATGAGATTGACATAGCCTTTATGGATGCGATAGTTGACGTACTTGAATTCTCGATTGAATCTTTGTTGCTGTCGGCGATATTCTTGGGCTTCCGTGGCAAAAGATTTGACGGTTTTAATATTAGTAATAATTTCTGAGGTACGGCTTTCGGTATTTTCTTGATGTTTTTCGAGTAATTCTTCTTTTTTAATAATCAGACTCAGATGCTTGAGGCTATATCCCAGAATTAACACAAAAGAAATTAAAAATGCGATCGCAATGGGTGGTTCGATCAACAAAATCATGACAAAGATCCCCAAGATTCGCCCTAGCTTGGGGATTAACTGCCCTGCGACTTCGGGATAAGTCCAAGTATGATTTTCAATTCCCCTGGCGATTCTGCCTGCAATTCGCCCAGGATTATTTTCATCGTAATAGCCCAAGGGTAGAGTCAGAATTTTGGCTACTACCTGACTAAAATGATCTTTTCTCGCTTCTAAGGCGATCGCCCAATGATACCATACCCCAATCCAAGGCTGAATCGGCGATCGCACTACCGTTACAACAAAGACTATTCCCAGCAACACTCCCAAGGATAACCATTTACTTTCGGGAAAGTTACCAATATTTTGGACTAGGGCGATTAAAGCAGTTAAAGGTAAGTCTAAAGGTTGATTGGATAAAACATTAAGAATCTGCCCGACACAATAGGGAACGATTAGATCGATAATCTCAAACAGACTAGAAGCAGCGATGCTCAAAAAGGCGATCGCTCTATATTTACTAAAATAACCAACAATATCGCGGAAAGAAGACATGAAGCTAATTACTGATTACTGATTACTGATTGTTGATATTCTGGTTTTTTTCTTAATTGCTCGACCTGGAGAGGAAAAAACTGTTTAGATAGTTATAGATACGGTTACATCTGCCAACTAAAATAATCTCATCGTTTAATATCTAAATGTCTCCTAATTCCACTATAACTATTCCTAACCTACATCGCTTAGTTCTTGATAATGGCATCACTTTAATTATTGTTGAAAACCAAGCAGCAGATATCATTTCAGGTCGTTTCTTTTTTAAAGGTGCGGGGACAATTGTCGAAAAACCAGAACAAGCGGGGTTAGCTCATTTAGTTTCTGCGGTAATTGCCAAGGGAACAGAAAAATTATCTGCTTTAGAGATTGCCGAGAAGATCGAGTCTATTGGTGCAGGTTTGGGTGCGGATGCTTCTACTGATTATTTTGCTCTTAGTTTAAAAACCGTATCGGCTGATTTTCCAGAGATGTTAAGGCTTTTGGGAGCGATAATGCGATCTCCTGTATTTCCCGAATCGGAAGTAGAATTAGAGCGCAAGCTCACTTTACAAGGAATTAAATCTCAAACAGAACAGCCTTTTAATGTGGCTTTCAATCAATTGCGCCAGCAAATGTATCCCCAACATCCCTATGGTGTTTCGGTTTTGGGTACGGAAACCAGCGTCGTCTCTCTAACTCGCGCAGATCTTCAGCACTATCATCAAACTTATTTTCGTCCCGATAGTTTAGTTATTAGTTTGTCTGGGCGGATTACTCAAAAACAAGGAATTGAGTTGATTTCTGGAGTTTTTGGTGATTGGCAAAACCCCGATCTTCCTTTGCCTGTTTCTGAGTTGGTTTCCCCTGTAGTCAATCCTTCCGAAGCGGAAATAATTCAAGATACTCAGCAATCGATTGTCATGTTGGGCTATCTGGGGACAAAGGTAGATAGCCCAGACTATGCAGTTTTAAAGCTGATCAGTACCTATCTTGGTAATGGACTTTCTAGTCGTCTATTTGTAGAATTGCGGGAAAAAAGAGGATTGGCTTACGACGTTTCGGCATTTTTTCCTACTCGTTTGGAGACTGCCCCTTTTGTAACTTATATGGGAACAGCGCCCAGCAATACAGAAATCGCGATCGAAGGTTTGAGTAGAGAAGTCGAACGGTTAACTAAAATAAATTTAAGCGAATCAGAGTTACAGGGAGTAAAAAACAAACTTCTGGGGCAATATGCTCTAGGAAAACAAACTAACGGCGAAATTGCCCAAACTTATGGTTGGTATGAAACTTTGGGTTTGGGGGTAGATTTTGACAACAATTTCCAGGCTGCCATTCCCCCTATTACTCCCGATTTAATTAACGAAGTAGCCAATCGCTATCTGAGCCAGCCTTATCTTTCTCTAGTCAAGCGAGAAAAGTAAAATCTTTTGCCTCAAAATTGGCAGTAATGTTAAAAAATACTGGGCAATTTGCTTTTTAGGTGTTAAGTTCTGCGGTTGATTACCGTTCTCCAACATTGACAATCAATAAATGATGAGTTAGTGAATTGTTTGTTAGTAATCAAAAACTTGCTCCACAACACACCACTCTAGAAAATGATTAAAGTAGATGAGGCTCAAATTGTTCTAGAACAAGCCCAGATCCATTGGCAAGCAAAAGAATGGCAGCTCACTATTGAAGCTTGTGCTAAAGCTCTTGTTCTGGATCGGGACTTGGCTCAAGCCCACAAACTGATGGGAGATGCGCTACAAAAAACGGGTAAAGCAAAAGAAGCGGTGGGTTATTATGAACAGGCGATCGCCATTCAACCTAATTTTGCTAAAGTCTATGTTAATTTGGGTTCTCTCTATGCCAATCAAAAACAGTGGCAGAAAGCGGTGGGTTATTATCAACAAGCATTAACCATCAATCCTGAATTGCTAGGGATACACGAACATTTAGCTCGAATTTTGCAGTTGCAGGAACAACAACCGAAAGTGCCAGTCGAACCTACACCCAGGGAATTAACTGTAGGAGACTATTTACGTCAAGGTAAAGCGTTGAAGGAGCAGGGTAAATTTAAAGAGGCTCTGGAACAATATCATCAGGCTGGGCGGATTTTTCCCCGAAAAGTTGAGATATATCAAGAAATTGTCGATCTTAGTGAAAGATTGGGTTTGTGGCAGGAAGCGGCTAAGTATTGTCGTATTATTTTGCAGTTATCTGGCTCTAGTCTGGTTACAAGTCAGAACAAAATATTGCCACCCTATAAGCCTCAAGTGCCAGAATTATCAATACAACCGAGATCTGCCGTCTCAACATTGCCAGATAATCGATCCCTTAGTACTAGGGAATATTTGACCCTAGCTGAAGATGCCATAGATGGCAAGAAATATAAGCAAGCGATCGCTTATTATCATCGAGCCATCGGACAACAGCCCAATTCGAGCGAAGCTTATTTGGGTATGGCAAAATTATTAACCAAATCTGGCGCAAGAGAACAGGCGATCTCTTGCTATCTTCAAGGCTTGAAACAGGTACAAGATAATCCTGAAATATATTACCGTCTGGGCAATCTTTATCAACGCTCCTCTAAATGGTCTCAAGCTGCGGTATGCTATCAAAAAGCGGTTCAATATGCCCCAGACTACGGGGAGGCTCATCACGAACTGGGAGAAGTCTTAAGCCATCAAGAACAATGGTCGGATGCGATTATTTCTTATCGTCAAGCGATTTTATATAATCCTGATTTTTCTTGGTCGTATAATAATTTAGGTTATGCTTTGATTCAGGTGGGTCAATGGCAAGAAGCGATCCCTGTTTATCAAAAAGCGATCGAGCTTAATCCTGATTTTTCTTGGTCATATTTTAATTTGGCGGAAGCTTATAGTATGCTCAATCGATGGTCGGAAGCGGTAGATTTTTACGAGCAAACCAGCAAAATCCAGCCCGATCTGCCCAAATTACAGCAAAAATTGGGCAATGCTTTGTATCGTCGCAGTCACAAAGATTTGAGCAAGGCTTTAAAACATTTTTTGTTAGCTATCGAACAAGAACCCCAGGATCTCTTAGCCTACCATCAAGCGATCGCCATTGATAAAACTAACTTGGAATTATATCTCAAGTTGGGAGATGCTTTAGTCAACCAGGGACAGCTAGAAGAAGGAATTGTTACCTATCAAATGGCTTTGCAGTTTCATCCTCAAAACCCCGATTTGACCTCTCGTTTGAAAGAAGCCCTGCAAAAAAAAACCCTAATTATGAACTAAGGGATTTTAACGGGGATAGTTATGGTAAATTTACTGTTGAATTAAACTATTCTCAAGATGAAATAGAGGCTTTGGTGGAGGAGTTGAAACAGACTTTACCTCGAAGTAACTCCCCTCTGGTTTCGATTATTATTCCCGTCTACAATCAGCTAAGTTATACTCTCAGGTGCCTAAAAGCGATCGCCTCCAATCTCAGCAATACTGTCCCCGTAGAAGTTATTTTAGTTAATGATTGTTCTACAGATGATACTAAAAATAGTTTAAATGCGATCGCTGCTATTACTTTAGTTAACAATCGAGTCAATCGGGGTTTTATTCATTCTTGCAACCACGGCGCATCTTTGGCTAAGGGTAAATATCTTTATTTCCTCAACAACGACACGGAAATAATGCCTAACTGTATTGAAAGTTTAATCGAAGTTTTGGCTCAACCCCAAGTAGGGGCAGTTGGCTCGAAGTTAATTTATCCCCAGGGTAGTCTACAAGAGGCTGGGGGAATTGTCTGGCAAGATGGTGGTGGCTGGAATTATGGCAGACAAGATAATCCTGCTGCGCCAGAATATAATTATCTACGTCCCGTGGACTATTGTTCGGGAGCGAGTTTGATGGTGCAAAAAAGTGCTTTTTTGGAGTTAAATGGCTTTGAAAGGGATTTTGTGCCAGCTTATTACGAGGATACAGACTTATGCTTTGGTTTGCGCCATAAATTAGATTTGGAAGTTATGTATCAGCCTAAATCTGAAGTGATTCACTATGAAGGAATTAGTTCGGGTACTTCTACTGCGACAGGAGTCAAGCAATATCAATTAGTTAATGGAGTTAAGTTTAAGCAAAAATGGCAGCATTTTCTCCATAATTATCCTCTCAATCGTGGCATCGAGAATACTCCCTTTGCTAGTAGAAAGTTTTTGGGCAAAAAGACAGTATTGGTTATTGATAGTTATATGCCCTGCTACGATCGAGAATCGGGTTCTCGTCGTTTATTTGAGCTATTAAAAATCTTTAAAGATCTCAATTTTCATGTTATCTTTGCTGCGGACAATGGTTATAAAGCAGAACCCTATACTTCTGTATTGCAAGATTTACAAATAGAAGTTTTATATACCCAACAAGGTTATGGTATAACTATCGAACGACAAATTCAACAAAGACTATCTTTAATCGATTTAGCCTGGATTTGTCGTCCTGAATTAAATGAAAAATATGCCGATCTAGTCAGACAAAATAGCAAGCTAAAAATTATTTACGATACTATCGATCTACACTATCTACGGTTAAAAAGAGCTTGGGAATTAAAGCAGGATAATAGCAATAGTAAATGGCAAGAAATGCAAGGTAAAGAATTGCAGATTGCTCGCCAATCTGACCTGACTATTACTGTTACTCAAATCGAGCAAAAAATATTACAATATCAGTCAGTAAAGCAGGTGGAAGTTGTGCCAAACGTTCATCTTCCCTATAAGGGGGATATTCCTGACTTTGAGGAACGTTCGGGAATACTATTTATTGGTGGCTATAATCATATTCCCAATGTTGATGGAGTTAAATGGCTGTGTCAGGAAATCATGCCTTTAGTCTGGCAAAAACAACCAGATGTAAAAGTTACTTTACTCGGTAGCAATCCCTCTTCAGAAGTTGAATCTTTAAAAAGCGATCTCGTTATGATTACGGGCTATATTCAGGATGTAACTCCCTATTTTTTGAGTCATAAGCTATTTGTGTCTCCCCTAAGATATGGTGCGGGAATGAAAGGCAAGATCGGTCAAAGTTTGGAATATAGTTTACCGATAGTTTCTACAGAAATCGGCACAGAAGGTATGAATTTAATTCCCGATCGCGATATTCTTCAAGCAAATAATACTCAAGACTTTGCAGCAGAAATATTGCGTCTTTATAATGATGCCCAACTATGGCAAAAATTGTCTCTCAATTCTCTAAAAGCGATCGCACCTTATCATCCCAGAGAAATTAAAAAACAACTCTCAATAATTGTCGATAGTCTGGAAATATTTTAGGAAAAAATTGTTATTGATCGCTAGTAACTTATTACTAGAAAATTGTATTCTATATTACGAAAATACACGGATTATTTTTTACAACTCAGTGTATTTACTAATGTCAATTTTACTGGACTGGTGTTATCTTAATGCACAAGAATATGACTTCTTGGAGATGTTGCTGACTTCTAACTATTACAGTTTTTCTGGCATAAATATATCGATTATTGCAGCTATATTTTAGTCTCGAAAACAATGTTAGAACAAATATATCCGAGAAAAAATACTTAATTGTTTTCTCTAGTAAATTTTATTGTTAAGTTTTGGGATAACTAAGACAAGTTCGAGAATGTATCTACATTTTTATCTAACACCAACTCAAAAAAAACAGCTATTTTTCATCTGTTTACATCTGACTTGGTTAGAGCTTATTTAAAACTTGTCAATATCTTTAGTAACTATTGAAGACAATAACTATCTACTAAAATCTTTGATACAACCAACAAAATGTTTATCAAAACTCAAGAGCAGCAAACCGATCGAGGGACAGAAAATCTACCAGAAGATACAGTCAGTAAACAGGAACAAACCAAATTAGCAGATGCCCTTACTGCCTATTTACAGTCTATAAAAGTAAATGAAGCTCAACCAGCATGGATTTATGGTAATACTATTACTTTATCGGCTCAAATAAATCGATTTGATATTGGTATAGCCCTCAAAGAAAAAGCCCAAAAACTCTATCCAGAAGATGAATCAATTAGTAGAGCGATCGCTTTACTTTATGAAAAACAAAACCTTCAAGAACAAGCGATCGAGTTTTATCAAAAATCCATCGAATTAAATCCAGTGCAGCCTGAATGGATTTATCTCAAGTTATTCGATCTTCTAATTGAAAATAAACTTATCAAGCAAGCAGAAGATATTAGAAACCAGGGATTAAAATATTTTCCTCAATCAACTAAACTTCAGTCAAAGTATACTGAAGCCTTGGCAAAATCTAGCAATAAAGTAGATTTGAATTGTACATCTATATTAAATAGTAAATCAGCAAGAGCGACTCCTAAAAGTGTCGAACATAATGTTGAATTAAATGTTGCCCAAGTGCGCCGTCAATTGATGGATTCTAGCATTGTCGAGCAATATGAAATAATCTTAGAACAAATGTTATATCATGGCGATCAAGCTACTCAAAAAATGGATAAAGCTACTTTAATACATTGCCTGGCAGAAATAAAAACAGATATTCACTATCTTAAAACCAAGTTTTTAGAACCTCCTGCTGCCACAGTAGACCCTCAAGCAAAACAAAATGTCGACTTAGAAAAAATTGTCGATTTAGTAAGACCAATTCCCCTTAAATGCGAACTAAAAAATCGTATAGTTGGTTCGGGTTGGCACGGTGCGGAAAAACATGGACGCTGGACGGGGCCTGGTACTCTTGCCTCGATTGTTTTACCCTATCCTGTTGCTGGAAATTATCGTCTAGAAATAATTGTCAGGTCGGAAGCTAAACCAGGATTATTAAAAACACTAAAAATCCATCTTAACGATCAACCATTAGACATATCTATAGACCTAGAAAAAGCCTCTTTTCCTTCAGTTATTAGAGCAAAAATTGCGATTGAATCGCAAAATCAACCGTTCTTATCAATTGATTTGACAATCGATGAAACAGTAAATCCTCAAGCATCTGATACTCGCTTAATTGGCTTATTAATTGAAAGCATCAGTTTAATTCCCTTAACGTCAATTAATTAGGGCGAACAGCCTTTCATCTCTACTTCGTTCCTCTTTCCTCTTGCCTAAAATGGATATCCTTTGGTTTTCCCCCACACCTTCCCACCCACAAAACGCTGGCAATCGCAGCCGTATATATGCGTTGGTCAAATATTTCCAAAATCAAGGTCATCATATTACTTTTACCTATTTTGCCCAAGAGAGTATCGATTCTCAGGCGATCGCCGCGATGGAAGCAGAATGGGATGACTTTCATTTAATTCCTACCAAGCACAAGGGGCAAAAATCTCTGGGAGATCTTTGGGGTATAGATGACTGGTACGATCGCAATATTACAGACGAGATTGGCAGTCTACTGAGAAAAAAATCTTTTGATGTAGTTTTTTGCGAATATATTTTTCAAAGCAAGGTTTTAGAACTGTTTCCCCCTCAATGTATTAAGGTAATCGATACTCACGATCGCTTTGGCGATCGAGCAAATTTGCTCAAGCAAAACGGTATCGCCCCAGACTTCTTTTATACCTCCAACGAACAAGAAGCCATTGCTTTAAATCGGGCGGATATTATCATTGCCATTCAAGAAGAAGAAGCCAATTACTACCGTTCTATAACCAAGGCTAAGGTGGCGGTAATCTCTCATGTGGTATTTGAGCCGACTTGGCAATGGTCAATGGCTACAAGGGCAAATAAACCCCTGCGGATTGGCTATTTTGGTTCTGGTAACTCTTTCAATCGCAAGAGCATGGAGGGATTTATCGCTGCTTATTGTCAGAATGAATCATTGATGGCAAAATCAGAATTAATCTTTGCGGGATCGATTTGCAACCATCTACAATTTCCTCAAGAAATCAACAAAACCTTGATGGGAAAAGTCGATAAGATCACAGACTTTTATCGTGAAGTGGATATTGCGATTAACCCGATGATTGCGGGTACTGGTTTGAAGATTAAAACCGTGGAGGCTTTTAGTTTTGGAGTTCCGATCGTTTCTACCATTAGTGGTAGCGATGGGCTACCTGTAGAACAAGAATATCATCTAGCGCGATCGCCCCAACAGATGGTGTCTTATTTACTAGCTATGACTCAACCCCAACAACTGGCAATGGCAGGAAAAGAGTCTTCTAAAATAATTAATAAATATAAATATCAACTGACCCAACAACTCGACTTACTAGGTCAAACTATCCAAATTATACAAGGCGATCGCGCAGAACAAAAAACAGTTGTAGTAGTTACTGAAGCACCATTTTGGGAGGGAAACAATGGCAAACACGAGCGTATTCTTTCCTTGTGTAATGAAATCAAACAGCATTCCAGTTTAAAAGTCTTTTTCCTGGGTTCGATTTGGCAAGCCAGACAACAAGAAATAGACGCTCAAGGCTATGGAGGAATGGTAGTTAGCTTCAAAGATTACGAACAGGGAGAATTACCAGAAGATTTACCCCCATGGACGGAGTTTTATAACGTACCTGGATTGAACAGATGGCGACATTCTGCCTTTTATCGCGCCTTTGCTAAATTTATTGCCATTCAAAAACCCAACATGGTTATCTTGGAATATATTTATTTATCCTATTTAAAAGATGCCATACCCGATAGTTGTACTGCGGTATTAGATACCCATGACATCATGTCTTTTCGGGAATATCGTTTCTACGAACACGGTTTCGACCATCATATTAATATTTCCCTAGGGGAAGAAAAACGCATTTTAGAACAGTTTGATGCGGTGGTGGCAATTCAAAAAGAAGAACGCCAACTATTACAAAAAATTCTGCCCCAAACTCCCGTATTACTCTGCCCCCATGTAGTCAATACAGAAGTAAAAGAACGCAATAATTATGCAATCAAAACTATTGGTTTTATTGGAGGTTCTAGTTTAGCCAATCGAGTGGGATTAGAGTGGTTTCTTCATCAAGTTTGGTCGGTCATCAAACCCTTTAACTTAGAGTTACTTATTTTTGGCAGCGTAGGGGAACAATTTAATGAATATTGTGGCAAAGATCTCCAAGTTAAAAACATGGGGATGGGTATGAGCCAAGCAGAAATTTATCAAGCGATCGACTGTGCAATTAATCCTATTTTTGTTGGGGGTGGATTGAAAATCAAAACCCTCGAAGCGATCGCTTATGGCAAACCTATCGTATCGACCAAAGAAGGAGCAGTTGGTATTGGAGAAGCAGGAAACAATGGCATCATGTTAGCTCGCGATCGCGCAGAATTTATTGAAGCATTTATTCGTTTAGTAAACGAACCAAATTTAGTCAGAGAACTAATCGAACAAGGACAACAATTAATCAAATCTGATTTCAATTCCACTGTTGCTTACCATCCTTTATTACAACTCGCCAAGTATTAAGTAATGAGTAATAAATACCAAAAAATAATATTTACAGGGGATATATTTCGCTCGAACCACTTAGGCAATGGCTCGCAAGATATCAATATCAACTGGCTTTATTCTGCCCTCAAACCTTGTTTAAAACTAGCAGTCAACTTACCTATCGAAAAGCTGCTTTTTTCTACTCAAGATGCTTCTTTAACTCAATCTGGCTATCAAGCGATCGAGTCGGAAGTTTCTCTGTTAGCCTGGGCAAAACTATTCAAATATAAGCAACTAGATGAGACTTTTTTAATGAACGTCTGGCTTAGTTTTAAAAACTCCATAGTTATTGCTTTTGAACTACCAGAAATATTGAGAGATGCTTTAGATACTTTGGGTATTCCTTTCGTCGATATTATTATTCATCCCGTACGTTTTTTAGACGATATTATTTTTGGCGTTAGAAGTAACAATCGGGAAATATCCGAGCTATTTACCGATTATGTTTTGCCAGAAGAATCTATTCTCATGCAAGCAGGAATTGTCATGGCTTCCATGAGCCGTTTAAACCGTCTAGATATCGAGGGAAAAGCTGCTTTGTTTGCGGGACAAACTACCGATGATAAAGTACTAATTAATCGAGACAAATTCTACAAAGTAAGTGACTTTTGCGATCGCTTTGCAGAAATATCGGCTAATTATGACACCCTTTTAATTAAAGCTCATCCCTATAGTTTAGATCCCTTTGAAGCTATCTCTATTTCTCGCTTATTTAGCAACTGCCAAATTATTAGCGAAAACTTCTATTATTTAATGTCTCACGACAATATCGAAGCAGTTTATAGCATTAGTTCGAGTACTTCTATTGAAGCCAAATATTTAGGAAAAGAAGGCTATCACCTCATAGAATATCCTTTCCGCTTCACTGAAGAATACAACGAAGCAGAATTCAAACTTGGCTCTTTCTTTACCGTTGATGATGTTGTTTTCTCTGCCGACTTTTGGCGCAAAATACTCGTTCCTTTAGTCACAACTTCACCCGCGAGTAATATTAGACTGCCCAAAAAACCCAACCGTATTAGAACCTCTTTACGTAGTTTTTGGGGATTCAATTTTGTCGATACCGACATCATCTGCGATTTATACAAAAAATAACCGTACAGACAAGGTATACCTTGTCTCAACCAAAAATGTACACCAAGTCACCTCCAGATAACGCCGTCTCCAGTATATTTCAGCTACTTCAACTAGAAGCTGCTGCGATTAATAGAACATCCGAACAACTCGATCGCCAACAGACAGATCTAAGCCTACAAATATTACAAGACTGTACTGGCAAAGTCATCATGACGGGAGTGGGTAAGTCGGGAATAGTGGCACAAAAAATTGCTGCTACTCTAACCAGTATCGGTACCCTGGCTATCTTTCTTCATCCTTGCGATGCCTTACACGGAGACTTTGGTATAGTTACCCCAGAGGATGTGGTAATCATGCTGAGTAACAGTGGGGAAACCGACGAATTAATTACCATGATTCCCCATCTAAAATTACGCTCCGTACCCATAATTGGTATCTTGGGTAATATACAATCTACCATTGCTCGTGCAATTGATGCGGTATTAGATGCGTCGGTAGATCGAGAAGCCTGTCCCCTCAATCTCGCACCCACTACCAGTACTACCGTTGCTTTGGCTTTGGGAGATGCCTTAGCAATGACTTTAGTTCAAATGAAGGGATTAACTCCAGAAGCCTTTGCTTTCAACCATCCTGCGGGCAGACTGGGCAAACGCCTCACCCTGCGAGTCAAGGATTTAATGCACGATCGCGACTATCCTAAACTACCCCCAGACGCTCAATGGACGGATGTGGTATGTGCTTTAACTCAAGGCGGTTTTGGTGCGGTTAATATAGTTGACGGTAAAGAACTTTTATTGGGAATTATTACTGACGGCGATCTGCGTCGCTGGATGATGAAGAGTCATGCTTCTCATTTGTACAGCCTGACAGCTAAAGATATGATGACGCAAGATCCTGTCATAGTTACGCCCCAAACTCTCGCCTATGATGCCCTACAGCTAATGGAAAAGCGCGAGTCACAGATTTCAATTTTACCCGTTGTGGATGAAACCAACAAAAGCATCGGTTTAATTCGTTTACACGATATAGTTAGGAGTGGATTGTCATGAAAATTCTCGCTGTAATTCCCGCAAGATATGATTCTCAAAGATTGGCTGGCAAAGTTTTAGCACTAATTGGTAATAAACCAATGGTGCAATGGGTATACGAAGCAGCAGTTAATTCCAAAGTCTTTACTAAAGTAGTCGTGGCTACCGACAGTCAACTAGTAGCAGATCGGGTTATTAGTTTTGGTGGCGATGTCGAAATGACTAGCCCCAAGCATTCTACAGGTACAGACAGAGTCGCAGAAGTAGCAACTCGCTATCAAGAATTTTCTGTGGTGGTAAACGTTCAAGGCGATCAGCCTTTTGTCACTTCCCAAATGCTAGCAGAATTGGTAACGCCCTATCTAGAGGGAGAGTCTCCAGAAATGACTACTTTGGCTTGTCCCCTCAACCAAGAAACTGGCTATCACGATCCTAATGTAGTCAAGGTATTGTGCGGACAAAAACAACAGGCTTTATACTTCTCCAGATCTCCTATTCCTTTTTATCGCAACCCCATAGAAGTCCCTGTCTTTCACCATCTAGGGCTATATGCCTTTCGTCAAGACTTCCTCGAAACTTACACCCAATTGCCCTCAACACCTATCGAACAGTGTGAAGGATTAGAACAATTACGAGTATTAGAACACGGCTATACTATCCGCGTCTGTCAGACGGCTAAAGCCGTAGTGGAAGTCAACACCGCCGAGGATTTGGTAAAAGCCCAACATCTTGTTCTAGAAACTGCGTAATCAATTGACAATAATTACCTTTCCCCTTTTCCCTTTCGTTTCTTAATATCATGACAATTTACTTACATTGTGGCGGACATAAAACGGCTTCTAGTTTTATGAAAATGTTCCTCCGCAAAAACAAAGCATTGTTTGAAGCACAACGAATTGCCATTCATTTAGATGAATTTCGCGATCGCGAAGTTACTCCAGAAGATATTATTAAATTAGCTGAACAAGACTATCAAAATGACTATCAACAGATAATTATTTCTGAAGATGCTAACATTATTGGTTTGATGCCTGGTATTTTTCAACCAGGCGATCGCGGCTTTTTTAATACCAATTCAATTCTTAAGTTTTCTAACCTTATTGCCAGAGTAAATCAAAAGTATTCAACTAAGTTTTTACTGTGCGTTCGCCGACAAGATAGTTATCTCGAATCTTGTTATAAATTCCGTAAAACTCACGGCGCAAAATATTCTTGGGAATACTTTTTAGATAAAGTACAAAAAACTAATATTTCTTGGTATGACGTAGTTAATGCTGTTGCTGGCTATATAGGCAAAGAGAATTGCATGATTACACCCTACGAACTATTAAAGAAATCTCAACAGGAATTTATTACTACTTTTTTTCGATCCATAATATCTATCGATTCAGAACGGGTAATTATTCCCCCGCCCAACAATCAAGGTGCGTCAGAACTAATAATAGAAACAATTGATTATTTTGATCGTAATTTTTCAGAGATACCTGCCAAACACAGGAAAGAAATACTCTCGATTATTAAAAAGTATCAAGTAAAAAGTGCCAGCAAAACTTCTTTATTATCGGAAAAAAGTAAAGATGAAATCTTGAAAAAATACGCAGACAGTAATCAAAAACTATTCTCTAACTACATTTTCTATCTACCAACAAATTATTATGGTGTTGCTAATTCTCAAAATAATAGCGTTTCGGGCGATCGACAATTAGCAACTAGCTATTGACTAAATCCAATTATCCATTGTCCATTATTGATTAATAAAACCATGCAACTAGCTCAAATCGGTCAAAACATTCGCATCGGAGAAGGACAACCTCTCGCTTTAATTGGAGGCCCTTGCGTCATCGAATCAGAAAGCTTTACTCTTAAAATGGCAGAGGAGATTGGCAAAGTGTGCGATCGCCTTAATGTTCCTTTTATTTTCAAAGCCTCTTTTGATAAAGCCAACCGCACTTCAATTCATTCTTTTCGCGGACAACCAATCGATCGCGGACTAGCTATTCTACAACGAGTTAAAGAAGAAATTGGCGTACCCGTCCTCACGGATATTCATCTCCCCGAACAAGCTGCGATCGCCGCAGAGGTAGTAGATATCCTACAAATTCCCGCTTTTTTATGCCGTCAAACCGATCTTTTGCTCGCCGCAGCAGCAACGGGTAAAACTGTTAACGTCAAAAAAGGACAGTTTCTTGCACCCTGGGACATGAAAAACGTGGTGACAAAATTAGAAGAGAGCGGTCACAATAAGATCATGTTAACAGAAAGAGGTACTAGTTTTGGCTATAATACCTTAGTTGTTGATTTTCGTTCTCTGCCTCAAATGCGCGCTTTGGGCTATCCCGTTGTGTTCGATGCCACTCACAGCGTCCAGATGCCAGGAGGACAGGGAAATACATCGGGAGGACAGCGAGAATTTGTACCATATCTAGCTCGTGCTGCTGCTGCGATCGGAATTGATGCCTTATTTATGGAAATTCACGAAGATCCCGATAATGCCCTTAGCGATGGTCCCAATATGATTCCTTTGGCTAGATTGGAAACTGTTTTAAGCCAGATTATCAACGTGCGTAATAGTTTGAATGTTGGTGATTTGACATACGCATAAAGATCGCTGAGTGTTAGTTGGTGGATGTATTCAGTTTACTTGTTCGTAAGTAATAAGTAACAAGTAACAAGTTTTTATATGTAGTTTGGATTTTAGACTATTCTAAATTCAAACTACTTAAATTTACTCAGATTAATTGAGGATGACGGTAATTGAGAGTTGGTAATTTAAACAATGAATACGAGATTTATATCGATTTTATCGATGCCCAGAAATGGTACTAATTATCTTTGTGATTTGATTGGTCAGTTTCAGGAAATAGATTCTTTTTATGAAATATTTCACGATCGATCTAGCTATCTTAATCATGAATTATTGAGTAAGAATATTATTGGGCATATTAATAATTTATATAAGTTGCAAATCGAAAATAGTAGCGATCCAAAACTTATAGGTTTTATTGCCCAAAATCCTGCTTTGTTTTTAGATATTATTAGTAGCTATAGTACCAATAAGTATATTAACTTTAAGGTATTTCCCAATCATTTATCTCAAGATAACTTGAGAGATATCATTATCAAAAATAATCGGATTCAAAAAATCGTTGTCAAACGCAATCTATTAGATGTTTATTTTTCCGTACAGTTTGCTAGATTAACTCAAAGATGGGATCGCAAAGATACTTCTGGGTTAAAGGTAGATTTTAATCCTAATAATTTTCTCCAGTGGTTTAGTTTTCATCATGAATATTATGACTTTATCGAACGAGAACTTAAAGCTAATAATCAAAAAGCGATCGCTCTAGATTATGAGAAAATTCATAGTCTAAATAACAATCAAGAAAAGTTTGCTTTCATGTTTGATTTTTTGCGCTCTGCTGGTTTAGTTTTAGATCGGGAAAATTTGTTACATCAATCTCCAGAACAATTGAATCAAAATGTTAGACAAAAGCAAGATAAGCGAGTCAATCGATTAGAAAAAGTAAGTAATCCCCGTATTCTGCTTAAAACTTTGGAACAGCATCAATTAGAATCCCTACTAGTATAAAACTTGATTCAAAAAATTAATTAAGATTAAATGATGAATAATTCTACTAAATTACACTTCGATCGAGTTCGGCTGTTAGCTTTAGATGTAGATGGCATCCTAACGGATGGCGGACTTTACTATACAGAAAACGGAGAAGTTTGCAAAAAGTTTAATGTCAAAGATGGTAAGGGAATTAAACTATTAATGCAGTCGGGAATAGAAGTGGCAATTATTAGTGCTAATGATTCTTATGCAACTATTCATCGCGCTCAAAAACTAGGTATTGATAATTGTTTTATTGGTGTAGAAGATAAACTGACTGTATTAAAAAATCTATGTGATAAATTAGATCTATCTTTATCTCAAGTAGCTTATATGGGAGACGATCTTAACGATTTACCCATACTAAAAGCGGTGGGTTTTCCCATAACTGTAGCTGATGCTATCTCTGAAAATAAAACCAACTCCATATATATTACCGAAGCGGTTGGTGGTCAAGGTGCAGTAAGAGAAGTTTGCAATCTTTTACTACAGAATTCTTTTGTAGCTAATTAAAATTAGAATAATAATGTTTTTGCCATATAGGTAGATCTTCTGGTCGATCTACATCGGATAAAGTGGTTAGATATGTTGTGTTGAGATTGAGTTGTTGCGCGATCGCTTTTGTTTGTGCTAAGACTCGATCGCTACCCCAATTTATGTTTTGAAAAAGTGGAGGAACTATTTGATTTAAACCGATTAAATAATAACCACCATCTTCAGCAACGCCGATCGCTAATTCTTGCGATCGTAATGAATCAAAAGCAAGATTGAGTATTTCTAAATCGAGATCGGGACAATCAATTCCAATAGTTACAACTCGTTTCTGATCGGAATTAAAAGCACGTTGAAAAGACCAATTCATTCTATCGCCTAGATCTCCAGAAACTTGGGGTATATATTCAAGATCTTTGCCCAACCAATCTGACATTAATTGTTTATTTCCTCCTGCAAAATGAACTTCGATCACAACTTGGCGCATAGATTTTAGTTTTCTGGCGGTATTTAGGGTATGTTCGCTCATTTTTCGCTGTAACTCCGCTGCACCTTCTTTACCCAAGACAGGAATCATGCGGGTTTTTGTTTTACCAGATTCGGGATAGCGACTATAAATAATTAGTGTTTCAGACATCAGTAAAGGCGTATATTTTATAGTTCCAAATAAAAAACCTACCCATTTTTATTGGGTAGGATAAAATATAATTCTCAATAATTTTCAATCTAAATTAAAAAACTTTTTTTACTAAACCTCAGAATCAGAAATAGTTAATTCACTATCAACAGGAATAATACTAATATAGTTGATTTTAGTATTCTCACCACCGATCGCATCAATAGTCAGTCTACCATCGATCACTTCTACTGTAGCTCTACCAGTGAAAAATAGATTTCCCCCAAGGCTATCGGGAATAAAGCCAGAAAGTCCGTTGCCAACAACGGCATTTTCTCCTTCGATATTAATTACGTGATTGCTATCAGTGAAGCTAGCATCCCCAACACTTACGATAACCTCATATCTACCGTCTTTGACCTCGTATTCCCAAGCAGCACGAGTATTAATCACATCATTACTGTTACCCAAACCAGTGGGATATTGCATATGAATTAGAGAATCTAATGCTGTATTTTGCGTTAGGGTATTGCGATCGCGTCCGTTAGCTACAATATCAATAGGTTGAGCTTCAACTGTACCCAAACTACTTTCTGTCACCCAGCCAAAACCTCTGGTGGAGTCAAAGCCTTGTCCGATGTCTTGAATAAATCCTTCAGGTGCGACAGTTACCGCCGTGCCAAAGTTAATATTCACCCCGTTCTCTGGTATGCTAGGTTCTTCTACTGCGTTATCGTCGTCATTAAGGCGAGAGAAAGGCGTAATTTCAATGGAGTTGATTTTGGTATTGTCTCCACCAATGGCATCAACAGTAAGTTTGCCATCGGCAATGGTAACTAGTTTGGTAGTAGATTTGAATAGTTGACTGGGAGAAGCGGTGAAACCAGAGACGAATGTTTTTCCTTCCACATTAATTACGTGGTTGCTATCAGCAAAATTAGCATCGCCGACATTGACAGTAACCAAATATTGACCGTTAGCCAATTGATATTCCCAAGCAGCAGCAGTAGTTTCGGAATTAGGATTATTATATTCTTCGGGATATTGAAGATGAATTAGAGTATCTAAAGTGGTAGATGCAGAGGTATTGCGATCGCGAGCATTCGCTACTACACTCAAAGGTATGGGATTATCGCTGCCGACACTCTCTTGGGTAATCCAACCAAAACCTCGCTCGTCGCTGTAGGCATTACCGATATCTTGGATATATCCCGAAGGTGCTTCAATACTGGCTATGCCAAAATTGATTTTAACCGACTCCGCAGGAGCAATTTCCACAAAGTTTAGTTTGGTATTTTCGCCACCTCTGGCATCTAAGGTTAATTTACCATCGGCAACTTCTACTAAAGTAGTAGTAGTAGCGAATTTTTCGTCTTCCGTAGGTACAAATCCATTAATTACGGACTTTCCTTCGAGATTAATTCTATGGTTGCTATCAGTAAAATCCGAATCACCAACACTAACAGTAACTTGGTATAAACCATTAGCTAAATTATATTCCCAGGCACTAGGTTTGGGATTTCCCACGGGTTCATATGTAGAAAATTCTGAGGGATATTGTAAGTGAATTAAACTATCCCTTAGAGAATCATTTGATTCGTCGCGATCGCGAGTATTGAGCGTAATATCAATGGGGGTAGGATTAATATTATTAAGAGTAGATTGCTTAACCCAACCGAAGCCTCGTTCGAGACTATAACCTTGACCAAAATCTACAATAGATTGATTAATAGCAGTTCCTTCAGGAGCAAAGTTGATTGTAATAGACATAATTAATTAAAAGTTTTTTATATTGAATTCATGCGAATTATAAAATCAGCATAACAAGAGTTTTTACGGATAGGGGCAACTATACAAAAACCTCATTGGATAATAATAATTAGGTAAATATGTTGACAAGATAAAAATAATTGAGTTATCGTCTATTTTTTATTTTGCATTTAAAGTTTTGATAAAGCTATAAAATATTATGTAAAATTTTTATCAACTAAAATTTAAAAAATATAAGCCGAGGAATTATTATAGGATCTAAGGCATTATTGAACTCAATCTAAAATGTCTCAGAAAACAGTCAACAAAGCAGTAATTCCCGCAGCAGGTTTTGGTACGAGAATGTATCCTGCAACTAAAGCATTAAAAAAAGAACTCTTGCCGATTATCGATCGCGATGGACGAGCAAAACCAATTATTTTGGCAATTATTGAAGAAGCCGTTAGTGCAGGAATACAAGAAATAGGAATTGTCGTCCAGCAAAGCGATCGCGATTTATTCCACGACTTATTCAAGTCCCCACCCAAAGCCGAACTGAGACAAAAACTATCCACAGAAAACCTAGAATATACTGAATATCTCCAAGACTTAGGCGATCGCATTACGATTTTGACTCAAACCGAACAAGAAGGTTTTGGTCATGCAGTTTTTTGTACCAAAGATTGGGTTGATAACGATCCTTTTTTGCTTTTATTAGGCGATCATATTTATACTTCGCAAACTAATATTTCTTGTGCCAAACAAATAGTAGAGATTTATCAACAGGTTAATACTAGTGTGATTGGCATTACTGTTATGAATGGGAATATTATCCATAAGGCTGGTTGTGTTTCTGGGACATGGCAAACTAATAATTCAATATTAGAAATAAGCCAAATCTATGAAAAGCCTACCCTAGAATATGCCAGAGAACATCTAGCAGTACCAGGAATGAAACAAGATGAGTTTTTGGGTATATTTGGAATGTATCTCCTAGAATCGGAAATATTTGATTTATTAGAAGATGAAATTAATCATAATGAGCGACATAAAGGAGCAGGGTAAGAGCATCTCAAACCCTATTGACAAAAGGATTGTAGAACAGTCATC
>NZ_JADWDC010000114.1 GCF_020640915.1 Waterburya agarophytonicola KI4 | reverse complement strand
GTGCTGGATAATTTTGGTCACGAATATGTAATTAATTTTGCCTAAGTACTTATATCTACCGAATTTGATGGTTTTGAGAGAGAAGTTGGTCAAAGCATTCCAGGAAATATCAATATTCAAACAGACTTTTTATCTCTCTCTAATGAAAGTCAATTAACTGCGTCAACTAACAACAATATAAATTCAGGAAATATTACGATTAACGCTAGCAATAATATATCTATCGATAGCGGAAGCTCCATTACTGCAAGTGTTTCAGAAGAAGGCACAGGTAATGGCGGTACTATTGATATTATCAGTACAGAAAATATAAATATTGTTAATGGTGCAGAAATAGCTGTTGAAAGTCTAGGTAATGGTGAAGCTGGAAATTTAAACATAACAGCCAAATCTATTAACCTAGCCAACGATTCAAATATTGATGGAACTTCTCCATTAGGTATAGGTGGAAATATCAATTTGCAAATCTCTGAAGATATAACTTTACGCAATAATAGTTTCATTTCTGCTCAAGCTTTAAATGATGCTGATGGAGGAAATTTAAGTATTGATAGCAGATTTATCATTGCTTTTCCTAGTAGCGGTAATGGTAACGATATTATTGCTAGCGCACAGCAAGGAAATGGAGGGAATATAGATATTAATGCTGAATCTTTGTTGGGAATTCGGGAAGGTAGAGCAAGAGAAGGAAATGGAACTAATGATCTTGATGCTAGTTCTCAATTCAATCTTGATGGAGAGGTTACGATTAATACCCCCGATGTGAATCCCGTTCAAGGTGCAACGGAATTACCGACTAGTGTAGTTGTGCCAGAAGAAACTAGCCAACAAGCTTGTGAAGCCAACCGAGAATCAGCAGCTCAAAATGGACTAAATATTACTGGCAAAGGTGGTGTTATTCCCGAACCAGGATTACCCTTAAATTCTCTCAATGTCACAGTCAATGGGGAATCTACTTCCGCTAAAACTATTCCTGAACCTATAGAAACAGCACAGGGTAAAATTCAGCCAGCCAGAGGTGTGGAAATAACCGACTTGGGGGAAGTGATTTTGACGGCATATCGAACTGATGGTGCAGGGGAAAGACTGCCTAAAATCAAGCGCAACTGTTCATCAAGTTGAAACACTAATCAAATTGCTATAAATTGACTATTTAGGGTTTGCTGAAAAACTTAAAGTTAAGATTGAGTATTGCCCACGGGTGAACGAAATTTACTGTGGGAAAGTAGGAGGTAATGAAGTAGAGAATCAGGGGAGTAGGGATGTAGGGAGTTATTCCCCAAGTCCCCAAGTCCCCACGTATTTCTTCGATCACCCATTGCCCACCCTACTTTCAAGGGTATTTTGTTTTATGGAAATAACCTTATTCTTATTCTTATTCCCATTCGATTGTTCCAGGGGGTTTGGAGGTTATGTCGTAAACTACCCGATTAACTCCTTTCACCTCATTGACAATACGATTAGAAATGGTTTCCAGTAGATCGTAGGGAACTTTCGCCCAATCAGCAGTCATGCCATCTTCACTAGTAATAAAGCGCAATACTATAGGGTGGGCATAGGTGCGCTTATCTCCCATAACCCCGACGCTACGAATGGGTAACAAGACAGCAAAAGCTTGCCAATAGTCGTGATACATACCTTGCTGGCTAATCTCATCGCGGACAATAAAGTCGGCATCCCGCAAAATATTCAGTCTTTCGGCAGTTACTTCTCCGACAATTCTAATGGCTAAACCAGGGCCGGGGAAAGGATGACGACGAACGATTTCTTCGGGTAAACCAATGGCACGTGCCACATTCCGCACTTCGTCTTTAAATAGTTTTCGTAAGGGTTCGACTAGTTTAAAACGCAAATCTTTAGGCAAACCACCTACATTGTGATGACTTTTTATTTTAACTGCGACTCTTTCCCCTGTTTTGGGGTCAACATTGGTATCGGCAGACTCAATTACATCTGGATATAATGTACCCTGTGCTAAATAATCAAAGGGACCTAGTTTTTTTGACTCTTCTTCAAATACTTGAATAAACTCGTGTCCGATACGACGGCGTTTGAGTTCGGGATCGGTCACGCCATCCACTTGCTTTAAAAAGCGATCGCGAGCCATGACGTACTCTACGGGAATATGGAACTTATTTTTAAATATTTCAACCAATCTTTCGGGTTCGCCTTTACGCATGAACCCTTGATCGATAAACATACAAGTGAGTTGATCCCCAATCGCTTGGTGTAAAAGAAATGCTAGGGTAGAAGAGTCTACTCCACCAGAAAGAGCCAGTAATACTCTCTTATCCCCCACTTTTGCTCTAATATCTTTAATTGATTCTTCAACAAAAGTTTCTGTAGTCCAGGTAGGTTCGCATTCACAGACATGATAGACAAAGTTGCGAATTAGAGCGTTTCCTCCTTCAGAATGTACTACTTCTGGGTGAAACTGCACTCCGAATAGTTTGCGATCGGGATTGGAAATGGCAGCACAGGGAGTGTTCTTGGTATAAGCAAGCACAGAAAAACCTTCTGGAAGATTAGTACAAGAGTCCCCATGACTCATCCACATAGTCGAACCGTTGGCTACATTAGTTAGTAGATCTGTGGGATCTTCAATAAATAGTTCTGCTTTACCATATTCTCCTAACTTGACTTTTTCAACTGTTCCACCCAGTTGTTTGACCATTAGTTGCATTCCATAGCACACTCCTAAAACGGGAATACCTAGATTCCAAATTTCGGGGTCGCATTTTGGTGCAAGATCGTCATATACGGAACTTGGTCCTCCAGAAAGGATGATTCCTCTCGGGTTGATTTCACGCAGCTTTTCTGGACTAGTTCGATAAGATAAAACTTCAGAATATACTTGCGTTTCGCGAATTCTGCGAGCAATTAACTCAGAATATTGAGAACCGAAATCAATAATGATTATCGTTTGAAGATTAGCTTTATCTAGTAAAGACGTAGGAGATAAAGTCTGGTTGCTGGGGGAGATTGATTCTGTCTGAATAGTCACTATA
Source organism: Waterburya agarophytonicola KI4 (assembly GCF_020640915.1). GTDB lineage: Bacteria > Cyanobacteriota > Cyanobacteriia > Cyanobacteriales > Xenococcaceae > Waterburya > Waterburya agarophytonicola. The sequence continues at coordinate 4,565 of NZ_JADWDC010000114.1, read as the reverse complement.
CTCTAGGAAGTCTGTGTAAGTAATTTACGTAACAAAGTGTGAAGAAATTTAAGTTTTTATACCAACTTTGTAGCTGATGGGTTAGTATGCTTGTGAGCTACTACCTAGTGATTAAGAGAAATATATATTCCCATTAGACTAACACAATTTAGTTAGCAAAAGAAGGGCATTATTGCTCTTATGAATTATTTCTCTACGGCGATCAAATACTATCGACCCCACACAGAGCTTTTTCTCGGTATATTTGCGAATATATTCCCTAGATTTGAAATCGATCGCTTCGCCTAATTGCCCGTAGACTTTCTCTACCCATTTGGTATTGTTGGTTAAATCTAATTCCCTCAATATATCTAAAGCATTTTCGGTGGTAGGGCAGTCAAAAATTTGCTTGAGGTATTCTTGGGGTAAGCCAAGTTTGGCACAGTATGCAGTTAAGATTTCTAGTCTGCCATCAGCCAAATGATTGTGGGTATGGAAAATCCCACCAGCCAATTTGATTAATTTGCCATGATAGCCAAAGAGCAAAATTGATTTTACCTCAGCAATTCCAGCGGTAACTAACATCGAACCCAACCAATTGGCAGTTTTAATAATTTTTTGGGGATCGATCCCCGATTTTTGGGCTAAATCAATGCCATTTTCGCCGATACAAAAAACTAATTCATCAAATAATGCTGCTTTTTCTTGGATTTGATTTTGGAATGTTTCTAATCGATCTGGGGCGACTAAAGGTTGCACAATTCCTGTTGTACCCAATAAAGATAAACCTTCTACTACCCCAAAGGCTTCGTTGGAAGTACGTTTTGCCAATCTTTTTCCTTCAGGTAAAATAATCGTAATAATTATTTTTTCTGGAGGATGTAACAGCGGGGTTAGATTCTCTTCGATTAATTTTCGTGCGTAACTATAAATTGCTGTTTTATTTTCGTTACTACTTTGTTTTCCAATGCCTTCTCCTCCTTCAATTGTAATCAGATCTGCTGCTGAATCGTTACAAAAACTTACTTTTGCCCAAATGGGAGTATGGCGGGTAATATCTAAATGATCCCCTGGATCGCTTTTAGTTATGGCGATCGCTGTATTATTATCTATCAATGCTACCTGTTCGATCTCAATCTTTACTGTTTTCGGAGGTTGAATAAGATTCACTTCTACAGTTTCCGATCGAGAATCTCGATGTAAATGATGCAATGCTGCGATCGCACTGGCACAAGCAAAAACAGGTAAAGTGTATCCAGTGGGCATATATTAATTACTGAGTAGGGATTTAAAATTCGTTTAAGTCAAATTTTACAACTCGATTGCGCCCTAATTCTTTGGCTTGATATAAACCTTTGTCGGCAGCGGCTACTAATGTATAAAAACCCAATCCGCTAGAAGGGATCGAACTTGAAACGCCAAAAGACAGAGTAATATAAAGATCTACGGGAGAATTGATGTGAGGAATTTTCAGAGACTGAACTTGCAACCGTATTTGTTCCGCCAAAGATATTGCTCCTCCAATCTCAGTGTTAGGTAAGATGACGGCAAACTCTTCTCCTCCATAGCGGGCTACCAAATCTGCGGGGCGTTTGAGGGCTTTGCTAATAGCTTGAGCTACTTTCTGCAAACAGAGATCCCCAGCCTGATGACCATAAGTATCATTATATAATTTGAAATAGTCTATATCACACAAAATTAAAGATAGAGGATTTTTTTCTCTGGTTAGCCTTTTCCACTCCGTCGCTAAATAGCGATCAAATTTACGCCGATTGGCAATTTTAGTCAAACCATCAATAACAGCAAGTTGTTCTAATTCTCGATACATTTCTGATTGTTTGATTGCCACCCCTAGTTGAATTGCTACTTGTTTTAAAAGTTTGATTTCGTCTAATTCCCAAGATCGGGGAGGGAGATATTGCTCGACACAGACTAAACCCCATAATTTTTGGTTGGCAATAATTGGCACTAACAATAAAGCAAATGATGCCCTCGGCAAATCGTAACTATCGATATTAATCATTGTAGTTAGGGAAATATTATTGGCGGCGATAATTTCTCCTTGAGATAATTTAGTAAAGTTATCAATAAGATCTTTATTTGGGAGTTGCTTGGCTTTAGTTAAATCACACCCTGTAAAAAAGCTGCCACCCTCAGATTCAAAGAGTAAAGTTAATTGATTTTTATTAATAATTTTGGTAATAAATATCCGATCGGCTGACAGGTATTGATTGACTTTTTCGGTAGCTGTTTGCAGAATAAGATCGATATCTAAAGAACTATGAATATCTTGAATAATATCTGTTAAGATACGCTCTACTTGTACTTGTTTAGCTATTTTTAGTTCTGTTATTTTTCGTTGAGTAATATCCGAACAAGAACAAAGTAATCCTGCAAATTCTCCCTCCTCATTATGTTGCCGTACGGCAGTATTGAGAATCGTACGATAACTATCATCAAAACGTCTTAAACGATATTCTATTTTAAACCCCTGGCATTTCTTTAAGGCAGAATTATAGACTTCTACACATTCAGCTAAATCTTCTGGATGAATGCGATCGCGCCAATTTTCTTTTAATCCTTCAGCCAAACTTTGACCTGTGTAACTTAACCAAGATTGATTTAAAAAAGTATATTTTTCGTTAGCATCTATAGTCCAGATTAAATCTAAAGTAGAATCAACTATAGTTTTAAATAATTTTTGGGTTTCTTTTGCCTGTGACTCTAAATGTAAGTTGATTTCCTCAAGATGTTTTAATTTATTGGACATCTTGGCTGTTTGTAAGATATAGTCGATTGACTTATTTAAAAAAGTTGTAGATAAGTTCGATCTGATAACATAATCTTGGACGCCAACTTTTTCTAAATCTAAAGCTTTCTTCTGGCTTTCAATTGGCTTTTTTAGATCTTCATTATCCAGTATAAAAATAATCGGTATATTGGGAAAAATAGTGCAAATTTTTAATAAAATATTTGATTTATTTATACTATTTTTATCTAAGTTTATTAAGATGACATTTGGCAAAGCAGCTTGCCAAGTATTGTATTCCTGTACTATTTGTTTAAAGCTAATAGTTTTGAAATTGCAATTGTCAAGTTTATCTATTAAAGAAACAACTAAATTATCACTGCTACGACTTTCTTCTAGTATTAGAATATTAATAATAACATCAATAGTTTGCACGATAAGTATATCAAAATTTTACGTTTTACAATAACAACTATCATATTGACTTTTCCTAGGAATAAGATTCTAGTAAAACTAATTCTACTAGTAGATAGTTTTACGCCTAAAAGCCTATAGATAATTGGATATCAAATTATAACTAAATATAACCAAAATTGGTTATAAATTATTAGTTATATCTTACAACTTTGAAAAAGGCTAAGTAGCGATGCAAAATTAATTACCTATATGTAGAATAAGATGAAACCGCTAAAATAGTGTCTTCATGAGATATATTCGAGATCTAAACCCAGAAAATATCAAGCTACTACAGCGAATCAGTAAAGAAAGCAAATATTATCAAGTTAGAAATAGAGCCAAATGCTTGATACTTAGTTATCAAGGATTACCAATCAAGCAGCTAATGGTTATATTTGGTGTAGGTCAAATTAATAGAGCAAGAGAGAAACGGAGAAATAGACCTGAGATATCTCGACCAAAGTGGCTTTTCCTTGACCCCATATATTCCCTATGGATGGCAAGAAAAAAACGAAACAATAGTTGTAAAAAGTAGAACAGGGAAGAGGGTAAATGTTATCGGACTCATGAATCGCCCTGACTTTTCACGGCATCTTTAGAGGAGAAGCAGGTTGTGTAACATCATCCCGCTAACCCAATTGCAAAATGCGTCATAGAATAATGAAAGCAAAGATTGGGTAGTGAATGAATCAAGGACAAAATTTGACAACGGCAACGGAGGAAATGGACTAATATTACATAGTGCATTGGCAGTCAATGCAGACAATGGACAACCGATGGGATTACTCTGGTCAAAATTGTGGCATCGAGAACATAAACAGTCAAACGCTAGAAAAACCAAGAAACAGAAGAAAAAACAACAAGCAGAAGCGAGAAAACGTCCGATTGAAGAGAAAGAATCTTATAAATGGCTCGAAGCCCTCAAAGAGGTCGAGAAACTCTTAGAAGCAGCTAAATCAGAGAGCAAAAGACCAAAAATCATTCATGTATTTGACAGAGAAGGGGACATCGCCGAAGTCTTTGAAGAAGCCAGTAAAACCCCAAATACAGGAGTACAGTGGATTTAACCATAGCTTGGGCGATCCAAGCAGTCGCTCGTTTGGGAGGTTATTTAAGTCATCGAAGGAAGAGTAATATTGGCATTACGGTGTTATGGCGTGGCTTTTTAGAGTTGCAATCTTTATGTGAAGGATGGCAATTACGCTCACCTGGTTGAAGTTTAGTCGCGAGTTGATTGCTACGAGGTGAGGGACTAGAATGAGAAAATGGTTAGGGAATTTTGTTACACAACCAAATCCCATTTTTAACTGTCTTTACTATGGCCAAACTCTGTATGTGCTTCATAGCTTTAAGACCTTTGAGATAAAATGGCAGTTTATTG
>NZ_JADWDC010000113.1 GCF_020640915.1 Waterburya agarophytonicola KI4 | reverse complement strand
ATCCCACTAATAACACACTCATTCTTAGTGTAATTAATTTTGCCTAAGTACTTATGTGGAGCGGATGGATGGGTAGCAATAGAAACTTATGGCAAAGCAAAAGAGGAATGGCTTTCTACTTTTCTCGACCTGCCCAATGGAATACCATCCCATGACACCTTTGGAAGAATATTTAGCCAGTTAGAGCCTGAAATACTGGAGTATAACTTTCAAGAATGGATACAAGTAATCGCAGGCAAACTGGGATTAAAAGTGGTAGCAATCGATGGCAAAAGTCTCAATGGCTCTTATGACCGAGAAAGTTCTTTAAAGTCATTAGTCATGGTGAGTGCATGGTCAGATCGTCACAAATTAGTGTTGGGACAAGTTGCCGTCGAGCAAAAGTCGAACGAAATAAAAGCAATCCCTCTATTACTAGAACAATTAGATTTAAAAGGCGCAATTATTACGATGGACGCGATGGGAACTCAAACTGCCATTGCTCGACAAATAAACTCAGCAGGTGCAGACTATATTCTGACTCTTAAGGCAAACCATCCCACTCTTGCTCAAGATGCTAGGAATTGGTGGGAAAAATATTCACAAGAAGCGGAGAAGACATTAGTAAAGACAACAGAATGTATTTGTGAAGCAGGACACCACCGTATTGAGAAGCGATGTTTCATTTCAGTTCCTGCCGACCAAGTGTTTGATTCTAATAGACTCAAACAGTGGAAAGGACTTCAGACTTTGATTGTAGAACAAAGTAGTCCTAAAGGATACCGCTTCGCATATCGCCAACTTTGGAACAAGACTACCTACAGCACAAGATTTTTTCTCAGTTCTCTGGCTTGTGATTTTACCGAGTTTCCTAATTCCATTCGCAGTCATTGGGGAGTAGAAAACCAGTTACACTGGTGTCTAGATGTAATTTTTTCCGAAGATGCTTCTCGGATTCGCAAAGATCATGCCCCGCAAAATATGACGCTTCTCAAAAGGCTCGCTTTCAATTTGTTACGTCAGGATACATCTTCGGGATTACATATATTTTTTTATTGAAGAGAAAAATTAGGCTAATCTTATGACTAAATAATGATAACATTTGATTATATCAAAGATAAGTATCTAGTCTGAATGATTAAGCCGTTGATTTCTCTGATTTTGGGTATATCTACTGCTTTATTATCTATAAGCGCAACAGCAGCGGAAAGAATTGCATTTAGCTTTTCATTTTTCGGTGAGTTCTATATTCAAGTTGAAGACTTAGATACATTTATTAAGACGGGAAAAATATCTAAAGAACTGGCTTATTATCTCAATCGCTTGCCTCCCGAACAAGTAGCAAGATTATCAGAATTGTTATCAACTCCTGTAGATTTTAATCCTTTAACTATTGCTAAATTTAGTAATTCTACTGTTGGTGAGATAGTAATTAAAAATATTGGCAAAGGTATTAGAACTAAAACTAATCGAAACGGTTTTTTTGCTTTGAGGAGCGCAATTATTGCTGCTGCATTCGATTCTCAAGGATTGACCATAATAAATTTATTGCATGAGTTTCCTTTAGAAACTATTTATGTAGATATATCAGTTTTAGATCGGTATATCGATCGCGGGAGAGCAATATTAGAAAATCGTCAAGCGGTTGATAATATCTTTTTCCAGAAGATAATCAACACCTCTGATTTTAGAGAAATAGAAGCAGATTTATTTCAATCAGGACAATATACTTGGCAAAAAAAAACTTTGACTTATGAAAACCCCCATAGGAAGCAAGCTGGATATTTTGATTTGTATCTTCCTCAAAAAAAGCGATCGTCTTTAATTATTATTTCCCATGGTGTAGCTTCTAATCGTCAAACTTTTGATTATTTGGGCGAACATTTAGCCAGTCATGGTTTTAGTGTGGCGATAGTCGAGCATGATAATATTAGCTTGAATAAATTTGATCGGTTCTTATCGGGAAAAGAAAGCTTTCCCAAACCAAATAATTTAATTTCTCAACCTCTAGACATAACATATTTGCTAGATAGTTTGGAACAAGAATCTAAGCTTAATTCTGCACTACAAAATAAGATCGATTTACAACAGGTGGGCATAATTGGACATTCTTTTGGTGGTTATACATCCCTTGCTTTAGCAGGAGGCAAACTAATTGCAGATTCAGAGTCTGGCAAATGTCAAACAGAAGACTATCAAAATGTCTTACTCGATCTATCTTCGTTAGCTAAATGTACTTTTAACAATTTTTCCTCAGTCGATCGCCAGTTAAAAGATCCTCGAATTAAAGCTGCGATCGCAATTAATCCCATGGCAGGAATATTTGGTCGAAAAGGAATAAGTTCGATAAATATTCCTACTATGTTTATCTCAGGAACTCACGATTTATTTATGCCTCCCTTGACAGAACAAATACAGCCTTTTAGTTGGTTAAATGAAGATATTGATAAATATTTAGTATTAGTAAAACCAGGAACACACTTTAGTTTTTTGCGGGAAGGTTTGGGAGTTTTGCCCGTACCAGATGATATTGTTGGTATCAGTCCAAGCCAAGCATATCCAGCGATCGAGGCTTTAACTACTATTTTTTTTAAAGCTCATTTAGATCGACAGCCAAAATATATAAAATACCTTGAAAGTGATAGTTTGAAATTAATAGATCTAGATGCTTTTCAATTGTCTATTATGCGCTCTATCTCTAATATTCAACTACAACAATTGTTGAAAAACAGTCAAGAATAATAATTATTCTTTAGATTTAGAATTAAATGTATCTAATGCAGCTTGGTTTTTAGTATCTGATGCCGACCAAAACTTTTGCAGTTTAAACAAATCTCTAGTGTTAATCTGCAAATCTTCTGTAGGAAAATGATACATCGCTTCAATAATAGTCCAGCCATCAGAACTACTGGGTTTATCCGCAGCTTCAATTAGTGCTGAACGAATTGCATATAAGCCATTGCGTTCGGGATGAGTTTTGATAGCAGTACCCAAATCAGTTAAAAACTTTTCTCCTTCGGAAGTATTGGTAAAACGATAAACCTCAACGCGATCGCTTTCAAAACGATTGTTCAACCAATAACGCAATTGGATTAAAGTTTCTTTGTCTAAGAATTTAGAATACAAGCGAAACTCCCTGGTCATTTCTCCTGTTTCAGCATACTTCTCTAAAGATTTTATCGAAATTTTGCCTCGAAAAGGACCATAAATTAGCTGAACTTTTTCGGCACTAAGGGCAGATTGTGGCTGTAATAACATAACCGATAATCCCGCACTAATAGTAATTAACCCGTGCAAAACAAATAAAGGTGTAATTTGATATGTAGTTTTCATTTCATTTATTAATAAATATACTTAAATTTTATTTTTAGCTAATGACAACAGTATGGGTTCTAAGCTGTTGATTACTATGTATATAGTTCCCAATAAAATTTCAAAAACTTTCACAAGACATAATGAATCAATCCCAGAAATCTCTTCGTACCCTAGCTGTCGATATTGGTGGTAGTGGTATCAAAGCTATGGTGCTAGATACTGAGGGTAATCCCTTGAGCGATCGCGAACGTCTCAAAACCCCTCATCCAGCCAAACCAGAAGAAGTAATCGATACTATTCTCACCTTGGCAAAATCCCAAGAATTCGATCGCGCCTCTGTGGGCTTTCCTGGGGTGGTGCAGAATGGCTTAATCAAAACTGCCGTTAATCTAGATAAAGATTGGCTAAACTACGATTTAGCTACCAGTTTGACTCAATTGCTATCCAAACCAGTAAAGGTGGCTAATGATGCTGATATCCAAGGTTTTGGAGCAATTTCGGGTCGGGGTGTAGAGCTTGTAATTACCTTGGGTACGGGATTTGGTTCGGCTTTATTTATCAATGGAAAACTAGTACCCAATCTAGAAATGGGACATCATCCTTTTCGCAAGGGAGAAACCTATGAAGAACAGTTAGGTAGGGCTGCAATGGATAAAGAGGGTAAAAAGAAATGGAATACCCGTTTAGAAAAAGCGATCGCCTGTTTAGACCATTTATTTAACTATGACGTTATTTATATTGGTGGTGGAGAAACCAAAAACATCAAGTTCGATCTTCCTAATAATGCCAAAGTAATTCCTAATGTATCGGGTTTATTGGGGGGAATTAGACTATGGACAAACTAGAAAACTAGACATAAGAAACGATCTACTAGACATACAAGATATACTTTGTCTCTAAAGACTCTTAATCGTAGTAACTTTCCTGACTAAATCCTCAATTTGCTGAATTTTGGCATCTCCCGCTAGGTAAGTAATACCCCGATGGAGGTGAAGCGTAAATTGCTGTTTTAGGGTTTCCGAATCTGTGCCTAATCCATCTTGATAACACCGCTGTTTGAGAGCAATAAGTAGTATATCTGCTATCTCTCCGCCAAAAACACTCCAGAGGATCTCAACTTTGCTATCGGTTTTGATTGTTACAGGAGAAGGAGTACTAGATTCAGCTAAGGATCTAGCAATAGCCCAGCGACAGAGTATATTCCACTGTTTTATTTTAGTATTACGCTTAAGTTGTACTAGTTGATCTTCCGCTGTTTGGGAGATACGGATTCTTTCTATGGGGTTATCCATATTTTTGCTTGGCGATCGCTATTTGCCTTGATGGTGTTTGATAATAATGATTGCTCAAATTCGATTTTGAGGTCGGCAATTTAATTCTTGCTACAAACATTAGAAGCAATTGAATTGTACTCCAATAAATTTCCAAACCAGGCTTTTGATAAGGCAGTAACCTCTGGGCTTTGAACTACTGAATTAACAAAATTTTGCCATGAAGGATCTTCTGCTTTAACAATCATGCCATAGCGATCGCACGTTAAGGGAGTTTTTGGTATTAAAGGATAGTCTGAAGCGGATAAACCTTGTTTTTGGGCTTCGGCTCTTAGCAAAATACCGTCGCTGATCATAGCATCTATCTTACCTTGGGAAACGGCTTGTATCCCTCTGGTTCTTGCCGTCACCCCACTAAAACTTTGAATAATGGCAGAAGGATACCGTTCTATAATAAACTCTTCTGTTGTTGTGTTTTTAATAACTCCCAATCTAATTTCGTCTAAATCCCGATCTAGATTAAAGCGATCGCGATTTTTCTTATTAACTAAAAACTGTGTTCCAGTAGTGAAAAAAGCAGTAGAAAAACTAACACCTTCAGGAGTATTGTCCCGTATAGTATTAGAACCACATTCTAAATCGACAATATTATTACTAACCAAAGAAAAACGATTGTTCGCAGTAGACTTAAATAATTTAATACTTAAAGTATTACGTTCTAAATTCTTAACTAATTGTTTTTCCAGTAAGGCAAAAAAATCCAGACAGTATCCTTGTAAATCTCCCTCACTAGCCAAATAACCAAAAGGTGCTGCATCTTCTCTAATAGCAACTCTCACAATTCCCGTACGTTGAATTTTTTCCAAAATACTTTCAGCTTTCACTGGTGATGTCAAACAAAAAAACAATAAGCTGCCACTTAAATAAGATACAATCCTTTTTTTCATAATTTGCACAAAATAATTAAGGATAAAAAGCCAATTTTGGTAGCCCCATATCTTCATCCCAACCCATCATTAGGTTTAAGCATTGTACTGCTTGACCTGCTTGACCTTTAATCAAATTGTCGATCGCCGATAAAACAATTACTCTCCCCGTACGAGGATCGACTTGAATGCCAATGTAAGCTAAATTTGTCCCACAAGCCCACTTAGTTTGGGGATAAACTCCATTGGGCAATACAGTTACAAAAGGTGAGGAGCGATAAAAAGCATTATATATTGTAATCAAATCTTCTCTGACCAAACCAGGATCGCGCAAGGTTGCATAAACTGTCGATAAGATTCCTCTAGCCATGGGAATTAAGTGAGGAGTGAACTGCACTGTTACTTCTTGACGAGCCAAATCACTACAAATTTGTTCTATTTCCGGCGTATGACGGTGACTGGCTACTCCATAAGCTCCTAGAGAATTGTCTGCCTCGGCTAAGAGCATATTTATCTTACCTTGGCGACCACCTCCAGAAGTACCTGATTTAGCATCAATGATGGCTGTGGAAGGATCGATCAAACCCTGTTTCAACAAAGGTGCAAGAGCTAATAAACTAGCTGTCGGATAACACCCAGGACAACCAATTAATTGAGCCTCCTTTATTTGTTTGCGGTTTAATTCGGGTAAACCATATACAGCTTGAGCTGCAATTTCATTATCCGTACGCTCTTTCTTATACCAATCTGTGTAGGTATCTAAATTACTAAAACGATAATCTGCTGAAAGATCTAAAACTTTACATCCTTTGGCAATTAAGACAGGTGCAATATCACAAGCCAAACCATTGGGAAGCCCTAGAAAAACTGCTTCACAACGATTTGCAACTTCGTCTAAGTCAATTGTTTCGACACTTAGATTGATACAATGAGCTAAATGAGGATATATAGAGCCATATTTTTTTCCTGCACTACTATCACCTCCCAAGTAAACAATCTCCACCCCAGGATGCTCGAATAGAAGTCGAACTAATTGAACCCCACCGTATCCAGAAGCACCGATAATACCGATTGGTTTTTTGGCTATATCACTCATGATGTTGCATTTTCAAACTAGTCTTGGTTAGGAATAACTTCCTTAAAGATCTTTAGTTTAAGCACAATTGGGATCTTTTAGACAAGAAAATTTTAACGAGATCTTCTCCCCAATTTAAACAAGTTTGTATTTTTAGAGATAATTTATATTTATCTCATCCTCATGCTTATATCTAACCAATGAGATCTTGTTATTGGCGCACTACTAGAAATATAGTCAACTCCAGTTTCCGCTACAGCACGAATAGTCTTTAAAGTAATATTTCCTGAAGCTTCTATTCTGACTCTAGGATTCTTCTCTCGAATTATTGCGATCGCAGCAACCATTCGTTCAAGAGTCATATTATCCAACATAATAATATCTGCTCCGTGTATTAGTGCTTGTTCTACTTCTTTAATATTTGTAGTCTCTACTTCAATATTGAGGGGATAGGGAATATTTTTTCTCAGAAGAGCGATCGCTTTTTCAATGCCTCCTGCTGCTTGAATGTGATTGTCTTTAATCATTACCGCATCATCTAATCCCATCCGATGATTAATTGCGCCTCCTACTCTTGTGGCATATTTTTCTAACACTCTCAAACCAGGAGTAGTTTTTCTGGTGTCTGTTAATTCAGTTGGTAAGTCTTTTATTTGTTCTATATAACTATGAGTTGCCGTAGCAATTCCACTCATACGCATCCCTAAATTTAAAGCAACTCTCTCTCCACTTAACAAAGCTTCCCTACTTCCTTCAATACTGGCTATTTTAGTACCCGATCTACAAAACTTTCCTTCTTCTATAGTTGGAGCAAATTTTGCATTCCGATCCAATAATTCAAATACTCTAGCTGCGATCGGTAGTCCTGCAACTACTCCATCTTCTTTGACAATCCACTCTGCATAATAAATTTTATCGTCCCCAAAGAATAATCCTTGAGTTGTCCAATCTCCTCTGCCGATATCTTCTAATAACCAATCTTGTAATAAGCGATCGACAATTATTGAAGGAGGTAGGTTAGTCATAAAAAAATAAAAAAAGATTATAAGTCTACAAACAATACTGTACAAAGCTTTTAAGGATTTGCCCAAAATAATCCCGAAAAACTTTCAGAAAAGGGGTTGACATTCATATGGAACTTCCTTATATTGGTAAATGCGCGGTTGAGAGACATAAGTCCCTCATCAGCGGTCAGAACCTAGACAAATCAATAGTTTGACGGTTTTTTAAAACACAGCTTT
>NZ_JADWDC010000112.1 GCF_020640915.1 Waterburya agarophytonicola KI4 | reverse complement strand
GGTTTTGATGTTCAATATTTCCTCTCAACGAAACTGAAAACCCGCAACCAGTTGAAAGTAAACATTAGAATCAAGTTTTACAACTTCAAGCATTTTCCCTAAAAACTTGCCTGAATCTCCGATAAAGGGCTGTCCCAATTTGTCTTCTTGTTTTCCTGGTGCTTCGCCGATAATCGCGATATCTGGTTTAGTTTCACCTCTTCCTGTAACTACCTGCTGACGTTTTTTGCTAAGAGAACAGCGATCGCAATTGGAACAGGCTCGATTGAGTTTTTCTAAAGAGGAGTAAAAAGTAAACTTTTGAGTCTTGGCTTTTGATTGAAGCTCAAATAACTGAGTTTGTTTGATCATGTAAGAACCATTAGTATTGCAAATTCATAGTTTTTCAGAAACTACAAAACGTTAGGTTCTTAACAAATTTATTTGGCTTCTCTAGGATTTAATAGGCACTGAGTAGAGCCTTATTTCAACTACAGGCAACTGTACTAACTTGGATGTTTACATTTAGCTGTTTACGTAAAATATTGAAGATAGCTGTTAAATTATTCATTGTAGGATTGCCACTAGCCGACAGCATTCTATGTAGGCTTTTGCTAGGTAATGAGGTTTGAACGGCAAGATTTTCAAAGCCGATAGTAGCATTAACCAAATCTCTCAATACAACTCTAGCAGTTTCTGGTTCGCCATTAAGAAAGAGAGTTGCTGCTTCATCTAGTAATGCCTTAGCGAATTCAGGATCTCTTCCAATTCGGGCATTAACTGTTTCATTAAAATCTCTAGTTATAGTCATAGATAGTTATTTTCCTTTCTTTCTTTTTTTATATTCTTGATGTAACTTTTTTGCTTTTTTAATATCAGCCTGTTGTTTTTTCTTTGTCCCACCACCGAAGAGAATAATCAATTGTCTGCCTTCTAATGCAAGATATATCCGATAACCAGGACCCCAGTTGATTTTATATTCACCTATTCCATCAAACCATTTGATATTTGAAGTATTTCCTGATTCTAAACGAGATATGGCAACTGTAACTTTTGTTGCAGCTTGAGAATTAAGAGTGTCGAACCATTTCTGAAATGGGCTAGAGCCATCTTCTTGGATGTATTCTTGAATTTTCATACTAAACCTACAGTAACATATATGTTACTAAAAGTTTATTTAATAACAAAAGTATCATTAGCAATAATCGAAACTTCAGTTCCCACTTCTAGTACAGCAATATTAGGTAGCTTTTCAAGCTCTACTTCCTGGCGTAAAGAGCGATCGCTGATTCTCTCTGCCAAAGGATTGAAGAAACCGTCGAGTACGGCAGCCCAAACTTCTCGGTTGTTATTGTTGACAGTGGTGGAGACGCTTGAGCCAAAGTTACCAGTGACTACTGAAGAAGAAGAGTTTGGTTGAGTGAATACCTCTCCTACTTTACCTAGACCCGACAGAGAACTAACCAATAGATCGGTTTTGGCATAGTCGCCACCGCGATCGAAGTGTCCCTTGGCAATCAAAGGTTGCTGCTGTTTGCCAAGAATAGTTAGCTTTTGGGGAGGAAGCGATCGCTGTTGGATTCTGCCCTGCTTATCGGTATAGACAATCGCTACTGCATTAGCATTAACTAATCTGTTACCAGGATTCACCGAACTACTTTCGGCTACTACTACCGAGCCTTTTTCTAAAGCTACTTTGCCATTGCTAGCTATTAAATCTTCAGTAAGTACCAGTGCAAAGCGTTTATTCGGTTGCTGTGAACTACTTACGGATTCATCCCAAAGTAGAGGGATAAAGACTTCGGCAGTGACAGATGTGCCGTAGGCTATTTGGTGCTTATCTCTAACATTTGTTTCTATACGCTGGCGATTGAGTATGCCCAAACTACCTGGGGAGGATTGGATAGTATTATTGGTAGCTATAGATGCTGGTTTAGAAGCAATATTATTAACGAAGGTGGTTTTAGCAGCAGGAGTTTGATTCTTAGGAAATTGGCTAGAAGCAAGTGGTACACCTCGACCAAAATTTGATAGCTGCGCCCATTGTTGTTGAGGGTCAACCCTGGGCTTTGGTTCGACTCTCACTGGTTGGGGTCTGGGTACTGCTTGAGGACGAGGACGAGGTGGCGCGGTACGAGCTACTCTGGGTTGAGTGCGGGGCTGAGGCTGAGGTTTTGGCGATCGCTGGGTCGGAGTAGCCACGGTAGTAGACTCTTTGGGTTCGTCTACTTCTGTGGGAATCGGTTGCTGTGTTGCTCGTTCTAGCTGATGCTTTTGATCTCTTAAGGCTAGTTTACCTCGGTAATCCACTTTAGGTATTGCTATCTCCTCTTGCTGTTCGGGAGTTGATTCTATAACTTTAACTGGTGCGTTTCTTGGTGTCATGAAATTCCAAATTCCTAGCAGAAAGAGAATGCCTAAGCCTGTTACACCGTAAATGAATAAGCTGCGGACAAATGGCTTTTCTTCTGTAGGAGTATCTGAAGGGGAATCTTCCTTAATTTGATATTTCCGATCGATTACTAAAGGCTCTTGGGCTTCGCTATCTAATCCAGCTAGGTCAATTTGGTCTTCTCTGGTGAGTGTTTCTTTATCTTCTGTATATATATTAGTCATTTTGATTAAGCTTCAAATTCTTCAACGTTAATAATTTCCAAGCCGTAGGCTCTAATGCTTTCAATAAGTTGCTGTAAGCTGTTGGCTTCTTCAACCACAGACCTGGGAGGAATCGCAGCAGCTTTGATAGTGATACTTTTGTTAAAAGTGACTGTTTTGGTTTCGGTGTTGGTTGCCGAGTCAAACAAAATCCAATCGGCGACGACATTGATTGCCCAAGTATCTTTGCTGAGGGATAAAGGCTCGGATACATAGCGAACTTTAGCTGATGACTTGAGCTGGTTATCTTGAGAAAATACTACCGAGGGAACAAGCTGACTAAATTCAGTGAGAAAAGCTTTTTGTAGCCGAGTATCCATCATCTGTGCAGCAGCATAGGAATTAGCGGGAATGGTCAGATTGCCATTGACCTTGACTGCGGTTTCTCCTCCCGACCAACCAAGCATCAGGGTGTACCATTTTTTAGTAAATTCAGTAATGGCTTGAGGGGTGCGATAGTTTCCTGGCTTGACCTCGGCTAAGATGGCATCACCATTGCCCATTTGTACGGTAGTGATTCTGTTGTTGGCTAACTTACGATAGCTGCTAGCAGTACTACAGGAGGAAAACGCTAGGGTGATAAATGCCACTGTTAAGGATAGCTGCGCTAAAACAATCTTTTCCTTGCCTGCGGGGGTAATTTGATTGGATTTAATACTAGATTGTGATTTAAACATATGGATGAAATGGTGAATAGGATAGTTAAATGTGATGAGAAGGCAGAAGGCAGGAGGCAGAGGGTAGAAGGGTTTAAGAAAAGGCATACCAAGAAAGGTAATATAATTTTTCTTACTTCAAACTTCTGGCTGTGAGTTTTAGATACACAGTTGATAATTACCAAAGAAGCTGAGTTAGTCGAAGCGAAGCTTTTCACCTCAGTGATGAATGAGGTGGAAGAAATGCAGAAAATTATGGTATCAACTTTGAATAAACTTAAAACCTAGAACTTAAAAACCTTCTGCCTTCTGCCTTCTGCCCTCTGCCTCCTGCCTTTCTTACAGAACTAATAGTACTGCTTTGCTAACTACTTCCGTACCAAAACTGATGGTTTTATCGACGCTGCTGTTAATCGACTGGTATAGAGCCGTGCCACCACCTTTACTCATGGCATAAGCCAAACCTGGACCGAAGAATGCCGCCAAAACCAGAAAAGTAATATCGCTAAATAGCTGGGCATTACTCAAAACAATGGCAGTAGCAGCCAGACCAATAATGATGGTATAGCAAACCTGAATCGCAGCGATCGCCGCAAACCAAGTTAGCCAGATAGAGATGTATCGCTGTCCTGTAGGAATAAGGGTGAGAATAACTGCTATGGGTGCTAAGAGCGAGTGCAGCAGCAGGGCAATCTCAATAATCATATTGAAAGCAAGCTGTACGGCAATTAGCAGGGCATGAACTAAAGTAGTTAGCACTATTTTTTGCGGTGCTAGAATAATTTGTCCTACCGCAGCGATATTGAGGATTGCTCCTTTAATCTTATCTTTGTAATTTTCCAGAACTGCCAAAGCACCGTTATTTTGAGCTTCGGCTTCTTCAACAATCTGGTCGATTTGAGGAATCGTGTTGTTCAAGCAATCGGAATATTCAGTACCGTTGAAGCTATTGCACTGGTTGATTAGAGAGTCGATCTGTTCTCTAGCTGCATTAGTTAGTTGAATATCCTGGAGGGCATTTTGAATGTTGGTTGAGGCGATTTGGGTAGTACTCATCGCTTTGACAAATTCGCGATCGATAGTTCGTAACGCACCTATACCTTGAGAAATCAAAAAACCATTGTTACCGATCAGCAAAGCGACGATAGTGGGCCACACAATAAGTAAAACTAGTCCATGCCAGTCTCTTTTCTGAATTACCTCAGAACCTTGCTTCAAAGCCAAATAAATCAAAATTAATAAAGCAATATCGGCAGCAAAACGCATAATCGCTACCCAAATAGGTGAACTGGTATTGAGAATGACCTGTTGCCAGACGTTTTCAAATCCCTGAAAGATTAACTCCCCAGTGCTAAGAGCTTCTTTAAGAACCAGCAGGCTCTCGAAGTCGGCAAAAGAATCCATTGCAAGTAATTTCATCATCGTTCTTAATTGAATAGTGTAAGGGGGTAGGGTTTAGGGTGTCGGGTGTAGGGAACAATCGGATAGTTTAAAGGAATGGAAATTGAAGTTTAGAGGAAGAGCGATCGCTATTGAATTATGTAGTCAAAAGCATTCATTTCAAAGAGTTTTTAGGTTCAGAAAATAGCTGCCTTGCTCTCACTACACCCAACCCCCTACACCCCAAACCCTTCCCAAACCAAAATCTAAGGATTACCAGGTAATCTAACCAAACCCCACTGTCGGACGGTAAGGTTGGTAGTACCGATATCCTCCCTACGCTTGGCAGCATTAATTCCTGCCAATTCTTCTGCTTGCTGGGCGTTAAGCATATTACTAATGGCGCGGTCTACCTGTGCCTGTTGGTTCTGCTGCACGATTATTCCTTGCCTGGTGGCAGAAATGGCTTCCTGCTGAGAGAGATTTTGGAGGATTTGCTGGGTGACATCTCGACTTTGAGAGTCTTGTCCGAGATCGACGCTTTCGCTAACGCTTTTCTGAACCTGTACCGCAGTCTGCTTGAGACTGTTTTGAGCCGACTCATTGAGAGTAGTCGAACCTACTGTTTCAACTAAAACTTCTCGCACGACGGCATCGGTTTCCGATTCAGAAATAGCATAGCTATCGGGAGTTCCTTCTAGGGTTTCGCTTTGCTGCCTGCTGGGTAAATCTACTTCACCTGCTCCAACACCGCCATTGAAAATAATGTCAATAATCTTGCTGATATCTGGTATCTGGCTGCTGACAAAATCTCCTACAGTATCCTCTAGCCCGCCTAAAAAATCATTAAAGCCACCGAAAAGATCGCCAAATACATTATCAATTACACTACTCACGGTATTGCTTAGTTCTTCATCAATTTTGTCGTAGATAGCGTTGTCATCGGTTGATTGGATATCGGCATTTTCAATGATTTCGCTATAGTCAGTTATTTGGGCATTGTCGGACGATTCGGTAGGTTCGACTAGCTCGAACTCTGGAGCATCGGGTTCATCGGCAAAGGCTTTGGGTTGCTGGACTAAAGTTAATCCAATGGCAAACAGTAACCAACCATGAAGGGCAAAGGTAATTCTAAATTTGGCTAAATTCATAGGTTTGAAAAGCGTTTGTAGAAATTTATTAATGGAGTTTTTTATGTATGCAAACTAGCTGGCTTTTTAGGAGCAGCAACTATTGAATTTTCGGCGTGTCCAATACCTGACATTCCCGAACCCGAACGAATGGCATTAATGTACTGACTAGAAAAATCTCTCAATCCCAGCATCTGCCCTCGCATATTGTCGGGATAGCTCTTCATGACTCTATCTCTTGCTTCTAATTCGCTAGGGCTATTAGCCACAGCAGCTAAGGTCATGGCAGCGGGGTAGTATTCTGCTTGCCAAAAGCGACTATCTTTCTCGATCAGCCATTTGGAACAGAGTCGAGTTTTATCTGGTAGGAATAACTCGGTGGAGTTTTGATTAATCAGTTCGGGATTATAGCCGAGGTGATGGGTCAAGGATTTAGCACCGCTTGAGGTGATTCTGCCAATCATACGGTAGTTGATGTTTTGTAGAATCTGATCTCTGGCGCTACAGTTTTGGATAGCATCGAGGTCTTGAGAGATCAGGATTATTGAGATTCCGCTCTTACGCCCGACGGCACACCAGTTACCGAAGCCGTTGGCAAACCCCTGTTTCTTGAACAGCACCGAAACCTCATCTCCCACAATCAGACTGCGGGGATAAGCTAAAGCATTACGCAGGCAGGCAGCTTGAGTAGTCAGGGCAATAATGTTTTGTTCGGCTTCGCTGTCGAGTCCAGAGAGAGCAAAAAACTTGATTTTAGGGTTGGGAGAAAAGGAACTAGGTCTGCCGATCGCTTTTCCTAGTGGTGATTCTAATAGTGCTGATATCTGGATCTGGATCTGATTGATTGCTGCCTGATCGATCGCTTCAAAGCTGGAGAGGTTGAGCTGTTCCTTGGTACAGAACTTAAGCCAGTCTTTAAGGATGGGTATATCTTGCCATGCCTGGGATTTCCAACCTCTTTCTAGTGCTAAGTTATAGCGTTCGACAATCTCTGGGTCGTTGAGGAATATATTGAGAGTTTTAGCAGCGATCGCTTCTACCCTTTGAGCCAGCCTGGGGTCATTGACTTTACCCATAGCTATTTCGACAATGGCAGCCCGCACCGAATCGAGCCATTGATTCATGCGTTCTTCTCGCTGTTCGCCATTAAAGCGCCTTAGGTCTGGAAGTTCGACGAGATTATTAGAGTGGTAGCGTAGGTCGTGATAAGCTCCCTCATCGCCTAGAAGCTCGATCGCCGTTTTAAAACTATTACCCTGACCAGAGGAAATATCCATGCCGATTACGGGAATACCTGCCCGCAGGTGGTCGAGCATAAACTGCCAAGCCAGGACGGTTTTACCCGAACCAGATGTTCCCAGAATCAGAGCGCGACTAGTTTGTTGGTGGCAGAGATCTATATAAATTGGTTTGCCACCGTTACTGATTAGCTCTACACCCTGACGATCTAAATCTCGCGTTGCCGTTAGGGGAAAGAAACGCCAGACGGTATGGTTGCTAAATACATGGCGACGATCTTCTAGGGCAGAATTATTTTGCAGTAAGCGATTGATGTTAATCGGCAGGCTATCCAACCACAGTGACCAGGCAATATTACGCTCTCGTTTAACCTTTGCCGTCCCAAAACTACGACTCAGTTTGAGACAGGCTAAATCTAACTCTTTGGGATTAGAGCGATAAACAAAGAAAGTAACGGCGGTGTGAAAGGATCTCGCTCCCTTACGCAGTTGCTTTTGTGCCTCAAAGCTTTCTTCTGCCTTAATTTCCGCCCCGACATCCCTGCCCTGTCCCTTAATTACGGCGTGCTTTTGCGCCGAGCGTGACTGTTTGGCAATTTTAGCGAGGCTATCTTCAATCAGGCGATCGTTTGCCAGACTAATTTCTACTACCGCTTCGGTATCCTTGACGTAATTTTGAGAAAGAACATCAAATGACCACCGTAGCTGTTCGCGTTGAGACATGGCAGTTTTTGGTCGCTCGGTCAGAGTCAATACCGCACATTTTTGCTGTCTGCCTGGCAACCAAACGGTATCTTGGCTGCTGCGATGTTCGGGACAGGCGGGTTCTTCGATTCCCTCGGTTAAGACAGTTACGATGTGGCGATCGTTACTTACCTCCTCATCCAGAACAAAACCTCCAACTGGTTGCGGGTTTTCAGTTTCGTTGAGAGGAAATATTGAACATCAAAACCA
>NZ_JADWDC010000018.1 GCF_020640915.1 Waterburya agarophytonicola KI4 | reverse complement strand
TCTAATGGTAGAATGCACAAGTCATAGAGATCTCAACCACTACGTTCTTAAGGAGATGGGGAATTCTCGCTGACACGGTTAAAGTAATTCTGTTGCTCTTTCAGCCAGGCTCGATCGCTCTCCTTTGGAAAGGGTAATATGACCAGCTAGAGGTTCGTTTTTGAACCTTTCTACTACATAGGTTAGTCCGTTACTAGCAGCGTCGATATAAGGATTATCAATCTGATCGGGATCTCCTGTTAGGACTACTTTCGTCCCTTCCCCCGCACGAGTAATAATTGTCTTCACTTCATGAGGAGTAAGGTTTTGGGCTTCATCAATAATCAAAAACTGTTGGGGAATAGTTCGACCGCGAATATAAGTTAACGGTTCGATCTGCAACAGTCCCATTTCAATTAATTCTTGGTGTCCTCTGCGCCAATGTCCCACCTTTTCGTTGTTATCTTGGGTGCCAAAAATTAGGTCGAAATTATCATAGAGGGGTTGCATCCAGGGAGTAAGCTTTTCATTGATATCTCCAGGAAGAAAACCAATATCTTTGCCCATCGGTACGACTGGACGAGATATCAGAAGACGAGTGTAGAGTTTTTCGTCTGCTACTTTTTGCAATCCTGCTGCGATCGCCAGAAGTGTTTTTCCCGTCCCTGCTTTGCCGACTAATGTAACTAACTTAATCGAGTCTTGTAGTAGTAAATTGAGAGCGAATCTTTGTTCTCGGTTGCGGGGTTGAATCTTGGATACCCCTAGTTTGGGTAAAGTAACCAAAGGAATAATTCTGTTACTTTGTCCTTCCACCATCCCTAATGCAGTATGGGAAGGATTTACTCGGTCTACGAGAGTAATATCTTGATTGGGTAAGAGTTTTTCTTCCAGAGTAATCAAACCAATCTTAAAAAAATCATTGATTTGATCGGCATCAACTAATACTTCTGTCGTCCCAGTATAAAGATCGTCTACATCTACTTTATCGGTTTCATAGTCTTCAGCATTAAGTCCCAAGGCATCCGCTTTAATCCGTAAATTGGTATCTTTGCTAACGACAATCACAGGGCATTGGCATTGATTTTTGCATTGCATCCCCACTGCTAAAATAGCATTATCCGCCACATCCCCGCTCAATTCGGGGGGTAATTCCTTAAGGGTTTGGCGATCGCCTAGAGCGACTCGCAACGTTCCTCCATTGCTCAAATTTACTCCCGCAACCAAATGACCTGATTGACGCAGATCGTCTAGGGTACGAGAGACTTGACGAGCATTACGACCAGTCATTTCTGGCTGTTTTTTAAAGCGGTCTAACTCTTCGATTACGGCGATCGGCAGTACTATTTCATTGTCTTCAAACCGAAAAATGGCAGTGGGATCGTGAAGTATTACATTTGTATCAATGACAAAGATTTTTTTCATTCATTAATGATGACGATGAACTTGCAAGCTTGTTGCTTCAAGATTTCATTCTATAGTTATTTTTAGCTGTTAATCATAATTTTTTGAGTTTTCTCTAAATAACTATCAGTTTTACTAATGCAGTCAGTTGTTTGAGGAACTAATTTTGCGAGGCTTTTGGCTAGATGTTCGCGTTTTTCTAGAGATAATTTATGGTCAGATTGAGCTTGTTGTAAGCTGCTTAAATAACCACCTAAATATTCATCTAATTTGACAAAGAAATTATCTACTTGCTGATGAAGTTCTTTTTCTAAATATACTGTTACTTTTGCTTGAATTTCATCAACAAAGCGATCGCTAGATTCATTGATCTGTTCGACAATTTCGGTGACAGAAACTGCTGAGTAATCTTCTTTTTTATAAGGCTTTTTGCGTTTTTCTTGACTATAAAAAGGAATTGCTCCGAACCAATAGTACCAAGCTCTTTTCTTCACCAAACGTTCTTCATAGCCATCATCAACCAGACGGCTTTTAGTCTTAACTAGCTGTCTTTCTATTTGGATTTCTTGATTGCTACTAATAATTGGAGATGGTAAATCTAACTCAATTTCAAAAGCAGTTTGTAAACGATTCTTAGCTCTGGTAATAATATCTTGAGTTTCTTCTATGAGAAATTTTTCTAACTCTTCTCTAGATTTTTTAACTTCTACTTCAATATCTTGACTGACTTTTAGAATTAATTCTTCCAAATGCTTTTTAGCTCGGTCAATTGCTTGCTGGGTAAAATATTCTGCTTCTAATTCTGTTTTAAAAGAAATAGTTCCTGAAGTTTTGTATTCTATGCCAGCTCTGATATTTTCTGATACCCATTTAGGAAACAATTCAAAGTCACCCAAATTACTCATTAGCAAGTTTCTCGCGTGGATATCGGCTTTTTTGATCGCATCAGCTTTTTGATATTCTTCTCCTGCAAAAAAGCTTTCTACATCAATTACGGCTTCGGTTTTGAGTTGTTCAAGAATATTTTGTAAATTTTGTTGTAGCTTAATTTTGACATCAGCCATCGTACTCAGGCGATCGCGACAAGATTCTAAATAGCTCAAGTCATTTTCTAAAGATTCAATCTCTGACTGTATTTTAGCTGTATCTTGATTAATGGCATTATGACGCAGATTGAGATCGTCTTTAATAGATAACAGATGGCTGCGACTGAGATTAAGAGCATTGTTAATACATTTGGGTGCAGCATTCCCGATTAAAGTAGAGATAGCACTTTCGATAAAAGGAGCAAAACCAGACTTGCGCCATAATTTTCCTGCTTTTTGAGCCATAATTTTGACAGTGATATCTTCTAATTCTTCATCCCAATCAATACCCAATACTTCTTGTGCTAGGGAGGTTAAAGATTTAATTTGGAGTAATTGAATCTTGGGGTTTTGCTGTACTTCTAATAAAAACTTGGTAGCAGAAAAAGCCCTAATAGCAGCCATTTCAAAAATGCGATCGTTATCGTTATTGGTCAAACCTAAGTCAGCCACAACAAATTGTTTGACTTGCTCCTTTGTCATATCTCCTTGACGACGCTGATCGATTTTATTGATCGCAACATAAAGATTATCTTGACCGATAGATTCTACAATGGGCTGAATCTGTTGTTTAATAGTCTTTGCTGCTTCACTATTCAGTTGAGTAAAATCTAAAACAACTAATACTATGGAGCTACGACGTAATTGTTCTTCTACTACTGCGGTTAAGTGCAAACCCTCCTCTGCTTCATTAGGGCCAGGAGTATCGATTATGGTAAGATTGCCCCTGGCTTCAATTTTTCTATTTTTGCCGATCTTCAACCAAGGAGTTTGAATCCGCGGGACATCTTTTAGTCGAGCAATATAGTCTTCAGTAGGATCGATAATACTAGACAATCGAATTGTATGATTGAGACGATTTAAGGTATGGTCGATCGCTTTTCGACCCATAACTTGCTCGGTAAAAGCAAAATCACTAGATTGAGTAATTTCGGTAAATAAATCTAACAGATGGGGATAGCGATCTAGTTTTGGTTGTAGAGATTCGAGTCCAAAGCGATTTACCTTATCCTTAATATTATTAGCTATGTTTTGAAATAAATCGATCGTATCTTTGGTTAAATGGAGAATTGTTTGTTTGGTTTTGGCATCAAAGACAATTTCTGTCGGAATAGTGGTCATTGCTACAGCACAACTAGGTAATAATTCCTGTCCTGCGATCGCGTTAATAATGGTTGATTTACCCGCTTTCATGGGTGCAACAATTGCCATTCTCAACTCTAGATCGGCAACATTTTTGACCGCAGCAGTAATTTGATCTTTGACGAGATCGTATTTAGATTCTGTCAAATTTTCTAGATCGCTTTGGGTATTGTCGATTAAAAGATTGATTTCATCTAATAATTCAATGACACCTTGTTGTAGATAATCTACGTCAATCGTATTTTCTGACTGAGATTCTGAAAAATCAACCTTATTAACAACCATATAATCAAACCAAGTTTTTAAAACTTATTTTCCGAGTTTGACATATTTTTGCTTAACAAGCCTCCGTAAAAAATACTATAGTTTTTTAAAGAAAAAATAACCAGAAAAACAACAAGGGTTAATTAACAACTATCTACCTTCTAAAAGTTTTTGGCAGTGTGGTTTTTGTCGTTAAATTGATAGCGTTTCTGATAGTTTGTTTTGCCGTAAATATTAAAAGAAATAGTTGGTTCGTCTCCCACAGATTCAACACTGTGAATGGCATCGGGCATTAAACCGATAATTTCTCCTGGTTCTAAAATTTGCTCTCCCAATAATTCCAAGCGATCTGGATGTTTGGGAGTAGGCGATCGCTTCCAAAAACGATTTTTTTCCGTTCCACTAACGATCGCCACTATTCCCCACGCACCATGATTGTGAATGGGAGACATTCCCCCTGGTTGCCAGGCTACCATTTGTACTGTGAGGGGATATTCTGGTTCGCGATAGAGCATTTTGACCGACCAACCAGTTTTAGGATTCGGTTGCTCGTATTCCATTTGTAGCCAGTAAGAACTAGTTAAAAGATTTCTGACAAGGGGCATGATAGCTTTCAGGCGATCGCGATCGTCGGGAATTTCGAGTAAAATATCTTCCATATCGGTCAAAAACCGAAATAGCCGATAGGGATCTGCGGTTAGTTCTTTTTCCTGAGGGTAGTAAGCTTCTCTTGTACTGTCGTCAAGCACAATCCAATTTTCGCAATCTTGGTTGGCTTCGGTAATGTTGTCGGAAGGATGATTTGACATAAAATGATTACTAATTGCTAATTATTAATTACTAAAATGATTACTGATTTTAATGGTAATAAATGAAAAAAAAATTATCTTATCGATCGCCATTTCTTGGGGGATTTCTGGCTGTAATCTTCCCCTAGTGGCTAATTCTGCCGAACCTATAACTCGCCAAGAATGTGAAGCAAACTCTTCTTTTGTCTTTATTCCTGGTGGAGAATTTATCCTAGGCAGCGATCGCCGAGAAAGAGATTATGCCTATGAAATTTCAGCCAGATCGATCGCTAATACTAACGCAGGTGCTATTCAAGCGCAGCAAAAATTACGTCAAACAGGCTGGTTCGAGCGCGAAACTTCTCGTCAAACTTCTTCCATCAGTAATTTTTGCCTGAGTCGCAATTTAGTTACCAACCAAGATTATCAAGAATTTGTGCGATCGACTAATCATCGTACTCCTGGAATTAGAGAAGCCGAATATCAGCAGCAAGGTTTTTTAGTTCATCCTTATTCTAAAGTACGAGAATTTCTCTGGAATAATGGCAAATATCCCCCCAATACAGCACAACATCCAGTAGTTTTAATCTCCTATAAAGACGCTGTAGCTTATGCAGCATGGAAAGCAGAAAAAACAGGTGAAAATTACCGCTTACCAACCGCCGAAGAATGGGAAAAAGCAGCGAGAGGAGAAACAGGCAAATATTTTCCCTGGGGAAATGAATGGCGCAATGATGCCACTAACGTTGCGGTTAGCGGTTTGAATTATACCAGCGCGATCGCAAGTTTTCCCCTGAGCAAGAGCGAATATGGTGTAGAAGACATGGCGGGTAACGTTTTTGAATATACTTCTAGCTTAAAATGGCAAGGTAGTCGTGCGGTTATGAAAGGTTGTTCTTGGGACGATTTACCAGGATTTTGTCGTGGTGCTTACGTCCATACTCGTCCAGTTGATTCCCGTCATATTTTGTTTGGATTTAGACTGGTTAAAGAATGAATATAAATTAGTATTGTTGGTTTTTTGTTTTGTTGGAGATATCTCGGACACTGAGATAGCGATCTGTGCGAATTTCTTGTACGGCGGATGCTATTTCTTGATTATCTTCTCCTAAAGTACTTAAAATCTGTCTTCCCATTTCTAATGCTGCTTCAAATTCTGGCTGTACCACTTCCGCTGCACCAAGTTTAGTTAATAGATCGATTTCTCGATCGCTATGAGAGCGAGCAACTATGTCAATATGAGGATTAATATCTCTTGCAGACTTGAGTAAAATTCTAGTGCTAGAAGGATCTGGAAGGGCGATCGCGATCGCTTTAGCCTTTTCTAAATAGGCTTTCTCTAAAACCAATTCTGAATCTGCATCTCCAAAAATATAGGGTATATTTTCTTTCCGTAAACCTCTAATGGCAGCTTCGCTATTTTCAATTACTAAGACCTTATAGTTGCGATCACGCAATACTTTGACTAATACTCGCCCAACTCTGCCATAACCAGCCACTACAATATGATCACGGATAGTCTGAGGCACAGATATACCTCTATTTCCTTGGCTTTTCTGTAAAAAATTGGCAATTATAGAAATATTTGCTAGTTTATTTGCTATCTCTGGCGATAGCTTCATGCCAAGGGGAGTCAGCACTAGGGTAATGGCAGTTGTGCCAATCAATAGATCGTATTGTTCTTGATTGATAAAAGCTAGTTTTTCCCCTAACACGGCTAAAACAAACGAAAATTCTCCAATTTGATTTAGTCCTAAGCTACTAATCATGGCAGTTTTGAAAGAATAACCAAACTGCCAAATAATCGGAAAAATAATAGTTGCTTTCCCAATCATTACCAGTGCTACTAAACCAATAATCACCCCAGAATTTTGCCAGAGAGTATCTGGGTTAATCAACATCCCAATGGATGCAAAAAACAAGCTAGCAAAAGTATCTCGTAGGGGAATCATCTTAGCCAAGGCTTGGTCGGCATAATCAATTTCTGCAATCGTCAACCCTGCAACAAACGCGCCCATTTCAATTGATAAACCGAGATTGGCGGTAATTAAAGCGATACCCAAACATAAAGCAATTACCGTAAGTAAAAATAATTCGCTATTCTCAGTTTTAGCCACTGTAGTCATCAAACGGGGAATAATCCAGTATCCCGCGGCGATCGCACTAGCAAAAAATAGTACCGCTTTAATTATTGCTGTAATCAATGCAGGAAGGAGATTATCGGGGTTATTTAAAGCAGGTAGTACCGCTAGCATTAATCCTAAAGCTAAATCTTGAGCAATCAAAATTGCTAGCATTACCTGACCATGAATTGTATTAACCTCACCTCTTTCGGTCAAAGTTTTTAAGACTACTGCGGTGGAAGAAAGAGACAATACTGCCCCCATGAAAATGCCTTCAATGGGAGACTGAACCCAACCTAACAAAGTGGTGAACAATGCTACTAAAGCGATCGTTAAACTAATTTGTAGCAAACTACCTTTGATCGCAATGTCTTTAACTCGTTTGAGTTCGGCTAAAGAAAACTCTACCCCCAAAGCAAAAAGTAAAAAAGCAACACCTATTTCCGCAAGGGATTTTATTTCTTCAATTTGAGTAATTTGACCCAACCCAAAAGGACCAATCACTAAGCCAGCAATTAGATAGCCAAGCAAAACTGGCTGACGTAAGCGATGAACAATCAAACCAGCTAATGCTGATGAGCCTAATACCAGAGTAATATCGTAAACGAAAGCATGATTGACTTCTGCCATATAATTATTTGCCAGTTGTTGTTTACCTTCTGACCTAAATTTAAGTCAAATTCTTTGGTTAATTTTAATTAAACCTTGGGCATACTAATAAGCTGGGTAGTGCCTCAAAGAACTGTGGGATAGCTAATTAATTCCTCTTTATCGATGGCGATCGCCTTGATTTAATTTAATTCAAGACAGTAACATTGTATTTTTGAATTGCATTAAGATTATTAATCAAATGTTGCGAGAGATCTATCTCAGTAATAAAAGTGAATCTTAGTTAGATTAAGATACATTCTACTGTTAATTTCAGGCGATCGCTTTATGACCAAAGCTAAAACTCGTAACTCCTTCTCAATTCAAATGCCTGGGTTGAGAAAACTGCTGTCTTATCAGAGTGAATGGCTGCGAGGAGATGTGTTAGCAGGTTTGACCGTGGCTGCTTATTTAATACCACAATGTATGGCTTATGGCGAGTTAGCAGGAGTGCAGCCCGTGGCGGGATTGTGGGCAATTCTTCCGCCGATGATTATTTATGCCATTTTTGGTTCTTCTCCACAGCTTTCCATTGGTCCCGAATCTAGTACGGCTGTAATGACGGCAGTAGCGATCGCGCCTTTGGCAGCAGCTAGAACAGATGCTTATATTAGTCTGGCTGCTTTGTTGGCAGTAATTATGGGTTTAGTGTGTATTGGTGGCTATTTTGCCAAACTAGGTTTTTTAGCGAATTTGCTTTCTAAACCCGTGTTGATTGGTTACATGGCGGGAATTGCCCTAATTATGATTGGCGGACAAATTGGTAAGATTGCCAAGATCGATATTGAAGCAGATATGTTTTTTGGTCAAATCAGCGAGTTTGTTAGTAAGCTCTCTTTTGCCCATACTCCCACCCTAATTTTAGGCATTGCTGTACTAGTCTTTTTATTTACTCTCCAGCATCATTTTCCGACTGCACCTATCCCTTTAATTGCCGTATTACTATCTACCGCAGCAGTAGCGTTATTTAACTTCGATGAAAGAGGTGTGGCGGTTGTGGGGGAAATTCCTGCTGGTTTCCCTTCCTTGGCGATTCCTCAAGTGTCAGTTCAAGATTTAACTTCTCTAGTGGCTGCTGCGGTGGGAATTTCTGTGGTTGGTTACTCCGATAACGTTTTGACTGCTAGAGCTTTTGCCAATCGTCACAGCTACAAAATTGATGCTAACCAAGAACTATTGGCTTTGGGGCTAGCCAATTTTGGCAATGGACTGATGCAGGGATTTCCCGTCAGCAGTAGCGGTAGTCGTGCAGTGATCGGCGATTCCTTGGGGAGTAAAAGCCAGTTATATTCTTTAGTCGCAATGGTGGCAGTGATTCTTGTCTTGTTGTTTTTCCGTCCTGTATTAGCTTTGTTTCCCAAGGCTGCATTGGGAGCAATTGTGATTTATGCTGCTACCAAATTAATTGAAGTCTCAGAGTTTATCAGGCTATATAGATTTCGTCCTAGTGAATTTGCGATCGCGATCATCACAACCATTGCCGTCTTAGCTACAGATATTTTAGTAGGAGTGGGAATCGCCGTTAGTCTATCAGTTATCGAGCTGCTTTATCGCGTTGCCCGTCCCCATGATGCGGTATTAGGCACAGTTCCAGATCTTCCAGGACTTCATGATATTAACGATTGGGAAGGAGCAACAACCATCCCAGGATTGCTGATGTATCGTTACGATGCGCCCTTGTGTTTTGCCAATGCCGAGAATTTTAAACAGCGATCGCTTTTATCGATTGAAGCGGAAATAATTCCCGTTGAGTGGTTGGTTCTAAACATGGAAGCCAATGTGGAAATCGATATCACCGCTATTGATATATTGTCAGAATTACGAGATGAATTAGCAGCAAAAAATATTACCTTTGCCATGGCAAGAGTCAAACAGGATTTATATCTAGACCTAGAACGGGCAGGGTTTTTGAAAGATCTGACTGCCGAACATATTTATCCAACATTGCATACGGCGATCGCCGCTTTTGAGCAAAGAAAAATTTAGTTAAACAGATTGCTTTGGATAATGCCTTCAAAATAGGGATCGGTTTGAGCTTGTTGTCGATATTTACCATCCAGTTTAATTGCTCTTTGTAAGTTATCTACTGCCGACTCGACTCGATCACCCATGACATAGCAGATGGCTTTGTTGTAATAGGCTTCTGCATAATCATCACGCACGCTCAAAGCTAGATTAAAACTAGCGATCGCTTCTTGATATTGCTCTAGTTTAATGAGATTTTTACCGCGATAGTTCCAAGCTTTAGATAATTCTGGATTTAACTCTACTGCCCGATCGAATGAATTGAGGGCATCTTCATGCCGTTCCAGCATCTCTAATGCCATACCTCGATTCATCCAAGCTACGGCATTTTCTGGTTGAATTTCTACGGCACGGTCAAAAGATTCAAAAGCTAATTCGTGCTTTAATAACATACCCAAAGCGACTCCGCGATCGACCCAGGCTTGATAATAGTTTGGTTGGATTTCTACTGCGCGGTTGTAACTAGCGATCGCATCTTCATAACGCTTGAGGCGACCGAAGGTAATCCCTCGATTGCACCACGCCTCATCAAAAGTAGGTTTAATTCTCACTGCCTTGTTAAATGCAGTCAAAGCTCCTTCATATCTTTGCAATTCTCTGAGGGCAAGACCCCGCTGATTCCAGGCATCTGGATTGTCTGACTGGATTTCTAAAGCTTGATCGAATAGAGCGATCGCTTCCTGATAATTTTCTTGAGCTAATTGCTCTTTACCCTGGAGAATAAAATCATCGGGCTTGAGAAATAACTGAGGATAATTCTGCTGAAGGTGTTCTATCGGTGCGTTGAGAGTTTGCAGGTTTTGTTGAATTTCTGCTAAAGCAGTACCAGCAATTTCTTGGGGGGTAATTTGGGCAAGATCGGCAATAATTTGCTCTTTTTCTGTTTGGGCATCGGCATACAATTGAGTAAGGCGATCGGTATTATTGGCTTTTAACTGCTCTAGCCCTTGCATAGTTGACTCCTGATGCTGCTTTAATTTAGCTTGAACTGCCATAAGGCGATCGCTCAGTTCAGTTTGCAGTTGGGCGCATTGTTCTATTATTTGCTCTTTTTGGGCTTTGATTTTTGAACTATCTTGAGCTAGACCTGTGGTAAATTTAGTTTCTAACTGGCTCAGATTTTCTAGAGTTTGCTTTACTTGTCGATCTATTTGAGCTTGAGTATTCCTTAGTTGAGTAGTGAGTTCTGTTCCTAAGTTTTCTAGGTTATTCGCTTCTATTTCCTGTCTTTGCTTAACTTGCTCTATGGTATTAGTTTGTAAGGCCGAAATTTGTTGGGCAAATTTAGATTCTAGTTGAGTAAAGTGTCGCAGAATATCTTCTTGTTGCAGTTGGGCTTTTTCTTTTAGGGTTGACAACTCGCCAGTAAATTCAGCTTGGGAATTTTGTAAATTTTCCCGAAACTCTTGTTGGTCTTGCGCTAAATCAGTTTCCACTTGAGCGATTTGGGGTATTAGTTGAGAGCTTAGCTGTGTAATTTTTTGCCCTATTGCTTCTTTTTCATTTTGAGCTTCTTGTTGCAAGTCAGTTAACTGTTGCCTAAAACTAGTTTGTGCTTGGTGTAGCGATCGCAATACCTTGTCTTGTTGTTGACTGGTTTCTGACTGAAGCTTATTTAGATAAGGAGACAATTCAGAACTTAATTTGGTCATATTTTCGACGAGGAGATCTCTTTGCTCTATAGTGCTTATCTCCAGTGTCTTCAATTGCTGCTTAAATTTAGTTTCTATTGTGCCTAACGCCTTTTGATAATTGCGAGTTTCGCCATTGACAGTTTTGATCCCTTGTTGTTGGATATTAGTCAGTTCTGTTATTAACTGAGCAATATTGTCTCGCTTTCGCTGTAATTCACCTTGAAAATCTGCTACTTCTAGATCTAATCTACCGCTCATCTGTTCGGCAGCATGCACCATACTCTGTAAATCTTGAGTAACTTGATTTAGTTCGGCTTTAGCGGCATTTAATTCCTGAAGATTGGTACTAACTAGGTGAGCAACCTCTCTGACTACTGCCTTACGTAATAGCCATAAAGATGCGATCGCTCCTGTTAAAAGTAATGCTAAAGTAGCTAAAATTATCAAATTAAACTGGGCTAGAGTTCGGCTATAAAAGCGATTCGCCTCTGCTTCAATCTGCGTTCTGACTTCTTTATCTGACGATAATGACTCTACCTGAGATGACTGCGCCAAAGAGCTTCGAGGTGAATAAGTAGAAGTAGAGGCAGTAACAGGATCGCCGAAAGAAAGTAGTAAAGTAGCCAAGATCAAGCTACTTTGGGATAACCCCAGGGAAAATTTCGGATATTTGTTGCTCATCATAACCACCTCAGTCAATTGATGACATTTTTTCAGAACTAACTCCAGGTTAATCAAAATTTCTCTATATTGGAATGCAAAAAGATTCCCTCAGTAAAACGCTTGGGCGTTTAGTGGTGAGAGTTATCTGATTTAAAGGCTTGAAACTGCGCTATCTCATCTGAGTCTGCTTGTAGCTGTTCCACAAGGCGATCGCAGACTATATTCAATCTTAATTATATTATTATATACTGATGTATTAATAATTAACCTCACAAATTCTTCAACTTGTTTGATTAATCTCAAGGTGAGGTAAGCAAACCTTTTGATTGGAGGCGACAAAATGTTATTTCGCCAACTATATGACAGCGAATCTAGTACCTATACTTATTTATTAGCGGATTTAGAACTAAAAGAAGCGATTCTTATCGATCCTGTATTAGAACAGGTGGAACGGGATTTAAAGCTACTTAAAGAATTAGGTCTAAGTCTGGGTTATTGTTTGGAAACTCACATTCATGCAGACCATATTACGGGGACGGGTAAGTTACGAGAGTTAACTGGCTGTATGGGAATTGTTTCTGCCAATGCTAAGGCTGATTGTGCTAATCGCCATATCCAAGATGAAGAGGATCTAGAATTAGGTTCGATTGTGGTTGAGGCGATCGCAACTCCAGGACATACAGACAGCCATATGGCTTATCTGGTTAATGGAGAACGGGTATTAACAGGGGATGCTTTATTTATTCGCGGTTGTGGACGCACTGACTTTCAAAGTGGCGACGCGGGTATTTTGTACGATTCGGTAACAAGTCGATTGTTTACTTTGCCAGATGCCACCTTAGTTTATCCCGCCCATGATTATCGCGGACAGACAGTTTCTACTATTGGAGAAGAAAAACAGTGGAATCCGCGCTTTGCGGGTAGAGACAGAGAAAATTTTATTCAGTTTATGGATAATCTCAATCTTCCCGATCCCAAAAAGATGATGGAAGCAGTACCCGCTAACGAAAAATGTGGACGAAAATTAGCAACCATTGAATAGTTATGGCTACCTGGATTACTGGACATCTTTTGGCATTAATAATCGGTCTAAGTTTGGGACTCATCGGCGGTGGTGGCTCTATTTTAGCAGTACCGATTCTAGTCTATGTTTTAGGGTTGGACGCGAAAACGGCGATCGCTATGAGCTTGGCAATTGTCGGTATTGTAAGTCTAATTGGGGTAATTCCTCACTGGCGACAGGGTAATGTTAATCTCAAAACCGCCATTAGCTTTACTCCACCTGCTATGTTGGGAGCGTTTGTCGGAGCGCGTTTGGCAACATTGCCTTTTATTACCGACACTGTTCAACTTGTCTGCTTTGCCGTAATGATGCTAGTAGCCAGCTATTTCATGATTCGTAAGCCATCACAGACGAGAAACCATGTTGAACTAGTTATTGCCAAAAAACATCAGCCCAAATATCCTTGGTTAGCCATAACCTTAGAAGGATTGGGGGTAGGTATCCTAACTGGTTTCGTCGGTGTTGGTGGTGGATTTGCCATTATTCCCGCATTGGTATTGCTGGGAGGAATACCAATGAAAGAAGCGATCGGTACTTCTCTACTAATAATTACCTTTAAATCAGCTACGGGATTTATTGGGTACTTAAATCAAGTAACTATTGACTGGAATCTGATGCTTACTTTTACCACTGTAGCTATCTTAGGCGTAATTTGGGGCGCATATTTTTCAGGCAAGATCCGAAGTGAAAAACTACAACAGGGCTTTGGCTACTTTCTAATTGCGATCGCCATATTTATTCTGATTAAACGCTAAGAGCGATCGACAACAAACTATTTGTAAGGTGGGCAAAATAACCTGTATGAACTTTTCTCTTAGCAGCTTTTAGAATTTACTCACCCTACCCACTCACTACCAACTATCAACCAACAAGGAGATTGACCATGACCACTATTAACCAACTTCAAGAAATTAACGCCGTTACCCTCAAAAAGTGGCTGCAACGCCAAGAAACATTATTAATTGATGTCAGAGAACCTGGGGAATTTGCAGCCGAACACATTGCTGAGGCAAAACTAATGTCTCTTTCCCAATTTGACCCTACAGTCATTCCTCAAGATAATAATAGAAAAATCGTATTGCAGTGTCAATCTGGTACTCGTTCGGCACAGGCAGCCCAGAAAATGTTTGAGACAGGCTTTAACGAAGTATTTCATCTTCGAGGTGGATTGCCAACTTGGAAGGCAGCAGGATATCCAACAGTAGTAAATAAAAATGCGCCAATTAGTATGTTTCGTCAAGTACAAATTGTTGCAGGTTCATTAGTCTTTTTAGGAACTGTCTTGGGAACTTTAGTTTCGCCCTGGTTCTTAATAATCAGCGGCTTTGTGGGAGCTGGTTTAGTATTTGCTGGTGTAACTAATACCTGTGCTATGGCAATGCTGCTAGCTAAATTACCCTACAACCAAAAAGCCGTAAACAACGGCGACATAGTTTTATAAATCCAATAAAGAGACTTGGAAGCTTCATTAACATTGGAAACTCTTGTCTACGATTCGACAGTTGTGAAACGTCTGCTATATCTCAAACTTATCCCTTCGGTTTGAGATCGTTATGGTTGGTCTACAGATCGTTTGGATATTATTATAGATAATTCCGAGAACAACTTACTCACA
This sequence comes from Waterburya agarophytonicola KI4, assembly GCF_020640915.1. Classification (GTDB taxonomy): domain Bacteria; phylum Cyanobacteriota; class Cyanobacteriia; order Cyanobacteriales; family Xenococcaceae; genus Waterburya; species Waterburya agarophytonicola. The sequence continues at coordinate 62,723 of NZ_JADWDC010000018.1, read as the reverse complement.
AAATTACTCACAAAAACCAGCATCTGCGGCGATACAAGTGCTCTTTTTAGTCGGTAGCAATGAGAGTAATAGTAAGCATTGATTTATCTCTTTTTGAATCTATCTATTTCCAAAATACAAGAACGCCATCATGAATAAGACAAAAGCGAAACCATCCATAGGCGAAGGGTGGGCTATCCATGTTTACGATAGAGATCGCCACCTGCGATTTACTCTCGAATCTTCCCATATTTGGGCGTTCAGTTGGGGCATTGGGCTGGGCCTTTTAGCGGCCATTATGTGGTCTGCGCTCTATAGCGCGTCCCATAGTCTTCCAAGCAATACTGAGCATTCAACAAACCTTTTGCAAACTCCTGAAACCAGCTCCAAAAAAAGCTTACAGGATAAGTCTGATAGCTCATACCCCTTTGGGATAGATTGACTATTGGTCAAGTTTAAATATGAATCAAGCTTAAATTATAAGCCTAGATTATCAATCGAATAAAATAATACGTTTCAAATTCCAAGAATTTGGTCAACTTTTGCGCACTTAGTAAGATAGACTTAGATCAATGAGATATAAAATAGCCATTGGTTTAAATCTATTCTATCTCTCCTAACCTCTAAGGTTTTGATCTAAGAAAATTATTAAAAGGAGAATTACTAAAGTGGATTTTTTATCCGATTTTTTGACGCGCTTTCTAGCGCAGTTACAATCCCCGACACTTGGCTTTCTGATTGGTGGTATAGTTGTCGCTTCCCTTGGTAGCCAACTGGCAATTCCAGATGCAGCCTATAAGTTCATCGTCTTCATGCTGCTCATGAAAGTCGGTTTGACTGGTGGGCAAGGGATCCGCGAATCCAATCTAGGAGAGATTCTGTTGCCCGCGCTGTTCGCCGTGACGATGGGAATCCTAATCGTGTTTATCGGCCGTTACACGTTGTGTAAGCTGCCGAAGGTCAAAACCGAGGATGGTCTTGCGACCGCAGGCTTGTTCGGTGCCGTGAGTGGCTCTACCCTCGCCGCAGCCCTGACGCTACTAGAAAGTCAAGGCATCACATACGAACCCTGGGCCGCCGCACTCTATCCTTTCATGGACATCCCAGCCCTCGTAACTGCGATCGTTTTAGCCAGCATTTATACCAAAAAGCAGAAGTATCTCAGCAAGCGGGAGAATCCCAGCACCAGGCAGGAGTATCTTAGCCAGCAGCGCGGTACCGCAAGCAATCGGGTCAAGATCTGGCCCATCGTGAAGGAAAGCCTCCAGGGTTCTGCCCTAACGGCACTGCTGCTCGGCCTGGCTCTAGGTCTGGTAACTAAACCAGAAAGTGTCTATGAAAGCTTCTACAGTCCCCTCTTTAGCGGTCTGCTTTCGGTACTGATGCTAATAATGGGTATGGAGGCTGCTGCAAGGCTCGGCGAGCTGCGCAAGGTGGGTCAGTGGTATGCCCTATATGCCTTTATAGCACCGTTGCTGCATGGGCTTATAGCCTTCGGTCTCGGTATGATTGCCCACTACGTCACGGGATTTAGCCTTGGTGGTGTCGTGATCCTGGCCGTTATCGCTGCTTCCAGTTCAGACATCTCAGGACCGCCTACTTTAAGAGCTGGTATCCCGTCGGCTAATCCCTCGGCATACATCGGCTCCTCCACAGCGGTCGGCACGCCAGTTGCGATCGCCTTGGGAATACCGATCTTCATGGGGCTTGCCCAGGCTCTGATGGGCAGCTGATACCAGACAGGTCGCTGATCCAGGAGAGTACTGGCTCAGCGACCAACGCGACAGCTATAATATCAGCGCGATAGCGCGCAGTGCTGCCGTTTTTCTGAGTTTCTATATAGTTGACTAAATATACACATTAAGAGGTAAAACACATGGCTAAACCAGCAAGCAAGCTTGTCATCGTTACGGAAAAGTTACTGCTAAAAAAGATCGCCAAGATCGTCGACGAAGCCGGGGCGACCGGTTATACGGTGGTGGACGCGGGTGGTAAAGGAAGTCGCAACGTGCGCTCGTCGGGACAACCTTCCGTTTCCGAGAACTTCTCAAATATAAAGTTCGAGGTACTCACCGAAACTCGGGATATGGCCCTGAAGATTTCGGATAAAGTCGCAGCGCAGTTTTTCGATGATTATTCAGGCATCGCCTATATCTGTGAAGCAGAGGTACTGAGCGCGCACAAGTTCTGTGGGCCAGACGGCTGTTGAACCGAAACGACCCAGATCTAAAAAGAGAAACAAGATAAGGGTGAATAAAACTCAAACCTAAAATCACTCTGCTCAATCCAAAAAAACCGGGGTCATGCCTCGGCTTTTTTTTTGCTTTCCAAGTAATATTAAGATGAACTATATCAGAAATTACTCACAAGTTCCTCAGATTTTTAGTTTAACTTGATGAAAAAACTTAAACAAGATTTCGATGATGCTCTGAGCGATCGCCTTGGTAAATATGGTATTATTGTACTCGATACTAGCGTAGTCGGTTTGGATTTTTTCCCAGAATTTGCTAAGACGTAGAAGAGAAACAAATTGCCTAATGCCCTAATTATTAAATTAGATTAATGACACAATATGTTTTAGCAATTCCTCAAGTAGATTCTTCTTTACCTTGGCATAGAGTTAAGGTTTTTGATAGCAAAGTAGAAGCTGTTAAATATTCCGACGATAATTTAGGAACTGACAATGGTTGGTACTGTATGTTGAGTTATGACGGAGAATATTATATTGCCGACACAATTCATCCCAACTTATCTCCTAGTAATAATCCCCATTTAGCGATCGATGTATTTCACCACAGAGCAGATTGTATTAAATACATTCAAGCTAACTATAATTCTGATAGTGAAGGCATCATTTATTTAATATCTGAGGTTTAGTTCTCTATTTCCAATTTTTTTGCTTCATAAGTAACAGGCGTAACTAAAAACAAAAAAGTAAAAATTAGTAGTTGATAAATAACGTATAATTGCGTAAGTTTTGATTTACTGATTTTAAATAATATTTGTTTTAGCGTGAAACTATTTGTTTACCATACTCCTGAAGACACTCCCTCTGATTTGCTACCAGATTGTGCCGTAGTAATTGATGTCTTGCGAGCAACCACTACGATCGCGACGGCTTTAGATGCTGGTGCGGAAGCAGTGCAAGCATTTAGTGATATGGAAAAATTAAAGAGTCAAGCGAGTTCTTGGCAAACTGATAAGCGTCTTTTAGCAGGAGAAAGAGGTGGTCTAAAGGTAGAAGGTTTCGATTTAGGTAATTCTCCTTTGACTTGTACTCCAGAAGTCGTAAAAGGGAAAAGATTGTTTCTCACCACCACCAATGGTACTCGCGCTTTGCAAAGAGTCGAGAAATCTCCTTGCGTCATAACAGCAGCCCAAATTAACCGTCAAGCAGCAGTCAACTATTTATTAGAAACTCAACCAGAAACAGTCTGGATGGTGGGTTCGGGTTGGCAAGGAGACTATTCTGTAGAAGATACTGCTTGTGCTGGTGCGATCGCTCAGTCGATTTTTCAGCAAAGCGATATTTCGCCGATCAACTTGTTTGGCAATGACGAAGTAATTGGCGCGATCGCTCTTTACGAACAGTGGAAAGATAATTTATTAAATGTTTTTCGTCAATGCAGTCACGGACAACGGCTTTTAAAGTTAAAAGGAGATGCAGATTTACAGTATTGCTCTCAAACCGATATTTTGAATGTCTTACCCATTCAAAAAGAACCAGGTGTTTTAGTAAGCAGTAAATAGCCATTAAGCAATTGTTTGTGGCACAAAATTATGTTGTCAAAATATCTTGAACTTGAGCTATTAAAGCGATCGCAGCTTGGCGGATAGTATCTCGATTAGTATCCTCACTACCATACAGATGAGGATACATAATAGCTCTAGAGCTACTCACTACCCCACCCAAACCATCGGGATTGAAACAGGCTTTTATGCCCTCGTTTCCTCCACCTTGCGCCCCTACTCCTGGTACGAGGAATATACTTCGCGGTAATTGCTGGCGCAGTTTAATGGCTGCTTCAGGGTAAGTAGCACCAACAACTGCACCAATACCGCTATAACCAGACTCGCCAATACTTTGATCGGCAGCAGATTTAATTAAATCCGCGACAATTTCGTAGAGGTAGCGGTGATTAATTTTTTGTTCTTGAATTATTGATGCGCCAGGATTAGATGTTTTAACACAGACAAAGATTCCTTTTCCCCATTGAATTGCTTCTTGGAAAAAAGGATCGAGACAATCTGTACCTAAATAGGGAACAATTGTGATGGCATCGGCTGCATAAGGGCGTTTTGGCTCGCTGGGTAAATAACTTTGAGCGTAGGCTGTTGCAGTAGAAGCAATATCCCCTCGTTTGACATCTAGTATTACCAACAAGTCGCGATCGCGGGCAGCCATAATTGTTTTTTCTAGGGCGATTATTCCCGCAGAGCCAAATAACTCATAATAAGCACTTTGGGGTTTGACTGCGGGTACAAGATCGGCGATCGCATCTAATACCATCAGGTTATATTGGTAGATCGCTTCAGCTCGTTCGACTATACTGCTCTTTGGTGTAATTCCTTGGTGCTTTAGCCAACTTTTAGGCATCCTATCTAGAGCGGGATCTAGCCCCACAATACAGGGAGTGTTTTTTTCTTGAATAGCTCCAATCAAGCGATCGATAAATATAGTCATGCCAATTTATTTAGTTATAGATCGCTACTTTCTTCCGACTCTGCTGTGGGCTGCTGTTGTTGCAGAATTCTTTGTTGTTGAAGACGTTTAAAGTCAGATACAGAATTCTCCATTTGTCCTTGGGAATCTGCCTCAAACTCAGATGCACTGCGTCCTTTCAATTGTTGAGCGCGGTGAATCAAATCTACTGGATTTAAACCCCCAGGGGCGTCTCCATAGATACTATCTTTTTCATTGGACTGATAACCATTGTCTCGCTCGTATTGAGACTGAGCCACAACAGAAGAATTAAAACCTGCTATTAAAGTCAGAATCATACCAAGACTCAAACCCTGACTCAATTTATTTCGTTGGCTATTTTTAAACATAATGTAAGATCTTATATTATTTATCTTTCAGCTTTTTCTAAGCAAAACGACGGCGTAATAGAGGTTGAATTGCTAGCAATATTAGAGCATCAAATCCTAATAAAACTAGAATAACACTGCCAAAACTAAAGCCAATCCAGGGAGTATTCATCACAATACTATTAATTGCCCAATCTCCATGACCGTAAATATAGCGAATTGGTTCGATCGCATAGGTAAGAGGATTTAGACTAGCAATTACCTGCAACCATCCAGCCATAAAGCTTAGAGGAGCAAGAGCCGTACTAGCAAACAACAAAGGTAAGTTAGTCACAAAAATCACCGCAAGTAGTTCAATATGACCTGGTAGGGCAAAAGCCAATCCCAAACTCAAGGCTGTCACTCCCAAAACAATTAGAAATACGATTAAAGCGATCGCACTCAAGCCAACAATTCCTGGCAAACCCGCACCTAAGATCGCACTGGCAAAGATAATTACTGCGGTTTGAATAAAACTCAAGGCAATAATATAAATTGTTGATGCTGCCACAATAGAATAGCGAGAAGACAAGGGCGCGACTAACAAACGATTGAGAAAACCAAATTCGCGATCAAACATGACAGGTAAGCCTGCATTTAATGCTCCCGAAAAAGCGGTAAACACAATCACTCCTGGGGCGAGAAATTTAGCGTAACTCAAGTCACTACCAAATAAACCCGCAGGTGCTTTGCTAAATAATGCACCAAACAAAACCAACCACATAAACGGCTGAATAATTCCCGCAATCAAAGTCGAAGGACGGCGTTGCAGTTGAATAAATAGACGTTGAGTTAGAGCTAATGTTTCCTGAATAAAATCCCCCAAAGAATTACTCGACTCATTATTTTGTCCGCCAACAGCAGGATTGGGTGCTAGGGCTGACTTGATATTTCTGCTAGAAATTGATTGGCTCATAATTATTTATGGTGTAAGAAAGAAAAAATAAAGGAAAAAACCTCAAGGCTAATGACTGGATAATCTTGTTGAATAACTAATAATAATCTTTACTTCATCTGCTGTTTTTTCTCTTTTTTGAGATCTCTAGAGCTAGATGCTGCTATTTGCGCGTCCATAATGGTTTTACCCGTAGCAGCCAGATAGACATCATCAAGACTGGGGCGAGACTGCGCCAAGCTAAAAGTAGGTAAACTGACTTCGGAGAGAGACTGTTCAATTTTGCTCAAAGAGTTTTGACCAGATGTGACAATTAAGTTTAAAGAATTACCTTGTACTGTATTGACAATGACATTTTCCACAAAAGGCAGAGACTCAAGAATATATTTGGCTTTTTCAGCTTCCTCGTAGGGAGTAAATTCGCGAATGCGGAGGGTAATGCGATCGCCTCCTAGCTTATCTTTAAGTTCTGATGGCGTACCTTCAGCAATGACTACACCTTGGTCGATAATAGCCAAGCGATCGGCTAGAGCGTCAATTTCTTCTAGATAGTGGCTGGTAATTAATACTGTTGTTCCTGCCTCCCTGAGGGCTTGTAAAAACTCCCACACTACCATGCGACTTTCGATATCTAGGCCGACTGTCGGCTCGTCTAATACCAAAACTTCTGGCTGGTGTAATAACCCTGCTGCCAAATCTAATCGCTTGCGAATACCTCCTGAGTAAGTGCCTGTTTTCTTGTCGGCATAGTCTTGTAAACCCAGAACTTCAATTAATTGGTTAGTGCGATCGCCAATTGATTTTTTAGGTAAATGGTATAGTGCTGCTTGCAGCTTTAATAATTCCCTTCCCGTCAATACCTTATCTATAGCTACTTCTTGAGCTACATAACCCAGCCTTTGCCTGACAGCTTTGGGAGATGCGATCGCCGATATTCCCCCTACCTCTATTTTGCCGCGATCGGGCTTAGCTAGAGTACACAAACATCTAATGGTTGTTGTTTTTCCTGCACCGTTAGGACCTAGTAAACCGAAGATTTCTCCTGGTTCAACAGTAAAAGATATATCTTTCACTGCTGGGACATCCCCATAACTTTTCCGTAAGTTTTTGATTAAAACGGCAGCAGCCATATTCTTTATCTAAAATTTATGATTCTATATATTTTATTGTAGTAGTTTAGCCCAAGTTATAGATGTTAATTGTTTGCTAAATCAGATCTAAGTTATGGCAGATTCGACTGCGGATTCGCTAGTTAATTCCGTCGGTTTAACCCGTCTGAGATACTCATCCACTACATTGTTGCTTTCGCCTATCATTTTAATTTGTCCTTGTTCGAGCCAAATAGCTTTATGACAGTTTTTACGAATCAATTCCATCGAATGGGAAACTAGCAATACGGTAACGCGATCCTGCCAAAATTCTTCCATTCTTTGACTGCACTTATTTTTAAAAGTAACATCTCCCACGGAGAGTACTTCATCTAGGATCAAGATATCTGGTTTAGTATCTGTAGCGATCGCAAATCCCAAACGAGCAGTCATTCCTGAAGATAACCCCTTCACTGGAACAAGAGCATAATCTTCTAATTCAGCAAATTTTAGGATTAGTTTAGCCTTAGCCTTCATTTCTTCCTGAGAATAGCCCAACATCACTCCGTATAAAATAATATTATCTTTTACAGCTAACTCATGGTCAAAACCCGCACTAAGTTCGATCAAAGGTGCAACTTTGCCCCTAACTCTAACCGTACCAGAAGTAGGGGTGAGGATACCCGAAATCAGCTTGAGGAGGGTAGATTTACCCGAACCATTCGCTCCAATAATGCCAATTTTTTCACCCTTTTCAATAGTCAGGTCGATATTATCTAAAACAATTTTTTTAGCTGGATGACGATATTTGCCTTCTAAAAAAGAGAGGATAGTTCTTTTAAGGTCGTAAGAAAATTCTTCTTGTGTTCTACGCCAAAGAGAAACCCCATCTAATCTAATCGATTCTTCCATCATTTTATATATTATGTTTAAATGTTCCCAGTCAAAAGATGACTTTAAAAGTTATAGCCTATTCCTAAAAGACATTGTCCTAAAGGATACACCTTCGGATATACCCTTGTCATAAAGTATACCTCTGCGCATATGGTATATCGCTCCGTGACCGAAGGGAATCCTAAAAGTACCGCTTGGCATATAGTTTAGGGCATAAGCTTAGAGCTTTTTTAGAGCAAATCCATAAATTGAGAACGCCAACTAGAAAATGCGACTATGCCAATAGTCAAGACGATCGCACCACTAATCAGACTATGACCAATTAATATTAAGTCAGGTAGATTGCCCGAAAGAGTGATCTGGCGAATACTTTCAATAATCGGCAAAATAGGATTTAAAACTAAAAATCTACTAACAGTATCGGGAACAATATCTGGGGGATAAAAAATAGGAGAACCCATCCATAATATAAAAGTTACTAGTTCGTAAAAATAAGAAAGATCGCGAAAAAATACATATAATGCACTCATTAACATTCCTACTCCAGCACAAACTAGAATTAAACCGAAGATCGGTAATATTAAAGCAGCAACATTAATAACATTTTTAGAAATAATTAGAGTTACTATAGCCAGTAAAGGAAAAGCTCCCATTAATAATTGAAAAACATTTGCCCCTATAGTCGACAAAGGAAAAATAAATAATGGCAGACGGATTTTATTTACTATTCCACCATTTTCCACCACGCTAGGTAAGGCTTGGGCTGTAGAAGAAGAAAAGAAATTAATTACTACCAGACCTGTAAAAGCTGCCAAGATATAATTTAAAGCAGAATTATCATAATATTGCGCAAAAGCAGCACCGAAAATTGCTGTATATAAACCAGTCATTGCCATTGGATTTAATAATGACCAGTAAATACCCAAAAGAGAACCTCGATATCTTCTTTTAAGGTTGCGTCGAATCAAAACAGCCAATAGTTCTCGATACCAAGACCATTCCCTCTGTTTTTCTTGATTAGAAACAGTTGTAACCATGTAGTACTTTTATGTATTTTTCAAATCAGGATCTATTGTAATCAAAAGTAGCCCAAAAATTGGTAATAACTAGTTTGACCACTAAGGTTTTAAACCGATAATAGTGCGATGGCGAGGATCGCTGGCAACAGTAGTTTGATAATCAAAACCTGCTTCTTGTAGGGCTGATTCTACATCAAATGTATAGTAATCATCACTCCAAGGTTCGGTACTTTTCATCAAAGTAAATAATACTGGTGGCAAACCTTGAATTACAGGAGACGCAGGGTTATTATCCACCACTCCAATGACACCCCCTGGTTTGAGAATACGCAAAACTTCTCGAAAAATTGCTTCGGTTGCTTGATGGGGTAACTCATGAATCAAAAATTGCAGGGTGACTAGATCCAGAGAATTATCGGCTAAATTAGTAGATTCTCCTAAACCATGCAACCATTGAAATATTTCTTGCTGAGTATCAGTAGTCTTAGCTACTGCCAACATATAAGGAGATAAATCTAAACCAATCGTATTAATCGGGCTATTTTGTTTATTGCTAAAGTAGCGATGCAGTTCGAGGGTAGAAATTCCCACAGAACATCCCAAATCTAGAATATTAGTTATTGTGGCGGGGCAGTATTCTTCTAAAACTTGATAAAAACTATGGCGCAGTCTTTGTTGTGCCTCTTGCCAAGTGAGATCTTCATCTTTCCAGACTCGTAACCCCATAGAATAGGTAGCTGAAGCTGCTTCAAATGCTGCTTGCCAACAAAGGTTGCCCTCGTTATAAGCGTGAAAGGATACTTGATAATAGTCTGGATAAACTAAATCGGTATTAGTTAAAGACTCTAGTAAATCTTTTGCACCAGATTGTTCTAGTTCTTGATAATTTTTGCGCCAAGGAATACCATTTTTCTCTGCCGTTTGAATTAATACTTGTCGCGCTTGCCGTTGCATAATGCTATAGATCGGCTTGGTTTTAATCAGTAGATTGACAAAGCGAGAAAGTAAATCTTCTCCAGCCCAATCTGGTTTTAGTTTATCAGTCGAAAGTGTCACAGTTGTTTGTTATGGATATATCTAGAAGCATTATATTAGCTCTGGGTTATTTGTTAGGGGATAATCATTATCTAGGGTAGTATTTTTGAATATTATGTTTCTGCATATTATGGATCGTCGTATAAAAACAAAGCTAATTTTGCTAGCATCAATAGCCATGATTGGTTTAACTGGTTGTGGAACATGGTCATCAAGAGATTCTACTTCCGATCCTGTTGGGGATTCTCAGGGCAACACAACCCCAGATTCGATCGCGATAAATGGCTTGGAAAACAAAATTAGTTCGGGGGAAAAAACACTCTTCGACGAAGATCCTAATACTCAAAAACAGATGGCTGCTGATGCTTATGCTGATGGAGATTACGATCGCGCGGTGTCTCAGTGGCAAAGTAGCCTCAAACTACAACGCAACGATCCTGAAACTTTGATTTATGCTAACAATGCTCGTATTGGTAATAATCCATCCTATAGCATTGGCGTACCCGTTCCTATCGATGCAGAAATCAATGTAGCCAAAGAAATATTAAGGGGTGCTGCTCAAGCGCAACAGCAAATTAATAGTAGTGGTGGCATCAAAGGCAAGCCCATTAAATTAATAGTAGCCAATGATAGTAACAACCCCGATGTAGCTAAAAAATTAGCCCAGAATTTTAGTGAAAATCCTGAAATCCTGGGTATCGTCGGTCATTTTTCGAGCAATGTAACCTTAGAAGCAGCACAGGTATATCAAAATAAGGGCTTGGTGGTAATCTCCCCTACTAGTAGTTCTACCGCTATCTCTAATGTTGGCAGCTATGTATTTCGTACCGTATCGAGCGATTGTTTTGCAGGGAATGCTTTGGCAGAGTATTTGCTCGACCAAATTAAGGTCAAAGAAGTTGCGGTTTTATATAATTCTGCTAGTAGCTATAGTACTTCTCTGCGAGATGTCTTTAAAAGTAGTTTAGAAAATAAAAACGGTAGGGTAGTTGCCGAGTTTAATTTTAGCCAGCCCAATTTTGATATTGTTGATATTTTGACTCAAATCAAACAAAAGGGTGCAAAAGCAATAGCTATGTTCCCCAATTCATCGGGAATGAACGCTTTAGAAACTTTGGATAAAACCTTTTTGGTTGCTTTAATCAATCAAGGAGAATTACCGTTGCTGGGTGGAGACAGTTTTTATAAACCCCGTACCCTACAACTAGGCAGACAAAACGTCGTAGATATGATTATTGCCGTACCCTGGCATACCAAAAATAATAATTCCCAATTTTCTACTATGGCAAACAAACTTTGGGGAGGAGGAGTCAACTGGCGTACTGTGTTAGCCTACGATGCGACTATGGCTCTGGGGGAAGCAATGAAAAAAGAGCCTACTCGTTCGGGTATTCAGCAAACTCTGATCTCTCCAGAATTTTCAGCCGAAGGAGCAGAAAAAAAGATCGAATTTCTACCTACAGGCGATCGCGCGGCGGAAGTAGAATTAGTTAAAGTGGTAGCTAGTGATAATTCTAGCTTTGGTTACGATTTTGTGACAGTTGCTTCTCCAACTTCTGATTCGGCTGTTGATGCTTGCCAATAGTTTTAAGATTAGAAGTAATAATTCCTTGAATATTTATCAACAAGTGTTAAATGTAGCAATTTCGCAGTACGGAAAATTTGTATAATACTTCAGTTTCTTCTCACTGAAAAAAGTATGAATTTTAGTATGAATTTTAAGCTGCAATTTTCTTTACTTTTATGTTCAATTGTTGGTTTTATTGACAACCCCTTAACTGCTAAATCTGCTTTGGCGCAAGTAACCACTGATGGCACCACAGGAACGACAGTTAATGCTGATGGCAACAACTTTGAAATAAATAACGGAACTACCAACGGCAACAATTTATTTCACAGTTTTCAGGATTTTTCTGTTCCAGGGGGAGGGGAAGCTTTTTTCAATAATGCTTCTGAGATAAGTAATATTTTATCTAGAGTTACGGGAGGAAACATATCCAACATCCAAGGTGCAATTAGAGCTAATAATAGTGCCAATTTATTTTTAATCAATCCTGCGGGTATTGTATTCGGGCAGAATGCTAGTTTAGATATCGGCGGTTCGTTTTATGGCAGTACCGCAGATAGTATCTTATTTGAAGACGGAGAATTTAGCGCGGTAAATAATTTAGACGCACCTATTCTGACTATTAATGCGCCCATTGGCTTAAATCTTAGAAATAATCCCAATCCCATTACCAATCAATCCTTCTTTACAAACAACGATGGCGATTTTGTCGGCTTGGAAGTATCCTCAGGACAAACTATCGGTTTGATTGGAGGCGATGTCAACTTTGAAGCAGGCGAAGCCACAGCACCAGGAGGGTTAATTGCTGTAGGCGGATTGCTCGATGCGGGTACTATATCTATCGAACCAAATGGTAATTTGAGCTTTCCTGAAAATGTAGCTAGAGCCAATGTATCCTTGAGCAACAATGGAATTATTGATGTTAGAGGAACGGGTGGAGGAGATATTTCGATCCATGCCAATAATGTAGAAATGCTGGGGGGAGACTTTGGTGGTAGTGTCCTTCAAGCAGGAATCACGACGGACTCGATTTCTACTGAGGCTCAAGCAGGAGATATTGCGATCGATGCTCGGTCTTTAACCATGACTGGTGGCTCGCAAATTCAAAACTTTGTTGCGGGTGCAAACGAAGACATTCCAGGCGGTCAGGGAAATGCAGGAAACGTGGTAATAGAAATTGAAGGAGATATTGCGATCGCTGGAAGCAATCAAGATGGCAATCTAAGAAGCGCAATTTTTAGCGATGTAGAGTCTGGCGCAACGGGAAATGGAGGAAATATTATTATTAGTGCCAATTCTCTGTCATTAAACGAAGGATCGTTTTTGACTAGTACTACTTCTGGCGTAGGCAATGCAGGAAATATTGCAATTAATGTTGATGGCAATACGGAACTAATCGATAGCAATATTTTTAGTCAAGTAGCTGCTGATGCAGTAGGGGAAGGGGGAACAATTACTGTCAATACAACCAATCTCTCTTTGCTAGATGGTTCACAAATTACAGCAGGAGTATTTGGTACGGGTAATGCAGGTACAGTTACCATCAATGCAGCGGATAATATTACTTTTCAAGGTATAGGTAGTGATGGGCTTGCTAGCGGAATTGTTAATAATGTTGCAGCAAGTGGTATAGGAAATGCTGGGAACATTGACGTTACTACCGCCAATCTCAATTTAGTTGACGGCGGAACTATTCGCAGTAACGTATTGGGACAAGGGAATGGCGGACAGATTAAGATTAATGCTAGCAACGCTATTAATGTTTCTGGTTTTACGGAATTTGATGAAGCTACAACCAGATTTAGTTCGATTGAAAGTAGTACCTTTAGTACCGCAGAGGAAACAAATAATGCAGGTAATATTGACATCACCGCAGGTTCATTATCTTTATCAAATCAAGCCTCTTTAAGTAGTGGCACGTCAGGTAATGGTAGTGCGGGTAGCATTTTGCTAAATATCAATGGAATTACTGAACTAATCGATAGCAATATTTTTAGCCAAGTAGCTCCTGGTGGAGTGGGAGAAGGGGGAACAATTACTGTTAATACAACCAATCTCTCTTTGCTTGAGGGTTCGCAAATCTCATCGGGAGTATTTGGGACTGGTAATGCGGGGATAGTTACCATCAATGCAGCCGATACAATTACTTTTCAGGGTATCAATGAAAATGGATTTCCTAGCGGAATTGTTAACAATGTTGCAGCAAGTGGTATAGGAAATGCTGGGAACATTGACGTTACTACCGCCAATCTCAATTTAGTTAATGGCGGAACAATCGGCAGCAGCGTTATAGGAGAGGGGAACGGAGGTAATATTGTACTCGATATCGGTGGCAATACGGAATTAACAGATAGCAATATTTCTAGCCAAGTAGGTGAGACTGGAACTGGATCGGCTGGAACAATTACCCTTAATACAACCAATCTTTCTTTGCTAGAGGGTTCGCAAATCTCAGCGGGAGTTTTTGGTACGGGTAATGCAGGTACAGTTACCATCAATGCAGCAAATAATATTACTTTTCAAGGTATCAATGAAAATGGATTTGCTAGCGGAATTGTTAACGATGTTGCAGCAAGTGGTATTGGAAATGCTGGGAACATTGACGTTACTACCGCCAATCTCAATTTAGTTGACGGCGGAACTATTCGCAGTAACGTATTGGGACAAGGGAATGGCGGACAGATTAAGATTAATGCTAGCAACGCTATTAATGTTTCTGGTTTTACGGAATTTAATGAAGCTATAACCAGATTTAGTTCGATTGAAAGTAGTACCTTTAGTACCGCAGAGGGAATAAATAATGCAGGAAATATTGACATCACCGCAGGTTCATTATCTTTATCCAATCAAGCATTTTTGAGTAGTGGCACATTAGGCAATGGTAATGCGGGTAGCATTTTGCTAAATGTCAATGGGATTACTGAACTAATCGATAGCAATATTTTTAGTCAAGTAGCTGCTGATGCAGTAGGGGAAGGGGGAACAATTACCCTTAATACAACCAACCTCTCTTTGCTAGAGGGTTCGCAAATTACAGCAGGAGTTTTTGGTAGGGGTAATGCAGGTACAGTTACCATTAATGCAGCAAATAATATTACTTTTCAAGGTATCGATGAAAATGGATTTGCTAGTGGCATTCTTAATAATGTTGCAGCAAGTGGTATAGGAAATGCTGGGAACATTGATGTTACTACCGCCAATCTCAATTTAGTTGATGGAGGAACTATTCTCAGTAACGTATTGGGACAAGGGAATGGCGGACAGATTGCGATTAATGCTAGCAACGCCGTTAATGTTTCGGGATTTACTGTATTCAACGAACAAATTACCAGACTCAGTGAAATCTCAAATAGTACAGCAAATGGTTCAATTGGTGATGCAGGTAATATTGAAATTAGAGCAGCTTCATTATCTTTATCTAATCAAACAGAACTAGACAATAGTATTTTTGGCGAGGGTAATGCAGGCAATATTGTACTCAATATTAGTGGCAATACTGAATTAACCGATAGCAATATTTTTAGTCAAGTAGGTGCTGGTGGAGAGGGAGATGGAGGAACAATTACCCTTAATACAACCAATCTGTCTTTGCTTGAGGGTTCACAAATCTCAGCGGGAGTTTTTGGTACAGGAGATGGGGGAAGTGTCACAATTAACGCTTCAGATACAATTACTTTTCAAGGTATTGATAGCGATGGATTCGCTAGTGGAATTCTCAATAACGTTGCAGCTAGTGGTGTAGGAAATGGAGGTGATATTGAAATTACAACTACTAATCTCAATCTGATCGATGGAGGCAGTATTGCCAGTGATATTTTTGGTTCGGGTAGTGGAGGAGCGATCGCAATTACTGCTAATAATGCGATTAATGTGTCAGGCTTTACTATATTCGACGAACAAACTACCAGAGTAAGTGGGATCACTAGTTCTGTGGGGACAGGAGCAAACGGTAGTGGTGGAAACATCAACATAACAACACCCAATCTGGGTATAGTTGATGGTGCGAGAATTGCTGCTGGTAGTGAAGGATCTGGAGATAGTGGAGATTTAACTTTTAATATAGGCGATCGCTTGACTCTGAGAGAAAATAGCACTATTTCTGTAGAAGCTACTCAAGAAAATGCCAACGGGGGAGATATAACTATTAATGCACCGTCTGGTTTTGTAGTTGCATTCCCCAGTGAAAATGATGGTGATGGTAACGATATTTCCGCTTTTTCTAATGGAGGGGCGGGAGGAAATATTACCATTGAAGCCTTGGGAGTTTTAGGCTTAGAAGAAAGAGATATTGGTGCGGGTAATAATACTAATGATATTGATGCCAGTGGCGATATTGACGACGGCAATGTTGAAATTATTACTCCCAATGCAGATGCTATTGAAGGTTCGACTGAACTATCTGGCATTCCCATTGAATCTGGAGAAACAATCGCTCAGACTTGTTCGACGAATAGAGGTATTGCTAATAGTAATCTGGTAATTGTGGGTAAAGGTGGTGTTGCCAATTCGGCTTCTGATACTTTGACTTCACAAATAATTAGTATTGACGGTCAAACTACAGAAGTTAAATCTCCCAGTCAAGAACAGTTGCAACCCATATCAACTAGTCAGGGTAATATTATTCCCGCCCAAGGAGTAGAAATAACGGAAGACGGAGAGATTATTTTGACTGCATACAAAACTACTCAAAATGCTCGGACTCCTCATATATCGGTTAATTGTAATCAATCCTAATCAGGATATTTTAGGTTAGGTCGTCGATCTAGCCTAGAAACAGCTTGTAGGATGGATTTGAGCTTTCATCCCAATAGCGATAGCCCAAAGAATTGAGAAATGTTTGCCATTCGGACATCTCATTACTAGGTACTTGCATCCCTACTGCAATGCGCCCGTAGTCCGCACCATTATTGCGATAGTGGAATAAACTAATATTCCAGTTGGGACTCATACAGCTAAGAAACTTAATTAATGCCCCTGGACGTTCGGGAAATTCAAAGCGATATAATAATTCATTATGGGCTAAAGGCGATCGCCCTCCCACCATATGACGCAAGTGCATCTTAGCAAGTTCGTCATCGGTTAGATCGATTGTTTGAAATCCTTGGGCTTCAAAATTGCTTTTGATTTCTACTGCATCGGCGCGATTTTGGATCTGTACCCCGACAAAGATATAGGCTTTATTATCGTCAGAAATACGATAGTTAAATTCAGTGAGGTTGCGTTTATTAATGCACTCGCAAAACTTACGAAAACTACCTCTTTCTTCAGGAATAGTGACGGCAAAGATCGCTTCTCTTCTTTCCCCAAATTCTGCCCTTTCCGAAACAAAACGGAGGCGATCGAAATTCATATTTGCCCCACAGGCGATCGCAACTAGAGTTTCATCTTTGATATTTTCTTTTTCCACATAGGCTTTTGCTCCTGCGATCGCTAACGCCCCCGCTGGTTCTAAAATGGAACGAGTA
The DNA here is from genome assembly GCF_020640915.1 of Waterburya agarophytonicola KI4. Taxonomy (GTDB): domain Bacteria; phylum Cyanobacteriota; class Cyanobacteriia; order Cyanobacteriales; family Xenococcaceae; genus Waterburya; species Waterburya agarophytonicola. Next base: position 45,711 of record NZ_JADWDC010000018.1, on the reverse strand, counting down.
TCTTCAAATACATCCTTAATCGCAGCGCAGGTATCGTCTGTATCGACCAAAATAATCTCATCTACATAATCCTGACAGAGACGAAAGGTTTCTGCCCCTACTTCTCTTACCGCTACTCCATCGGCAAATAAACCCACCCTGGGCAAACATACCCGATAGCCAGCCCTGAGAGATTGAGACATAGCATCGGCATCTACGGGTTCTACCCCAATAATCTTGATTTCTGGGCGTAATCGCTTAATATATGCTGAAATTCCTCCAATTAAGCCTCCTCCTCCAATTGCCACGAAAATAGCGTGGATTGGCTTTTGGTATTGTCTTAAAATCTCCATGCCAATCGTACCTTGTCCTGCAATCACATCAGGATCATCAAAAGGATGGATAAAAGTTAAACCTTTTTCAGTACATATTTCTTTAGCATGGGCGCAAGCATCGTCATAGGTATCCCCGTATAAAACGACATTTCCCCCTCTTGCTTTTACGGCATCGATCTTGACTTGAGGTGTCGTTACGGGCATCACAATAATTGCCGTAGTACCTAATTCTTTTGCTGCTAGTGCTACTCCTTGGGCGTGATTTCCTGCGGAAGCTGCAATTACCCCTTGCTGTAGAATATCCTGGGGTAATTGTGCCATTTTGTTATATGCACCCCGTAGTTTAAAAGAGAACACCGACTGCATATCTTCGCGTTTTAGTAGCAGCTTGTTTTGCAGTCTAGTAGAAAGATTGGGTGCATATTCTAGAGGCGATTCTTGCGCCACATCATAAACACGGGCGTTGAGAATCCTCTCTAAGTAATCGGATTTCATTGGCAGGATGCTATTTAAGGGTAGTTCTAAATTCTATCAAATTATGTCTAAGCCTCAGTTTACAGAAAAAGAAATAGACGATTTACACCAGGCTTATCAAGATGCAGTTTACGAGGTTTACTATAACCAGAAAATAATACGGTTATCTATAGATTGCCATAATCGAGAATTAGATTTTATTTTAGAAGAATATAATTGCACTACCTGGGCTTTAATTACGGCATATAATCCCTATTCTCAATCTTTATCAGCAGCAGAAAATAAACAGCGCGATCAAAGTTTGATTGAATTATTGAGATGGCAAAGTTTAGCTTTTTTGGATGCAGTGGGTAAAGATCGAGATGGTGTTTGGCTGCCAGAAAAAAGTGTTTTTATATTGGGTATCGAGGAGGATAAAGCGATCGCAATTGGTCATAGATTTCAGCAAAATGCGATCGTTTTTGGAGAATTAAGCAAGCCACCTCAGCTTATTTGGCTTTAATCAATCGCTGAATTAATAAAGATCGTTAATCTTTGGTTTCGTGAATGTTTATCAAACCATCAGGAGGAGATATTTCGATCTTGTTATTAGAAATATCGACAATGGGTACTATTTCTCTCACAAAGGGAATAAATATTGTTAAGGGCTTGTTTGATTTTGGTCGATATTTTTTGCGCTTGCTACGACGACTTATTTGAGAAAGATCGGTGTCTTGTTTAACTTCTAATTCTGGTTGTTTGTGTAATTGAATCTCTAATAAATCGTTGCCCGCTGAATATAAATCAATTACTACACCGAGGTTTTCTTGGGTTTCTTGGTGATAAACTTCTAAACCAACTAAATCTGAGACATGATATTCATCATTTTTTAGTTTAGGGCGATCGCTTTTATCAACCAAAAGTTCGTAATCACGAAATTCCTCCGCCGTCTCGCGACTTTCCACTCCTTCGAGTTTAATTACATAGAGGTTTTTACCTGCTATATATCTTCCTCCCCTTAACTGCACTTCTTTTACCTGGGAAGTCTTGGGATCTCGCACCCATCGTTTACCAGCTTGAATAAATCGTTCGGGAAAGTCGGAATCTGGATATACTCGCAATTCTCCTTTTAAACCTTGGGGAGAGGTAATTGTCCCCACTTCTAGCCATTCTATTTCTTCACTACTCATTACTTGTTACTCATGTATGGGCGAACAGCCGTTCGTCTCTAATTTATTACTTATACAGTAAGGGTTTGATAAACTTTCTTCGCTACTTTAGCCAACCGTTTCATGGCTTCAGCGATTTCTGCTTCCGTTGCAGTAAGGCTAATTCTAAGACATTGTTGTTTATGTTGCCAATCTTCTTTTAAACCAGGAAAGAAGGTACTTCCAGGTACAGCAATTACCCCTACTTGCTTCAATTCTTGATAAAATTCCCAGTCTGTCATGGGCAAATCTTTGAGCCACAACCACCCGAAAATCGCGCCTTCTCCTTGGTGGAGATACCAAGGAATATCTTTGGGCATTGCTGCGTCTAAAGTGTCTTCCAATACTTTTATTTTGCGTTGATAGTGAGGGCGAATAACATTCACGGCAATATCTGCTAGTTTACCAGATGCGATCGCTCTTGCTGCGATCGCCTGTCCGTATCTAGAGGAATGAATGCAAGCATTGGTTTGAAATGATTCTAATATTTCAATTAATTTGCGATCGCCAATGGCAATACCTATTCTTTCCCCTGGTAATCCTGCTTTGGATAAACTCATGCAGTGAATGATATTATCGCCAAACTGGGGATTCATATCGGTGAAGTTTAGCGCGGGGAAAGGCGGCGCATAGGCGGAATCAACTAATACGGGGACATCATGACTAGCAGCTAAATTTGCTATTTTATTGACTTCATCATCGCTAATTACGTTTCCCGTAGGATTACAAGGGCGAGAAAAGATTACACAGCCTGTTTGTTGATTGATTTGTAATTGACTAAAATCAGGGCGATATTTAAAGCGATGCTTATCCTCATTTAGATCTAAAGTAGGCTTATAAGCAACCAAAGCTTCTGGAGTCAGACTAACTCCGCCGTAGCCAGTATAATCGGGAGAAAGGGGCAATACTACCTGTCTCAACTCTCCCGATGGGGTATAACCACCAAAAGCATTGGCAGCATAGAGATATAGTGCCTGAGAGCCTCCTGTAATCAAAATATTGCGATCGCTTAACTCCAAGTCATAACGGGTATTAAAATCTTTAATTACCGCCTCTATCAAGGGCGTATAACCTTGAGAAGAGCCATAACGACAGACAACTTCGCCATATTCATCGCTATCGAGTAATTCTTGAGTACAATTACGCCATAATTGTTCTACTTCGGGTAAAATCACGGGATTTCCCGCACTGAGATTGATAAATTCTTTCCCTCCACTATTTCTCAAGGTTTCTATAATGTCTTTCATAATTGCTCTAACTCCCGTTAGCTGAGACATTTGCAAACCAAATTGAGATAAAGCAGGATTCATAACTAGCTACCCGAAATAGATCGATAAAAAGAACTGTATCGCTCATTCTAACTTGAGGTGGAATGATTCAAGGTGGCTATTTCTTCATAGATAATATAAATTTTGTAATTAATCTAAAAACCAATCGTAATTTATACTAGGTAGATAAAATGAAGACAGTCGTTATTACTGGAGCAAATAGTGGCTTGGGATATGCTTGCGCCCAAGAAATTTCCCGAGATGAGAATTGGTATATTATTCTGGCTTGTCGTAATCTAGATAAAGCCAACCAAGCAGTAATTACGATTAAAGAAGCGACGAAATGCGATCGCATTGAAGCAATGGAGTTGGATTTAGCCGATCTCGCTTCTATAAGAACTTTTGCCACTGAATTATCCCATCGCGATTTACCTCCTTTGAATGCCGTAATTTGCAATGCAGGAGTGCAGTTTATTCAAAGACAAACCTATACTAAAAATGGTTTTGATACTACCTTTGGCGTGAATCATCTAGGGCATTTTTTATTAATCAATCTACTTTTATCTCAACTAGCTAAACCTGGGAGAATTGTTCTGGTTAGTAGTGATACCCATGATTCTAGTAAGACAACAGGAATGCCTAAACCTTATTTTCGCGATCCACAATTAATGGCATACCCTCAAAAAGATCCTGCGCTCAAAAATAAAAACATAGGCGAAATTGGACGAATTGCTTATACTACCTCTAAGCTCTGTAATATTCTCTGTGCCTACGAATTAGATCGCCGTCTTCAACAGCAAGAAATACCGTCAATTACTGTTAATGTATTTAATCCAGGTTTAATGCCAAGATTAAGTGACAGGTGGGTAAATCAATGGTATGCTATATGTACCAATAGTTACGACATACTACATGATTTAAGATGACATTCAGTTTAGATAGTGCTTGCTTCTATTACAGGGTAAGTACTAGTAACCAAAGTGAGAGGGCATCTACGTTATCTCATTATCAATCAAGAGCTAGAAAGATAGGCTTTAAGGATGAACAAATTTTTTATGATATTGGTAGTGGTACTACGGCAGAAAGGAGTAGCTACAAAAAAGTAAAAGAGATGGCTATCAAAGGTCAAATTAATGCCATCTTCTTACCTAACGACCTCTCAAGGCTAACTCGTAATTTGGTGGAGTTCCAAGTGATTAAGGCACTACTATTAGAGACAGGGGTTAAGCTATATAACCTATCCTTTGATGAGTATAAATTTGAGAGTCCAGAGGAAGGCTTACAAGGTAATTTACAGATTAGCTTTTATCAATATGAAGCGGAAAGGAATAAGAGAAGGGCTATTGATGGAGCTAAGTATATTAGAGAGAATCACATACCTCAAAGAGCAATCTTTCCTTATGAAAAGGATGGTAATAAGCTAGTACCCAATCATGACTTTTACATGGATACTAAAACCTCATTCTGGCAGATAGCCAATGATATTGTAGATACTTATATTGTGACTCATTCTCATAGAGGTACTATTCATCAAATGTTAGAGAAATATGGTACTACAGATACTAAGGTAAGACACTTAAAATACCCTACTGAAGCATCGGGTATAAGGAGATTTTTGAGGAGGCAGGAAATCAGAGGTAATCTACATTACAAAGTTACTGACGAGATTATCTATGGTACACATGACCCTTTGGTCTTCGGTAGTAGGTTAATTACCCTAGATAAGCTGCTTAATAGACCCGTAAAAGGTTGGAATCCTAATAAGAAGAGACGTAATCTTTGGAAAAATATTATGTTTTGTGGTGAATGCAAGTCAGAGATGAGAGTCCAGTCAAACTGTGGTAAGTATCGTTATGTTCTATGCTCTAATGCTAATCCAAAAGCAGCTAAGGTAATTACTCGTAGGAAACTACGGCAAGAAATATGTCGTTGTTCACAGGTTGGATATTCTGGATTAACGCCTGATGACCTGGAGTTCCAGACTATAGAAGCCCTGACCAGGAGAGCAAGGGTTATTGCTAATAAAGTATATGACGACCCTGTTATCGTTACTCCTAAAGAAGTTCCTGATTTGCAGAGGCAGATTGAGACATTAAAGAATACTGCTATGACAGTACCAGGATTAGAGGGTGTTATTAGAGAAAAGGAACAGGAATTACAGAAGTTGCTCTATCTGGATAATACTAAGGATATTTTGGAGACTCAAGCACAGAGAGAAAAACTAGCTGAATTTGGTCAAACAATGGAATTTTGGCAGCGCGCTAGTTTTGACCAAAAGTTAAGGTTATTTGCTGAGTTCATCTCTAGGATTGATATCAGAGATGGTGTTCCTACCTTTACCTTTAAGGTGTGACAAGATATTGACATTCCCATTGAGATAGGATACAAAAAATAAACATCAAACTATCGAGATGACTGAAGTACCTATCCATAGAACCCTTACGTTAGAAGAAATACAGGAAGCTTATCAGAAATACCAAGAACTACTTAAGTCAAATACCAGTAAGGCATCCTTTGAGGTACTGACGAAGAAATATCCAGTCAGTAGTAGAACGTTAAGAAGATACTGGAACACTGTAGTAAAAGGATTAATGATAGATGGCAAGCTTGAGAAAAAGTACAGGAATTACTCCTTAAGGCATTCTTTCATCACTAGGTTAGTTAGAAGTGGGGAGGACATAGCAACCATTGCCAGGATTAGCGGTAATTCAACAGAGACTATTGTTAACTTCTATTTATCAGCAAAGAAAAACGGGTTTGATATTCCAGAGTTATAAATCCTTAGTCTTCTCAATTAACTGAGGATAAGCTAGCGCACATCTAATTAAATATTGGCTAACACTTAATCCATAGCTATCTGCCAGTCTTCTTATCCTCACTTCTTCATCCCTTGTCGGTCTAGCACACAATCTAGGCTTGTTACTCGGCATTTTCAAAACTCAGTAGCACCACCCAAATAGTATCTTTGAAATTATCTATTGACAAGGTGACACCCCTAAGCTATAATGATAATATAAGCAAATCACAACTCTTCAAGACATTTGCATACATAGCTCTCCCTCAATAACCCTTCACTATTGAGAAAATGCAAACTAAATTAATTCCAGACCCCAAACAAGTAGCTGTTAAATATGGCGTTAAGCCTGAACAAGTAACTCACTACAAGGTCTTTCGCCACGTGTTTCTAGTCAAAATCCAAGGTCTTGGTTGTAGATTTGTGTCTTTCAAGATGGCAATGAAATCTGCACCTATGCCAAAAATAAAACCTGCTAAACCAGTACTCCGAGCTAATAAATTTCAAGCGGGTTTGGTATATAGAATTCTAAGAACTCATAAGAATCCCACCTCTAGCTATATGGGTCAAAGGCTTATAAGAGTTCTAGGTGAAGATATTGCTACTGGTGAAAAAGACTGGTTCTCTACTTGGAAAACAGATAATGCTCAAGTAGGAGAGCTATGGAGGCAATCATCAGACCCTCAAGCATTAGTCAGACTATCTCGTGACAAGGACTTACAGGAACAAGTATTAGCTATGGGGATTAAGTAAACCAGTAAGAATTTACATCACTATTTATGGATGTTCCAAATAATTGAAATTAATTGTTGACATTAGCACTACATAGTGACATAATAGAGATATAAGCAGCAAAGGCAGCACTACACAGCCGAACTGCAACTTAACCAAACCACTTCACTACAATCAAAGGTTTACATCATGTCAATTACTCTACAAACAATCCAATCCACTTCACTTTCTGACCTAAAAGCATTTGCATTCGCAAACGATATTCTTATCGAAGGAGACAAGCGCAAGAAGCTATCATACATTAATTCCATTACTGACTACCTAGTAGAGTGTGGTGAGCAAGAAGTAATGGCTCAAGAGGCTGATATTACTATTGAAGAACTTGAAGCCTCACAAGCACAAATAGAGCAAATTGCACCTACTGTAGAAGCTGTAGGAATCGCGTCAAGCGATGACGCTGTAGAGACTACTGGTAGAGTAATTCCCAGTGCTGCTACTCCTATAACTATGCTGTATCCTTTAGCTGTAGTTATTATCGCTAGTGTAATGGCTTCAGGGTGGCTTCTAGTAAGGCTAGGAGTGGTTATTAAGAGCTTGGTTGTATTTACCCTTCCCTATATTGACCAAGGCTTTACGACGATTCTCAAAGGGCTAGTATGGTTAACTGAGTTACTGTGGGGTTCAGACTTTGATGAGTATTCAGACAGCTATTTAGAAATCAAGCATCTGTTGAGGAATTAGAAGTTAGTGAGGGGCTATGTATTAATTTCCTAGCCTCAAAGTTAGATGTTTTTACTGGTTACATTAATACTACTAATAACTATAATTATTATATAGCAAGCACTTCACAAGCTAAACAACATGAGACTTCAGAACATCAAGCGAGCTTATTTCTACAACGTCACCACAGATAGAGTAGGGGATAGAACACTTTTTAGGAGTGAATCACTGAATCACTATTAGCAAGAGCTAAGGGAGTAAGCCTAGAACTTCATATGTAACGTCTTGAAAAACTACAGCTAGAGATTAGGAATAAGCGTTAAAGTGCCTATCTCCCAACTCCTCAAGATGACCGAAATGCTCAAGTCGTTAAACTGCGCTCCTAAGAACGGAGGTACTTCAATTATGAAAAAAGTTGAGACAGCTAGTTTAGCTATTTCTTCTAGAGTAAAACTCATGTCAGAAGTGAATTATTCTGAAGAACAGCTATTAAAACTAGCAAAACAAAAAGGTTAATAAAACCTACTACTTAGACTAGAGAGTTTAGGTGGTTCAGGTGGTTCATTTTTTATTAATGAGCGTGAATATTTGAGTTTTAATGAGCATTATCTATCAAGGTGGTGCTTTTCTTGTGCCTATGGTGATATCTGCAATCAGAACTAACAAATGATTCTTCACAGAATAATTATCTGTTCGCCTCTCCGAAGCTATACAGAATAGACTGATTATTTATCAACTGGTTAAATTTACATCGGTGGATAGACCCCCCTACCCTCGTACAGTTTTACTCTAATCTGCTCCTTCTGCAAATTACTCCTAAAAATGCAAATTTAATATTTTCCTAATCAGAAAGCGGTTAGTTAAATTAATGGGGACTCAGAATATAAAAATTGACCCTCTGAACCTAAATTGAGTGTCCCTTAACGCCCACCATATATAGAAAGTAGGCGTAGCAAGGACTTAGGAGGATGAATTACTTTGATGTGTTAATTAGAACAGAGCGGTCAATCAGGGCATTGGCAATAGAAATGGGTATGCCTTGGACAACGCTAAGGGATAGGCTAACCAGGAATATTCCGCCTAGTAAGTACAGAAATAAAGTACCAGTAGAAACGGTAATTAAAGCAGACAAATTACTGAGAGAAGGTTTTTCAGTTAGAGAAGTGGGGAAGCTATTAGAAGTACCAAAAAGCAGTCTACATAGACAAGTAAGTATATATAGAAAAACGTTAGTTTGATTAATAGGAGTTTGTTAAATGAAGAAAACAATTAAGGAAAAATTACTAGACCAAGCATTTCTATCAGAAGTGTTTGAGATGAGAAGCAAAGCCATCAACCCTTATGATATGGCTAAGACGTTAGATATCACCATTACCGATTTACGGGATGTGTTAATAAGTCAAGAGTATAAGGATTTCTCTAAAGACTGGTTCGATACCATCAGAGATAGCTCTAGAATTTCTAGAAGTAAAGTAATAAAAATGGTGAATCAGTATGAGACTCAGGCTCTAAGAGTCTTGTTTGAGTTAGCAGATTCAGCAGAAAAATCACATGAACGGATTTCAGCAGCCAAAGCAGCACTAGCGCATTGTCAAGCAGTAACTCAAGCCCAAGCCACCTCAGAATATCAGGAAGCTATTACCCGTCTTGAATCACTTGTACGTAGAGGTGATTCACATGCCTAGTTTAGCTCAACAATCCAGGCTGGTTAAACTACTTCGAGAAAAAGAAGCATTACTCAATAAGACTTCTGATGGTTTGAAGCGTCTCCCTGACACATTTCTAGGGTTCTGTGATTTAGTTTATATTAAAGCAGGTTCTAGCAAAGTTAAGTTCTCAGAGGTGATTTTTGACTACCAGATAGAGCTTACTGATTACTTGCTTCAGGATTCTCTCAGAGGCGCGGTAATTAACAAGGGTAGACAATTAGCCATCACCACGCTTACAAGCATAATACTGGCTTATCTAGCCTGTACTAAGAATGGATTTGTTGGGGCTTGGATTAGCCTTAGTCAACGCGATGCTTCAAAAGTGGCTCAGGACATCAGGGACATTCTCACTGACATCGAAAACGCTGGATACATTAGATTAGAAAGTCAGTCCTTACTCAACATAAGAGTTCAGAATGGTGGTCAGCTAATCTTCAGACCTTCTTCTGTCGATGCCTTACGTGGGTATTCGGTAGATATTCTAGTAGGTGATGAAATAGCCTTTAATCCTAATATGGAGGCTATCTATGCTGCTGCTGCTCCTACCCTGACAACTACTAATGGTAGGTTCTGGGCTATCTCTACACCAAATACTAAGGAAGACTGGCATTGTAAGCTACTCCAGCAACATACACCAGAAGACCCTGAAGAGTTAAGTACAAGGATAGTCAATCAGCAAGAAACACCATTTATAACATTTTTCAACAACAACACAGGATGGGGTTCGGTGTATCTCCATTGGAGGGCTAACCCTAGATGCCTAAAAGTAGAGCAAGAATCTGAACTAGGGTTTCTTGGCACTATGAAACAACAACTTAGTTTAGATGATGAGACTATCCAAAGAGAATTTAATTTGTCTTTTACAAGTAGCTCGGAAGTCTTCTTTAAAGCTGATGTTCTAAACAGTATGCTGATTGATGAATTACCATCTGATATTGATTATGGGCTAAAATTCTATGGTCTAGATTGCTCAGGTTTAACGGGCAATGATTACATGGTACTGACGATTGTTAGCCAATGCTATAACGCAATAACCAACAATACTTATTATGTCCTTCACGATATGTTGAGGATGAACAAAGGTACTCTAGAGCTTGCCATGTTCTCCATTGGTGAAGTGATAGGACTACATGAAGAACCCTTTTACATTGGGATTGAGAAGAACTCTATGGGTTGTATCTATCTTGATGAAATTATCCGTAATAACCTAGTACCTGAGACTGAGGGCATCAACACCACTCGTAACAACAAGGTAGAGCTTCTATCAAGGATTCGATTCTTAGCCGAGACTGGTAAATTGAAAGTATGGTCGGGAATGAAAGGTTATAAGCAATTCACCAGAGAATTTCTGAACTTTAAGATAGATGGTAGCTCTAGTGTTAATGACGACATCCCCATGAGCCTTGCTATGTTATGCCAAGGGATTTCCAAGTACGGACTTTGATGTACTGATGCATGCTATTAATATTTATTGCACCAAGCAACAACCTTGCAACAAAAACTTATCGGGGTTTGCGGTAACGGTCTAATGCTCGAAATGAACGTAGGTGCTTGGCAGGCATACTACCAGGTCTGTTAATTTCTTCGTAAATAGTTACCTTTGAAACATTTTTCTTCTTCTTTCTAGCCTTAGCTCCATTTAGCCTAGCCTGGCGAATACTGTTCCGATGTATCATGAGTTTAATTAAATACTTAAATAAGTTTGTCCTGATGTGTTCATAGAAGGTTTGAGTGTTAAAACCAACGAGGTTGTTTCTTAAGCATTTCCCCATAAGCAGCATTATTGTTCATTCTGGAAATGAACCAAGGAAGAATATGACTTAAGCCTATTAGTGCTTTAAATTGAAAACCTTCTAGCTTAATGAAAGCAGTTATTTTGGCTCTATCTGCTTTCGATAACTCACACTTTTGAAGTAGATACTCTAATTTATTCCTACCAGCTAGTGTGTACCATTCATTTTTCTCCTGAAGTGCCAGTACCTTATCCCTGAATGCACCATTGTTTTTTTGGATAATATGTTTAGCAGTCTCGCGGTTAGAGATTAGTAGTATTCCGTCTTGAAAATAATCTCTCTTGAGAATCCTAGCCACAAGCCGACTCTTAAAGTTAGATACGATGGTATCTTCCAATGAATCATTGATTATATGGATATTTCCCAATCTTACCTTGTAATCAATGATTCTTCCTGAGTATTCCTTTTCTAGTTCTAAGGCAACGTCTATTACGGTATTACTCAGTAAGGAATTATGGCAAAAAAGATAGTTGCTGGTTTCAATTTGAGTTAACATTAGATACTACTCCTATAGCGATTAAAATCCTCTAGGACATCAATATCATCATCAATTAAGTTGAATCTAAGCCATTTCTTGTCAAATCTTAGTGACAACCATTTTCTACTCTTTTTTTGAAATTGGTTTATTAGGCGATAATCAAAACTATTGCCTGTGTTCATTCCAAACAGGAAAAATTTCCAGCTTCTATCAGGTTGCAAGATGTTCAGCATGAGGATATGGCTGAATGTAGTTCCCTGACTCCCAGAGTTTTCAACCATGCCAGTCACCACCATAGGTCTATCCTGCTCTTCGGGAGTACCCTGGATACAACGCTCTAACAAATTAGAAAATGGAGTTACCCTAGTGTCAGCTACGTAGATAGCACTACTTCTCATCTCTAGCGAACTCCACATCGTAAAGTTTAGTACCATTTTCTAATTGACGAACAATAATTTTCATAGGGTCATAGTCTTTAGATAAGTCTAAATCTTTTCTAATTAACTCTCTAATGTAACTACTTAAAGTTAATCCCTTTTCTTCACCTTTTTTACGTGCCATTACCTTTAACCAAGTCTCCAAATAAATAGTTATTGGTAATGCTTTCCTTCTTCTTTTACTCATTGTGACAGTCCATTTCTTATAGTCACTTAAGAAATGAGCGTCTAACAATCTCGTTTGATGATTGACATGATTAATTCAAGTACATCTTCTGTGGCATACTCCTCGATGACATAACCACCATGAGGCAAATTCTTTATGGTTAGGTCATTTGGGTTGAATGTATTGATAGTAGTAGGTTTATCTATTGTATTTATTGACATTTGATATCTCCAATTATTACTACTTTTTTTTTGGGTGTTCATTCTAGGAATCACCCAATGAGAGCTATCCTAGAATTTTTAGTGATGACGTTCTAGAGTTGCAGTGTTTATGTAAATAACAGTCATTACCTATACTCTTTCTACAAAGTCTCCAAGTTCTTTACCTCACTTCCCCCCTGTGTTTTGCATCACGGTTATGGACTCCACAAGGTTCTTACCATAGGAATAACCAATAAGGGGCGGGTGTGAAGTCACTAAGGATGTAGTTCAACAAGAGCAAAATAGAGACTTAACAAGCAAATGAGCTAAAGAAATGAATAAAAAATTAAAAACAAATTTACTCGCATCCTTCGGTATTGTAGCAATGTCAGGCGCAGCAATAGCTTACGGAATTAACGCTGCAAATAAAAGCTCAGAAGAGTACAGACAACAAGCACGTCAATTGGCTTCCCAAAGAACAGAAGAAACAAAAGAAGAAGCAATAATAAGAGATATTGAACGAGTAGCCAAAGTAGTCGAGGAAAGTGAAAGAGCAAGAGAGCAAGCAAAAGCAGATAAAGCTGCTGAGAGAAAAAGAATTCGCCAAGAAATAAAAGCTAAAGAGGCATCAAAAAGGGAAGAGAAAAGGAAGAGAGCTAAGTACAATCGCGTAACTCTGGAGATATCCACGAAGATACACACAGACCTCGCTTGGAAAGCTACAGGACTCCTATTACTAAAGGAGAAAGGTTATAACCAATACTACCTAAAAAAAGCATCAGAACAAGGAGCTAGAGCAGTAGATGCTTGTGAAGTTGGAATGTCAGGTGAAAATTGTCTTAGAGAATACGAGCTTTTTTACAAGTATCAGCAAGATGCTATGAGCAATAGGTAATTTTCATCACTAATCTTAAATCTAGTGGATGTCTTTAGTACTCTTCTAACTCCGCTACAAATAATCTTCTTCTGTCAAACCATTAGCTTCTCCTCTTCCTACTCAAAAAACACTCAATATAAAAGGTGTCCAACTTAGTGCCTATCTTTTATCTTAAAAGTTGGACACCCTCAAACCCTATCTATTAAAGGATTTTATGTTAAGTGTCCAAGTGTCCAGGTACATTCTTAAACAAAATATATTTAGTATATATTAAGAGAGAGTAGTAGAAATGGTAGTGTAAGAAGTAGCTGTAGTGGCTGAGAAATAGTTTGTTTGCGAAAAACTAGACAAAAGTTGGGCAGCAATCGCTACGAAGCATACTGTGCAATAGTTACAGCCTGCCATTAAGTGTCCACCTTTTTTTTTAACCTGGACACTTAAAAAACACAAAAACTCTAAAAAGCTTACACCATAAGTATTTTAGCGATTATTTAAAACAAAAAAGTGTCCAAGTAAAAGGTGGACACTTTAGGCAATACTCTTAAATTAGGAGTTAGGTGATATTAGCTTCTGGTTTAACATAGACCCAGGTTCTAACCCCATTTTTGGTTATTCTTTTTTTGTCCCAACCAAGTTCCTTGAAAAACTTACCAACTTTTACTTGGTTCATTTTATCGAAGGGTCGCTGGCAGGCAATTAAATCAATAAACTCAGTAGTAGAAATAGCCCTGGTACTGGATAACATCTCAGCATAGGTAGCTAAGTTATCATCAACTACTTTATACTGTTCATTACGTTCTTTACGAACCCTAGCACCCTCTTCAGACTCAGAGTAATACCACTTTTCACCTTGTAAATAGGCAAGGGTAGCCATAGCCCAAACTGTCTCACGGTATTTCTTTACATACTCAATATCAATAGTTTTATCTATGGTTACTACATTGTATCTACGGTTTTCTGAATCAATGAAGAGTACGTCATCATTGGAAGTGCCTACTAAAACCCAGTGTCTAGGACGGTTTATGGACTGTTTCTCATAGGGAGCGCGGTAATTATCATGAGTCTTTGAAATGAAAGACTTGGTATCGTGTGCCTCTCTAGTACGAGTAACTCTCTCAATCTCGTCTATTTCATGAATCCATCCTCTATAAAGACCCTCAATAGCATCCTTAGAGACTACATCATTACCAGTTTTTACAGTATAAAAGTCATCAAAAGCCAGGGTCTTGAAGAATGTAGACTTTAATAACCCTTGTTTGTTACTTCTAATAATAAATACATCGTCACTTTTACATCCTGGGTCTAGTGTTCTAGCAACAGCAGAAATCAAGAATTTCTTAGCAAAGTCAATATCCCAGTTGTCAGTTGAATTGAAAACATTTTTGAGGAATTCTTCTAGTGAAGTAAGAGTAGGCAGTGGTTTAAAAATTTCCCCTAAAGAAATTGAGTCTGGTTTATCCTTAGTGATACCAGTATCAAAAAGTCTAGCGTCTGTATTGACGAGAAAAGTGTTCTTATTAGAACCAATGTAGTTTTGAACAACTCTATTGTAGTACTTGCTGAGTTTTTCTCGGAATCTAGTAGGAAAAGAACTCATAAAATCCATATCGCCCAATTTTTCCTCACCTAGAAAAGAAAGCACACAGTGGAAAAGTTTTTCTTCCACAGGGTTGTATCTATTCTCGTGGGCTTCACCAGCAACAAATCTAGCAAATTTATTCTGAGAAATAAATAAGTCTGTTTTATCCTCAAAAAGCTTTAAAGCAACAGGAATTTCCAGTGGTTCACCTAAAATTTCATTACAGCCAGTGAGAATGTTATGTCTAATTGGCTCTAGGTCATTTTCAAGAATTAGTTTGTTAAGTTCAGGCTCATCCAGAGAAAAAATTTCATTTGAATTCATTCCAAGTAAATTTTTCATTATTAGGTTTTGACCACCGCTACCTTGTTCATGAAAAAATTTTTGTATGTCAGCATCTCCAGGGTAATTATCACCGCTATCCTTATCAGAAGTATAAAAACCTTCCTTATTCTGTGACGACTCTCTCTCCCACATATCTTTTAGGTGTTCTTCAGTCCAAGGGTCGTTGGGGTTAAAGTTCTCAAAAGAGTTCATGTATTCTAAGGCAAGAGCATAACCATCTTCTTCGGAGTACGCAGTAGCTTGAACATTACCAACAATTTCACATACTAGTTGATAGAGACTAGTATTCTGCTCACCGTCTTTTACACTACGTCTACCTTGCCACATCTCATAGTAAGTACCCTTCAAGGCTTTCTTAGCAAACTCCTCAATGTCACCGTTGTTAATTTGAAATTGTGGCTTCCCTTTTCTCTTATTTGTTCGACTAGAAGAAGAAGAAGTGGAAGAAGACCTTGTTCTACTTTTAGAAGAAGTGGTTTTCTTGCTTTTGCTCTGAGGAATAAACTCTCTAAGCTCTTCATAACTATAAGACTTGTCAGAGTACTGGTAAATACTGCTTATGTTCTCAGTTCCTTTGTAGTGGAAGCCAGGCAACCGCATCACTCGGCAAATATCTTTTATGGCATCGTCAGAGTAACCAATATGGTCTATCAAATCACGCTGTAAAGGCTTCCAGTCTTTTTTAGGTAGAGGTCTATCTAATCGGTAGTAAAAGTGTAAGGACTTACCACCCGTATGCAAGGTAACAGAAGGCTCACGTCCTCCCATTGACTTAAGAGCATAAGAATACTGCTTATCCAATGGAATAGTTTCACCATTTTCGTCTTTATCTATTTCAAAGTAGAAACATTTTCCAAAATTAATCTCTCGTGCTTTGTTCCCTTGTCCATTAACTACAAAAAATATGTCATAACCAAGCAACTGGTATTTATGGAGTTCCCTAAGTAGTGGGAATCCCATACTACCTAAGTTGTTATTTAGGTTAAGTGCTGTGTATTTTTTACCCGTTTTTTCATTAATAGCACCTTCACCACCAGTATTGTTGTAAATTGCTCTAGCAAAGAACTCGACAAACCTAGCATCTTCATCAGGTTCTAAGTCTTCACCTGTAGAATACCCAATTAGGTCTAGGAATTTTAGGCATTCTTGTTCTAAATCTTTGACATCAGGAGTATATGTACCAAGAGGTGGTTTAGTAGCTGGTTTAAATCTAACAACACTATCGGTGGCGTTATTATTAGTACGCTCAACACTACCAGTAGTGTTAATATTCTCTTTTTCTTGTGCTACAATAGTTGTAGTATTTATCATTTACGTCATCTACTTCTGCGAGTAGTTTTAAATTTATTGGTAGCCTTAGACTGTGGTGGGTCTAGGGCTATTGTGTTTTTTGGCTTGATAGCAAATGAAGTAGCCAACTTCAACTAATTTTTTGGCACTACCTATCAGAGTGCTGGATGAGTTTAGAGACATATCCAGGTCAATGAAGTCAAGAATCACCTTTCTGTAATTTAGTGATGTATTCGTCTAAAGCTGTTCTCAGTAGTAGGCTGAAATTACCGTTAAATGATTCGTCAACTATTTTCTGGATGGGTTTTAGGTCAGAGTTTTTAATTCTGCAACCAACAGCTTTTGTGTCTCTATTACGGGTAGGTCTTTTTAGTTCTATGGCTAACATTTGTTCACTCCTTGGGTTTACTATTAGAAGAATGGGCGAATAATAAGGTGAGATAGAATAAAAAAACAATTAAAATAAGTAAAACTTATCGTTGCAAAGTGAGCACACCAAATTTTCTAAAAATGAGAGTTGCAATGGTTCTCATGAATAGAGATGTGGAGTACCGAGGCGCGTTGCTAAAGAAGTCGAGCAAGCTCTCCTGGTACATCAATTTGTTATTTAAGAAAGTATTTGTTGATTATTGATTCAACTAAATTAGATTACAGTTATAGCACAAAAGTTTTCACATTGTTTTGGGAATCCTAAAAGGGTAAATAATGTGAGGAATTTCATATGAAAATGAACAGAGTATTAGCAGTTACTACAGCAACTACTTGCTTGGTTCTGAGTTTTTCTGGGTACACTCATAGATACAGTAACAGGTGGTTTTGAAGATAACCCAGATATAGACTTGGATACTGGTTTCGGAGGTAGTTTTTTCTCTCGCACTGGACAATAAAATATGTACAGGATAACATAGATGTATAGCCACAACATACATTAGTTTGTCCATATGACTTTTGCTTTCTTCATTATCAAGTGCATCTTAATCAAGAAGAGCTATGCTCGACTTCCAGGTGTACCGATAAATTTGGATATAGGTATTGACTATAAGAGATATTTTAAATGATTTAATAAGACAGCATGAAGAAGAACTGAAGAAACAAAAAAAATAATATTAATTTCAACGGAAGCCATCTCTATAACGGAGGTGGTTTTTTAGTAAATTATTTTTACCCACATGAAGCGTAAAGCCAGGATCGGGTTTGGCTCAAGATTATACTATTACAGCAAAATTTGTCTGGCATAATATTTTACCGATACTTTCTCGTTTTGTTCCTAATGTTAATACGATAGAGAATGCAGGACAAGCTTTAGCAAGATTGGTACTAGATCCTGAACTTGAAAATACCACAGGCAAGTATTTTAGCTCCATGAAAATGATTGATTCTTCTCAAGAATCTTACAATGCAACCGAAGCACAACAACTATGGAATGGTAGCGTTCAATTAACTCAACTACAGCCCGACGAAACTATCTTAAATATATAGTAATAAAAAACAAGTAATAAGTAATATATTTGATTGGCGATCGCTTTATCTCATTAAATATATTTTAAAAAAATTATTTTGATTAAGTTAGAAGAAATATCAATATTCATCTGGCAATTTTTTATTAATTGAACTGTATATTAATATACCAAAAAACTTAATAGGTTTAAGACGAACCAAACTAATTCATATTAAATAGATCGACTTTTTTATTTTCTTCTCATAATTAATTCCAGAAAAACTAATTTTCTCATAATCGGTCAATAAGTTAATCTCTCTTTTCCAAGGCAATAAAACAATGACTTCAGTTATTTCAGCCATTGAGAGTCATGTTAAATCGGTTTTAATTTAATTTGATTACTAATTAAGTTTTGTAACGATATTTGGGGATCGTTAATTATTGTTGCTGCCTCTTGACGCTTTTGTTAGGGTATAACTGAAATTAAAAAAGAGGTTTTATTACAAGTTTATCTTCAATTGCGATCGATTTAATTACTGTTACAACAAGAAACTATTGAACAGAAAAAAGCTTTTTATTACTAGTTTGATGAATGCTCAAAATACTATCAAATATAAGTTTTGATTACTGTTCTTTAGGATAAGGATCGAATCAATTTTAAATTTGTAGAATCATGAAGATTTTATTTTGAAATCGACCTTATGTAAACTTTATCGTGAGAGTAAAATACATGGATATAAAAGGAAAAACCGCATTAATTACAGGTGCTTCTCGTGGAATTGGGAAAGCAATTTCAATTGAATTAGCCAATCAAGGAATTAAACATCTAATCTTAGTAGCTAGAGATCGCCAGAAACTCGCTGAAGTCGCCACAGAAATTGAAACTATAGGCACCAAAGTTACTACTTTGTCTCTAGATTTAACGCAGCTATCTTCGATTGATATTGTAATTGCTCAGACATGGTGCAACCATAGACCAATTCATTTGCTAGTAAACTGTGCGGGAATTGCTCACCAGTCGTCGTTTTTAAATGTTCGAGCTGACAAGTTTGAAGAAGAGATTTCTCTCAATATTTTAGGAATGATGAACATAACTCGCTTACTAGCCAAACGGATGGCAAGCCAAAAAGAAGGAACAATTGTTAATGTTTCTAGTTTAATGGGTAAAGTAGCTGCTCCTACCATGTCTACCTATTCTGCAACTAAATTTGCGATCGTTGGTTTTACTCAGGCTTTGCGGAGTGAATTAGCGCAACACAACATTAAAGTTATTGCCTTGCTACCAACCTTAACTGATACGGAGATGGCTCGCAATCTCAAACTATTTCGTTGGGTAATACCAGTAACACCCGAAAAAGTTGCTCAAACTTTGGTGGCGGGATTATACAAAAACAAGAGCGAGATTTTAGTAGGATGGCAAAGTTATCTTGCTGTATTGTGCCAGCGTATTTTTCCCTGGCTATTACAAAAAATTATGTTCTTGTCTTCACCCGAAGTCTCTTCTCCAAGAATAGCTCAACAAAAGAAACTGAAAACAGAAATAGTGTAACGGTTTATACGATCCGATCTCAAGATTATCTCAGCACTCTCTCAACTGATTTTTAAATTTTTAGGATATGCTGGTGGAGAAATAGCTGGCAAGAAATTATCATAAACTCAAAGTTCAGCTATTTAAGGGGTTAATGCTCCTGAAAACATACTTGTCAGACAGAGCTTCATAGGTATTTTGAATGAGCTATTGCCTAAATCCATCCTGTCCTAAACCAGTTAATCACCCCAAGTCAAAATTGTGTAAGGCTTGTGGAAATAAACTGCTACTACACGGTCGCTATCATTTAGTAAAAGGTCTTGGCAAAGGCGGTTTTGGAGCTACTTTTCTGGCAGCCGACCTTGCTTTACCTGGAAAACCTTTGTGCGTAATTAAGCAATTACGTCCTAATACAGACAATCCCAACTTTTTGTCGATGGCAAGGGAATTATTTGAAAGAGAAGCAAAAACTCTGGGAAGAGTGGGAAATCATCCCCAAATACCCAGGTTATTAGACTATTTTGAAGATCGCGAACAGTTTTATTTGATTCAAGAATTTGTTAAAGGCAATAATCTTCAACAAGAAGTCAAAAAAGAAGGGGTTCTCAACGAAGCCAAAGCCA
Organism: Waterburya agarophytonicola KI4; assembly: GCF_020640915.1. Lineage (GTDB taxonomy): Bacteria > Cyanobacteriota > Cyanobacteriia > Cyanobacteriales > Xenococcaceae > Waterburya > Waterburya agarophytonicola. The sequence goes on along the minus strand of NZ_JADWDC010000018.1, from coordinate 25,759 downwards.
GACAGGTACTCAAAGAAGTCTTAATCATCTTGAGAGATATTCACGCTCAAAAAGTGATTCACCGAGATATCAAACCTGCCAATATTATCCGTCGTGAAATTGACGACAAACTCGTATTAATTGACTTCGGAGTGGTGAAAAATCAAGTCAATTCGATTGGTGCTGGAGGCTCTAACCAAACAGCCTTTACAGCCTTTGCGGTAGGTACTCCTGGTTTTGCACCTCCCGAGCAACTGGCAATGCGTCCTGTATATGCTAGTGATGTTTATGCTCTTGGTGTTACCTGTATGTATTTGATGACGGGAAAAGCACCAAAAAATATGGATTGCGACCCCATTACAGGAGATATTGATTGGTTTAAATATGCCAAGGTAAGCGATAGCTTTGCTGAAATACTTACTACTATGTTAGAAGTAGCAGTCAAAAGTCGCTATAAGACTGCGGAGGAGGCTCTAAGAGCATTGGATCTAGAGAATCATGTTGATAGCCTATCAGAAAGTATGCTCAGTTTCCCTAACACTAGCGAACCTCCTAACACCTCTATTTCTGGTAGAAGTCGCGGGGGTAATTCTCGTCGTAATATCTCGTCTAGTTCTAGAACATCTCATACTTCTGTTCAAAGTAATTCTACTTCCAGATATTCTCGAAATAGTTCTTCTAGAACTAGTGTTGGCAACAATAATCATACTTCTGCGAGTAAAGTTTCTAACGCCCCTGCTAAACCAGTCAAGATAACTGCGGAAGAGATTTTAAATGCTTATGCTTCTGGTAGAAAAGATTTTGGCTTAAAAGATATTAGTCTGCAAGATCTGCAAAAAGCCGATCTATCTGACTCTAAGTTTCATAATTCAAAATTGGTCAGAACTAATTTACAGGGTGCAGATTTAAGTAGAACTGATTTTGCTCATTGTGATATGCGCCAAGCAATGCTTCGTAATGCCGATATGAGTAAATCGTTTTTTAAATCTTGCAATTTAGAAGGTGTCGATTTGCGTGGAACAAATTTGAATAACTCTAATTTTAAAAATACTAAGCTCAAAGGTGCTAATTTATGCGGCGCAAATCTAAAAGATACTAATTTAACCAAAGAGCAAATAGAAGAAGTTAAAACGAATTGGATGACTATTATGCCTAGTGGTAAACGAGGATTTTGGTAACTAATAATGAGTAATCAATGATTACTCATTATTTATTGATTCAATTAATTAGTTAAAATTAGCCAATTCCAGGGATGAATTTTAATTTTTTAGTGGCTTTATCCGCAACCTGTGAATAGCTCAATTCCCCACAAAGAATCTTACCCATCAATTGACCCGCAGCAGGTCGTTTAACTCCCATTTTATAGGCAATTTTGGGAGCTTTGAAAAATAAACCAGCTAAAAAGTCAGCTTTGGCTAGGTTGTCACCCCACGTTTGATTGACATTTTTACTATAGTTAGCTAGAGCGGAAGCATCCCCTGCGATCGCATTACTTACTGCTGTTGCTGCCTGAACTCCCGTATATAAAGCGGGGCGAATACCTTCTCCAATCAAAGGATCGACCATCCCTGCTGCTTCTCCCACCAAAAGAGCGCGATCGCTATGCAACGGAGTATTTTCCTGCCACAAATTCAAGGGATGTTCGCTATATTCTCCTCGGTTGGGGTCTAAGTTGAATAGTTCGGCATATTTATAAAGCTCTTTTTTCAACTCGTCTGCTTTTCCTTTGGCATTACGGACGTAAGCAGCACTAAAAGAAAAACCGTCTGCTTTAGGAAAACACCACATAAAACCATTTTTTAACGAACCAAAATCAAAAAAAGCAGTAACCTTACGGCGATCGCTGACTTCTCCAGGCACTTGTAAACTTGCTGCTGGGGTCAATTGAGGCGTGGCAAATCCGAGCAACTTTGCCATCATGCTGTTTGCACCATCGGCTGCAATTAAATATTTGCTTTCAAATTGACCGTTGCTAGTACTAACCTGCCAAATATCTCCTGCTAATTTTGCGTCCTGTACTGCTACACCAGATTTAAACTCAGCCCCTTGACTAACCGCTTGTTCGAGGAGAAAGTTATCAAACTTATCTCGTTGCACCATCCACATGGGGGTAACGCCTTTAAGTTCGACTTCGGCTGGATCGCTCATTTTAAAAGTATATTTAACCTGAGAAACATGATTTTCTACTACAGTCGAAAAATCACAATCGAACCACTCGGCGATCGCAGGAGAAACACCACCACCACAGGACTTCCGACGAGGAAAATCCGCTTTATCTAATACTAAAACTGAGTGTCCTTTCTTGGCTAAATGATAAGCGGAACTACTTCCCCCAGGACCAGCACCCACGATAATACAGTCAAACATAGAGTAATACCTTGTTTTATAAAGATTGCTTCTAAACCTTTAACACATTAATTCAAGCCAAACAAATACGTCAATTATCAATATTTTTACTTGTCTGGTTGCAGTCCCGAACCCACAGGTGCAATAGAATTAAGCTTTAATTCGGGCATATCTTGCTCGACTTGACGCAGATTCCATTCATTTTTAAAGAGTAATACTGGTCTCCCCCAGTTATCTTTGACTGAAATAGAATTAAAAATGCGACCAGCTTTTTCTAGTGCATCCCAGCCTCCGTGTACCCAACGAGCGACACTATAGGGTAGGGGTTCAATTCTAGTTTCGACATTGTATTCGTTCTGCAAGCGGAATTGCACCACTTCAATTTGTAGTTGTCCTACTGCTGCCAGAATAGGGTCGCGTTTGAAATCATCGGTAGAATACATGACTTGAATTGCCCCTTCTTCTCTCAATTCGGTAATTCCTTTTTGAAATTGTTTGAATTTAGATGGGTTAGGATTTTTGAGATAAGCAAAGATTTCAGGAGAAAAACAAGGAATACCTTCGTATTCTAGCTTTTTACCATTATAAATCGTATCGCCGATCGCAAATACCCCTGGATTGTTTAAACCAATAATATCTCCAGGGAAGGCTTCATCGAGAGATTCTCTACCTTGAGCAAAGAGTTTTTGAGGACGAGACAGACGCACTGTCTTACCCGTACGAGCGTGTTGGACAGTCATGTCTTTTTCAAACTTACCAGTACAAACTCGGATGAATGCCACGCGATCGCGATGTTTGGGATCCATATTTGCCTGAAGCTTGAAGACAAAACCCGTAAATTCTTCATAGGTAGGCTCGATTATGCCTAAAGATGAATTATGAGATTCGGGCATCTGGGCGTATTCTAGAAAGGCTTTGAGGAATAGCTCTACCCCAAAATTAGTCATAGCACTACCAAAGAAAATCGGAGTCATTTTCCCTGCGTGGACTCGTTCTAAGTCAAATTCTGCCCCGATCTCATCTAAAATTTCCAATTCTTCTTTTAACTGGTGATAAAGCTCGGAATCTAAGTATTCTTCCAAGCGCGGATCGTCCAGTTCGATGACAGTATCCCCTGCTGCTTTACTACCGTGAGAGCGACGTTCAAATAAATGAACTTTGCCTTGGCGACGATCAAATACACCTTTAAAGCGATCGCCCATACCTATAGGCCAATTTACCGCGTAAGTCTGCAAACCTAATTCTTGTTCTATTTCATCAATTAGTTCAAAAGCATCTCTACCAGGACGATCTAGTTTATTGACAAAGGTAAATATAGGCAGCGATCGCAACTGACATACTTCAAACAATTTGCGAGTTTGGGGTTCTAAACCTTTTGCCGCATCAATCAACATCACCGAATTATCGGCAGCAGCCAGGGTTCGATAGGTATCTTCACTAAAGTCTTGGTGTCCAGGGGTATCTAGTAAATTGATTTGAAATTGATTATAAATAAATTGCAACACCGTGGATGTAATCGAAATACCCCTTTGCTGCTCCATTTCCATCCAGTCAGAAGTTGCTTTGCGCTGTTCTCGACGGGCTTTTACTGCCCCTGCTTCATGAATTGCACCCCCGTAAAGTAGGAGTTTTTCTGTCAGGGTGGTTTTTCCCGCATCAGGGTGGGAAATAATAGCAAAATTACGACGACTGGCTACAGCTTGTTCGATTTCAGTCTGAAGTTCTACGGGCATGAAATAGTTATTTGGCAACAATTGTTGTGTTTATTATATCTCCGACCCGATAGATATCGCCGAACCTTAATTAGTTTGATTCTTTAGTTTGATTTTAAACCAAATAACCGACGATCATTCCTGCTAACAAAATAAAGCCCAACCAAACATTTTGTCCTAAAACTTTGCCATAGACAGAACGAGGAATCTTAGGTTGACGCAATTTTAAATATTGCCATCCCCAACCAACAGTGGCTAAGGCAAGGCTAACCCAAAAAGCCCAACTCAAGGCTAACTCAAGACCAAGATAAGTCATTAAGCCTGCCGTAATAACATAAAAAATTGCGATCGCACCAGGGGTATATTTACCAAAAAAGATCGCGCTAGAATTAATCCCAACCTTAAGATCGTCTTCTCGATCGCTTAGGGCATAACCCGTATCAAAACCCATCGTCCACGCAACTGTCGCCCCCCACAGTATCCAGGTTGCTGGTTCGATTTCTCCCGTTACCGCCGTCCAACTAATCAAAACAGCAAAACCCCAAGCCAAAGATAATACCAATTGAGGTACGGGAAAAACTCGCTTGGCTAAAGGATATAAAACAATAAACGGAACGGCAACAACACAGAGAATAAAACTTAACGGCTTGAGATAAAAAGCTAATATAGCAGCGCACAATAAAGCGATCGCAAAAATTATAATTCCCACTTTCACCGACAGGGCGCGGGATGCCAAAGGACGAGTCTTGGTACGGGCTACTTGAGGATCGATATCTTTATCCCAGAGATCGTTCACCACGCAACCTGCTGCACTAGTCGCCAAAGTCCCCAAAATTATTACCCCAACCAAAGGCAAGGGCGGTGTTCCCTTGGCAGCTAAAAATACTGCCCATAATGCAGGAATCATTAAAATCAATCTTCCTGCGGGTTTGTCCCAACGCAAGAGACGGATTACTTTTTGCCACGTCGCTTCCCTCGTAGCTGGCTGATCTTGGGTCATATTAAAATTGCTTAATTTATCTTAAAATTACTGTTACTAAAATTAACAAATATATAAAAATTCTCCGAGTAAATCTTGAGTTTACTTAAATCCATGAGAATATAAAAATATCTTAAATAGAGCAATAAATCGAAGTTATCTTTCGATACTGCTTTTGACAATTAATTTTATCCGTAAATCTGCTCCTCAAGAGAGTTAAATACAGACAGTTGCCATGAACAAACAGATTATTGCAGCGATCGATATCGGCACTAACTCCATTCACATGGTAATCGTCCAAATAGAGCCAACTCTGCCAGCTTTTACGGTAATTGCCAAAGAAAAAGATACAGTTCGCTTGGGCGATCGCGATCCAGAGACAGGACAACTAACCTCAGAAGCGATTAAACGTTCTCTCGATACTCTTCGCCGTTGTCGAGATTTAGCAATCAGTTTGGGAGCAAAGCGAATAATTGCTGTTGCCACTAGTGCCACCAGAGAAGCCCCCAATGGAGAAGCATTTTTACGCCAAATCGAGGCAGAATTGGGTATTGTTGTCAATTTGATTTCTGGTCAAGAAGAAGCTCGTCGAATTTATCTCGGCGTATTGTCTGGTATGGACTTTAACGATAGTCCTCACATCATTATTGATATTGGTGGAGGCTCGACCGAACTCATTTTGGCAGACATTCATGAAGCACGTTTTTTGAGCAGTACCAAAATAGGTGCAGTTCGTTTGGCTAAAGAATTTGTTACCACAGATCCTATTAGCGACAAAGAATTAAAGATATTACAAGCTTATGTCCGAGGAATGTTAGAACGTCCTGTCGATGAGATTTGGCGTAATCTTCAGCTAAATGAAGTTCCTCAAATAATCGGGACGTCTGGCACAATTGAAACCATAGCGGCAATTCATGCCAAAGACGAACTAGGAGAAGTTCCCGATCCCCTCAATGGTTACGAAATCAGTCGCAAGGATATTGAAAAGATCGTCAAAAAACTGGCGAAAATGAGCTATAAACAAAGACTCGATCTTTCGGGGCTTTCTGAAAAACGCGCTGAAATTATTGTTCCAGGGGCGATAATTTTGTTAGAAGCCATGACTATGCTCAAAGTAGACTCGATCGCCATCTGCGAGAGAGCTTTACGAGAGGGCATGATTGTCGATTGGATGCTGACTCGCGGCTTAATTAACAGCCGTTTGCGCTATCAAAATGAAGTCAAAAACCGTAACGTACTTAAAATTGCTCATAAATATCATGTAGACCTAGAATATAGCCAAAGAGTAGCTAAATTTGCCTTAGAAATATTCGATCGGTTGCAGGGAGATCTACACGACTGGGGCGCACCAGAAAAAGAATTATTATGGTCGGCAGCTATTTTACACAATTGTGGTGTTTATATCAGCCATTCTTCCCATCACAAGCATTCCTATTATTTGATCCGCAATGCTGAATTACTCGGGTTTACCGAATTAGAATTAGAATTAATTGCCAATCTTGCTCGCTATCATCGTAAAAGCAAGCCCAAGAAAAAACACGAACCCTATCGCGATCTACCCCACAAACAATATCAACTAATGGTCAGACAGTTGAGTGCTATTCTTAGATTAGCTGTCGCCTTAGACCGTCGCAACAAAGGCGCGATCGCAGGTATAAAATGCGATTATGACCATCGCGATCGTAAACTTTATTTCCAATTACAACCAAGTGAAGTAGGGGATAAATGTTCCTTAGAATTATGGAATCTTAGTTATAAGAAAGAAGCATTTGAAGAAGAATTTAATCTGGAATTAATTGCCTCTGTGGCTGAGAATCAGGTGTCTGCTATGAGTTACTAGTTATCGATTACAGAGAATGTCACCATGAGCAATAATTACTTTTCCCAACAAGATCTCAAGCAGCTATTTCCTTTTGGCGACATTCTGGATTTAGAAGCTTCGGGGACTCAATCGTTAGAAGCTTGGTTTTTGGGGCATAATGCCGAAAATTTGGCTGAATTTGAAGGTCTAATTCTAGAAGCAGTTAGAGATCAGGCATTTTGGCGCAGAAATTTTTATCCAGGCGATCCGACACAAATAGACGAACAAGTAAAACGACAGCCTGAATATATTCAAACCATAGACACCCTCAAAGAAAGTTATCGATCGCTCCTGGCATTTTTAAAAAAATCAGTCCCCTTTTTTAGTATGCGCTATCAAGGGCATATGAACTGGGAGGTAACTATGCCCGCGATGTTGGGTTATTTTGCAGCCATGCTGTATAACCCCAATAATGTGGCATTTGAAGCATCTACCGCCACCACTATTTTAGAAATGTTAGTCGGAGACGATATCTGCAAAATGCTCGGCTATACTATGCCTGATTGGGCAGAAATAGAACGAGGTGCCTTGCGTCCTTGGGGACATCTTACCTGTGGTGGTACGGTAGCTAATATAGAGGCAATTTGGTCGGCACGCAATCTCAAGTTTTATCCTCTCGCACTTCAAGCCGTATTGAAAAACGAACCCGAATTTATCACGGCTAAATATATTGAAGTACCTCTGGTAACGGGAAAAAGCCAGATGTTGATTGAATTAGATACTTGGTCGTTACTTAACCTCAAAGGTGATGAGATCCTAGCACTGCCAACCCGCTTGCAAACAGAATATCAAATCGAAGCAGAAGCAGTTAGTCAGGCGATCGCGAAATATTCCCTACAAAATCTGGGCATTCAAGAATTTTCTCGTCGTTTTTTGGCGAATGTGACCCATTCCCCTGTTTTAATCGTTCCTGGGACAAAACACTACTCTTTTGCTAAGACTACGGCATTACTAGGTATCGGCTCGTCTAACATCATTGATGTTCCTGTAGATAAAGATGCTCGTATGGATGCCCAGCAGCTAGATTTGATTTTGCAAGATTGTTTGGCAAAAAAACAACCTGTATATACTGTAGTGGCGGTTATGGGCAGCACCGAAGAAAGTGCCGTCGATCCTTTAGAAGAAATTTTAGCATTGCGGTCAAAATATCGGGAATTGGGTTTAGAATTTACGGTTCATGGAGATGCTGCTTGGGGTGGTTACTTCGCTTCTCTGCTGCGGGAAGACGAACCAGGTACGGTAACAATAAATCCTCCTAGCAAGACCAGTTATGCGATCGCCATGAGCAAATACGTAACTCGGCAATTTGAAGTTTTGGGTCAAGCCGACTCCATCACCGTTGACCCTCACAAATCTGGCTATATTCCCTATCCTGCGGGGGCATTATGCTATCGTAATTCCGCAATGCGAAATCTAGTCACCTTTGCTGCACCAGTAGTGTTTCACGGTGGTACAGAACCCTCCATCGGCATTTATGGGATAGAAGGCTCAAAACCAGGTGCTGCTGCTGCTGCGGTCTATCTCAGCCACAAAGTAATTCGTCCCACCAAAAGTGGCTATGGCAAAATTCACGGACACGCTTTATTTAGCTGTAAAAAACTCTACGCCAGATTGATCTCCATGGCGCGTCCTAAAGACTGGTTTATCGTCGTTCCCGTACCAAGATTGCCCGCAGAAATCAATGGTGGGGATATTCAAAAACAGCTTGGCTTTATTCGCGATCGCATTGATGGCAAAACTAACGAAGAACTCTTCGCCGACTCCGAGGCAATGAACTTCCTAGCAGAACTCGGTCCCGATCAAAATATTCTTACCTATGCTTTTAACTTCCGCAAACCCAACGGTTTCTTAAATACCAATTTGGCTCTAGCCAACCGACTTAATAAAGCAATCTACGATATGCTCAGTATCAATCTTGGGGATGATATTTATGGTTATAGTCTAATTGTCAGCACTACCGATTTTACCAAAGCTGATTATGGTGAAGAATTTATTGAAAACTATAAGCAACGTTTGGGAGTTGGTGGATCTCCTGGAGATACAATTACCGTCTTGCGTTCTACCGTAATGAATCCCTGGCTAACAGAGACAGCCAAAGGCTCGTTCCTCAATGTCATCGAACAAGAATTGCGTCAAGTAGTAGCCAAAGCCTTATTCCGAGATTCTTTATTACAAATTTTTGAAGAATTTGATGTCAACCAAGATGGCGTACTAGAAATTGATGAAATTAAAACCAAATTCCAAGAATGGGGTTATGACGATCGAGAAATCGAAAACTTCTGGAAAATGAGCGATATCAACCGCGATAATAGTATTTCTGTCCCTGAATTTCTCAATAGTTTTTCCCAATTTGTTGTTCTATCTTCCCGCGGGAAAAAATCTTAAGCAAAGTTGGGAGTTGTAATTTTGAAACCACTTTTGCAATGTTAATTCAGCAAAATTAGATAATGTCTCAAAATTTTTACAATTGTATATTAACTGCTTATTGTTTGCCATCAATTTGGTATTATTCTTGTATCAAAACAAGTTTTTTAAAAAACTATCTCAACAGCGACAGGAAATATCAGAATAATGTCTTATAGATTAATTACTCCCCAAGATATATTAAACAAAGCTTTATTAGAGGCACGAAAACAATTAAGCAGCTTCATTTCCGACCCTAATTTTAACGATAGGATCGATTTGGCGTTTGGTTTGTCTGACCCACAGCAAAGCAATAATGCTAGGGAAATTATCGGTCAGTGGTTGGCGGGAGAAAATATCTTACCAGGAATAGAAATTATCTCCAGTAGTTCGATTAATGGTGCATTGGGTGCATATTCTGCCGACAACAATACTATTTATCTGTCCCAAGAATTTTTGAGTCAAAACCAAAACAATCGCGATCGAGTTACCAGTGTAATCTTAGAAGAACTAGGACACGCATTTTCCCAGCAACTAAATCCTGAAGATGTACCAGGAGACGAAGGGGCAATTTTTAGCTTGCTAGTTAGAAATGAGAATATATCCTCTGAAACTTTGACACGGTTGCAAACAGAAGATGATACGGTTACTGTTAACCTTAACGATCGCAACATTCAAATCGAACAAGCAGAAGCAGGAATAAACCCTGCTTTCGATTTAATTGGGCTAACAGATTTACGCAACGATCCCAATTTTGCCGACATTGACGGTACGGGTTTTGATGTCGTTGTTATCGATACTGGTTTAGATCGCACCCATCCTTTACTAGATGATAATTATAGATTTGGATTCGATTATATAGACGGCGATGACAATCCTAACGATCTCAACGATCATGGAACTCATGTATCGGGTACGATTGGAGCGGAAGACGAAAATATTGGAGTTGCTCCTGACGTTGGTTTAATTGGGCTAAGGGCGGGTGATGCTAATGGAGCATTTTCTGTCGGAGCGGTTATCAATGCCTTAGAGTGGGTATTAAATGAGGTAAATAATCCCGACTCAGAATTTAATATCGCCTCCGTTAATTTGTCTTTTGGAGGTAACGAGTTTTTTACCGCACCCAATCAACCTAACTCGCTCGTCGATGTCGAACGCCGTCGTCTAATTCAAGATATAGAAGCAGCAGGAGTAGTGGTAGTTGCAGCAGCAGGGAACGACTATATTGGCAAGACAGACAGTGAAGGAAATCTTTTTGATGTCGGAGGAAACTTACTCGACCCCAATCAAGAGCCAAACGTAAGTGCGCCAGCAATTTATAGCACGATATCCGTGGGAGCGGTTTGGCAAAATAATATCGATCCTGTTAATTTTTATAGCAATTTCCAAGTTCCAGGGGCAGATAGAATTGCTATTTTTAGCCAACGTCTTAATGTAGATAATTTTTTGTTTGCTCCTGGAGCTTATATTACCAGCACTGTACCTCAAAAACCCAATGGTGAATTATTAAACACCTCTGCGGGTACTAGTCAAGCATCTCCTCATGTTGCAGGGGCGGTAGCTTTATTACAGGAGATCGCTGCTGGTTTTGGCGTTCGACTTAGTTCCGCACAAGTAAGGGATTATCTAATTAATAACGCAGATATCATCGCCGATGGAGATGACGAAGAAGATGGTGTTATCAACACTAATGTATCCTATCCTCGAATTAACATACATAATTCGGCGATCGCTTTAAGGGAAGATTTGGAAAATGCTAATTTCACCCCCGCTCCTCCTACAGACCCCAATAATGCTCCCAATGATATTATCGATGGTGCGATCGACGTAACTTTAGGCAACGATCGAGAACCCCTAATATTTCCTGGGGTATTAGGAACAGATCGCAACGAGCCAGTAGCTTCGGCGGATGTAGATTTATATCGTCTTATCCTCCCCGATAATGGCACGCTCAATATTGATATTGATACTCCTTTTGCTGATTTTCCTGACTCTTATATCAGGCTTTTTAATGAGAATGGCGAAGAATTGTTTTTCACTACCAACAACGAGCTTGTAGCTAGCGATGACGACCTCGCACCAGGGGAAACAAGCGCAACATTAAATTCTACTGGCGAAGCTGTTGTTCTCGATGACGAAAATATAACCAATGTAGTTGATGGTTTCTTTGATGATGATGGCAACTATCAAAAAGGAAATTACGGACATGCAACAGATAGTTATCTCAGTTTTTTAGGGGGACGAGGACAAATATATTATATTGGCGTATCAGACTTTTCCAACCAGCAATATAACCCCCTCATCCTTGATAACCGTCCTGCACCTTTATCCACTGATGGCGGTTCTTACGAGCTAATTGCTACTTTTCTCAACGAGGATGTTGATGGCAGTATTGATAGCTTAATAACCAGCCCTGCTTTACCGACAGATAGCTTGACAGGTTTCATCGGTAATGATGGCGCAACAGCAGTAGGAGATAAAGATGTTGATTTTTATCGTGTCAATTCTCTCACCCCAGGAATTTTAGAAATTGATATCGATTCTGTGTCAGAAGCATCTATTATCGATCCTGTAGATTCGGTAATAGTATTATTTGACGAGCAGGGCAATCAAATAAGCCTCAATGACGATACCGATACTACAGATTCTAGACTGCGTTTTCAAGTAGAGGCAAACACAAATTATTATGCTGGGATAACTGGGTTTGGCAATCAAGACTTCAATCCCCTAGCATCAGGTAGTGGTTCGGGAGGAGATACGGGAGAATATGTTCTCAACAGCCGTTTGTTGCCTTTAGATACAGTATCGAGTATTAGCAACAATACCATCGACAGCGATTTGGTCCGCAATGTAGCTTTAGGCGAGACAATTGCAGCAAACATCGGTGAGGATGATGGTTATATTGTTGGTGGTGCAGATATAGACCTTTATCGTTTTGTTCCTACCAATAATGGTACTGTTAACATTCGCGTTAGTACCAGCGAAGAATTTAGTGCGGATACGGTTTTACGTTTCTTCGATCAAGATGGAAATGAGATTGCTTTCAATGATGATGAAAGTTCTTTGATTAGAGGTAGTTTTCTCGAAGTTGAAGTTCTGGCTAATACTGAATACTATATCGGAATTAACGGTTATAGTTTAGAGGCTGGTAATTACGATCCTTTCACTGGAGAAGGTGCAGCCCCAGGTAGTCAGGGAGACTATAACCTTTCTGTTGGCGATATTACTGGTACAAATTTGGATCTAATCGATGATGATTCAGAATTTTCTGTATATCGCTTTTTCCGAAACGATGTAGGAGTACATTTTTACACGGCAAATCCCGCAGAAAGAGATATTGTTGGAGAACTAGATAATTTTAGTTTTGAAGGTGTATCTTATCAGTCAGTTGACCCAGCAGCTAGTTCTTCTGAAGTAACGCCAGTTTATCGTTTTCTCAATCAAGATACTGGAGTTCATCTCTATACTACTTCGGAAACAGAAAGGGATATTGTTAGGGAATTAGATAATTTTAGTTTTGAAGGAGAAGTATTTTCTGCTTATAGTCTAGAGACTGGCACAAGTATTGAAGGAGCAATCCCTATTTTTCGATTTTTTAATACCAGTACTGGAGCGCATTTTTATACTCCCTCAGTTGCTGAAAGAGATAATGTCGAAGATAATTTACCAGATTTTCAATCGGAAGGAATTGCTTACTATGCTTTTCCCACCGACGTGGTACAAAGTTAATCGGATGTCATGGAAATTATGCTACTCCGAGCTGTTGTTTTCTTATCTATAGATAGTAAAACCAGAGCTTACACTCTATTCTCTCGATGTAAGCTCTGGAAATGTTCGAGAAGTATCTTTTAATATAGTAGGTGTTAGTGATAACCGAAGCATCAGTCATTTGACTTAACTAAATCAGTCAAATTGGATGAAAATCGGCTATATGACTTAGATTATGTTTGTAATTCAAACAATCATAAAGCGATCGCTTTTGAAAAAGCTGCCTCAATAGCTCAAAATTAATATAAGTAACAAGTAACTAAAAAAAGATCAATATCTATGTTTGATGCTTTAGCCGACAAGTTAGATGATGCGTGGAAAAAACTGCGCGGTCAAGACAAAATATCCAAAGCTAATATTCAAGACACTCTCAAAGAAGTACGTCGCGCTCTTCTATCGGCGGATGTCAATCTTCAGGTAGTCAAAGCCTTCATTGCTGATGTAGAAAAAAAAGCCCTAGGGGAAGGGGTTATTTCTGGGGTTAACCCAGGACAACAGTTTATCAAAATTGTTTACGACGAACTCGTCAAGGTGATGGGGGAGAGCAACGTCCCTCTAGCTAATGCAAACGAGCCTCCTACCGTGATTTTGATGGCGGGTTTGCAGGGTACGGGGAAAACTACTGCTACTGCTAAATTAGCTCTGTATCTACGCAAACAAGAACGCTCTTGTTTAATGGTGGGAACGGACATATATCGCCCCGCTGCCATCGATCAGTTGTTAACTTTAGGCAATCAGATCGACGTTCCTGTCTTTGAAATGGGAACAGATGCCGATCCTGTAGAAATAGCCAGACAGGGTATTGCCAAAGCCAAAGAGCTTGGTGTTGATACGGTTATTGTGGATACTGCTGGGCGACTCCAGATCGATGATGACATGATGGGGGAATTATCTCGCATCAAAGATACGATCGAGCCAGACGATACCCTCTTGGTAGTAGATGCCATGACGGGTCAAGAAGCAGCCAATTTGACTTATGCTTTCCACGAACAAATTGGCATTACAGGGGCGATTTTAACTAAATTGGATGGAGATAGTCGTGGTGGTGCAGCCCTCTCTGTCAGGCAAATATCGGGGCAACCAATTAAATTTGTCGGAGTAGGAGAAAAAGTCGAGGCTTTAGAACCTTTTTATCCCGATCGCTTAGCATCTCGTATCCTGAATATGGGAGATGTTCTAACTTTAGTTGAAAAAGCTCAAGAAGAATTTGATTTGGCTGATGTCGAAAAGATGCAGTCGAAGATTATGGAGGCAAAGTTTGATTTTAATGATTTTATCAAACAAATGCGCCTACTCAAAAATATGGGATCTTTAGGAGGAGTCCTCAAATTAATCCCTGGTATGGGTAAAATTAGCGGTGCAGATTTAGCCAAGGGAGAAACTCAGCTAAAACGTACCGAGTCAATGATCAACTCCATGACCAAAGCCGAGAAAGCCGACCCCGATTTATTAGCACAATCTCCCAGTCGCCGTCGTCGAGTAGCTAAAGGTTCGGGTTTTGAAGAAAAAGATATATCCAAACTAGTCAAAGACTTTACCAAAATGCGTTCCATGATGCAGAATATGGGACAAGGAATGCCTGGAATGGGCATGCCTGGTATGGGAATGCCTGGTATGGGTGGTGGTATGCCTGGAATGGGCATGCCTGGTATGGGAATGCCTGGTATGGCTCAAGGTAGAAGGAAAAAGAAGAAAAAGAAGAAAAAAGGCTTTGGTTCGTTGTAGGATAATAGATTGTCTAAAGCAACCTATAGGTAAAACTAGATAGATAGATTACAATCGAAAAGGACAAATTGAAATAACCAATGATTAAATTACGTTTAAAACGCTTCGGCAAAAAGAGAGAAGTCAGCTACCGTATTGTAGCGATCGAAAGTAAGACTCGCAGAGATGGTCGTCCTATTGAAGAATTAGGTTTCTACAATCCCAGAACAGACGAAACTAGACTAGACGTACCAGCTATTGTTAAAAGGCTACAACAAGGCGCGCAGCCCAGCCAAACTGTAAGAAGTATTCTTAACAAAGCTCAAGTTTTTGAACAAGTAAATGCCAAATAAGACCCAATTGTCTGGCGATCAAGTAGCGGACAGACCCAATTATGAAGAGTTAGTACGCTTCTTGATCGAACCTTTTTTGAACGATCCTCAATCCCTATGCGTGCATTCTGAAGTTAATCAGAATCAGAATAAAATTTGGTTGCGAGTTGCTTTTGACAAAAGCGATCGCGGTAAAGTGTTTGGTCGTGGTGGTCGCAATATTCAAGCTATCCGCACCGCCATTCAGACCGCAGCAATATCCCACAATGAATCGGTTTTCCTTGATATCTACAGCGATGAACCCCCTAAATCTGATGATGGCGATCGCCGTGGTAGATCTTCGGGAAATTCAGGAAATTCTCAAAGAAGAAAAAGCCCTGCCAAACCCGCACCAAAAATAGCCAAAAAGTGAACGTCTTCCCCAGAGGCGATCAAAATTAGCTAGTTGAATTAGCTGTTAGCTGCGAGCTAATAGCTATTAGCCATTGGTGAAAGTTAAGCTTAAAAGCCAGTTGTCAATATCAAGAGGAAAAGGAGATAAATTAAGAGGAGCTTTAGCTCGTTTCGGACGAAGACATTGGCATTGATTTAACCCAGTTTTTCAGATTAAAAGTATCATGAGATGGGGATGTGAAGCAGAAACTACAAAGCAATCGTTCTGTAATCTATAAAACATCACATCGTTTTAAGAGATAGGAGAAGCAGATTTCTGTTGTTCTTGCTGAGGTAAGTCAGGACTCAAGTTATTACTTTCTCGCACGATTAAAACCGAGCAAGGAGCATGGTGGGTTACATAGTTACTGACGCTACCCAGAAACATTTCTTTAACACCCGTCAATCCCCTACTACCGATTAAAATTAAATCCGCAGACCAATCATCAGCAGTTTTGCAAATATTATGCCCAGGATTGCCGAAGTCTTGACTATATTCAGCTTCAACTCCTGCGGTTTTAGCTTCTTCTGTCAGCGATCGCAATGTATCTAATCCTTTTTGTTTGAATTTCTCCCACTGCTGCTGATAAATTGTGACCAGGGATTCGTCCATTAAATCGTACTCGTAACCAGAATAAATAAAAGGATTAGGATAATTGTCTTTATCAGAAGAAATGATGTTTAACAGCATTAATTTTCCTCCAGTGATTTGTGCCAGAGACAAAGCCCTGTTGTAGATAGTTTTATCTTCATCAGTGATATCTATTGCCACTAAAATTTTGTTTAACATAATTGTTCTCTTGGAAATTAAGTAAGCCGATTCATAATTCGGTTGTCTATGTCTTTTTTTATAAAGAAACAATTTGAGGAAATTGTGACAAGGCAGATTCTCGTAAACTTCCTGTTTTTATTTTGAAGATCGCACAAACTCGATCGCAAATCTAATAACTTGTTTTAATTACTGGTTTGGATTGCTAATTCTATTGCTGCTTTCATACTGCTAGCATTGGCAATACCTTGTCCTGCAATGTCGAAAGCCGTTCCGTGGTCTGGAGAAGTACGAATAAAAGGCAGTCCAATCGTGGTATTTATGGCGCGATCAAATGCCATCAACTTAACGGGTATCAATCCCTGGTCGTGATACAAAGCCAAATACGCATCAGCAGTGGTGGGTGGGGTTTGATAGTTACCATACCAAGCTATTCCTGGGTTGACCCACATTGTATCGGGGGGAATTAGTCCAGTTAGTTTGGCTTGAGGATAATTAGCTTTGGCTTGCTCCAGCCAATTTAACATCCAATCTTGTTCTTCTGTGCCTAGTTGTCCCGCTTCTCCACTATGAGGATTTAAACCCGCGATCGCAATATGAGGCTCGGTAATACCAAAATTTTCCGCCAAGCATTCAATTAACAAATCTAACTTCAAAGACATCAACTCTGGTGTCAAAGTTCGAGCAACATCTTTTAAAGGAATATGGGTAGTGGCGAGCAAGCTACGCAAAATCCAGCCTGTATGGGGAGATTCTCCCACAAACATCATCCCGAATCGATCTACTCCCGCCCTTAGTGCTAAGACTTCTGTTTGACCAGGGTATTCGTGTCCTGCTGCTTTCCACAATGATTTGGCAATGGGTGCGGTGATAATCCCCTGAAACTTCTCTTCTAGGGTTAAAGCGATCGCTTTTTCTAAACAAGCAAAACTAAAGCTGCCACTAATTCTATCTCCTTGTCCTAAAACTACTTCTCCTTCAATGGGAATATCTAACACATTTATCGTTCTCGGATTGATTAAATTCTCTTCGGTTAGTTGAGTTTGTTGCAATAGATGTTCGTAAGTAAATTGCAACAGTTGGCGGTTGCCAACTACCGTAATTTGACACTTTTGGGCTAAAGACTTATCCGTCAAAGCCTTGAGGATAATTTCCGATCCAATTCCCGCAGGATCGCCCATGGTGATAGCTAAAGAGGGACTGCTAGACATGAAAAACTGGGTTTTAAAATAATTTCGTTATGGATGGTATGACTTGATGATTTAAAATACCTATTATTGATTATGGTTGAAAATTAGAAATTTAAACAGCTTGAGGCTTTAAATAGAACTAATCTCATCTTATTAAAAAAATATCTAGTAAAAAAACGGGAGAAAAAAACATGAGTGCAGAAAGTATGTTGTTCAATGGAGCAATTCTATGTATTACTTTGATTCTGGGCGGACTTAGCCTTGGCTTTCTAATTCTCAAAATTCAAGGTGGAGAACCTGAGTAAGCAGTTATCAATTATCAGTTATCAGAAAATTGATTATTGTTAGTTGATTATGGATCGAGCGATCGCTTTTTTAGGGCGATCGCTTTTTTATGTAGTAAGGTGAAATTAATTTCATAAATTTGGTTTTTGATAAAAATAATGAAAATAGCAATCACAGGTGCAACAGGACTAGTTGGAAATCGTTTAGTAGAAAAATTGAATCAAGAAGGACACCAAATATTAGTTTTTACTCGTAACCCCAACAAAGCACAAAAGATTTTTCCCGCTTCCTTATACTCCAATCTCGAAATAGTTCAATATACTCCCCAAGAGTCGGGAGAATGGCAAAAAAGCGTTTCTGGATGTGATGGAGTAGTAAATCTTGCAGGAGAGCCAATCGCGGAAAGATGGAGTCCTCAACAGAAAACAGCCATCATGGAAAGTCGCCAAATAGGGACGAGAAAACTAGTAGAAGCGATCGCCATGGCAGAATCAAAGCCCAAAGTATTTGTTAGTGGTTCGGCAGTCGGCTACTATGGCACTAGCGAAACCAACGTCTTTCGAGAAAATAGCAAGCCTGGTAATGATTTTCTCGCTCAAGTCTGCCAAAACTGGGAAGCAGAAGCCCAAAAAGTTACCGACTCGGGAGTAAGATTAGTTATTCTGCGCATTGGTATTGTGTTAGCTAACGGTGGCGCATTGGGTAAAATGTTAGGCCCATTCAAAATGTTTGCAGGAGGGCCAATTGGTAGCGGCAAACAGTGGTTTTCTTGGATACACCGCGATGATTTAGTCAATTTGATTTATCGAGGGTTACAAGATTATAATATTTCTGGAGTCTATAATGCTACTGCTCCCCATCCCGTACGTATGGAAACATTATGTAAAACTTTGGGAAATGTCATGAATCGTCCTTCTTGGTTGCCAGTTCCCGATTTTGTCTTAGAAATTTTATTGGGCGACGGTGCGGTAGTTGTTTTGGAAGGACAACAAGTATTGCCTGAAAACACTAAAGGAATTGGCTTCGATTATCAGTATGCCGAACTTCATACAGCATTAGAAGATATTGTTAATTAAGTTTTTGGATAAGTTTTTGGAGCTTAATTATTCACAGCCCCCAAAATTTTCAACGTCTCAATAGTAGATTCCGTCAACCCACTAACATTATTAAGATTCATATTTTCATAAGGATTTTTTCCTCTTAAAGTCTTGAGGCATTGACCAGTTTCAAGATTCCAAATCCTGATTGTTTCATCTTCACTACTACTAGCCAAAGAAAGATTGTCAGAACTAAAGGCTATGGAATTAATTAAAGCTGTATGACCTGACAAAGTTTTTAAACATTTTCCAGTACTAACCTGCCATAGCCTAATATTATGCTCTCCATTAAAGCTTGCTATGATCTGACCATCAACACTAAACGCAACTAGTTGAGAATATCCTATGTTCTCTCTGATAGTGTTGATACATCTGGCTGTTTTTAAATTCCAAATCTTTATGGTTTGGTCTGAGCTAGTACTAGCCAAAGTATTATTGTCAGGACTAAATGCCACTGAGATAACCCAGCTTGCATGGTCTTCTAAAGTTTCGAGACATTTGCCAGTGGATACATCCCATAATTTCACGGTCTTATCAAAAGAAGCACTAGCCAAGATTTTGCCGTTGTTGCTAAAAGCAATTGACCAGATTTCAGCTTGGTGTCCTTGCAATGTTTTTAACATCTGAGTAGTTTTTACGTCCCACAATTTGATTGTTCGATCGTCACTGCCACTTGCCAAAATTCGATCGTCCGCACCAAATGCCACTGATTTTACAGCAGCTTCATGTCCGTAAAATGTCTTGATTGGTTTTCCAGTGCTAGCATTCCATAACTTTATGGTTTTGTCCCCGCTACCGCTTGCCAAGACATTATATTTCTGACTAAATGCTATAGAAAAAACCCAGTTAGCGTGTCCGCGTAAAGTTTTTACAACTCTTTCTGTTTCAATATCCCACAGTCTTATTTGTCGATCTTGTCTTCCACTAATCAAACTTTTGCCATCAGGGCTAAAAACTACAGAAAGATCCTGATTGCTATATCCTTGCCAGGTTTTAATACATTGATAGGTGTTAACATTCCATAGTTTTACCGACTGATCATAACTGCCGCTGGCTAATATATCGCCTGAGGAATCAAAAGCAAGAGAATTAACTATATTGGAATGATCCTGAAAAACTTTGAGACATTCCCCTGTATTTATATCCCACAATCTGACTTTGTGACCCATGCTACTGCTGGCAAGTAGATTACCTTGAGGAGCAAAAATTACGGACATAACTATATTATAGTGACCTTCAAGCAGATCTAGACATCCACCTGTCTCCAAGTTCCACAATCTAATAGTACGGTCGTTACTGCTGCTAGCAAGAATTTGACCATTAGGACTTAGGCTAACAGAACGCACTCCATCTTCATGACCTTTAAATGTTCTTTTACACTCACCTGTTTCAATATTCCAAAGTTTAATAGTGGTATCGTGACTTCCACTTAGTAACTCTTTTCCATCTAAACTAAAGACAACAGAAAGTACATAATCAGTATGTTCTTGAAAAACTTTAATACATTTGCCTGTAGCAACGTCCCATAATCTTGCTTTATTATCGTCACAGCCAGTAGCCAAAGTTTTGCCGTCTGGACTAAAAGCGACCGACCAAACTTCGTGTTCGTGTTCTTCTAAACTATGTAGGCATTGACCTGTATTGACATCCCAAAGTTTTGCCGTACAGTCGCAACTTCCACTAGCTAAAGTTTTGCCGTCTGGACTAAAGTCTAAAGAAACCACCCAGCCACTGTGTCCTGTAAAATGACGAATTGGTTGACCATCGGATACTCGTCGCAAGATAATATCGCCTTTGGTATCTCCCGCAGCTAGATATTGTCCGTCGGGACTAAAAGCAACCGACCAAATACCGCCAAAATTTTCGGCAAAAACCGATTTAGATAAATCTGCATTTTGAAAATTGACATTATGTAATTTTACTTGACGCAGATCTGCTTGCCAAACGCACAAGTTAGAAAAGTCAGATTTAGTCAAGTCAGTTTTCATCTGACACAGCAAATTGATAATATTTCCTGCGGCATATCCTTTCTTTAAAGGAGATGTTTGTTGGAGAGTTGACAAGATTTGATTGAGACAGTTTGCTATATCTGATTTGCTATTAAAAAAAGTTAAGAGTTCATCGATCGCAGGCTGAAGAATAAGTCGATGTTGATTTTCTTTGATATATTCTTTTGCATTTGCTTTAATCAAGCTATGATTTTCCAGTATCTCAAATTTTTGAGAGACAATCTCTCGAAAACTTAGTTCGATCAAACGACTAGTGATATATTCCATCACCACTGGTTGTTGAGTAAAACCATTCGTATTGCTCTCAATCAGGGAGCGTCTGGACAATGATTCTAAAGCTTCTAATAATTTGACTGAGGATCTTTTAACGACAAAATCTGCTTGTAATTCCTTGATGGAAACGGGTTCACGAGAGATCGCCAACCAATACATGGTTTCTCGTTCGAGATGGGATAGTCGCTCGAATTGCTGCTCTAAGATATCTTGAATATCGCCAAATACGGCTTTTTCTTGAGCTAAAAATTCAGCAATATTGTCTTCAAAGAGATCTTTAATTGTTGTTGCTACTACTTTTAATGCTAGAGGATTTCCCCCATAGCGATCGCTCAAAATCTTCAATTCTGATTCGGGTGCATCAAGACCTTTGAGTTTAAAAATTTCTAGAATTCCTTCTTTTAATCCTTGTAATAACAGCGATCGCACTGCTAGTCTTTCTCCTTCTAAAGCCGCTATTTCTTTCGGTTTTTCCCTTGTAGTTAAGATTAAGCAACTATTATGGTTGGTCGACCCAACTCTAGTCAAAAACTCCCCATATTCTTCATATCCCTGACGATATTGTCCCGCGCGGACTTTACTATCTAAAACTGATTCGGCATTATCCAGTACAATCAGGCAACGTTTGGTGCATAAATAATCGATCAACTTTGTTATTCGTTCGCTAATTGTTTTAGGAAGATGACCTGCGGTTTCTTGTCCTGGGGATAAAAATTCAATTAAGCTCGCTAAAATTGCAGCGATGGGGGGAGCATCTCGCAGAGATTTCCAGATAATACAGTCAAATCGATCTTTGATTTGTCGAGCCAATTCCACTGATAGAGTTGTTTTGCCAATACCACCCATGCCTTGAATTGCCACCAATCGACAACGATCTTCAATTAGCCAAGTCGTTAAAGTCTCTAATTCAGTAGTACGTCCTAAAAAAAGATCTACAGATACTGCTTCTCCCCAATCTTGACGAATATCTGGATTGAATTTGGTATATTGTTGACGATTGAGTTTTAATCCAAAAGCAAAAAAAAACTTTTCTAAGGATCTCTTATCAACTTTTTCCTCGCGAGCTAAGATTCTTTTGATTGTATTGATATCTAAATTAGTTAGCTCGCTAATTCTCTCATAGGTATATCTTTCGCCAAAATTCTTGTCCCGTTCCCAACTTACTCTTGCTATTTCGAGTTCTTCTAATCCTTGAGGGGTGAGAAGAACTCCACGGTTTCTTTTTTGCTTGGGGCGGTTCATAATTAAAGAAGCTTATTGAAGTTCTCAATAGCCATGAAATGCAATGGTTTTGCTTTTGAATTGTAATTTAGACTTCATAATCAAACCAAAATTACTAAAATAACTTATTATTTAGATGAGTATTAAGTATTAAGTTGTGTAAAAGCAATACAATCCTCTTCACTATCAATTAAATTACAGGCGCGATGTGTAGCGTCTTAACAGAATATGAAATTACCTATTGTTGCTGTTATTGGTAGACCCAATGTTGGGAAATCTACCTTCGTTAATCGTTTGGCGGGAGACAAGCAAGCGATCGTTTACGACCAACCAGGAATTACTCGCGATCGCACTTACCGCCCTGCATTTTGGCAAGATCGAGATTTTCAAATTGTCGATACGGGCGGGCTCGTATTTGACGATGAAACAGAATTTTTACCCCTTATTCGTCAGCAAGCTATGGCTGCACTAGTAGAAGCTAGCGTGGCAATTTTTTTGGTAGACGGACAATTTGGCTTGACAGAAGGCGATCGCGAAATTGCTGAATGGCTTCGCCGTCAATCTGTTCCCGTGCTTTTAGCAGTGAATAAATGTGAGTCTGTCGATCTGGGAATGGCTCAAGCTGCGGAGTTTTGGGAATTGGGATTGGGCAACCCCTATGCTATTTCAGCCATACACGGTAGCGGTACGGGGGAACTACTAGATGATCTCATTACTCACCTACCCCCTGCCGATCTATTAATCGAAGATGATGAAACCAAAGTAGCTATTATTGGTCGTCCTAACGTGGGTAAATCTAGTTTGCTCAACGCCCTATTAGGGGAAAATCGTTCGATTGTCAGTCCGATTTCTGGCACGACTCGCGATGCGATCGATACCACTATACAACGGGGAGATAAAACCTATCGTCTGATCGATACTGCGGGAATTCGCCGTAAAAAGAATGTGAACTATGGTGCGGAATTCTTCAGCATTAATCGATCTTTTAAAGCAATTCGCCGTTCGGATGTGGTGTTATTTGTGATCGATGTCCTCGATGGCGTTACCGAACAAGATCTAAAACTAGCAGGAAGAATCATCGACGAAGGTAGGGCGGTTATCCTCGTCATTAATAAATGGGATGCGGTGGAGAAAGACACGGGGACAATTAACGAGTATAAAAAAGAAATTATGGCACGCCTCTACTTTATGGAATGGGCGCAAATAATTTTTGTTAGTGCTATGACTGGGCAGCGCGTATCTAAGATACTTAACATGGTAGATATTGCAGCAGAATCTCATCGCCGTCGCGTTACTACTTCTGTGATTAATGAGGTATTGGAAGAGGCTGTTAGCTGGCATTCTCCGCCAACTTCTCGTCAAGGGAAACAAGGTAGAATCTATTATGGTACTCAAGTAACTTCTCAACCCCCGACTATCGCCCTTTTTGTTAACGATCCTAAGCGTTTTAACGATAACTATCGTCGTTATATAGATCGCCAGTTTAGAGATCAATTAGGATTTACTGGAACGCCAGTAAAACTTGTTTGGCGCGGGAAGAAAATGCGCGAACTCGAACGAGGAGCGAACAAAGCTACTAAGGTTAAGTAATTTTTTCTTGAATTAAGCAGGGAGTAAATTAGCACTCCCTCTGAATCTCTTATCTTTGGTTAACTCACGAATAGCTAAATAAGCTATCTCTGACTAATCTCTATTTACTGTCAGAGTTGAAAAGTATACCCTGGTTGTTTTACAAAGTCTATTGATGTTGTTGAAGGTTGACTAATTAGTACTAAAACTATTCATTTTTTTGAACTGTTTTGCTTGTTCTTGCATTCTTTGATAAATGCGATCGCATACCAACTCGCACAGCTCAAAAGTTAAAGGATCGCTGACTTCATAATAAACACTTACTCCTTGAGGCTTGCGAGCTAAAATCCCTGCCTGAGTTAAAAGTTTCAAGTGTTTTGAAAGGTTAGCCTGTCCTAAACCTGTTGCAGCACCGATTTCGCTAACGTTTTTTGTCCCCGATTTGAGGCAAATGACAATTTGCAGCCTACTAATCTCCGAAAGAACTTTAAAATATTCTGCTACTGGAGTAAGAAACTCCATGTTATTGGATTCTTGTGGCATAGCCTATATTTGATATTCATTAATCTTGACAAAATAATTTAATTAAATTTTATCAGTAGTGACATTATATAGCTATACAGTTAATTGACTAATTAATCTTACGAGGAGCGAAGCGTAAGTTTGTTTATTAGAGCGATCGCAACTCTAGCAGAATCATCTTCAAAATAGCCTATAAATTTGCTAAACTATTATGTACATTAATGCGTACATAAGTTTATGTTTTCCTACGAAATTACTAATCCTACTGATGCTAGAAAAGGATTTTTTAAGTTACTAGAACAAGTCGCTCAAAACCATCAGGTGTATATTGTTAATCGACGAGATGGCGAAAATGTAGCTTTAATTTCCGAATCAGATTTAACCAGCCTAATCGAAACTGTATATCTTTTACGTTCTCCTGCAAATGGTAATCGTCTCTTAAATGCGATCGCAGAATCTCAAACTGGGAAGATTAAGCCTCAATCAGTCGCAGAGTTAAAGCAAGAATTAGGAATAGATGGCGAAGAAGAAACAGTCTAAAAAGAGTAAAGACGAGCCATTGCCATTGCAGCCTGTTGTTATCCATCGTGTTCCTGGTTTCAGTTCCCAATTTAAAGAAGATTTAGGCTGGTGGTTTAAACAAGATACAAAAAAAGCCTATAAAATTCTGGACTTAGTAACGGTAGTAATGCAATATCCTTTTAAGGGGATTGGTAAACCCGAACCTCTCAAGTATATGGATGGAAATATTTGGTCGAGAAGAATTGATTTAGAACATCGATTTATTTATATAGTTGGTAAAAGCCAAATAGACTTTATATTTTGTAGATTTCATTACGAATAAAGCAGCAAAAATCAAAAGCTCTCGTAACTCCATCTGAATTATATTTAATATCTTTTTTAGTTTGTAGGGTGAGCAAAATATAAATACTAGAGTAATTCAACATTTCATAAATACTTTATTACCCACCAAATTTATTTATTGTAATTGCTTAAGATCGCTATCGAGTAGTGGGTATAAGATTGCACTTTATTAATTGATTACAGTGAGTGTAATTGAATAAAGTGCGATCGCCCTACCTACAATCAATCTTCTAAAATAAGAATACGATAATTAAGAAGTATAAAATTATTATGGTTGCTTCTTCGCAAAAGTCCTATTTAACCCCAGAAGAATATCTACAGCTAGAAAGCAACAGTGACATCAAACATGAATATTTTAATGGTGAAATATTCGCTATGGCTGGTGCAACGGATAAGCTTAGACGCACCTAGTTTAGGTTATAATCAGGGAAAAAAAAGAGCGAT
>NZ_JADWDC010000017.1 GCF_020640915.1 Waterburya agarophytonicola KI4 | reverse complement strand
CAGCTTACTTTTTCGATTATTAGCACTGCTTAATCCTTAAACAAGAAGTATTGGATCGAACCTACTCATAGCGATCGCTTTGTCTCCATCCTCGACGAATACTATCCGACTTGGCGCGAAGCTCGTGCTGAATTAAATGAATTACCTTTGACTGATGAAGCTTGGCACGAGTAAATTTAAACTAGTTCGGTTACTTTATAAAGTAATTTGAATGCTATGTAAATGGCGATCGCTAATTTTTAATCTGGTGGGTAATTGGCAGTAAAGATAAAAGGCGATCGCAGTTAGTTTTGTACCTAGTAAGTGCGATCGCCTTTAGAAGAATTTCAATCGTTCGATTTCAATTTACAACCAGTTTCCAATCAAAACAAAAGGAGCCCAATAATAAGGATGACGATATTGGGAATCTTCTTCCGCCAACAGAGCTAGTTGAGCTTGACGTAAAGCTTTTGCCTTACTGATCTCAGCATCGGCAGATAAATTTTGATAGAACTTACCCATCAAGTTAGCCGTAGCTTCATCGTTAGCACCCCACAATGTTGCAATAGTACTACGCGCTCCTGCTCGCACTGCAACCCCTGCTAAACCGAGAATTGCCTGATTATCACCTTGGGCGGTATTACAAGCACTAAGAACTAGTAATTCAATGGGCTGAGAGCGTCTTAAGCTGCCCACTCGCAGTAAGTTATCAAACTGATTTACATTGATCAAAGGGCTGCCTTCTTCTGCACCACTGAGAATAAATGTTTGGTCGGAAGTAGAGCCAAATTGACCGTGAGTTGCCAAGTGAACTACAGGAAAATCTGATTCTTGTAATTTCTGCTGTAAGCTAGATTCGGTAAATTCTTTGTTGAGTAGGATTTCTGACTCGCCAAAAATATTTTTAATAGTTTTCAGCTCGTCTTCTACCTTAGGAATGGGTGGAAAACGGTATTTAGGAAAGTCTCTGGTAACTCCTGCTGCTAGAACTTTAATGGGCTGTCTTTTTAGAGGTTTGGGAGCAGTCAACTGTAACCCAGAACTCAAGGCAATATTATAATCCTTTTGAATTAGATATTCTTGCTTTTTGTTGTCATAAAGCACGGACATGGGAATATTACGCAGGGAACCATCCAAAACAAAGACAAGAGTTTTTACGCCACTCTTTTCTAGTTCTGCTTCTGCTGGTTCGATCAACCAACTATAAATTTCCGAGGCTAGAGGTAATATATCTTGCTGTAATGATTCTTCTTGAGATTTTTTAATCTCGGCAATTTCATTCTCTGCTCCCGCATCATCACTACCCCGAGTACTGCGAATTGCTTCGGCAAAACCAGGATTAGTTAGAGAGCGACGGCGTAATTGTTTGATTGTATTATCAACCTTCTCTTTGGTGATATTTTGGGTTGCATAGTGACGTAAAGGTTGCCCAGGAAGAGTCAAAATTACTTCTAAACGATCTTCTAGGAGAATAGGATAAATTACCGCAGCTTCGGGGTCTACATCATCAATTACAACAGGATCTTCTGATACTTGAGAACAAGGATCGCGGAAGAAATTATCCAATTTAGCAATCTGCAAAGATTCTAAAACATCGCGGGCTTGAACTAGCTGGGGTTTGGTTGGTTCTTCTTCCAGTAGCAAGCTAATATATTCGCGGAAAATTGGTTCGACAGGAGTAGTCGCCAAATCACTACGTAAAGCCTTAATGGTGTTAAAGGATGATTCGTAAGCAGTCAAAGCATTGTTCCGATTGCCTTGAACTGCCAAAATTCTACCTAGTTGAGCATTCCAACGATAAGCTACTTCAGGATATTCTGCTGTAGACGCTAACTGCAAAGAAGCTTCGGTTAAACGACGTGCTTCTGAATATCGCTCTTGCTTTTCATAGAGTGATCCTAAATAACCCATTGCTTCGGCTTCTGCGGTCACGTTTTTAATTTTACGCGACTGTTTAATAGCCGTTGCTAGAATTTCTCCTGTATTGCGGTCTATTTTGTCATGGCGAATCAGACTTTTAGCAAAATTAATTCGTCCATAGATTCCCGCACGACTAGCGGGTAACTTAGCTACTTGTGGTTCTATTTTGCCTATTTTTGCCGAAATTTGCGGATTTAGTTGTTCCTCTAACTCACCTTCAAGACATTTTGCTCCATCTTCGATTTGTTGAAGAAAGTCTTCGTCGCTAATTTCGAGGAGGTCGATATTATTGTTAATATCCGCGATCGCACCTTGCCAAAATTCTTGGATATCTAGCAACAAGCTCAAGCTATTGAGTTCCGCTTTAATACCATCTAGCTGATTGGGAGCAGTTTCAATTGCTTGGTCGTAATATTCTAGGGCTGGTTGATAGGGAGCTAGTGCAGATTCTGCCGTTCCTCCAGAGTTGGCAATGACATCTAGAATAACCGTTTGAGAGGGAAACTGATTTTGTTTTTCTAAAGCGATCGCTCTTTGGGCATTTCCCAAACTAAGCAAAGTAGCGGTTTTTTGGCTAGAATCATCCATCTTTTCCGTACTTTCTAGACCTAACTTCAAAGCTTTGGTAGCGACTCTAGGATAGCCACTCTCGCGGAGATAATCTCCAAAACGCAGCAACCCAATTACTTTATCGGGGGTGTCGGGATATTTATCAATACCCGAAAGATCTGGCAGTAGTTTGCCTTCCGCTTCTGAAGTTATGGGAATAATTCCCCCTAGCTGGGGTTCGATCTCTTGAGCCTGTTCGATGAGGGTGCTACAGTCTGTTTTGTCGATTAGGTTAAACGCTCCTAAAATGCTTTCACAAGATTGGGGATAAAGACCCAATGCTTGCTGGGCGGTAGCTGTATTGAGATAGCTTTCTCGAACACCATTATTATTTGCTGCTGCTCTATAAGCTTCTGTTGCTTGTTGCCAGGTTTTGATGGCGCGATCGAGTTGTCCTGCTTCGTAATATTCCTTGCCTTTTTGAGCCAACTTAATGGGAGGCATTTCTGGAACGTCTTGAGATACTGCGGGAAGAGTAATAGCGGTGGAAATACCAATGCTGACTAAGATTAAAAAACCCACAGTGGTTTTACTCCATCGAGGGGTAATATTGACCCAGCCCAACTGATTTTTGAGCCACTCGCTCCCATTTCGTAGCAATTTAGATCTTAATTTTCGACTCATTGTTCTGAATGAAACCTAGTATATTAGTTTTAATGATTTAGAAAGGAAAATACTCTAGAGATAAATAAAGTCCATTTTCTTGTAAGGTGTTGTCGCTATCCTCCACATCAACTAACGGAATACCATAGTCAACTCTAGCGCGAAGACTATCATCAAGATTTAGTTGCAGCCCTACTCCAAATGATGCCACGGTATCTTCGTCTTGATTGAGATTTTCAGAATTGCTCCAGCTAGTGCCAACATCTATAAAAGGAATGGCGGACAGATTGCTTTGAGCGTTATTCCAACGATAGAAAGGAATTCTCACTTCAGCCGAAGCAAATATGCCACTATCGCTCAATAGAGCATCCTGACGATAACCCCGCACGCTTTCAACTCCACCTAAACTAAATCTTTCTAGAGGTACGAGATCGTCAGATGAAAGTTGAATATCCGATCGCAACAGGAGGTTAATGTTGGAACTAGACTGTAATTGTCGCAACCACTGTACTTGACCTCGCCAAGAAACAAATTTGCCGTCTGGCGCGCCTTCATTAACCGTGGCATCAAAGATATCTACTCCCGCACTCAATTGTGATCGCGCTGCTAAGACATCTTTGCGAGTTCGTTTAGTCCAGTCTTGAAAGAAACGGATCGCCGAAATTCGGGTTTCTCCAATATCGTCAGGATCGCCACTTTCATCTCCCGATCCTGGGGACAGAGGAAAAGGTTCTCCCAAAAGTTCGGTGGAGTTGGATTGACGAGAGAATTCTAGTCCCAGGGCGAATTCTTGGGTTGACTCGGAATTGGCGCGAAGGAGTAGGGGTTGTCTTAGGGTAATCTCGAATTCACTGGTTTGAGATTCGATATCTAATTCTTCAAACTCTTCTTCAATAATTTCACTATCTACATAGCGGTAGCGCAACCCTACCGTACCATCTAAAGAGTTGAAGGGAATGCTATAACTAGCGTCAAAGTCGTTACTACCGTCGGTATTTTTATAAATAAAACTAGCCCGATCTGCATAACCCAAGAGGTTATTGTGGTTTAATTCTATACCCCTTTGGAAACTGCCCACGCTGGGAGTACGATAGTTGTTGACAAATAATACTGGATCGAATGCTTTGCCTTGGTTGACATCTACATCCAAAGCCCAGCGATCGCGACTCAAGCCCACGGACAACTCAGCATTGAGATTTTCTACCAAAGGATTTAGCTGTAATAACTGTAGTGCTTCTTGCAGTTCGTTGATGTTGAGAGGATTTTTTGTTCCCCTACTTAAGCGAGAGCGAATATAACCCTCTTTGAGACGACCATTAACGTTGACGTTAATTTCTTCAACTTTACCTTCAATAGCATTAATCGTAATAATTCCTTTGCTTACATTTTGAGAAGGAATCACCACTCCAGAGTTGATATAACCATTTTCGGTATAGAGTCTGGTTATTTTGGTTTCTAATTCTAGTAAGTCGGCAAAAGTTATGGGGCGATTGCGATAATCTTTAACAATTGCCTCAACATCTGCTTCTTCTAGAACTGTATTACCTTTGAGCTTGAATTGCTTGATTGTGAATTCTACGTTTGATTCGGACGATCCTGAATCTGGTAATTGATTTGGGGGAGAGTCTAAAAAATCTTCAATCGGTGGTAGTGGATTAAATCCTGGGTCTTTCTGATTGTCTGGCAGAGGGGAATTAGGAAGATCGTCAACATTTGTTCCTGGGGGTAATTGTGGAGTTTGAGCCAGGTATAAAGAGTCTTTTGCATTGGCTCTGACAGAATTTTGTCCGACTATTATCAACGCCGCGATCGAGATCGGCATGAAAATGGCTGGTTTGAGAAAGTGATAAAGTTGGCGATGATTCATGAGTGGTTTAAGATTTAGCAGTCAAATTACTTTTTAAAATACTTGTTTGGCTCAAAAACACCAAATTAAAGCGAAATTGGTGCTGTTGACATTTATTTTCCTCAATATTGCGATATTTTTTTGGCACATAGAGCGATTTTTTAAGGTCTATTTTGAGCGATTTTACAACTTAAATTAAGTGTGATTTAATCAGCTTACTACGTTCACACTTCATATAAAAATTTTTAAGCTTTTTACCATGATTCTTAACTTAAAAACCAAGAATGTGCGTTCGAGATCAGAAATTAAAGAATTTTTCTTCCTACCAAAATTTCTCTTACCTCTAACATCGCAGAATAGGTCGGAATGATGTGCAGAGTTTCTGTGGTGCTAGTATGCTCTAGAGCAGTATCGATCGCTTCTTGTAAATTTTCTTTAACGATTAAATTAAAATTAGTTCGATCCGTGGCAATTTTTTCGCAGCTATAGGTCATTCTCAACGCCATATCATAAGTGCGATCGCCACTAATCACCAAATTCCCCCCCAGCTTGACTAGCTCTTCCGTATCTACATCCCAAATCCAAGATACATCTGTACCATCGGGAATGCGATCGTTTAAGACTAATAGAGTTGTTGGAGATTTACCTGTCTTTTTGATCTTGTTGACTGCACGAATGGTTTCGTTCATTCCTACAGGATTTTTGGATAGGAGAATACGCACCTGTTTGCGATCTATTTCTAATTCTTCGGCGCGACCAAAAGCTGCTTTGAAGTTTTTCACCGTTTGGAAAATATCATCAGTCTCGATACCCATTTCTTGGGCTAGCAAGCCCGCTGCGAGGGTATTGTATTTGTTATATACTCCGATTAATATTTGGGGATATTCTTTACTATCTAAGGCAGTTTTACTTTTAGCAAAACCACAGCTAGGACATTGATAATCTCCTAAGTGAGAAAGATAAACTCCTTTGTAATCGAGTAGATGTCCGCAACTAGGACAATAAATGGAATCAACTGCGTGGGGTATTTCTTCTAAATATAATTCTGGTTCGTTGAGTCCAAAATAAAGTACTTTTTGCGTTAGCTGTTGTCCCAGACTACAAAGAGTAGGATCGTCCGCATTCAAGACGATAGTAGTGTCTTTTGATAAAGGTGAAATTGCTTTTCCCCAACGTTGAGCGATGGTATCGACTTCTCCATATCGATCTAATTGATCGCGAAATAGATTTAACGCAAGGATATATTTTGGCTGACAATCTTGGAGAAGCAAGGGCAAGATATTTTCATCTACTTCTAAGATCGCATAGTCAGCTATCAGCTTTCCTGTAAGGTTAGTGCTGTTTAATAAGGCTGTAATCAGACCATTAATTAAATTTGCACCACTAGAATTGTGAACTACTGCAAAACCGCGATCGCTAAGAATTTGTTTTAATAACAAAGAAGTAGTAGTTTTGCCATTTGTCCCTACTATCAAAATTACTCCTTTGCTTACCTGCTCGAATAGTAGAGGTAGAAGACGAGGATGAAGACGGCGAGATATTTCCCCTGGTAATACCGAAGCAGCACCCAACGAGAGCGATCGCACTATTTTAGTCACGATTTTTGCTACCCCAACAGCCAAACCTAAACGAATCCGATCTAATAGTTGCATACCAATTATTTATTTCCCAGGCAAATATTTATACTTGATAACCTATTTTGCTGGTCTTGTGCAGACTGATTTTTGATGTTTGAGTAAAAATAATTTTGGGTTATTTTGTTTTTTTGGCGATCGCCAAGTTTTGTTACAGTAATTATACTTAATAGTTAACACTGATCTATTTAGTTTTGTATTGACTCGATATTTTTAGTTGTCAAATCTATTTTTCAAGCTATTAGCAACAAAATAGATTTGATTTTATTGGGGTTATTTTTAGTTTATTTTATTTTAATATTTGATTTTTTTTCGAGAAAATACTGAGTTAAATAAAATACATTTTTAAACTCAAAACATTTATTTATAAACAACAAGCATCTCCAAGACATATTTAATCAAAATATCCGTGGTTACTCTGATGTCAGTCAAGCAAAATATATTTAATAATTACCAGTATCAATAACTTGTTATTTGCGAAATAATACTAGTTATTTATAGGAGTTAAATCCGATTTATCTCGTCTAAGATGATCTAAAAATAGAGAAAATTCAAGGTAAAAATAATATTTTGTATTTTCTTGAATTGGTTGTAAATTGTTTTTTCATGGAAAAAATCGCTAATAACCATTAATTTTATTCATTTTGTAATCGAGAAAACTTAATGCGGTCAGTGCATCCATGTAATGGGGCAAACCGTAAATATTCGATAATTTGTTTTGAGATCTTTATGGCTAACGAAGCTAACATAGGTTCTGTTAATAGACAGGTAGACAATACTGGACTGGTATCTGAGAGTTCGTCAAAACTTGAATGGGCGCAAATTGCCCCAGGCAAAGTAGTAGTAGCCAATTCGCAACGTGCTTGGTTGTATCAACCACAGTCACAAAGCGATCGCTTCGCTCGTCCTATGGATTGTGCTGGTAGTTTTGCCACCACTAAAAAACTCCTGGATACAGCGATCGCAGCTGCTAAAGTTGCCGTCAAGTCTGACTCCAGACCCCCTGCCCTAACTACTACCCGCTGGATCTGGAGGTTGGCAAGTGCTTATCACTTGACTTCTCCTGCATCGCGATTGTTTACAGATGCTGCTGTCGGTTTTGCTGCTAATGGTCGTTCTAATTTAGAATCTTGGGCTTTAGAGAAAGTTGAAGAGGAAACAGGTCATGACAGACTTGCGTTACTCGACATCAAATCTTTAGGATACGATGCCGAAGCAATTGTTGAGGAGTTAAAACCCCCTGCT
This sequence comes from Waterburya agarophytonicola KI4, assembly GCF_020640915.1. Taxonomy (GTDB): domain Bacteria; phylum Cyanobacteriota; class Cyanobacteriia; order Cyanobacteriales; family Xenococcaceae; genus Waterburya; species Waterburya agarophytonicola. The sequence continues at coordinate 71,365 of NZ_JADWDC010000017.1, read as the reverse complement.
GCAATCGCTTTGATCGATTACTTTACTCGTAGCGTACAGGATGACGATCCGATTGATGTTGTGGGCTATGCCTACACTATGGAACGTCTATCTTTAGGCATCGAGCAAGACTATATCGACAAGGTTGAGTCTTTAATCCCTCCTGAAATTAATGCTACTAGATGTTTGCGTGTCCACAGTTCCATTGGTGCTGATGCGGGTCATGCAAACGAAAACGTAGAGGTTATTGCCAAGCTTTCTGCTTCTGAGCGAACTCGTATAGCAAGAGCTTGTTATGAAACAGCTTTGATGCTGTTTAGCCCTCCACCAGGAGGCTATATTTCAGATGACGAGCTTCAAGAAGTATTAGAACCACTGAAAGTAAATTAACGAAGATAGTAGACAAAACTTATTAGTTTGTCTAAGCCGTAATCCAAAAACAAATTATTTCGATACCAATAAAGATTGTTTCAAATAGAAAATTAAGGAGAAAAATATGACTACTGCAACAGCTACTCAAATTGACAACAGTGTTGAGGTTTTAGAATTACTTGCAATCGAACTTGATTTGGATACTATTTTAAGTGAAGAATTCAAACTAGAATTATCCAGCGATGTTAGTAATGTTATTTAATTTGATTTAATTTAATCAAGTTGAATTCAATAAATAAGATAATTGAATAAGTCTAAAAAAGTGTGAGCAAATCTTAAATTTGCTCACACTTTTCATTTTTAAGTATAAACAATTGTTGCGATATTCTGGATAGAATTTCGAATTTTTCATTCCTTCAACAGCCTATTTTGCAAACATTGGGCGATTCTAAATGCTGCCCCAGATTCTCCCATCCGACGTTTACCATTGAGGGTGATTTGTTGTAATTGTTCGGGGTTATTGATCACTTGGGCGATCGCCTTGCCTACCAGCTCGGGACTTTCTACCATCACAATCGAGCAACCTAGCAAACGAGATTGAGCCTCGGCAAAAGCATAGTTAAATTGCGGTCCTTCTCCTGGCATAATAATTGCAGGCTTGCCCAAACCAACAAACTCTTCCGTTGCCGTACCTGCCATAGCGATCGCAATGTCTCCCTGTTGGAGAAATTGGGAATAGTTCGATTGACTTAAAATTAAAGTAGTATTTTTTTTAGTCAGAGTACAAATATCGGCTTTTGCTCCAGTGATTTGCCATTCTTGCTCGATTGCTAGTTCGATAAATGGTTTGAGATCCAATGCAGGAGCGATCGCACCTAAAAATTCCAGGGATCTTGACTGCAAATCATCGATGGTTTTTGATGCTGCAATTAATAACTGTTGCCAATTTCTTAACGCCTCTGGCATTCTCGAACCTGCTAAAAGCAATATGTCAAGACATTTAGAATCTGCTAATTCCATCTCGGATGTCAAATCGTCCATCATTGGATTTCCCAAATCGTAGGCGGGAATTGACCATTGTCCTAAAATTTCTGTAGTCAAGCTATCTCTAGGGAATACTCCCTTACAAGCCTCGCGACTCATCAACCAACGCTCCCAAGGCAAGTACACCGAACCCATTTTTCTCTCAATCCGAGACGTTTTAGCCAACCAGCCTGTTTCGTCGCGCAGATAGTATTCCGATTTAGCCGTACCAACAAAAGCATAATTAGCTTTACTCAACCACGCATATAGTAAAGGGACAATATCTCCCACCGCCAAAATCACCCCATCTCCTTTACCCCATTGACGTACAAGCTTGATTTGTTCTAAGGTTAATTGAATCAATCCACCACGCACATCTTGCCATAGTGGAGTACCACCTTGATAAATAAAACCGCCAGAAGGCATCTGCTGCACTCTTCCCGCGATCGCAATATTTGCTTTTGTATAAGCATAACCCTTTCCCACAATGGGCAAAGCTACTAATTCTAGTTTATTGGTAACAGTTTGTAACTGTTTTATAATACGAACAGCAACTCGATCTTCACCATGACCATTACTGAGAACTAGCAGTTTCATTCGATTTTAACTAATTGAATTAATCTAGCTCTATTTTAAGCACTTAATGATATATCTCATCGTCGCTATTAATCTATCAATTACTCTTCTCAATATTTATATCGCTATTAGAATCTGGCAATTGGGTTTGTTGATCGCCAGAATTACCGCGATCGCCATTAATTATGAAAAGTATTTTAGTTTGGCATTCCAGGCTGCCCCCGTTATTTTAGCTCGGGGACAACATAACATTCATCAAACTCGCCAAAGCTATCAGCTACTACAATGGCAAATAGCTAAGGTTCGACAAATAATTTGGCTCATCAATTGGAGTTATACAACTTGGCTTAAAATCTAAGATATTTGATTTTCAATAAACTAAACAATTTAAGCAGATACCAAACGGGCTTCAGCCGTATCTTTAATTAAACCTATTTTGGAATGTAAATAGTCATTTAAACTAACGCGCTCTTTGTCAGCTAGAGGTTTTTGTGCGTCTAAGCGATTTAATAATCGTTGTACTAATTCTTGTTCGCCAATTTCCAACAATTCTGAGGCATTAGTAGTTTCGATTAAACTCCAGATTTGGCGCAATAATGTAATATTCACAATGCTTGACCTCGCGATAAATTATGTTGTTTTGGCTCACTTACTATTGAACTCTGGCAACACTATAAATATTAATCTAATAAGGATAAATATAAAGAAAATATTTAGATTTTCTACTAATATTCACACAAAGCTTAATATTGGTGATACGATTGTTTACTTGTATTTTAGCTATAATTAAGGACTTTATTTGAGTTCTGGATGTTCTGTCGCACTGCAACAATCCGCTAGCTGATTGACTTTGGAGATTAGTTGATATAGTCTGCCCAAGCTTTTTTGATTAAAATAAAAGGTTAAGCGAGGTAAAGTTATCGTTTCCAAATCTTGCATTTCTTCTGGTAAGGCGGAACTCTTACTTATTTTTCCTTTGACTAAAATATCGCTAAATTCTTGATTGAGAGATTCGACTGCTGTATCAGACAGTTCTAACTTTAGACGCATTACGAATAATTTACCAACATAACGACTAGAATGATACAGTCTGTAAAAATCTTTGATAGTTTGACAGGCTGTATCTAATCGATCTGTGATCGTATAAAGACTGGGATCTTCTGGGCTAATTAAGCCTTTATCCTTGAGTTGTCGGCAAATATAATCATTCCAAGAGTGCCAATAGTCTCCTCCAGGTTTATCGACTAAGACAAGGGGTACAGGACCATATTTACCAGTTTGACAGAGGGTGAGGGTTTCAAAAGCCTCGTCTTGAGTGCCGAAACCTCCAGGAAAAAGAGCGATCGCATCGCTTTCCTTAAGAAAAAAGAGTTTGCGCGTGAAAAAATATTTGAAGTCAATTAATTTATCATCACCATTAATAGCAGAGTTAGCACCTTGCTCGAAAGGCAATCTAATATTTAAGCCAAAAGAATTGTCTCTTCCTGCACCTTCATTACCTGCTTGCATAATACCTCCTCCTGCCCCTGTAATGACCATAAAACCTGCTTGAGTCATACAGCGAGCAAAATCAGCAGCTATCTTGTATTCAGCTTGTTGGGGAGAAGTTCGAGCCGAACCAAAAATAGCTATCTTTCTGGTATGGCGGTAAGGATAAAATCTCTGGAAACCTTGCTCTAAGTCTTCTAGAGAGGCGGTTAATATTTTCCAATTAAGAGGCTCGGTATCGGATGCAGAAATTCTTAACAGAGCTTCTAAGGCTCTTTGAATATACTTGCGAGCGGGATGGGTAGATAGTTCGGCAAGTAGCTTATCTAGCTGTTGATTGAGTACATTTGATTCACTAGAGGAAGGTAGAGTCATATAACTAATACCCGTGATGATTTGGCTTGGTTAACTGTAGTTATAGTAACAGCAAATTTTTTCAACCTATTAATTAATGAATGAACGGTATACTAGATAAAATGAGTGACTGGGATTTTCAACCACCCCCCGAATCAGAGTTAGGCGATCGCGATATTGCTTTAGAATCAACTTATTTACAAAATAAACGTATTGCTCTGTTAGTGACGGGAAGTATTGCAGCGATGAAAGCTCCTTTGATTGCTCGTACCCTCCGCCGTCAGGGTGCAGATGTGGTAGCATTTGCCTCAGCCGAAGCCTTGAGATATACCACTATTGATGCTTTGGAATGGAGTACGACTAATGGGGTAATAACCAAGTTAACTGCTAATGCCGAACATCTGAGCGATAACAATCCTTTTGCTGTTTATCTAGCAGCACCTGCAACGTATAACACGATTAATAAGATGGGCTTGGGGATTGCTGATGGAGTAATTACATCTACTTTAGCCTCGGCTATTGGTAGAATGGAGCGGGGTAAAACTAAAATTTTAATCGCGCCGACAATGCACGGTAGCTTACACAATTCTATCTTGACTCAGTCTCTAAAACAGCTAGATAGTATGGGTGTAACGATCGTTCCTCCCCAGGTTGCCAATGGGAAAAACAATCTTCCCGACGAACAAGCGATCGCATTCTCTGTATGTCGTGCTGTTAGTACATCTTCCCTTAAGGATATCCCCATTTTAGTCACAGGAGGGCCGACTCCCGTACCTATTGATAATATACGTCGTTTAACCAATCGTTTTACAGGAAGATTGGGTGCTTGTATTGCCCAAGAATTATATTTGCGATCGGCAAAAGTTAGATTGATTCACGGACAGGGTAGTTATATTCCTCCCAAATATCTTCCTCACAAGATAGTTACTACCTACGATGAATATCTCCAAGAGGTAATGAAGGAATTACAAAATGATTATCGTTATGGCATCTTTTCCGCTGCGGTTGCTGACTATAAGCCGATTCAAGTTTTTCAGGGCAAAATTCCCAGTAATGGTGCATTATCCCAAATAAATCTAACATCTACCCAAAAAGTTATTCGAGAGGTAAAAGCAAAGTTTCCTAGCTTAGGGATGATTACTTTTAAGTATCAAGAAAATATTAGCCATGAGGAATTAATTGAAATCGCCAACCAAAGATTGCAGCAAGGCTATCAAATGGTGGTAGCAAATCGAGGAGAAGAACATCAAGAAACAGGCGCACAAGTAGCTTATTTAGTAACTAAAGAAGATAAGCCGAAAAAAGTAATAGGGAAACAGACAATAGCCCGCGCGATCGCAAATTATTTGGAAGTAATTAATAATCAGCGATCGCTAAAAATACTATAGTTTCGATATCAATTAAAGTATCGTATTTTTAGATATTCATTTTAAGAAATACTAATTAAAATAATTTTGAATTAAGCATTGTTTAGATTTTATTTAGCAAATCAAAAAAACCGTAAAAATACGGATGAGTAAAATTGCGGACGTGAATACAATGAACCTGTAAGTATTCAATTCTCTTAAAAGAGTTTATACCTAAGCAAAATCTCTTAATAAGTAGTGAATCTTGATTCAAAGCCCTTGCTTTTTACTGTAGTAGACAGCTCAATTCTTTCCCTTCTTAACTGAATAAATAAACCGTCTTTCATGAAAAGTAATATTGAGTCGCGATCGCTCTTATTGCCAAAACTGAACTATTAACAATTAATCAATCAAGCCTGGCTAATTATGAAAAAAACCACTTATCAAGCTACACTCAAAGACTTAGCCCTTTTAGTTTCTACAGAGAACTACAGTAATCCCGAATTGGTAAAAAGTTTACTTGAATCTGGTGTAAAAGATCCGATTATTTTTACTACTGATGGAAAAAAAAGTCGGTTTGGCATGAAAAAGCTCAATGTAGAAGATGGCATGAAGAGATTGAATTTGGCAGCTTCTAATCCTGAAATTGGTAAATTAGTTGCTCAGGTGGTTTTGATCGAAGATTCTGCTACCGAACTAATTCCATTGTTTGGAACAAAATCATCTTCACAAGCAACAAACAAGCAGCTTTGTCAAAATACCTACAGTTGGAAGAATGAAAAAAGAAATATCTCCGAACATTGTACGGCTACAGAACTAGGTAAGAAATATGGCATCCGCATCCAATATCTCAATACAGTAATTCAAGGTAAAGTTAAATGCTCTAGAGGCTGGAGTTTAGTTCGCTCCTGATACGATCCTAAATTATGTTAATACGCAACCAGAAACTACCATAAACTTGCGATCGCCTGAAAAATCAGTGATTGATAACTGATTGTAATTCTTCGATAACTCGATCTTCTTTCCCTGATATCCATCGAGCAAAACGTCTGGCTAAAACGGGGGCAAATACTAAAGTGCTAGTAAAACCTGAAAACAAATATATTCCCTTTGTATCAGCTAAATTTCCTACCAAGGCGATCGCTTGATTATTAAACGCTACCAAACAACTATGACAAGTACCAGGAATATCTTCTAATAAAGGTAAAATGTTGCTTACTTGTTGCCGAATTTCCGCCTCGGCGGTGAAGGGATTGAGTTTGGCTTGGGGATTAGGCGCGATCGCACTTATTTGTCCCATACAAATCCGACCATCCATAAACTGCACTGCACCAGGATCTAAAATAGCCCTAGTCGCCATGTCATAGGGGGGATTCCAATCTTCCGTGGTTAATTCTTTTGCTTTGGCTTCGAGGATGAATCGTTGCTGTACTGCGGGCATTACTATCGTACCCAATTCAAAATCTAGAGGAGGAGTAAGGATTAATTGAGCGTGGGTGTAGTAATTGGCAATTTCAATATTTGCTTGTTGTAAGAGCGATCTCGATAGTCCCCCCCCACAGACTACAGTATTGTCTGCATGATAAACATCTGTTTGGGTTTTGACTCCCACTACATCATCTCCCTGACGCAAAAAATCTATTACGCGATCGCAAATAATCACACCGTTGTTGCGCTCAAAAGCTCGGAGATAAGCATTAGTAGTCTTTTGAGGATGAATATGCCCGTGAGGTAATTTTAACGCTCCTGAAATGGCATTGGGATTGAGCAATGGTTCTAAAATACAGGCATCATTAACGCTTAATAATTCGGGAGTGATAGCAAAGCGATCGTAATAATGGACAATGGTTTCAGGATCGTTTTGCCTATCTATAGTTAAGACTAAATCTAAATCTCTAAATTCTGTATCACCGTCTAACTCTTGAGCAAGATTGCGATGTAGTTCGATTCCTTCTCCGCCCAAAGTTCGGGTTAAATTGTCCGTTCCCGACCAATAAGCCAAACCACCATAACTATATATTGTGGCATTATTGGGAGTCTCGTCTTTCTCAAGCAATAGTACTTTTAATCCCTGCTGACTCAACTCATAAGCCAAACAAGCACCCGTGATTCCCGCACCAATTACAATCCAATCGTACATACTTTGTTTGCTAGCTGCGTTTTTGTATATCGGTTGTTAGCTATTAGCTTTTAGGCGGCACAACCAAGAATTTTCTGAATGCCCACCATAATTGTATTCGATCGAGATTATCTTAAGAGAAGCTGTAAAAAAATACCGACAAGCTATAACAACCTGTCAGTATTTTAATTGTTGATAATTTTTCTGGGTAATAGATATTAGATAAAAATTTAAAATTATTCTTTATCTTCAATCACTTGGTCGATTAAACCATATTCCATTGCTTCATAAGCAGACATGAAATAATCGCGGTCGGTATCTTTCATAATCTTTTCGATAGATTGACCTGTGTTGTCAGCCATCATTTGATTTAACTGATCGCGAATGCGCAAAATTTCTTTGGCTTCGATATCAATATCTGTCGCCTGTCTGCGTCCTTGTACGCCACCTAGAGGTTGGTGAATCATAATGCGCGAGTGGGGTAGAGCAAGACGTTTGCCTTTTGTACCGCCACAAAGCAGGAATGCACCCATAGAAGCAGCTAAACCTACGCAGATAGTTACAACTTCTGATTTAATATGACGCATAGTGTCATATATTGCCAAACCAGCAGTTACAGAACCCCCTGGAGAATTGATATACAGATAGATTGGCTTGCCTGGATCTTCAGAATCTAGGTAGAGCATAATGGCAATAATTTGGTTTGCCAAACCATCATTAACGCCTCTTCCTAGAAAGATAATGCGCTCGCGATATAAACGGTCATAAATACTAATCCAGTCACTATATTGCTGACCTGGAAGTTGATAGGGAACTTTGGGAATACCAATGGGCATAGGAATTATCTTGTATTAAACTTATTTTTACGTCAGAGTAGAAACAGGGGTAGGTAGATCCCTGGTGCTTTCTAAAACCTTGTCAATCAAACCGTATTCTTTGGCTTCTTGAGGACTCATGTAGAACATGCGATCGGTGTCTTTTTCTAGTTTTTCCACTGGTTGACCAGTGTTGCGACTGAAGATTTCTAATACAGCTCGTTTGTTTTGAATTACTTCCTTGGCACGAATCTGAATATCAGTAGCTTGACCCCGCGCACCTTGACGAGCTTGGTGAAGAATAATTGAGCCATTGGGCAAACTAGCACGATATCCTTTTTCTCCTGAAGAGAGAATCATGGCAGCAGTCCCCATTGCCTGACCGATACATATTGTATGTACGGGGGGCTTAATATAGGACATGGTATCGCAAATTGCAAATGCTTCTGTTTCAAAACCGATAGAATCCCCACCATACCAAGAAGTACCAGTAGAGTTGATATACATGATAATGGGCTTTTCGGGGTCGTCAAATTGCAAGAAGAGTAGCTGCGCCACAATTAATTCGGTAACATCTACTCCAATTTGATCTTTATATTCATCGGACGAGACAAGAGGTAGTCCCAAATAAACAATGCGTTCTTTTAGTAGTAGAGAAGGTAAATCTGGGGGTGGAGTACGATAATTTCCGCCACCGCCTCCTCTATAGGGTGCTTGTACTGCCTTAATTGGTGAGTCCATAGTATCTTTAGTTTAATTTACCTCTTACGTTATATTGTTATCTACCAAAGCACTATTAGTAGAAAAACAATCAATAAGCTTTAATTATTGCTTTTATGCCAAGGTTGGTAAGATGATTTTAACGCATCTATTCGATTAGGTTTTAGCTAGTCTTAATCTATAAAACCGAACTACAACCGAACCTTAACTATTATTTTTAAGTTTTTCCTTACCCAATTATGGCTAGAACGATCGCTTTGATTGCTCATGATAATAAAAAAGACGATATGGTGGATTTTGCCCGTCGTCACAAACCCTTGCTATCTCGTTATAATCTAATTGCTACAGGAACAACAGGAAAACTGATCCAAGAAGCTACAGATTTAAAAATCGATCCCATGGCATCGGGTCCATTGGGGGGAGACGCCCAGATTGCTGCCAAAGTGGTAGCAGGAGAAATAGTAGCGGTTATTTTTTTAATCGATCCCCTCAACGCTCAACCCCACGAGCCAGATATTCAGGCTTTGTTGCGGATTTGTAACGTTCATTTAGTTCCTTTGGCAACTAATTTGGGAACGGCTGAGGCGATCGCTAATAGTTTCGCTCAGAGTACTGTCGCTCATATGATCTTCAATCCCGTATCGGGTAGCAGTAATGGATTGCAGGATTTGGACTTTATCCAGAAAATGCTCGATCCTCATCTACATTTAGAAGTGCATTTGACTAGTCCCGATATTAGTCCTCAAGAATTAGCGACTCAAGCGATCGCATCTGGTGCAGATCTGATTATTGCTTCTGGAGGAGATGGTACGGTTTCGGCAGTTGCAGGGGCGTTAATTGGTACGGAAATCCCTCTAGGTATTATTCCTCGCGGTACGGCTAATGCTTTTAGTATGGCGTTGGGTATTACGCAGCAAATTAGCCAGGTGCGGAGGGCTTGTGAAATTATTTTGTCTGGTAAAACTAGAGTGGTTGATACAGCACGTTGCAACGATTTACCATTAATTTTGCTGGCGGGAATTGGCTATGAAGCCGAAACCATCGAGAAAGCAGACAGAGAAGCTAAAAACCGCTGGGGTTCTCTGGCTTATATTATGGCGGGTTGGCAACAGTTAGACGAACAACAGTTGTTTGAAGCAGAAGTGGAAATTGAAGGAGAGGTCAAAACTTTCCAAGCTGGTGCGATTACTGTAGCTAATGCTGCACCGCCTACTTCTGTCTTAGCCCAGGGAATTGGCGAGGTTATAGCGGATGATGGTTTGTTGGATATTACCATCGCCACTGTGGATAATAAGCTACAGGCGGTTACGACTCTCTTTAGTATGTTGGGGGCTGCGTTAATTAAAACCAGTGCGGAATTGGATAATATCGTTCACGTGCGAGCGCAAAGGGTGAGGATTTCTGCTGTTCCCGTACAAAAAGTTGTCCTCGATGGAGAAATTGTTGGCAACACTCCTTTAGAAATTGAATGTCTGCCTCAAAGTTTGACTATTTTTGCCCCTGTTAACGAACAGTAAGGGTTGAGTTTCTCAATGACCAATGACTTCTCTACATAAGAGACCTGAAACATGGCACAATAAAAACCATCCTTATTAAAAAAGATTAACGGTTAATTCCACCAATTAACATAGCTGCTAGATAAGCAAAAATTAATATGACTGCAACAGTTCAAGCACCACCAAAAACCCGCCGTCAGGTCTTTCCTTTTACGGCTATTGTAGGGCAAGAAGAAATGAAGCTTGCCCTTTTGCTCAACGTCATCGATCCCAAAATTGGTGGGGTAATGATCATGGGCGATCGCGGTACGGGTAAATCTACCACTATTAGAGCATTAGCCGACTTGTTACCAGAAATTGATGTGGTAGAGGGAGATCCTTTCAACAGCGATCCTGAAGATCCCGATTTAATGAGTGATGAAGTCAGACAGAAAGTAGAGCAACAGCAACCGATTAACACGGTCAAAAAGAAAGTCCAAATGATCGACTTACCGTTAGGTGCAACTGAAGATAGGGTATGTGGCACGATCGATATTGAAAAAGCTCTTTCTGATGGGATAAAAGCTTTTGAACCAGGACTGCTAGCAAAAGCCAATCGCGGTATTCTCTATGTAGATGAAGTTAACCTCCTCGACGATCACTTAGTGGATGTATTGCTAGATTCTGCTGCGGGTGGTTGGAACACTGTCGAACGAGAAGGTATTTCCATTCGTCACCCCGCTCAATTTGTGATGGTGGGTTCGGGAAACCCTGAAGAAGGAGAGCTTCGTCCCCAACTACTAGACCGCTTTGGCATGCACGCTGAGATTCGTACTGTCAAAGAACCAAATCTACGAGTCCAAATTGTCGAACAAAGAGCCGAATTTGACGGTAATCCTAGCGATTTTAGTGATAAGTACTCATCAGAACAGGTTGCATTGCAAGATAAAATCGTCCAAGCACAAAAATTACTTCCTTCGGTAACAATTGATTATGATTTGCGAGTCAAAATCTCTGAAATTTGCTCTGAATTGGATGTAGATGGCTTGCGAGGAGATATTGTCACCAATCGGGCTGCCAAAGCGATCGCAGCTTTTGAAGGACGCACGGAAGTGACCATTGATGATATTCGTCGGGTAATTGTACTCTGTCTGCGTCACCGCCTGCGCAAAGATCCTTTAGAATCGATCGATTCTGGTTACAAAGTAAAAAAATCTGTGGCGCGGATTTTTGGGTTAGAACTAGAAGAGTAAGTTTTTGATTAAACTATAAATCTACTATTTAAACTTGGGTAGCAAAGCCAGATTTAACCCTTAACTTATGGCAGTAACTACAGACAATTACAAAGCAACAAAACCAGACTCGAAAATGCCTCTAATCGAACTTAGAGGAGTAAGTAAATCCTTTGGTAGTAACGTAATTTTAGACCGCGTCAATCTCAGGGTAGAGCAAGGAGAAGCTTTAGTAATTATTGGCCCGTCGGGAACGGGAAAATCAACTATCTTGAGAATGATTGCTGGCTTACTCCCCATTGATGAAGGCTCAATTTATATTAACGGTCAGAAAAGAAACGGTTTGATTGAAGACCAAGACGATCCTATTGGGATTAGTATGGTCTTTCAGCAAGCTGCCCTGTTTGATTCTCTAACAGTAGAGCAAAATGTCGGCTTTTCTCTTTATCAACACTCCAATCTGAGTCGACGAAAAATCAAGGATTTGGTCGATGAAAAGCTAGAAATGGTTGGTTTGACAGGGACAGGGAATCGCTTTCCTTCTGAGTTGTCAGGGGGGATGCGCAAGCGAGTCAGCTTTGCTCGGGCAATTATGTCCAATCCAGAAAATCCTAAAAGTAGACCAGAAATAATCTTGTACGATGAGCCAACAGCAGGTTTAGATCCGATCGCTTCGACAGTAATTGAAGATTTGGTACGGGACTTACAGTGTACAAAAAGGGGATGTGGCACTTATATTATGGTTAGTCACCAAGATAGTACTATTCGCCGTACTGCCGACCGCGTCGTGTTTCTTTATGGCGGGAAAATTCAATGGCAAGGGACAGTAGCCGAAATTGACTCTACTGATAACCCTTTAGTCAGACAGTTTTTCAGTGCTAGCATTGAAGGTCCAATTCGCGTGATCGATTAAACTAAACATAATTGAGGTTAAAGGAAAAATATGCGATCGCGCACCCTAAAAGAAGGTTCGGTTGGCTTAATGATTATCGGCAGTGTTGTTCTGTTTGGTGCTTTGGCTCTTTGGATCAGAGGTTTCAAATTTGGCGCAAAAAGTTATCAAATAGTTGCCGATTTTCCCGATGTCAACGGTATTAGATTGGGAGATGGGGTACGCTATCGGGGTTTGAGAATAGGCAAGATTGAAAATATTAAGTCTGGGACAAATGGAGTTGACGTAGTAATTGCCATCGACTCTTCGGATCTCTTGATTCCTAGGGATTCTGTGATTAAAGCTCGCAGTTCTGGTTTAATTGGAGAGACGTTTGTTGATATCGTGCCTCAATCGGATCTATCCGAGACAGATAAAAACTTAACTCCTCTTGGGGATCAATGTAATCCTGCGCAAATTCTCTGCGATAATTCTCGCATTGAAGGAGAAAGAGCAATTACTCTCGACGATATTTTGCCTTTCACCTATCGTTTTAGTAAAGCTTATGGCGAGCCAGAATTTGTCGAAAACGTTGATGCAACAATGCAAAATTCAGCCCAAGCAGCTCAAGAAATTGCTAATTTGAGTCGTAACACATCTCTTTTAGTCAAAGAGCTACAGGCAGAAATAGATAATGTTTCTGCTGCGACCAAAACAGTCACCGACATCGCCAATAGCACCTCCACAGAATTGGTGACAACGGCTCAAAGCTTTCAAGAAACTGCCAAACAAGTCGGTCAGCTTACCCAAAGCGTAGAATCCCTGATCGCTCAGAATAGAACGAATTTGACTACTACTTTAGATAGTATTAGTACCACCAGCGATCGCTTGCAAAATTTGGTCGTTAAAATAGACAAAACCGTAGACACCGCAGATACAGAAAAATTAGCAGCTAATTTAGAAACATTAACCGCTAATGCAGCAGTTGCCTCGGAAAATTTGAAAAATGTTTCGGAAAGCTTCGGCAACCAAGAAAGTGTCGTTAATCTACAACAAACCCTAGATTCGGCTAGAGTGACCTTTGATAACGCGCAAAAAATAACTTCAGATTTAGAATCAATTACGGGAGATCCTGCCTTTTTAGAAAACTTCCGCACTTTAGTTGATGGTTTGAGTAATTTAGTCTCAACCACCGAACAATTAGATCGACAAGTTCAAACTACCAAAGCGATCCAACCGATGCAGGAGGCTTTATCTGTTTCTCCAAAAGCTGAGGCAAATTGAGGGTTATCTAGATGAATATTCTGTTTTTTGTAATTTCTCTAAACAATCGATGAAGTTATATATGTTGTGAATTGATTCGCGTTTTGCAACCGTAAAATAATACTAAAATTCTGATTAAGACATAATATTAGATAAAATCTCTTGTAAAGAGAGTTGCTGAATCTAGAGGTTATTAATTTCAGCCTTGGTATACTGAGCATCATCAAATTATCAAAATTTTAAAATCCTATTTATCATTTAGCTAAAATATGCAGCCTACCGATCAAAGTAAGTTTACTGAACAAGCCTGGGATGCGATCGTAAAATCCCAAGAAGTTGCCAAATTATTTCAGAATCAAAACTTAGAGGTAGAGCATTTGATTTTGGCAGCTTTAGAACAGGAAGGGCTAGCAAAAAACATCCTAGAGAAAGCCAATGTCGATCTAATTCGTTTTAAACAACAGCTAGAGATGTTTACCAAGCGTCAGCCTAGAATTGGCTCGGCTCAATTGTATTTGGGTCCTAGTTTAGACCGCATGCTAGATCGAGCAGAAACCTGTCGCACTAGTTGGGATGATAATTTTATTTCCATCGAGCATATTTTGATGGGTTTTGCTGAAGATGCTCGTATTGGGAAAAAGACACTACGCAGTTTTAATATTGACCCCCAAGACTTAGAAGAAGTAATCAAGTCCGTTCGGGGTGTGCAAAAAGTAACCAAGCAAAACCAAGAAGAACAATATCAAGCATTAGAAAAATACGGGCGAGATCTCACCGAAGAAGCCAAAGCAGGCAAACTAGACCCCGTAATTGGTCGCGATGAAGAAATTCGACGTACTATACAAGTACTTTCTCGAAGATCTAAAAACAACCCCGTCTTGATTGGCGAACCAGGTGTGGGTAAAACTGCGATCGCCGAAGGATTGGCTCAACGTATCATGAATGGGGATGTGCCAGAATCTCTCAAGGATCGCCAGTTGATTTCTCTGGATATGGGTAGCCTGATTGCAGGGGCGAAATATCGTGGAGAATTTGAAGAACGTTTGCGGGCGGTTTTAAAGGAAGTTACGGAGTCTGACGGACAGATTGTTTTATTTATTGACGAAGTTCATACTGTCGTAGGTGCAGGTTCGCGAGAAGGTTCGGGATCGATGGATGCGGGGAACTTACTCAAACCTATGTTAGCGAGGGGAGAATTGCGCTGTATTGGCGCGACTACCCTAGATGAGTATCGCAAGCATATTGAAAAAGATCCTGCCTTGGAAAGACGTTTTCAACAGGTATATATCAAGCAGCCTTCCGTTGAAGATACTATCTCCATTCTCAGGGGACTCAAAGAAAGATATGAGGTGCATCACGGTGTAACTATTACTGATTCGGCATTAGTAGCTGCTGCGACATTATCTAATCGCTACATTACCGAGCGTTTCTTACCCGATAAAGCGATCGACTTGATCGACGAAGCAGCAGCTAAATTAAAGATGGAGATCACTTCTAAACCTAGCGAATTAGAAGATATGGATCGCCGCATTATGCAGTTAGAGATGGAAAAAATGTCTTTAACAAGAGAAAGCCAGCGTCCTGGAATTCTAACTATAGATAAAGCAGCTAAAGAAAGACTCAGTAAAATTCAAGCAGAAATTGATAGTCTCAAAAGCAAACAAAGCGGACTTTCCGAACAATGGCAATCAGAAAAAGGTTTGCTAGATGAAATCAACGCCCTCAAAGAAGAAGAAGAAAAAATTCGTATCTTGCTAGACAAGGCAGAAAGAGCCTTCGACCACGAAAAAGCTGCCCAGTTGAAATATGGCAAACTCGAAACTCTACAACGAGATCTAGAAGCAAAAGAAACCAAACTGATAGATATCCAATCCAAAGGTACAACTCTTTTGAGAGAGCAAGTAACGGAGTCAGATATTGCTGAAATTGTGGCAAGTTCGACAGGAGTACCCATCAATCGGCTTTTAGAATCGGAAAGACAAAAGTTACTCCAACTAGAAGGACACCTCCATCAACGAGTTATCGGGCAACAGCAGCCTGTAGAAGCTGTCTCCGCAGCCATTCGCATGGCTAGAGCAGGAATGAACGATCCCAACCGTCCCATAGGCTCATTTTTGTTTATGGGACCTACTGGAGTGGGTAAAACCGAATTGGCTAGAGCCTTGGCAGCATTCCTCTTTGATAGTGAAGATGCTATGGTGCGGATTGATATGTCTGAATACATGGAGAAACATGCGGTATCTCGTTTAGTGGGCGCGCCTCCTGGGTATGTTGGTTTTGAGGAAGGAGGACAGTTAACCGAAGCCGTACGCCGTCGTCCTTATTGTGTGGTTTTGCTCGATGAAGTAGAAAAAGCTCACAAAGATGTGTTTAATATACTTTTGCAAGTTTTGGATGATGGCAGAATTACCGACTCTCAAGGGCGAATGGTAGATTTTCGCAACGCTATTATCGTCATGACTAGTAATATCGGCAGCGAACATATTCTTGATGTCAAAGGGGAAGACGAAGATTACGATAAAATTCAAAATCGAGTTACCCAAGCTTTGCGGAGTCATTTCCGTCCTGAATTCATTCAGCGAATTGACGATGTGATTATCTTCCACGGCTTGAAAAAATCGGAACTCAAAGAAATTGTGGCGATCCAAATCAAAGGTATTCAACGTCTGTTGAAAGATCAAAAAATTACCATCGAACTATCTCCCTCTGCTCAAGATAGAATCGTTGATATTGGTTACGATCCTGCTTTTGGTGCGCGTCCTTTGAAGCGGGCAATTAGAAGGGAGTTACAAAACCCCATTGCCACTAAAATTTTGGAAAATTCCTTTACTCCTGGGGATAAAATTCTTGTGGATTATAATGGCGATCGCCTGACCTTTGATAAAGCGATTTCTTTACCCTTAGAAATTGAATCAGCCAAACCCCTCGAACCAGTTTCAACCAAAAAAGTGACTTTAACCAAAGAACAGTCACCATCCCTCACAGATGAGAAGCCAGAAGTTGTTTCTTCAGAAAAGTAATTGGTTTAGCTGTTAGATGGCGATCAAATTCAAGGTTTAACTGAGATCTTGCACCTAATATGTAATTTTTTTAAGAGCGAAGCAATAAAGATGAAGATGAAAAACTTACGATCGCTTATAAATTTAATCATCAGTAATTATTTTCCCGATCGCGATGAATGGGTGCATAAAAACTAAAAGACAATAACAATATTATCAAAGCCAAACTCAAGCCAATTGCCGTACCTGAAAGAAGTAGGCGATCGGAATTTCTGACGGCGATCGCAATTACGCCCCAAATAAATACCATCCCGTAGGCAAAATCTAGTCTGGGAATAGCCACTAGATGAGTAATCAACGCAGCAACAGATAGCATAATAATTGTCCAGATCTCCTCGCTAACTCCCCAACCATTCCATTGCCAAGATTCTAAAGTAATTGCACCGTTGAGGATGGTTGCTAAAACAATCCAAGATAAATAGACGCTAATAGGAGTGTGAATCAACCACCTCTGCCACTTTGTAATCCGAGTTGATGGCAAATACAGATAGGCAGCAATCAAAGGTAATAATATTCCCAACATTGCCAAAAAAGAAAGGGCATATTGTCGATAAAGAAAACAGATTACCCATACAATTTGAGCCACAGATGCGATTGCTATTTTATAGCCAATTCGTCGTAGCAAAAGATTGTTTCTAGAAGAAGGCAAAACTTGATAAATTCCAAAACTGATTAAACCAAGATAAATGATGCCCCAGATGGCAAAAGCATAGTTAGCAGGGGTAATTAAAACATCACCAAAAAATTTATTAGAAATTTCACCAATAGATAGTCCATTAGGAGGATTGACATTTGCCACAACATTCATAGCAAAAGCTGCAACCACAGAAACTAGGGTAAAAATTTGTCGGATGACAAGATACTTATTGTTTACTGTGTAGCGGTGGTACATAAATTAATCGTCATTATTCTCGTGGGAGGTCATATTTCATTTTAGATTATCTGTTGAATTATTCTTTTGGCTTGGCTGCCATAGCCACCACCAAAGAGATTAAAATGATTGAGGATATGATAGAGATTATAAATACTTTTACGTTGTTGATAACCCTTATCCAATTGCCATACTTCGTTATAGCCGCGATAAAAAGCTGAGGGAAAGCCACCAAACAATTCTGTCATTGCCAAATCAGTTTCGCGATCGCCATAATAAGTAGCAGGGTCAAAAATCACAGGACAACCATCAACAGCAATTCCTGCATTTCCCGACCAAAGATCGCCATGAACTATCGAAACTTCTGGCTGTCTATCGGCTAATTGATTTCTAACTGCATCAACCACTGTATCGCGATCGGGAAAATTTCCTCCACGACGTTGGGCTAATTTTAATTGATAACCAATACGCTGTTCGGCAAAAAAATCTGCCCAGTTTTCCCTGGGAGTATTAATTTGAGGTGTAGAACCTATAGTGTTATTGCGTTCCCATCCGAAGCTAGTTCCGATTCCTGCTTGGTGCATCTCTGCCAACTCACGACCCATTGACCTCCAGCTTTCATCGCTTCCCCTTGCCAAATTTAACCATTGCAACACAATATAGCTAGAATCACCTGCTGTACCCCAACATATTGCCTGGGGGACGGTAATTGTTTGGGTAGCATACATTTCCTTGAGTCCCCAAGCCTCGGCGACAAACATTTCCACTAGACTTGCTTGGTTGAGCTTAACAAAATACTCTGCATCATTACCCCCAACTCGATAACCTTGATTAATACAGCCTCCACTAACCGAACGAGTATCGGCGATCGCAAATTCTTGTCCTGTTGCTTCAGTTATAGCCGAAGCTATTTGTCTCCATGTTTGAGCGTTATTCATTCGGAATTAATTAGGAATAAGTTTCTTAAATCTTCAAAGTTTTTGTTCTGTAATTAGATAAATTCTATATAATAGAATGCTTACAGTATAAAGCTGTCCTCTTTGATCGAGGCAGCGATAACTTAGTTAAGCTTCCCTAACGCGCTTTTCTTATAACCATGCTCAATCCAAATTTGGAAGCAATTGAACTTAATAAAGATGAGTATCAGAGATACTCGCGTCATATTATTCTGCCAGAAGTAGGATTAGAAGGACAAAAACGCCTAAAAGCAGCTAGCGTTCTCTGTATCGGTAGTGGTGGTCTTGGTTCTCCCCTTTTGCTATATCTTGCAGCAGCAGGTATTGGTAGAATTGGCTTAGTAGACTTTGATATTGTCGATAGTTCCAATTTACAACGTCAGATTATTCACAGCGAATCATGGGTAGGTAAACCCAAGATTGAGTCCGCTAAAGACCGCATTCATAGTATTAACCCCCATTGTCAGGTAGATTTATACGAAACTGCCATTAGTTCGGAAAATGCTCTAGATATTTTAGCTCCTTATGACGTAGTTGTTGATGGGACTGACAACTTCCCGACTCGTTATTTAACTAATGATGCTTGTGTATTGTTAGATAAGCCTAACGTCTACGGATCGATTTTCCGTTTTGAAGGACAGGCGACAGTCTTTAATTATCAGGGAGGGCCCAACTACCGTGATCTCTATCCCGAACCACCACCACCAGGAATGGTACCCTCTTGTGCTGAAGGTGGTGTATTGGGTGTTCTCTGTGGCATTATCGGTACGATTCAAGCAACAGAAGCAATTAAGATTATTTTAGGTGCAGAGAATACTCTCAGTGGTAGATTGCTACTCTATAATGCTTGGGATATGAAATTCCGCGAGTTAAAACTGCGACCCAACCCAGAACGACCTGTAATCGAAAAATTGATTGATTATCAAGAGTTTTGTGGTATTCCTCAAGCAGCAGCAGCAGCAGCAGCAGAAAATGCGATCGCGGAAATGTCGGTTCAAGATTTGAAGCAATTAATGGATAGCGGAAAAGATGATTATGTTCTCTTGGATGTCCGCAACCCTAATGAATATGATATTGCCAAAATTGATGGTTCGGTTTTGATTCCCCTATCTGAATTGGAAGACGGTAGTGGCATTGCTAAAGTTAAAGAACTAGTCAACGGTCATCGTCTCATTGCTCATTGTAAATTAGGTGGAAGATCTGCAAAAGCTTTAAATATTCTCAAAGAAGCGGGTATTGAAGGCACAAACGTTAAAGGTGGTATTGCTGCCTGGAGTCAAGAGATTGATTCGAGTATTCCCCAATATTAAATAGCCCATCTTAAATAGCCCTTTTACTATTAGCCAGTGGTTGGTTATCATTTTGATCCTTTCCACTGGCTTTATCTTTATCCATTTCAGTTTAAATATTAAATTACTGCAATAAATTGGGAACTCTATAAAAGAAAGCAAAATAGTATATTTACTGTTTTCCAACCAAACCATTATATATCTCGTAAATACCAGAAATCTTATAACTTGCTTTCTCAGTATTTATTAGTAGGTTGTTGCTCAATCTATCTCAATATAACTATAAATTTGATGTTTATTTTCCAATCATTTCGCGATCGAAACCCATTCAACGATCGATTAATCTTCCAGCTTCAGGCGATCGCACATTTTACACCTCAAATAGTCGATCCAAACTGAGAACAAAAGCTTTTAAAACAGTCATCGAAAGCATTTTGCTATCCAAACAGGTAAAAGAATCACTTTGCCTTCAAACAACAATTGATCGATTAAACAACTGAAAATATTATGGAAACACAAAAGTTTGCTGATTTGCCTGCTAATGTAGCTTATCTCAACGATCTCACCGCAGTAGGGGATAAACTTTATTTCAGTGCCAATGACCGTACTAGTGGCAAAGAGTTGTGGGAAATCGATAGTTCGGGTACGGTTTCCCTCGTTCGCGATCTAGCATCGAATTCTTATAGTTCTTATCCCAATAATCTCACCGTAGTAGGAGATAAACTCTATTTCAGTGCTAATAATGGTGTGAGTGGTTATGAATTGTGGCAACTAGATAGCTCGGGTACGGTTTCCCTCGTCCAAGATCTTAGATCTGGTTCGTCGGGTTCTTATCCTGACAATTTAACCGTAGTCGGGGATAAACTCTATTTCAGTGCCAATAACGATACAAATGGTAATGAATTGTGGCAACTAGATAGTTCGGGTACGGTTTCCCTCGTCCAAGATCTTAGATCTGGTTCTTTCGGTTCTTATCCTGACAATTTAACAGCAGTCGGGGATAAACTCTATTTTAGTGCCTATGATGGTGCTGATGGTTATAAATTATGGCAGCTAGATAGTTCGGGTACGCTTTTTGAGCGAGATATCGGATCTGGTTCTTTTCTTGACGATATAACAGCGGTAGGAAACAAGCTCTATTTTATTGGTGACGATCTTGGTGGTTATGAGTTGTGGCAGTTAGATAGTTCGGGTACTGCTTCTGTCAAAGAGATTAGATCTGGTTCTGATGGTTCTTATCCCAGCGATCTTACCGCCGTCGGGGATAAACTCTATTTCACTGCCGATAATGGTACTGGTGGTAATGAGTTATGGCAAATAGATAGTTCGGGTACTGCTTCTGTTAAAGAGATTAGATCTGGTTCTGATGGTTCTTATCCCAGCGATCTTACCGCCGTCGGGGATAAACTCTATTTCACTGCCGATAATGGTACTGGTGGTAATGAGTTATGGCAAATAGATAGTTCGGGTACTGCTTCTGTTAAAGAGATTAGATCTGGTTCTGATGGTTCTTATCCCAGCGATCTTACCGCCGTCGGGGATAAACTCTATTTCACTGCCGATAATGGTACTGGTGGTAATGAGTTATGGCAAATAGATAGTTCGGGTACTGCTTCTGTTAAAGAGATTAGATCTGGTTCTGATGGTTCTTATCCCAGCAATTTAACAGTGGTCGGAAGTACCCTTTACTTTACTGCTGATAATGGTGCTAATGGCAATGAGTTATGGCAGTTAGATAGTTCGGATACGCTTTCTCTCGTCCAAGATATCGATCCAGGTTCAGACAGTTCTAACCCTAACAACTTAACAGTGGTCGGAAATAAGCTTTATTTTAGTGCTATTGGAAGAACGGGATTAAATATTTGGAGTTTAGAGTCTACATCTAGCGAATTGGAAGATGATACCCTTCCTGGAACGGGGTCTGGCAACGATCTCAATGGTGGATCTGGAAACGATAGTTTAAGGGGTAACGATGGTGACGATACGATTTCGGGAGGATCTGGCAACGACCAGCTTTTTGGAGAAGCAGGGAACGATATCCTCAATGGAAACCAAGGATTAGACACTCTGGTGGGAGGATTTGACGACGACCAGCTTTTTGGGGGGACAGACAACGATATCCTCAATGGAGAAGAAGGTAATGACACTCTCGTAGGAGGTGATGGCAACGATAAGTTCTATGGCAAAGTCGGTAATGATTCTTTGTTGGGTGGTTTGGGTGATGACTTCTTTAGCGGTCATGACGGTTTGGATACCCTTTTCGGAGGAGATGGTATTGATACCCTCAATGGTGGAAACAATGACGATAAGTTGTTTGGAGAAAACGGTAATGATTTTCTTAATGGAGGACAGGGACTAGATACCCTCAATGGAGGAGATGGCGATGATTCATTAAATGGTGGTAGTAATAACGATTCTCTTGATGGCGCAGTGGGTAACGATACCCTTAATGGAGGGGATGGTAATGATTCCTTAGATGGCGGTCTTAATAATGATTTTCTTGATGGCGCAGCAGGTAACGATACCTTTGACGGAGGAGACGGAATTGATACCCTCAATGGCGGAAGCGGTGACGACCAATTGTTTGGCGAAGGCGATCGCGATTTTCTTGATGGAGGACAGGGACTAGATACCCTCAATGGAGGGGATGGTGATGATTTCTTAAATGGCGGTCGCGATAATGATTCTCTTGATGGGGAAGCGGGTAATGACTCTCTTTATGGAGGTGACGGCATTGATCGCCTTAATGGAGGAAACGATAATGATCGGCTATTTGGCGAAGGAGATCGCGATTTTCTTAATGGAGGACAGGGACTAGATACCCTCAATGGAGGAAATGGTTTTGATTCTTTAGATGGCGGTCTTAATAATGATTTTCTTGATGGCGCAGCAGGTAACGATACCCTTTATGGGGGTGATGGCAACGATATCCTTAAGGGTGGAAACGATCGCGATACCTTGGTTGGGGGTAATGGTTTTGATTCTTTAGATGGAGGAGAAAACAACGATGTCCTCAATGGAGAATCGGGTGATGACACTCTCAATGGAGGTGATGGCAACGATAAACTCTACGGTAAAGTAGGTCAAGATATTCTCTTGGGTGGTTCGGGGAATGATTACTTCAGCGGTCATGATGATAATGACACTATTTCTGGAGGAGATGGAATCGATACCATTAATGGTGGTGCGGGAGACGATCTGCTCTTTGGCGGACAGGGTGAGGATCTTTTATGGAGTAATTCAGGTTCGGATATTTTTGTTTTGGAGTCTAATAATGGCAGGGATACTATTCGGGACTTTAAAAATGGCGAGGATTTATTTGGTTTACCTTCATCTTTGGAGTTTGCCGACCTTACTATTACCAATAACTCAGGGGGGACGGCTAGCTTAATTGCCGATAGTACCAATAGCGGTCTAGTTTTGGCAACGGTCAATAATATCGATTCCGCAGATATTACAGCAGATGACTTCATTTTAATATCGGAGATATTTTAATAATTAAAGCTGCGGAGAGTAATATTCGCAGCTTTAATTTTAGTTAAATTGTCTGATAAGGACTGGTCAACTTGTCTAGCTGATTGACCAACAAACTAAGGAATAGACCGACATCAGTTACTACCCCTACAGATTCTACCGAACCGCGATCGCTTAATTTGGTAACAACCGCAGGGTTGATATCTACACAAACCATTTTTACTCCCGCAGGGGTCATATTACCCACACCAATTGAATGCAACATAGTAGATAACATCAGGATCATATCCGCCCCTTCGATCAGTTGAGCGTATTCTGATTGGGCTTTAATCAAGTCCATTTGGGTATCGGGTAAAGGACCATCATCGCGAATCGAACCAGCTAAAGCGAAGGGTACGTTATTTTTAACGCATTCATACATGATCCCTTTGGTTACCAAACCCGCCTCTACTGCTTTGGCGATGCTACCGTGACGACGTACCTGATTAATTACCTTGAGGTGATGGCGGTGTCCTCCTCTAACGGGAGTACCTTTTT
The DNA here is from genome assembly GCF_020640915.1 of Waterburya agarophytonicola KI4. Taxonomy (GTDB): domain Bacteria; phylum Cyanobacteriota; class Cyanobacteriia; order Cyanobacteriales; family Xenococcaceae; genus Waterburya; species Waterburya agarophytonicola. The sequence goes on along the minus strand of NZ_JADWDC010000017.1, from coordinate 47,546 downwards.
GCATATCCACACCGAGGGAAGTCCCCATAAGAGACTGTTCCATATCATGAACAGCGATCGCATTTCCTCCTAGCAATCCCTGGACATAGCCATCACGTACCAAGCTAGAGAGGTGTTTTGCTCCTCCTGTATGGATCACCACGGGTCCTGCGGTCACTACGACTTTGCCACCGCGATCGCGAATTTGGCGCAATTCCCAGGCGATTTGTTCGACGACTAGTTCGACTCTTCTTTCGCTGGATACCCCTGCACCCATAAAGCTAAATTCTTCTTTCACTTTATCGCGATTAGATTTTTTACGGACGGTACGAATACCATCTACTCCTACCACAACGCGATCGCCTTTGTCTAAATCTCGCAAGATTCTACACTCAGCAGTGGTATTGTTGCCATCTTCTTTAATTACAATTGCTCCATCCATGCGTTGTTTTTGAACTCGTATCCACTGTTGGTTTACTCTAACCTCAGTCGGATAGATATTGCTGACATAGAAGTCTCCTGGTGCAACGCCATCGAGATCGCAGGTTTCTGTAACTACATCGTTGCCATCATTTTGGGGAATAATCGCGCCAATTTCGATTAACTGGCTGACAATCTTCTCCATTATTTCATGGTCGGGGGCAGATACGCGCACTTCTGCACTAGAGGTGCTTTGTCTTTCTACACCCAACTGGAAGTTGAGTACTTTAAAACTACCACCGTTATCTACTACTAAATCGAGGGAACGGTTCATAATACCCGCATCTAAGAGATGTCCTTCCATGTTGATAACACGGCTTTCTACAGGAGTACTAGCATGAACGTCGGGTAAGACTGGTTCGTTGAGTCTGAGAGTCAGGCATTTAGCTGCGCCACCAGCTTTAAGAAATTCGGTCAACGGTGTTTCAATTACTTCAAAACCCGCATCATTGAGATGCTGTTGTAGTTCTTGACTCGCCTTATTCATGACTACAGTATTGCCCACGTTAACCGTATTGCAAGCAAAGTTGATCGCATCGGCTTCGGCGATCGCAATTCTCTTTGATTCGGGGACGCGCTTTTCAATAATATGGTTGGAATAGGAATCAAAAGCGGAAGGATAGTAAAGTAAATAGCCACCAGAAAGGGGACAGAAACAAGTATCAAGATGATAAAAGCGATCGTCAATTAAACGCAACGATAGCACCTCAATATCTAACCAGTCGGCAAGATAAGGATGGGAATCTAGTTCGGAACGAAAACCATAACCAGCCCATAACCATCGCCCTTCGCGGTCTAATAGAGCATCTCCCGCACCTTCAAAGGGTAGATCCTTGGGCAATTCAAAGACATTAAAACCATTGTCTTCAAACCATTTTTTGAAGTGGGGTTCTTCTCCCTGGCGTTCGGGGTGATAAAAACGACTGAGGACTACATTATCTCCCAAGACTAAACCTGCATTAGCAGTAAACACCATATCGGGTACGCCTGGTTGTCCCTTGACTAGATCTACTTTAGCAATGTCGTTGAGAACGAAGTTTAGTTTAGACCATTGTTCGACGGCTTTTTCTTGGGAAGATTTATGAATATTGCCTTCCATCCAAGGATTGATTACATAATCTACGTCGTAGTGATCGGGGGCGCACATCAAAATGCGAATTGGTTCAGTCATAGTAGTTTTTGTGTGAGTAAAATTTAATAGAGGAAGGATGAAAGATTAATTACCAGTGTATTTAGCTGTCCAACCACCAAACAAAAAAGCATTATAAAATTTAGTGACCTGACTAAATCCTGCAATATTCAGTAATTCAATTATCCTGGCTTCACTAATGAAGTAGATAGAGTTCTCAATTGAGGCTTCAAAGTTTTGTTCTGCCTTTGCTTTGCCAGTATCATCTAACTGACTAAAGTAAAGAGTTTGCCAAGCTTGTTTGAACTTAGCAAAGTAGGCAGCGGATTTTTCTCCATAAAGATCGGCTAGGATAAATTCTGCACCAGGTTTTAAATGGTTGGCAATATTTTTAAGTAGTTGCAATTTAGAGCCATCATCTTGGATAAAGTCCATTACTAAAATTAATGTTGCTGCATCCATTAGTTCTGTTACGGGAAGAGTATTTAGATAACCTGTATGGAGATTTACCCGTTCTAACAACTTTCTGCGATCGAGTTCCTGTTTGGCAATTTCCATCATGTCGAGGGAAGGATCTACTCCTGTCAACGACCATTGTGGTTTTTGCTGACAATAGTTAATTAGTTCCATTCCCGTACCCGAACCAACGATTAATAAATTAGCTGTTGGGGATAGACTTGTGGCTAATAAACTCTGTGTCATACTGTGCAAAGCTTCATAACCTGGAATTGCCTTACGAATATCAAGATCGTATTGGTTAGCGCGATCGCGATCAAATTCAACTTTTTGTTCTGCTGTCATGTTTATACCTCTAAAAATAAGAGCGATCAATTACTAACAGCAACCTGAAATACCTGACAGTAAATTGTTTGGTGATTTTACAGCTTCATAATATTACTATAAAAATGCAGAGTTGAATTGCAATCTGACAGTCAAAAATGTCAGTAAATTTTGACAATATCTGCCAAGCGATCGCTATCAAAAAATAGTGGCAATTTTGAATAACTTTTTAGTTAGTACCTAATAAACGATCCCAAACAGTAAAATACAACCCATAGTGTTTGGTATAACGATGATGATGTAGAGAATGATGATCCGAACTAATAAACCATTTTCCTAGCCAATGATGGGGAAAGTTAGGAAATAATTCAAAGCCAAGATGAGTAACTAATGACCAAATAGTCATAGTTAACAGCCATAATGCTAAAACAGCGAAATGAAGGGGGATTATAAAAACTATTGTTACCAAAAATAATCCTTGGATTAGTGCTTCGGGAAAATCTAGGGCGAAAGACGTCCAGGGTGTGGGATCTTTGGAACGATGATGTCCTCGATGTAGCCAATTATAAAATAAAGGATGATGAAATCCTCGGTGAAAAAAGTAATAACAAGTATCTTGGAGTAAAATTACCCCCAAGAAGCTAATTATTAAATAGCCTATGCCATAGTCTTCCATCGAATTATATAAACGAGTCGCACCAGAATCATAAATTGTCATTACCAGGGCAGCGCAAATAGCAGTTGCCACAGTAGCTGCAATAGACAAAGTAATATCTTTTTTGATCAGGTTTCGGCGAGAACTTTTAATACTAGAAGATTGTGCGACAAAAGGTTTATTTGCATCAAAATAAAACAGCCAATATGTCCCTCCAGCTAGTAAAAAATAACGCAAGAGAATTATCGTAAAAAAAGTAAAAAGATAATATAGCCAAAGGTTCATTGAATTGATGGTTAAAGTGAATATTTTTGAAAATTAAACGAGCTATTTATTATGATTACATTTTCTACAAGTTAACGCGATCGAACTCTTTGACATCTTTGAGTGCTGAAGCAGTACTATGATTCAAATTAGTAATTACGCTAAAGCTACCGTCTGTCTCTAAAACAACTGCGTCGGCATCTTCAATTGCACTCACTCCACTAGCCCGTAATGCTGCTAAAATTTCTCCTTCGGCTACTCTTTCTCGTTTGAGTACTTCGTCTTTTATTTGCCCTTTGTAGAGTAGCAATGCAGGTTCGGCTTTGACTAATTTTTGTACTAAAGAATAACGAACAGAAACCCAACTAAGAATGTATTGAAATAATACCAATAGAGCAAAAGCAAGAATTCCTGTACCAAATGAATCTTTGGTGGATAATAAAATGCTGGAAAGAATCGAACCAAAGGCAATAGTTACCACAAAATCAAAAGAATTCCATTTTGAAAGGGTACGTTTGCCCGATATTCGCAGCATAAAAATTATAGCGACATAGGCAATAGTTCCCAAAACTATAGTACTAAGGAAAGGATTTTCAAACATTTTTTATAAATAAAGGGTAGTTTTCGATATAAACAAAGGGCTGGTGTAAGCAGCCCTCTTAACTTTAAGTTGTTAAAACTTATCAGTTATGATTCGGTAGAAGGTATGATTTCTACTTCCATATTGACCTCGTTAACTCCTAGGATTTCTTGAGCTAGGGGTAAAATACTTTCATATTCTTTTTCGCTGGGAACAGTACCCACGATCGCAACATTACCATCTTCTGCATCGACAGTTAGCTTGGCACGAGGAATATTTGCCTCTAACTTAGCTCTAATCTCGCTTTCAAGGTCGGAATCGTCTCTAACTCCCTGGTCGCCTAAAACGTCATTACGCTCCTCTCTGGCGCGAATATCAGAACTCAACTGATCTTGACGAACTTCGCTAGTAGCATCTTCTAGTGTTTCTTCTACTTCACCAGGATTTTCGACCACCGCACCATCTTTTACATCTGTGGGAGCATCGGCACTAGTACGAGATACATCACAACCTACCGCACCAAAAAGTAAGGCACTACCTAATAGAAGTCCTGTTAACTTATTCATTATTTTCTCCAAATTGTTATTGATTAATTGTTTATCCAACAGTGGCAACTGAGCCACCATCAACTCGATAGTTTGCACCAACGACAAAGCTAGAATGTTGAGAACAAAGAAAGGCAATTACCGCAGCGACTTCTTGTGCTTTACCCCGACGGTGCAATTCTAGATGGGGACGTTTTTCATCTAAGAATGTTTCGATCGCCTTGTCAAAACTGATTCCTTTTTCTTTTGCCCGCTTCTCCATCATGGCATCAGTCATGGGGGTGGCAATATAGGCAGGAGATACGGAGTTAACCAAAATACCGTCTTTGGCATATGCCTTGGATAGATTCTTGGTTAGGTTAAGTACTCCCGCTTTAGCAGCACAATAGGGCATTTCGTCGGTATAGGGTTGGACTGCATCTTCCGAACCGATGAGAACAATTCTGCCCCACCCTTCCTGCTGCATGGAGGGAATAAAAGCCCGACAGACGCGCACCGCAGACATAAAATCAACATCGATGGTTTCGTACCAATCTTCGTCAGTTAACTTGAGAAACTCTTTGGTTGCACCAGTGATACCAGCGCAGTTAACTAAAATATGGACTGTACCAAAGCGATCAAGGATAGTTCTTTTGGCTGCTTCAACCTCCGCCAAGTTTCTCAGATCTGCCGTAACTGGAATTGCTTCACCAATTTTACTTATTTCTTCGGCGGTTGCTTTTAGTTCCTCCGTTGTTTTATCGATGAGGGCAATTTTTACCCCTTCAGCAGCTAGTAATTTAGCAGTAGCCTTACCCATTCCCGAATCGCCACCAGTAATTACTGCTACCTTATCTTTAATTCCAAAATCCATGCTTATTTCTAAGTTGCTTTCCTATATTTATCGTTGAATTATGTCGTCGTTTGTTTCTACTTCTAGTTCTTCACGACGGATCGTTTCTCTTGCTTCTACGGTGTCGCGTTCTACTTCTTTGCGAATGTTTACTTCTTCCCGCACAAAGGCTTGCTTTTCGATTTCGGCGGTTTCTTCATAGGCTTCCATGCGGACTGTTTCGGCATCGGCAAAGTTTGCCGTACCTGGAGTTACCACTCCACCATCTACTACATCGCTGCGTTCAATGACAATGCGCTCCCTTTCAACTGGTATAGCTACCGCCGCAGTTTCTGTTTCTACTCGCTTGCCGATGGCAACTTCACCAGATTTTTCACGTTGCTTGTTGACCATCAAGCGTTCTTCGTATAGTCTGATTTTTTCGCGGTCGTCTATATCGGCTCTAGTTCTGAGATCTTCATCTACGTCAGTTACCGCAGTAGCTTTTGCTCCAGGAATATCGTAGATATCAAATTCTTCTACACCGTGTTGGCGCATGATAGTTCCAGCGCGGTCTATTTCTACTCCCGTTCCTGTTACCATGACGAGGAAGCTACCTTTACCAACGCGATCGCTATATATTTTAGCTTTCTCCTCAGGAATACCCAAGCCAATTAATGCACCGATTAAACCACCCGCAGCAGCACCAATTCCAGCACCCGCTAAGGTAGTTGCGATCGCCGTTGCTTCTGCACCAGCCAACAAAATTGGCCCAATACCAGGAATTGCTAATGTACCCAAACCGACTAATAAGCCAGTGATACCGCCTAATGCACCACCAGTCAAAGCACCAGTCGCTGCACCTTCATCGGCTTTGTTCCCTACTTCTTCTGTGGTTTCTTGTCCTGCTACTTTGTCTGCATCTCTAGCAATGACGGAAACTCGATCCATGTCATAACCAGCGTGTTTGAGAGCGCGGACGGCATTTTCTGCTTCATCCCGACTGTAGTATAGTCCAGCAGCGCGTTTATATTGAATAGAATTATTATTTACAGTATTTACCATGCTTTAATTCTCCTTTTAGTGCTTAATTTAGTTTTTTAACGGGGTAATCTGGAGGAGATCTCCTCTAGATGTTGACCGCCCGCGTTGGCTTAGGCACAGTTTTTGAGTTGATTGCCTAAAGCCAATTCTTTAATTGCTCTTAGTATCTCAAGTTTTTTCGGCAATTCTATCTACCTACAGTTGCATTAATTTTTGGTCTTAAGATAGACAATTACACTATTGTTCGAGTTTTTTGTTCTCAGTTTGAGGTAGTGTTAGTAAATCTTTTTCACCGAAATATTTTCCAATCAAAGTATTGGTAGAAGATAAGATCAAAGGTGCAACGAGAAAGGCAATCAATCCTGCAACTCTAAATCCTGGTACGAGAAGGGAAGCTAACCAAAAACAAAAACCATTGATAATTAAAGAAAATCCACCTAATGTAAGAATATTTAGGGGTAGAGATAGTAGAGAAATCACTGGTTTGACTCCTGCATTAATAATACCAATACTGGCAGCGGCTATCAAAGCAGCAGGGAAATTAGCTATGCTAACTCCAGGAAATATAATATCAACTACAAGTAGGCTGAGTGTAGTGGCTAAGATGGTTAAAAATGTACCCAACATATGACGATTTCTCCTAGTTTTTTCAATATTTAGCAATCTACTGCTATTATCTATTACCTCTGATATTAGATATTTGAGTAGTTAAATACCTCTAACAAAAGATATATATCAATTAACAAGCAACAAATCTTTTTATTAATTATCTTTCTGAAGATAGAAGATTTCCAGGATAAATTCCCATAATATGATGGTTAAATACATAGATAAAGGTATAAAAAATGAGCCTTATTAATATTGTCGCTTCAATTCTACTTCCACCCCTTGGCGTTTTTATGAATATGGGAATTAGCCAAGCCTTAGTAATTAACATTTTATTAACTTTGCTTGGTTGGTTGCCTGGAGTTATTCATGCTCTTTGGATTGCTTCTAAAAAGGCAGAAGAAGCGAACGTTTAAGATAATAATGGGCATGGAATATTGCTTACTTGTTTTTGAAAAAATAAAACCTCCTGGCTGTTGTTTGGAGGTTTTGCTTTATATTTTTAGTTAGTTTTTAATTGGTTGTGAATTACTACTAGTTAGTTCGTACTTAAGAATCTTTGCGATCGCGAAATACTTCAGAGACTGATTTCCAGAGTTCTTTTAAAAGCTGTTTAACTTGTTTTTCTTTCTTGGCGATCGCAGCTCCAGTCTCTCCTAATTTAGATTCAAATTCTTGTTGTCTTTCTTCTATTTTTCCCGTAAAAACTTCGGGGTTTTCTTTGGCTTTTTCATACCAAGTTTTTGCCTCATCAAGATATTGATTGACATTGCCATAACTTTCGCCATAGTTCCCTGCTAAATTTGCTTTAACAATAGCTAACTGAGCTTTTAGTTGAGCATAACGTTTTTGCAACAAAGCAACTTCTTCGCTATTTTCCAAGTTACTAATTGCTGCTGCAATAGCTGCTTTTACTTTATCAGAATCATCTTTATTTTCTATTTGAATTTCTTGTAATGCTCCGTCTATTTCCTGTTTTAATTCAACTTCTTCTCGTTCGACTTGTGCTTCTAGGGTTTGAATTTGTGATTGAGTGCTAGAAATCGCTTCTCTTCTGACACTACTTATACCTTCGATCGCGCCTTCAATAGAAGCAGAAACTTCTTCTTTGATTTCGCCCTTTTTATCTTGAAAAATTTCTACTACTGCTGCGATCGCTTCTTGCACCAGACTGGTTATTTCCGTTCTACCTTCTTTAACTTCAGATGCAGCTTCGGACACGGCAGATTTGACAATTTCTCTAATGTTTTCAGTCTTCAATTGCCCTGTTTGCTTGGCTTGTTGTAAATTAGTAATTATTTTATCTTTTCTAGATTCTTCCATAATATATCTCGCCTAAAATAGTTTTTATACTTGCATTCAACTGACAAATAGGCATGAAATCGCCAACTCTTAAATTTAACTGCCAATTCTGTTTCGAGAAGATGGTTTTTGGCGATTATTTCCGCCCATATACCGATCATTATTCAATATTTTCCGTTGAATATAATCTATCCAAAGAGCGATCGTTAAATAATCAAGGTGACAGCCTACTAATCTTCCAGCTATTATCTTGCTGTAGATCGTATACTAAGCGATCGTGAAGACGACTGGGACGACCTTGCCAAAATTCAACACGTTGGGGAATTACTCGAAATCCTCCCCAGTGTTGGGGAATAGGCACAGTTTGATCGTCGCCATATTTGGTTTGCAGATTGGCTAATTTTTCTTCCAATACCTCGCGCTTGGGAATTACTCGACTTTGATCTGAAGCCCACGCCCCCAGCTGAGAAGCCTTAGGGCGACTGTGGAAGTACTCTCTTGATTCTTCCCTATCTAACTTACTAACTGTCCCTTCAATGCGAATCTGTCTTTCTAGCTTGTTCCAATGAAAAACTAATGCTGCATAGGGGTTGGCAATTAACTGCTGTCCTTTCTGACTTTCGTAATTAGTATAAAAAACAAAACCCCTCTCATCCACCGCTTTAAGCAAGACAATTCTAGCGGTAGGTTTGCCATCGGCGCTAGCAGTAGCCAAAGTCATGGCATTGGGTTCGAGCAAATCAGCATCTAGGGCTTGTTGAAACCAAGTACCAAATTGCGAGATCGGATCGGATTTTACATCAGTCTCCGATAATCCCGCCAGAGTATAATTTTGTCTTAGATCGGCTATAGATGAATCCACGTTTTTTTTAGAAGCAATAATATACTTATTAATTTAGCAAAAGAAGTTGAATATTAATAAGTTACAAAATATAAAGCCTTCTTACTAAAACTTTCTGGTACTTTTATAGAACAAGTGGAAATTGCGATCGCCGCTATTCTGGAGATCGAAGTAGAATCGAATATGCGATCGCTTTTAATTTTTTTTGAAATCTCTTTGAAGTCAACTATTTATACTTGATGCTCAAAGAGTTACCAGGGATTACCAATAATTGTAAAAGAACTCCAATAACGAGGATGAGTCATGTCTACTACTTCAATATTTGATGGTAAATCAAAGGTTTGAGTCTCGGTAATCAGCTTTCCTGGTTCTAGACGCACTGTTTCTTCAATCATGGCTACCTGCGCCCGACGTAGTGCTTCGGCTTTGATGGGGGCATCTTTTAGTTCTTGATAGAACTTAGACATAATAGAAAGCGTACCCTGATCGTTGACATACCAAAGACTACCCAATGCTGACTTGACACCAGCTTGGTGAGCCAAACCTGCAAAGCCATATTCAACATCAGTATCGCCAAAGGCAGTTTTGCAAGCACTGAGAACCATTAATTCTACTTGAGGATTGCTCAAACCCAGTTCTCTAATTTTATCTAGTTCTAACTTGCGATCGTTAAATTGAATATAAGAGTTTTTGGGCGTGCCTGGAGTAAACTCGGCATGAGTCGCTAAATGCAAGATTCCAAAAGGATCTGAGCCTTGCATCTGTTGTAGGTTTTTAATAGTAAAGTTTTCCCCCAGGAAAGATCTACCCCCCGACCAAAGTTGTTCGGTAATGATACCAACTTCTAGCGGTACTGCGGGAAGAGGTGATAGAGAAGAGTCGCTAGGAAATGTTTCTGAACCCATTGCCAGTAACCCCAAATCTTTGACGTTTTTGTAACGAGTATCGGTGAGGCTCAAGCTAGGCATTAAACCAACGCTATATTCTTGAATTAGATATTTATCGCCATCGTGTAATGCTGCCACGGGAACAGTTCGCAAACCACTATCCATCAAGAAAACTAAGTTATTGATTTCTTGGGCATCTAATTCGGTCTTAATTGGCTCGATTAACCATTTATATAGCTGTTGAGCTTGGGGCAAAAAGTATTTTTCGGGTCGTTCGTCAAAAATACTTTGGGAAAAACGACGGGCAACTTTATCCACATCTGCCCTAGTTACCCCTTCTATTTGCTGGCGAATTGGCTGTCCTTGTTTGGTGACGGTAATCAATTCCAGGCGATCGTCGGCTTGGGGTAAAATATTGCTGTTGCGTCCTTGAATGGCATCCACTCCCGCAGGGAAAAATGCTACATAAACCAAGGCTGGTTTTGCCCCTGTAGATTCTTCAATATTGCTCAAATTTTGTTTTACTTGAGCCAAATCTACTTGAAGTCCATCTTCACCAGATGTTTTACCAAATACAGATGTGCGATTGTAGTAATTGTTATAACTGCGAGAGAAATCCGCATCAATCAAGGGTAAAAGAGTTGCTGCATAATTTTCATCATTGGCACGACTTTCAAATGCCACATTATTGGCAATGGTAAGAGGAATTTCCGACTCGTTTTCTTGGGCAGTTATTTCTTCTGGAACTTCGATATTGGGGAAGTTAGGAATAAACTCAGGCGCGATCGTTTCAGGATCTAATTCGGAGATAATGACATTAACATCCTCCCCAATAAGCTGTTCTTCTGGATTTTCCACATTAACCTCCGTTCCTTGGAGAATAATAGTACTAGCGGAAGTATTATCAATCCCAGAAATAGTACCATCGACAGTAACAGTTCCTTGTGACGTACTTAAGTTGATATTATCGCCAATAATGCTATCCACATCCACATTACCTAAGTCTCCCCCTCCATCACGGACAATTAAAGTTACATCTCCCGTACCTGCATTCAGCAGTACGTCATCAGAAACAGTAATATCGGCTACCCCAGGATCTCTAAAATCAAACTGAGTACCATTATTGCTAGTTTCGTTAGCGATAATGGTAATATCTCCATTATCAGAAATAATGCTGGAGTTAACATCAACGCTTCTTCCTGCTTGGAGAGTTAAATTTCCTCCATCACCTTCGGGATTATCAATTACAATTTCTTCGGTGGTAATCCGAATATCGTTATTTGCTTGCAGAGTTACATCCGTACCCGTGTTAGTGATGTTAGTGATTGTTGTGGAAGAAATAGCAAAAGAATCGCCAGGATTGTTAGCAAAAGTACTATTATTCTCAATTGTTTCAATCTGGGTAAAGATTGGTTGACCAGTACGAGTGATAAATGCTTCTCCAGCCTGAGATGTGCCAGATTCAGCATCAGCATTATTTGTCGCACCAATAATTACCGTATCGGAATTCAACCCTGCTATTGCGTTACCAAAACTTCCACCCCCAGAACTAGGATTGGGATTATCCAATGTTTCTAAAAGAGAACCATCATTAGAAAATAAGAAAGCTTGTCCCGCACCAAAAATATCACTATCCACATTTTCTACAGTATTCTCTGGCGCGCCTATTAATAGGTCGTCTCCAGCAGTTGCGACCGAAGTACCAAAGCCGCCAAACAAACTGCTAGTAATACTAACGTCAGGATTGGGATTATCTAATGTCAGTAACTGTGTTCCATCGCTAGAGAATAAGAAAGCTTGTCCTGCCCCAACAATATCACCCGAAGTATTCTCTGGCGCGCCTACCAAAAGGTTATTGCCAACTCCCGCTACAGAAGTTCCAAAATTGCCGAAGTTGCTATTTCCTGCTCTAGGATTAGGATTATCTAAAGTTAATAATTGCGTACCATCTGTAGAGAATAAGAAAGCTTGTCCCGCTCCTGTAATATCTCCTGATGTATTTTCAGGCGCGCCAATCAATAAATTCCCTCCACCTTCTGCGACTGAAAAACCAAAAATACCGCCGTTTACAGGATTAGGATTATCTAAGGTTTGTAATAAGTTGCCATTGCTGCGATCTAGCAAAAATGCTTGTCCTGCTCGTTCGATGCCACCCGATGTATGAGCTGGCGCGCCGACCAAAACACCATTATCGCCCACGGCTGAGACTGATACACCAAAATTTTGCTCTCTAATTAAGCCAGAGTTGAGGCTTCCTGGAAAAGTAGATTCAATATTAGGATTGTCATAAACTTGAAGTGGAGCAGTACTGTTTTTATCGAATAAAAATACTTGTCCGACTCCAGTAACTCCATTACTGGAAGTGTTGCGAGAAGCACCGACTAAGAATTGTTCTGCTCCTGCTGGTGCAACGGAAATGCCAAAAGTACCTCTTTCACTATTAGCTGCATTAGGATTGTCGTATATTACTGGATTTTGTCCGTTGCGATCGAATAAGAAAGCTTGTCCCGCACTCAAAACGCCGTCTGATGAATTATAGTTGGGCGCGCCAATTACGATATCTTCTCCTACTGTTGCCACAGAAAAAGCAAATCCGACTAAACTACCAGATTGCCCTTCTGGATTGGGATTGAATAAAGTAGCCAAAGGACTGTCTGGATCGCCGATGGTAATATTTTTGGGGTCGAGTAATAGTTCCCCTGCTTGTCCTAAAGGAGAACTCGCATCAACCGTACCTGTAAAGACTAGTAAATCTTTGCCCGAAACTTCGACTAAACCGCCATCGCCTCCATTTGTGCCACCACGGGCGGTAATTCCCCCCGTCATGCGGGTTAGGGAATCCGACCAAATGATCGCACTTCCTCCATTTCCGTTATCCGTAGCATCTACCGCAATAGTAGAATTATCGTCGACTATCGTATGAGTAGCATTGGGTATCTCTCCCCCGCCTTGATAGTCGCCCCCAATACGCACATTTCCCCCTGCATTTGTCCCAGAAGCATCAATATTTCCTGAAAGTACCCCGACTTCATTAGCTATTACGTTTACTTCTCCCCCTTCAATACCAGAGACATTAATCGTTCCAGATGCGATCGCCATTGTGGCTTCGGGAATAAAACTCGTCCCTGCATTATTAATTGCGATCGAGCCATCTTCGTTAGGAGTTAAACCAGTATCTACTTCTCCAGCACTAGTGAGTAAGGTGGGTAAATCTTTGGCAGTAAAGGGCAAGACATTACCATCGTTATCCCTGGGAGGTTCGATATCCAAACTAAGTAGATGTCCTGGTTGAGAGATACGCACGCTGCTACTTCCAGGGATAGCAGACAGGGTAACAGCACCTTCTGGGGCGGTAATTTCTCCTGTATTAATTACATTGCTACCCAGTAAAGTTAAATTATTCCCTTCCGCTAAACTCAATTCTCCATTATTAATAATCGAGCCAGAATTAGCACCGTCAAAAGCAAACTGGGTGGGAGTTCCAATCAGACTTTGATAGCTGTTTTCTCCCACTGCATTAAACCAACCATTGTCTTCAAAACCGATTCCCGTGGCGGTGCTAGCAGTGAAATCTCCTGGTACGTTTAGTTGTGCCTCCGCACCAAATATAATTCCCGCAGGATTCATCAACAAGAGGTTGGAATTGCCTCCCGTTACTTGAAGTAAACCGTTGATTATCGAAGGATCTCCACCGTTAATCCGACCTAAGATGTTGCGAATGTCGGGATTGGACATAAAGTTACCAATTTGCTCGGAAGAGAGTCCAAACTGCTCAAAACTATGAAATAGGTTTTGACCATCTCTTGAAAGACTACCCCCGTCAATATCGATTCTATTGCCATCGGTATTAATTACCGTACCCGTACCATCATTATTGGGGACAATCGGGTCTGCTAAAACATGATTTTGTCTTACCAATAAAACTGATAAGGCTAATAGTAATGGTTGACAAATTTTAGTGCTAGTTAATAAAAATTTATCTGTATGTTTAAAGTCGATCGAGCGGTTAGTAGGAGATAGCATTTTGGGCAACAAATAGTTGGTTTATATAGTGCGATCGCGATAATTGAGCTAAAAAAATAGCTGTCCACAATTTTACTACTGGTAAATATTATTGCCCTACTTATAGGCAATATTTTTATATTATTTTAATCTTGTTATGGCGATCTATCGCATAACATCTATTTAGCTAAAACAGCATTTGGCTGAATTCAAGCTTGCTTTGTACGAATTGTTGATATAAAACTTTACAGTTATTAATATAATTATTATCCGAATGAAAAAAGCAATTAATTTTGAAAGTTCCCGATACCTGTTAGCATTTGCTTCTACATTAGGCTTGATAAGTTATAGTAATTGTCAATTACAAGCAATAGCAGCAGAAAAAAAAGTTGCGGTAGAAACAGGGGGTATTACCAATAGCGGCAAGACGGATATAAGTCAAGGAGTGTTATTGAATAAAAGGGAAAACAAAGTATTAATCAGTCAAGTCAATCAAAAACCCACTCCACCTCCTCAACCTTTACCTGCCGAAACAAATTCTCCCAGACGAACCAGAGATCGGGCAACAGTGAGGTCAGAAGATGATATTGATGTTCCCATTCAGACAGTTAGAGTTAAAGGGGATACAATCCTGACTCAAGCCGAAGTAGATGGCATTGCCAAGCCATTAGAAGGTAAAACCGTTACCCTGGCAGAATTGAGGCTGGCGATCGACGATCTGACCCAAATCTATTTAGAACGGGGCTATATTACTTCTAGAGCCGTCTTAGACGAATCATCTTTAGATAGCGGTAATATCCAAATTCAAATTGTCGAAGGTTCGGTTAAACGCATTGATGTCAAGGGTACAAAACGTTTAGAAAACTACGTACGCGATCGCGTCAATTTAGCTGCGGGAACGCCCTTAAACTCAGCTAAACTCGAAGATTCGTTGCGTTTGTTGCGTCTAGATCCTCTATTTGCCAACGTAGAAGCTAGTATCAGTGCGGGAGATAACCCCGAAGTTGGACAAAGTGTAGTCGAAGTCAGAGTAACAGAAAGCGATCGCTTTAATGCCAAAGTGAGTATCGATAATTATTCTCCTCCTAGTGTTGGTGGAGAAAGATTGGGGCTTAAAGCCGATTATCGCAGTTTATTTCGGGGGGGAGATACAATTACTGCCAGTTTCTATCCTCGATTTTCAGCCTTGACCGACACCTTTGATTTTGGTTTGGAATATCAAATTCCCGTTAATGCTAGAAATGGCACAGTCACAACAGGAATTAATATTAATCGCAACGAAGTAATTAATCCGATTGGTGAAGAACTTGACGATCTAGAAATTGAAGGAGAAAGCGAAAGATTCAATCTAGGTTTTCGTCAGCCCATTATTCAAAATCCGCGACAAGAATTAGCTCTCTCTTTGGGTTTTGATTACCAAGACGGACAAACTTTATTATTTCAATCAGGTTTCCCTTTTGGTCTGGGTTCGGATGAAAATGGTGAAACCACCACCAGCGTCCTTAGATTCGGTCAGGAATACATCAAAAGACAAGTTTCTGGGGCTTGGGCATTTAGATCCCAATTTAATTTAGGTTTTGGTGCTTTTGGTGCGACGGAAAACGAAGAGCCAATTCCCGACGGTCAATTTATTAGCTGGCTGGGACAGATGCAGCGGGTACAAGTTCTCAATAGCGATAACTTTCTGGTAATTCAGGCAGACATTCAGTTAACCCCTGATGGTTTATTACCTTCCCAACAATTTGTTATTGGTGGGGGTCAATCAGTACGAGGCTATCGCCAAAACGTACGCTCTGGGGATAATGGCTTAGTTATTTCGGTAGAAGATCGTTGGGCTTTATTTAAAAATCAGGCGGGAGAGACAACTTTTACCTTTACTCCTTTTTTCAACTTGGGTACAGTCTGGAATCAAGGGGATAACCCCAACCCATTACCAGACCAAACCTTTATTGCAGCCTTGGGGGTTGGCTTTATCTGGGAACCTATAAATGGTTTAAACTTGCGCTTAAACTATGCTCCCCCCCTAGTCAGCTTGGATGACAAGGGAGACAATATTCAAGATGATGGTCTTCACTTTAGTTTGGATTATGGATTTTCGTTTTAAATCCATAACTTTGTTGGTGCAATGGGTTCGATCTCATTATCCCAACCGCCACCTGAAACATATTGCGGAGTAGAACTAATATTTCTAGTTTTGATGTGCGCTCGATCCATTGCCAGAAAGTAGCTAGAGGTCGATTGAGAGTTAATGGTAAGTTGATTACAGAGTAGGGGATGATATTCTGGATTAAAATGCGATCGCTAGGTAACGATTCGCCTAGTCTTTCGAGAAATCTGGCAGATCTAAGAGAATTTTTAAAAGAGCTTTTACCAATACCATCAAGATAGACAATTGTAGTGGGGTGCGGTAGTAGTTATTTTCTCAAGCGGCGATAGGGTTGGGCGATAAGACAAAGTCCTGCGATCGCTCTGACCATCATACCATCCTGCCCACCAGCCCAAAGCTTCAAATGGTGCGAGTAAACCCGCCAAAACTAAAGTAATACCAATAATTCTTCCGCTATCGATTAACAAATCGAATATTTGATTTTGTATGATTCCATAGCATTTCACCCACAGGGCATTAGCAGGAGACAAAAAAGCAACCACACTTAATGCTAATAAAATTAATCCTAGACGCTTCAACATTAGTCGGTTCTGTTTAGCACAATCATCAAATTATATTATCTGCGATCAATTTTTATCTCGATCGCCATTAAGCACACATTCAAAAAAAAATTTGTAATAGATCGATCATTTTGAGCTATGATGGAAGCAACTACATAAAGTACTCAATTTAAAGTATTGGGCGTTAAGGCTATAGACTGAGTAAAACAAAATCGTTACTGGCTCAACAATTCTGCGTATTTTACTCCTCGTAGCCAGTGGATAGTTTTGAAAATTTTTAGGAGTAAATCTCATGTCTATCGAACCGAATGATATTATTGCTGATGCTAATGACACTGGAGTAAGTTCTGAAGGAACTCGCAACACTGTTATTGAAGGTACTATCGATCCCAACAGCGATGTCGATTTATATCGATTTCAAGCTAATGCAGGAGAGGGTGTAATTATAGATATAGATGCTGATGAATTCTCGTCTGGTTTAGATCCAATTCTGCGTTTATTTGACGGATCGGGTAATGAATTGGCTGTCAGCGACGATAATCCTGCCCCAGGAGAAGATTCTTCTTTAGATTCTTATCTTACGTTTATTCCTGATATCAGTGGGGATTATTATGTCGGGGTCAGCAGCTTTTCTAACTTTAATTACGATGCAGTTAATGGCGGTAGTAATGATGATTCTGCTAGCAGTAGTGGTGATTACCAACTGAATCTAAGTTTGGTGGAAGTACAACCAGATGACGATCCCGATAATACTATTTCTGAAGCGGGAGATAGTGGCGTAAGTTCAGGGGGACAGAATACGGTTGTCATTCAAGAAAGCATCGATCCTCAAGGTGATGTAGATGTATTCAAGTTTCAATTAAACGAAGGAGATCGAGTAACTCTAAACATCAACGCCCAACAAATAGATTCTGGATTAGATCCCATTTTGCGCCTGTTTGATGAATTTGGCAACGAGTTAGCGGTAAACGACGATAATGAAGCACCTGGAGAAAATTTTTCTTTAGATTCCTATATCGATTTTACTGCTGCTACTACGGGCGAATATTATGTGGGAGTTAGTGCTTTTGCTAACTTTGACTATGATGCGGTTAATGGTAGAACTAATTTTGATGTCGATAATTCCTTTAGTACGGGAGATTACGAACTAGTCATCAACGCTTTTAACAATGTTGAAGGTACAGATCGTCGAGACGTATTGATCGGCACTCAGAGAAATGATTCTATTCAAGGAAAGAATGGGAACGATATTCTGACTGGGCGAGGAGGAAACGATAATCTGCTTGGCGGTGCTGATAACGATATTTTGACTGGCAATGATGGCAACGATACCCTTATCGGTGGCGATGGCTCTGATCGCCTACTTGGTAATAATGGTGACGATGTGCTACAGGGAAATTCAGGCAGCAATTCCTATTATGGCGGTCAAGGCGCAGATATTTTTGTAATATCTAGCGATAGTGGAGTCGATGATGTCATTTATGACTTTCGTGATGGTACGGACAAAATTCTGATTCAAGGTGCTAGCTTCTTTGATGCAACCATTGAAAGTGCTGATTTTGGCTTTAGTACTTCTATTTCGGTCTTCGACAATCCCGTGGCAACACTGATAGGAGTCGATCCGAACAATATCTCAGAAGATGATTTTGCCTAATAGGAAAAGAGATCGCTCTATTGAGTCGAGATATCGTAATAGTAGGGCGATCTACAGCTTAACTATCTTCTGGAGAATTTCCCAGTAAATTGGAAATATCCGTTTTATCTGGGAGGATAGGTAAACCGCTATGAAAAGTACCCTTATTAAATAAAGCGATCGCCATAAGAAACTCATAACCCAACTGATTTATGAGCAATTTGTATTTTCTAAAGAACTATTTCGCCATAAATTAGGAGAAGTTCCGTGTAGTCGCTTAAACTGACGAATAAAATAGCTCGTGTCTACATAACCTGTATCGATCGCAATTTGTGATATTGTTTTCTCTGTATCGAGCAAGAGTTGGCGAGCTTTATCCATCCGTCTTTGGACGATCCACTGTTTAACGGTACGTCCAGTTTTTTGTCGCATAAAATTGGTTAAATATGCAGGGGAATAACCAAGGTTAGATGCAACTTCTTTTAGTTCAAGGGGTCGATCAAAATTTGCTTCAATAAATTCAAACACTTTGGTTGTTTTGCTACACTTGGATAGTTCCTCGCGATCGAAGAAAGATTTAGAATCAGGAGTATTAAAGTCGGCAGCGTAGCTTTTTTGCAATTCCTCTTTTCTTCTTAATCTAGTGGTAATTGCTGTTAAAAATCGCTCGATATTACAAGGTTTGGTTAAATAGTCTTCTGCCCCTAAATCCATCCCCAATCTAAGATCGAACATAGAAACTTTCGCCGTCAGAAAGATAACAGGTATTGCCAGAGTAGATATTTTTTGACGCAGAATAGAAAGTACATCATAGCCATTCATTTCTGGCATCATAATGTCACATACAATCAAATCTGGACAATGTTCTTGAGCTAATTTTATTCCTGTTTTACCGTTGTCTGCACCGATCGCTTTAAACCCTTCAAATTTTAGACAGTTAAGCAAGACTTTCCTAGTTTGTGCCTCATCTTCGATGACTAAAATTGTTTTCATGGGCGATCGTAATCTCTTAACTGCAATTTAATTTGTTATCTCCAATAAATATCTAAATCAAGCATCAAGCAGTAGCTAAAGATACAATAGCTACTACGAAAAAACTTGCGATCGTCTCAAAGATTATGCAACAAGGATCTAATCGACAAACTGATATTGAATTAGCAAATTTGCGTCGCCAACATCAACTAATCCTCAACTCTGTCGGGGAAGGTGTTTATGGCTTGGATGCGATGGGAAATGTTACCTTTGTTAATCCTGCTGCTGCATCATTAATTGGCTGGGAAATGGACGATTTGATTGGTAAATCGATGCACGCTATTTTGCATCACTCTAAACCCGATGGTACTGTTTATCCCCGCGAAGAATGCCATATTTACGCTGCTTTTAAAGAAGGTACTGTGCGTCGCGTGGATAATGAAGTCTTTTGGCGCAAAGACGGTACTAGCTTCCCCGTGGAATATATTAGTACACCAATGCACAATGAAAAAAATCAGTTAGTTGGTTCTGTGGTTACATTTCGTGATATTACTCAACGCAAACTTAGCGAGTCTATTTTACAACGAGCAAATGAAGAATTAGAGCAACGAGTTATCGAACGCACCTCAGAATTGAGTAAAGCCAACGAACAATTACAACAACTGAATGAAGATCGATCGCGGTTTGTAGCGATGATATGCCATGAATTCCGCAATCCTTTGAATAATATTTCTTTTTCCGTATCTTCTTTAAAACGTTACGATCGCCAACTTTCGGCTCAAGAAAAAATTGAATATTTATCAGATGTTGAAACCAACATTGATCGCATGACTCAAATGACTAACGAACTTTTAGTTATTGGTCAAATAGAGACAGAAGGAATTAATCTTAGCTCTGAAAAAATAGATTTAGTTGGATTTTGTCAAGAATTAATAGCCGAACTAAAACACACTTACTCTGCCCGTGAAATTCAATTTAACAGCAATATATCTTTTTTAGAATCTGAAATAGATTGCCGACTATTGAGGTCTATTTTAACTAATGTTTTGACTAATTCAGTTAGATATTCTCAAGGCGATAAATTAATCGAATTTGAGCTTAATTTTCAAAGTGATCGGGCTATTTTTACCATTAAAGATTGGGGAATTGGAATTCCCAAGGGTGATATAAATAAAATTTTTACACCTTTTCATCGAGGAAAGAATGTTAGTAATATTCCTGGTACGGGTTTGGGTTTGAATATAGTTAAAAGGTTTATCGATCTTCTAAATGGTGAGATAAACATCAGCAGTAAAGTCAATCAGGGTACTACAGTTCAAATAGAAATTCCTCTTCACGGCGATCGATAAAAAATCCTACTTTTGCTAAAAGTAGTTCAATGCCAAGCTATCTACTTTTCTGGTATCCTCAAGTTGAGCTTACTGTTGTTAAAAACAAAAACAAAGCAAGTGTTTGCGATTATATATCCTAGCGTAGTTATCAATTCGATAATTACCCACCTTTTCTGTTGTTTAAATTAGTAAATCTATTTTTTCTACATATTCAATCTAATTTTAATTACGTAAAAATTGCTACATTTTTTTAATCCACAAAAGGTTCTAATTACTTAACAGCAAAATATTAATTAAAGCTATGGTAATTTCTTTAAATACAAATTCTATAAATAAAGAAGTTAATCTGAGTGGATTGAATACACCATGCAAAGATTGTGGTGGTTTGCATCTTACCGACGATCACTGGAAGTTCATGGGAGATATGCCTCAAGATCCAGTAGATATGATTGACGACTTGGCAAAGATGGGGATTTACAAACCCAATGCCTTTAAAATGGCGGATACAGTTAATGCAGCCGACTTGCGTCAGACTTTGTTACTCAAGATGGCTGGGAAGGGCGATCCAAAACGAGAAAGATTAGTCTTAGAACTCTGCAAACAGGCGGGAGGTATAGATAATGCTTTCGCTGCTGCATTTGGACACAAGGCTGGCGAGTTTTTCGGTGATACCATTCGTGCTGGAGACTTTAGTCGTCGTCGCTTCCTCAAAAATTTAGCAGTAGGTGCAGCTTTAGTTACCTTAACCAACTGCGCCCCCTCACCAGGAGATGATGCGGCTACAGATACTTCGGACGCCCCTGCTGGTGCAGATAATTTAGAGAAAAAAGACTTAAAAATTGGCTTTATTCCGATCACCTGCGCCACACCAATTATTATGTCCGAACCCTTGGGCTTTTATAAAAAATATGGCTTTAATGCCGAAGTAGTTAAAATGCCTAGTTGGGGTGCGGTCAGAGATTCGGCGATCGCAGGAGAACTAGATGCCTATCATATGCTTGCACCTATGCCGATAGCTATGACCTTGGGACTGGGTTCGTCTTCCTTTGGGGTAAAGCTTGCTAGTGTAGAAAACATCAACGGACAGGCGATTACTGTTGCTAATAAGTATAAAGGCAAAATAAATGGCCCTGCCGACTTCAAAGGTTTTAATATTGGCGTACCTTTCCCCTATTCAATGCACAATCTGTTGCTGCGTTATTACTTAGCTACGGGAGGCATAGATCCTGATAAAGATGTCAAAATTCGTGCTGTACCGCCACCAGATAGTATTGCCCAGTTAGTAGCAGGAGATATTGACGCATACTTAATGCCCGATCCTTTCAATCAAAGGGCAGTATATGAAGAAGCTGGTTTTATTCATAAATTGACTAAGGAAATATGGCCAGGACATCCTTGTTGTGCCTTTGCTGCCAGCGATGAATGGATATCTGCCAACCCCAATACCTTTAGATCGTTAAACAAAGCAATTATTGAAGCTGCTGGCTATGCCCAAGATCCTGCTAACCGCCCCGAAATTGCTAAGGCGATATCGGAAAGAGCATTTCTCAATCAGCCTGTAGAGGTAGTAGAGGCCGTATTAACGGGTAACTTTGACGATGGTTTGGGTAATACTCAGTCAATTCCAGATCGCATTGGTTTCGATCCCTATCCCTGGCAAAGTTTTGCTAACTGGATTTCCTCTCAGTTAGTGCGTTGGGACTTGCAGGGAGATGGTAAGGTGCAAACTGCGATCGCCGATGGTAAATACGAGGAAGTAGGTAAAAAAGTCTTTATGACCGACTTAGCCAGGGAATTAGCCACGGAAGTGGGACAAACCCCTCCAGCCGAAATTTATCGTACTGAAACCCTTGAATTTGACACCTTCGATCCTGCCAAACCCCAGGAATATGTTGACGAACAAATTAAAAAATATGGCGTTTAAACCAATAACCAATGACTGTACTTAGAACAACGATAAACAAAGAGAAGAAGGAGAAAATACTCGATAACGAAAATGTCCAGGCGTTACTGCTGTTCTTGCTTTCATTAGGAATTTTCCTCCTATTTTGGGAAATGGGTGCAAAGCTAAAAATATTTTCCAAAGGAATGCCCACTGCATCTTTAACCATCAAAGAATTATGGTATTGGGTAACTCATCCTTTTTACAAAAATGGCCCTAATGATATGGGTATCGGCTGGAATTTATTAATTAGCTTGAGGCGAGTTGCCATCGGCTATACTCTAGCTTCTCTAATAGCAGTACCTTTAGGTATTTTGGTCGGTATTTCTAAGGTGGCGTTTAAAGCCTTTAATCCTTATTTCCAACTCCTAAAACCCGTGTCTCCCTTAGCTTGGCTGCCCCTAGGACTGTATATCTTCCGCGATTCGGAATTGACAGGTATTTTTATCATTACCATCGCTAGCATTTGGCCTACCTTAACCAATACAGCTTTTGGGGTAGCTAACGTCGATTCGAGCTATCTTAATGTCTCCAAAACCCTTGGTGCATCTAGATGGCGCACGATTTTCAAAGTAATTATTCCCGCTGCATTGCCTAACATTATCTCTGGGCTGCGTATCAGCATGGGAATATCCTGGCTGGTAATTGTAGCTGCCGAAATGCTTTTGGGTACGGGACTGGGCTACTTTATCTGGAATGAATGGAACAACCTTTATATTCCAAATATTCTGGTAGCTATCTTTATTATCGGCATTGTGGGAATTGTCCTCGATCAAATCTTTGCCTATCTAGAAAAAATAGTTTCTTTTGGTAAGCAATCATGAGTACTTCATATTCAACAAATAATCAAACTGTGACTACAAACAGTGCAACCGAATCTCAGATATCTTTGCGTCATATATCGAAGATGTTTCCTGGTAGGAGTGGTTGGCTAAATAAAATTACTGGTCAAGCAAGTTCGGATTTTGTGGCGATCGAAGATATTAATCTCGACATCGAACATAATACCTTTGTTTCCATTATTGGCCCTTCTGGATGTGGTAAGTCTACCCTACTAGATATCATTGCGGGTTTGAGTACTGCTAGCAGTGGCGAAGTATTAATTAATGGACAAGTAGTAGATAAACCTGGGCCCGATCGCGGTATGGTATTTCAAAACTATGCCCTTATGCCCTGGATGACAGTTTTAGGCAACATCAAGTTTGCGGTGGAAACTGTTTTTCCGAAAATGCCTGCAAAACAACAACAGCGAATTATCAAAGAAAATATTCAGCTTGTGGGCTTAACGGGGGCAGAAAAAAAACATCCCCACGAGCTATCGGGAGGAATGCGCCAAAGAGTCGGCATAGCTAGAGCTTTAGCCATAAATCCGCAAATATTGCTCATGGATGAGCCATTTGGGGCTTTAGATGCCCTGACTCGTGGCTTCTTACAAGACGAAATTGAGCGTATTTGGGAACAACAGCGCAAAACTGCCATCATGATTACCCACAGCATCGATGAAGCCTTACTGCTATCCGATCGCATAATTATGATGACCAAAGGCCCCGCAGCCAGAATCGACGAGGTATTAGAAGTCCCCTTCCCCCGTCCCCGCGATCGCACCACCGTCGAAAATCATCCCGATTATCTCAAGCTAAAACAAGAGATGGAAGACCATCTGTATCGGGAAACTAGGGCGGTTGAGGCAGCAAGGATTAAGTAATAAGTAATAAGTAATAAGTAATAAGTAATAAGTAATAAGTAATAAGGAGCAAGAATAATGCTAATCTCAGAAATCACCGAAAAACTATTAGCAGCAAAAAAAGAAAAAGGAATCACCTTTGAAGACTTAGAAAAAGCCGTCGGACTAGACGAAACCTGGATCGCTTCGGTAATCTACCGCCAAGCTAGTGCCAATATGGAAGAAGCTACTAAAATAGTTACTACTTTGGGACTACCCGAATCAATGGCTGAACCCCTAACTATTGCACCCTTAAAAGGATCTCTCGAACCCCAAATCCCCACCGATCCTTTAATCTATCGCTTCTATGAAATCATGCAGGTATATGGCATGCCCATCAAAGCCGTAGTCCACGAAAAATTTGGCGACGGTATTATGAGTGCGATTGATTTCTCCGTAGAAGTAGAGAAAGTTCCAGATCCTAAAGGCGATCGCGTTCAAATAGTAATGTGTGGTAAGTTTTTACCCTATAAAAAATGGTAATTATTTGAAAGATAGAAGTAGGGGGCATGGCGATCGATAATTATAGATAATTATAAAAATGCGATAGCTTAAACAATGCCCTCCAAAAATAATCAGTAATTAGCCCCATGGAAACCAAACCACCCCTACCACCCTTTACCCTAGAAACAGCCAAAGCCAAAGTCCAAGCTGCCGAAGATGGCTGGAATGGTCGCAACCCCGAAAAAGTCGCGCTCGCTTATACCATTGATTCTCAGTGGCGCAACCGTGCTGAATTTATCAACGGTAGAGAAGAAATTATTGCTTTTTTAGAACGTAAATGGGCAAAAGAATTAGACTATCGCCTCAAAAAAAGACTTTGGAGTTTCACCGATAATCGCATCTCTGTATGCTTTGAATATGAATGGCACGATGATGGAGGATTTTGGTATCGTGCTTACGGTAATGAAAATTGGGAATTTGCCGAAAATGGCTTAATGAAGCGACGAGAAGCAAGTATTAATGATGTGCCGATTAAAGAATCAGAAAGAAAATTCCTTTGGGAGAGAAAATCAGATTCTGTCGCACAAACTTAAATAGAATGTCTAATAAAACTATTAAAATAGCTTTGGCTTATGCATATAGTGATTGCATCCATTGCCATTCTTGAGCTAAACCTTCTTGGAGAGAAACTTGAGGAATATAATTCAAAAGCTTTTGTGCTTTAGTCACATCTGCGCTAGTATGACGAGCATCTCCCGCTGCATTATTCGTGTAATCCTTTTTAATAGGATGTCCGGTAACTTGCTCCATAATATCCAATAATTCCATCAAAGTTACTCGACTACCACCACCAACATTAAACACTTCCCCAATAGCTTCGGGGACTTCTCCCGCAGCCAAGTTAGCTGCTACCGCATCGCTAACATAGGTGTAGTCTCTGGTTTGTTGTCCGTCGCCATAAATAGAAATTGCTTCATTATTAATTGCTGCTTTGAAAAATTTATGAAAAGCCATATCTGGTCTTTGACGGGGACCATATACGGTAAAATAACGCAGGGAAGTTACGGGTACGCCAAAATTATGCTGATATAGCCAACACAAACGTTCTCCTGCCAGCTTGGTGATACCATAAGGGGATACTGGTTTAGGACATAAGGTTTCGGGGGTGGGCATAGTTACCGCATCACCATAGATCGAGGAACTTGAAGCATAGACTATTCTTTTCAGAGATTTGACTTGTTTTGCTCCTTCTAAAATTACTTGGGTGGCATTGATGTTTCTTTCCGTATAGTGATGAAAATCTTGTCCCCAGCTAGATCTCACTCCAGCTTGTGCTGCTTGATGATAGACCACTTCTACTGACTGCAAAAGCTTTTGCCAATCGAGATCTTGAATGTTGGCTTTAATTAATTTGAACCCTGGGTATTGTTTTAGGTTAGCTACATTATTCTGTTTTATCTGAAGATCGTAGTAGTCATTGAATTGATCGATGCCAATTACTTCCGATCCTTGTTTTAATAAAGTCTCAGCCAAGTGAGAGCCTATAAATCCTGCTGCACCAGTAACAATTTGAATATTCATTATTATTTACGTTCAAAATTAACTAAAAGTTGTTTATTTTTGAGAAAAATGTTTGATCAAATACAACTTAAATAGCTTATCAAAAGCTAGTAGATAAAATTGAGCATTGACAAAATCTTGTTACCAAGCCAGCAATTCTCATTTTTTTAAGAATAGCGATCGCATTTCTTTTCCAAACTTTTAGATTAGTAGAGCGATCGCTTTATTTAACTCAAATAAAAGAACTGTAGGGAGCGATCGCTCTAGTTTAGAATATAATCGAGCATAATCATATATTTGCTAAAACATCAAGTATTCTTGTGGAAAATTTTCTTGATATAATTTCAGATCTTGCTCATATATCGTCTTAACTTTTTCAATTAATTTATCGGAATAAAGAGATTTCGGAGTTGGACAATATCCATTTGTCTTTAATCTTAAAATATCGCTAGATTTAACCTGAGCATAGTTCTCGTCGTCTACTAATTCAAATTTATTTATTCCATGATTAGTGAGATCACGAGCATCAATTATATCCAAGCCAATTTTCTCATTTAAAGTTTTAATTACCTGTTTAAAATCTTCTAGGCAGAAATAATCATCATACTGTTGATAAACCAAAAAATCGGTTTGTTGTCTCCAGTGAATATCGCCATTAAGTATTGGTTTCTTCGATAAATGATTAACAAAGTCTGTGAAAGAAATATTATCTAACTCAGTTGTTCTCTTAATTAAGTCATAAAAATTCCAGGCAGGGGGATATTTAGAAACTATTTTGTCGAGATATAAACTGGCTAATCTAGCATAGGGACAGCGTAAGATTACAAATGTATAATCTGCCCGAATCAAGTCAGACAGGCTAGCTCTAAACGTTTGATTATTTTTATGTATCCAGTTAAAATCTTGAGAATTATCAATGCAACCATTAGCATAGGCGATGGAAGTTCTCATAGTGCTACAGGCATTTTTGGGAATAAAACTATAAATGCTATTGGATTCATAGATGTGCAAACTGTGATTTTGTGCAAAATTATGAAGTCCATTTTTATTTAAAGCATTATAGTTGGCAGCAGAATATTTTAAAAACCTGACCACAAAACATCTCCAAACAATTTCAAACAACTTTCTAAAATAGAAGATGAGCCGATTGAGATCTCCCATCTTCTATGCAAAAAATCTAACCAATCAATTCTTTCGCTCGTTTAACAAAATTATCAGCAGTAATACCGTTAAACTCCATAATTTGACCAGCACTAGAAGTAGTTTCTCCACGCTTCCAAGCAAAAAGATCACGCTTGCTATTGCTACGCAACATCACGGGTTCTAACATGGCACTCGAACCTCCTGTAACGCCAATTAAGGCATCGCCATCGAACATTGCCGAGAAGTCTGCATCGGAGAGGAAATCGCCATCTTGGGATTGAGTAATAGTATCCCAAGCGGTATCGCTAGAACGATATAGACGACGGGGGTTAATTACAGAGACGATTTTAGAACCAATTCCTTGAGATTTCAACTGTTCGGCTGCTTCAAAGGTAGGAATTAAAGTCATGTCGCCAATGACGGCAAAGACAACAGTTTTATCCCCTGGAGTCTCTTGCAAGACGATCGCGCCTTTATCTAATCCTTCCCTAGTTTGTTCTAGAGTAGTGCGAATTTCCAAAGGAGATTTACTAGCTGTGATCGTAACGCCTTTGTTACTCGTACCTAATGCCCATTCATAACAGGCTTGGATACTGTTGGCATCGCAGGGGAAGAGAGGGAAGACGTTACCGTTACGCATCATTCCTGCAAAGTAGTTTTCCACTTCTGGGCGTTGGTGTGTCCAGCCATTACGCCCTTGTTCTAAAGCCCCTGCGGTAAATAAAGTAATAGTAGAAGGAGTGGGGCGACGTAATTCTGCCATGGCTTGAGTTACAGTTTGCCAGATGGGTAAACCATTGATGGCAAAGGATTCGTAAGAACACCATAAAGTACGCGCGCCAAATAAAGCTTGGGCTGCTGCTAATCCAGCACAAGCATCCTCACTGAGGGGTTCGTATACTTGCCCGTTAGGCTGCTGGAAGTAGGTTTCATCGGTGGTGGGGTGGATGATTTTAAGAGCAGTATTGATGTTATTAATACCTGATGCTGCATTACCGTCAGCGTTTGCTACAATAAAGTTTTTATCTTGTTGTCCTACATAACCTGCGATCGCGCCCATGGCGGTAGTGGCTACTTTCTTATCTCCTCCAACGCTATATTCTTCAAGGGGAATCTTGCCCAAGTCGGGTAGAGGATATTCTTTTTCCGTAACGACGGTTTCTACTGCTGCGCCACCATTAGAACGAAGATAGTTATTACGCACAAGCTGCCAGGCTTCGGGGGTTAATGCCCTTTCTTTTAAAGCAGACATAATATAATCCTTGTCTGCGCTATCTCCTGGGTAGAGGTTATGGGACTGTGCGCCATCTTTATGTACTCCCGATCCTTTTAGTTGTTTGACGATCAAGACGGTTAATGTGCCACCCAACGCAGACTTAGCAGCTTTATCCGTTGCTTCCAATACTGCTTGAGAAAATGCCATTCTAGCTTCAAAAGAGAAGCGAGTACTATTTACATAGTCTCCTGGTTGATTACTATCATCGTAATCTTTAGCATTAACTAAAATTACTTCTGCAAAACCATTACCTTTCCAATAAGCAATCATCTCTTCATTGGTTTTAGTAGAAACCATGCTGTGATGTTCTTGGGAAAAACCATTCCAGACCAAAATTGGTAAGAAATTAGTCACCTGGGGAAAAGAGGTATTAAAGTGACCGAAGCTACTCATAATATAGGGTTCACCCAGACCACCATCGCCGATAGTTACAGGAAATAGTACCCCAGGATGGAGTTTCGCCCCTGCCATAGCAAAGTGTTGTCCTTGTCCTAATGGCCCTGCGGGGTTGAGTAAGCCAGGTATCTGTCCTGAAAGGTGTCCTAATAAACCGTGCATCTCCCGAAAGCGATCGCCCATATCCCGAACAGTATTGATGCCCATCGCTTCTAAGGAAGTATCGAGAAAGACATTACTATAAAAACCAGGAGCATGATGTCCTACTTCAGTAATAATATTTTTATGCCCCAACATCACCAAAGACGCGATCGCATCGGCAATACTGGCAAATCCCCCTGGATGTCCAGACTGTTTGCTGGAAGTGATGTGTAACGTGAGATAGCGCAAAGCATCTGCTGCCAACATGGTTTGATAAACTGCGTTTTTATCTGTGGTGGAAGCGATCGCCGTTTGCCCTTCTTGAATAGCTGGTGTTTGCCCATATTCCTTAAAACCAGGCAAGTCTTCTTTAAAATGTTTAATCCCTTCACAAAAAGCGGGAACGTTAGTGGCAACGGTCATAAATATATTTCCTTCTCTCGATCGAGCTGCTAGTGTTAAGTAAATCTTACAATTTTGGGTGATACTAAAACGACAAGATCTTTCTATTAGTACTATTGGTAAATGTTAATACATAGGATTTATGAGTGATTTATTACAAGGTGTTAGTGTATATTTGATTGGCATGATGGGGGCGGGAAAAACTACTGTAGGTAAGCAACTAGCCAAAGATCTCAACTATCGCTTTATTGACACCGACGAAACCATTGAAGCGATCGCCAAACAACCCATTACAGATATTTTTCAAACAGAAGGAGAAGTTTATTTTCGGGAATTGGAAACCCAGGTATTATCCCAGTTATCAGTATATGCGCGATCAGTCATATCTACTGGTGGGGGCATTATCACAAAACAGACAAATTGGAGTTATCTAAGAGACGGTTTGGTTGTCTGGCTCGATGTAGATTTGGAGATATTAAAGAAAAGATTAGCTCAAGATCAAACCCGACCTCTAGCTGACAAACTAGAGTCATTACTTGAAACTCGTCGTTCTTTATATGCTCAAGCAGATATAGTAACTCCGATTAATTCAGATATTTCTCCTGCGGATATATCTGCCAAAATTATTGAAACTATACCTACCGTGCTTAAATCTCAAGTAAAAATCCCTAATAATTAATTTTTCAATTTCTCAAAATTCTATGGTGTACGATAGCGAATATCTCAAAGAAGCAGCAGCAACCCGCGTCCGTGTCTTAAGTGAAGCTCTACCCTATGTTCAAAAATTTGCAGGTCGCACCATTGTCATCAAATATGGTGGTGCTGCGATGAAGGATGGTAGTCTCAAAGCCAAAGTAATTAACGATGTGGTCTTCCTTGCTTGTGTTGGGGTACGTCCTGTAGTAGTACACGGAGGAGGCCCAGAAATTAATAACTGGTTGCAAAAACTAAATATTGAGCCAGCTTTTAAAGACGGTTTGCGAGTAACCGATGCTGCCACAATGGATGTGGTAGAAATGGTCTTGGCGGGTAGAGTTAATAAAGAATTAGTATCTTTGATTAGCCGTGCGGGAGCTTCTGCGGTAGGACTATGTGGTAAAGATGGCAATATGATTCAAGCTCGTCCCGTAGGTAAAGAAGGAGTGGGCTTTGTGGGGGAAGTTACCAACATCAATACTGATTTAATTGAAACTCTGGTTAATGCTGGCTACGTACCTGTGATTTCTAGCGTGGCTGCCGATGAAGAGGGACAGGCATACAACATCAATGCCGATACAGTAGCAGGGGAAATTGCTGCTGCATTACAGGCGGAAAAGTTGATTTTATTAACCGATACTCCTGGCATTATGTACGATTTTCACGATTCTTCTAGCTTAATTAATAAATTAGATATTCAAAAAGCTAGGGAGCTAATAGACCAAGGAGTTGTTTCGGGAGGTATGATTCCCAAAGTAACTTGTTGCGTACGATCGCTTGCCCAAGGAGTCCGTGCTGCCCATGTTTTAGATGGTCGTTTGCCCCATTCTCTATTACTAGAAATTTTAACTGATGAAGGAATTGGTTCGATGATTGTGGCATCAGAATTGATGTAAGCGATCGCGCTTTTTCCAGACTAATAGCGATCTTGTTGGAATCTTTTATTTCTGTCTTGTGATAAAAACACACAAAACTTTATTTTTTCTCGACATGATTGCACAAGAATTGCACAAAGACTTTGGTTGAATAAATATATCCAAATGTCACTGAATCTCCTGGCTTCAAAAGCTTTGTCGCTTTTTAGTTACATCGTGAAAGTTGAATCAAGCATTGAGCCTCAACTTTTAACTATTCTGCGGATATATAGTTTTCGCGCGGAGTTAGGAATCAGTTTTCTATGTAATTCATTTGGTGCAAATTATAAGATTTAGGAGAAATATTGATGTTTGACGCATTTACCAGGGTGATTTCCCAAGCCGATGCTAGAGGAGACTATCTAAATCAAGGTCAGTTTGATGCTCTCAAAAATATGGTTGCCGAAAGCAACAAACGTATGGATGTGGTAAACCGCATCACTGGTAACTCTTCCGCTATTGTGGCTAATGCTGCTCGGGTTTTATTTTCCGAACAGCCCCAATTAATCGCTCCTGGTGGTAACGCTTATACTAACCGTCGCATGGCTGCATGTTTGCGCGATATGGAAATTATCTTGCGCTATGTGACTTATGCAACTTTTTCAGGCGATGGCAGCGTTTTAGAAGATCGTTGTTTGAATGGTTTGCGTGAAACCTATGTAGCTTTAGGCGTTCCTGGTGGATCTGTAGCTGAAGCAGTTAACAAAATGAAAGCTGCGGCGATCGCTTTGGCTAATGACAAAAATGGTGTAACTCAAGGAGATTGCAGTTCTCTGATGTCTGAAGTATCTAGCTACTTTGATCGTGCAGCAGCAGCAGTCGGCTAGGTCGCTTTGCTCAAGTAATAAGTAATAAGTAATAAGTAATAAGTTATTGCTGGTTTGCTTATACTCAAATTCATTTTTTAGTTAAACATAATAAAAACTTAAATTAAGAGGTACTCTACCCATGAAAACTCCTATCACTGAAGCAGTTTCTGCTGCTGATTCTCAAGGTCGTTTCTTAAGCAGTAGCGAAATTCAAACGGCATTTGGTCGTTTTCGCCAAGCAGGTGCTAGTTTAGAAGCTGCCCAAGGATTAACTGGAAAAGCAGACAGCCTAGTTAATGGTGCTGCTCAAGCAGTTTATAGCAAGTTTCCCTACACTACTCAAATGGAGGGACCAAATTATGCTTCTTCTCCTGAAGGAAAAGCTAAATGCGCTCGCGATATCGGCTACTATCTACGGATGATCACTTACTGTCTGGTTGCTGGTAGTACTGGTCCAATGGACGATTATTTGATCGCTGGGGTTGCAGAAATCAACGCTACTTTTGAATTGTCTCCTAGCTGGTATGTTGAGGCTCTCAAATATATCAAAGCTAATCATGGTTTAAGTGGCGATCCTGCTGTAGAAGCTAACTCATATATTGAGTATGCAATTAACGCTCTAAGCTAGTTTTTTCTAGTAGCTCGAAATCGCAGATGACTATTAGGCTTGTTTTTGTTTAATGGTTGGCTGTAATTTCGAGCAATTTTTTTTAATGTACCAATCAAAAAATTTAGGAGTATAAGCAATGGCAATTACAGCAGCATCTCGTCTCGGAATTTCTGCTTTTGGTGAGACTAATATAGTAGAACTCCGTCCCAATTGGGATAAAGAAGATGCCAAAATCGCGATCGCCGCAGTATATCGACACGTTTTAGGCAACGACCATTTGATGAAATCAGAACGTCTAAAGGGTGCAGAATCGCTTCTAGCAGATGGTTCGATTCCCGTCCGCGAATTCGTAAGGGCGGTAGCAAAATCGGAACTCTATAAAGCAAAATTCTTTTATAACAACTATCAGATTCGTACCATTGAGTTGAATTTCAAGCATTTACTCGGTCGCGCACCTTATGATGAATCAGAAATTATCGAACATCTAGATTTATATCAAAACCAGGGTTTTGAGGCAGATATAGATTCTTATATTGATTCAGAAGAGTACGTACAGAACTTTGGCGACAATATTGTCCCTTACTATCGCGGTTTTTCCACTCAAATAGGACAAAAAACCGTTGGTTTCCCTCGGATGTTTCAACTTTATCGTGGTTATGCCAATAGCGATCGCGCTCAAGGCAATGCAGGTAGCCCTCGCTTGACCTACGATTTAGCTCGCAACACTGCCACTCCTGTGCGTAGTCCAGGGGGTAATGGTTCTCTTTCTGGCACGACCACTACGGAAAGGGGTGGTTTATATCGAGTGCGCGTAACTAAAGGAGGAATCGGACGTTCGCCCCAGATACGTCGTAGTTTGCAGGAATATGTCGTTCCTTATGAAAGACTTTCGGCAACGCTGCAAAAGCTTAATAAACAAGGTAGTCGAGTCCTTAGTATTACTAACGCTTAACTCGGTTATCCCAAATAAAAATAATAGATTTAGGAGAAATAAATAAGTGGCAATTACAACAGCAGCCTCTCGGTTGGGAGTTTCTGCTTTTAGCGACCAAGAACCGCTAGAACTACGTCCTAATTGGACTCAAGATGATGCTAAGACGGTAATTAATGCCGTTTATCGGCAGGTTTTGGGCAATGATTACATTATGCAGTCCGAGCGTTTGACCGCTACGGAATCTTTGCTGTGTAATGGTTCGCTGACGGTGCGAGATTTTGTCCGTGCAGTAGCTAAATCAGAACTCTACAAGACTAAATTTCTCTATGACAATTTTCAAACTAGAGTAATTGAGTTAAACCTCAAGCACTTGTTGGGACGAGCAGCCTATGATGAGTCAGAAGTTATTTATCATCTCGACCTTTATCAAACTAAGGGTTATGAAGCAGATATTGATGACTATATCGACTCAGCGGAATACAATGCCAATTTTGGTGACAATATAGTTCCTTACTATAGAGGTTTTGCGACTCAACAGGGACAGAAAATGGTAGGTTTCACCCGTATGTTCCAAATGTATCGGGGTTATGCCAATAGCGATCGCTCTCAAATAGCTGGTAAGACATCTCGCTTGGCTAAAGAGTTGGCTCAAAATGGAGCGTCTGCGGTAGTTGCACCCTCAGGAGGAAGTGAAGGTTGGGCTTATCAAGAGTCTAGTCAAGGAAATGCGCCTGTCAAAGCTTTCAGAAATGCCAATCAAGATAATCGGATTTATCGCATTGAAATATCGGCGATGTCTTTGCCTCGATATCCCAAGGTGCGTCGAGTTAGTCGAGCCATTTTAGTTCCTTACGACCAACTTACCTCTACGTTGACAAAAATCAATAAAATGGGCGGTAAGATTGCCAGCGTCACTTTAGCCTAGGAATCAATTTAGTTATTCCCTATTTAATTACGGAGAAAAAATCATGTTAGGTAGTTCTGTGCTGGGAGGCAATTCTGGATCTCCTACAAACAATAGAGTTTTTGTCTATGAAGTAACTGGATTAAAACAAAACGAAACTAACGATAAGAACAATTATCAATTTCGTAGTAGCAGCAGTGTTTTTGTTTCTGTTCCCTATAGTCGGATGAATGAAGAAATGCAGCGTATTGGCAAAATGGGGGGAACTATTGTCAATATTCAATCTCTAGAAGCTTTTAAACAACAGGAGCAAAACAATAGTCCTGAAAATAACAAAGCTGCCAACCATAAAAAACAGAAAGCTGATCGAGACGATCAAAATTGATTTTAGGCGATCGCAGTGGTTCAAAGTCCATTGCAATTAGCTGTAGGGGCTTAATCAATAAAGCTCCTACCATCTTTGATATTGAATTTAATTTGAAGTCTAGTTAAATACTGTAAATTTTAAAATACTTAAAAGCCAATGATTGAAATATTTAACTCTTCTCTAAGAGAACGTCAGCACTATTTAATTCAAAAGTTGGCAGACTGTATTGAAGAACAGTGGATGCGGAACTTAGATCTCTCTTACTATTCTATCCCTGAAGATTTGGGCTATGTGGAGGGGAATTTGGAAGAGGAAAGATTAATAATTGAAAATCGTTGCTATCAAACCACTCAGTTTCGCAAACTACATTTAGAGTTAGCCCAAGTAGGCGATCGCCTTGATATTCTTCACTGTGTGATGTTTCCCCGTCCTAATTACGATTTGCCCATCTTTGGCGTAGATTTAGTCGGCACGAAAGCGGGCATTGGCGCAGCAATCGTCGATTTATCACCCGTAAATCACCAGCGAGTACTTTCTTCTGACTATATTAAGGCTTTAGCAAATCTACCCACTATTGAGTTTTCCGAGCCTCGTCAATTACCTGAATGGGGCGATATTTTTTCAGGATTCTGTTTATTTGTCCATCCTCACAATGCTCAAGAAGAACAGCGTTTCCTAGAACGGGTTCAACAATATTTAGCCATACATTGCCAACTTACTCTAGCCAGTTCACCTTCTACCTGTTCGACTCATCAAGCGGAAATACTTGCAGGACAACGCCACTACTGCGCTCAACAACAACAAAACGACAAAACCCGTAGAGTTTTAGAAAAATCTTTGGGTAAAGCTTGGACAGATCGCTACATGACCCAGATGCTTTTTGATTGTCTTTGAGTTTTTTAATAGTCGCACTTTATCGCAATAAATAGCGTTTTATATAGGAAACTTACTATATAAGACGCTATTTATTAAATACCTCTTTCTCATTTAGAGTAAGTATAGATTAAGAGCGATCGCTTAACTACGGCGATAAGGGACTGACTTGGCAATGTCAATGTTGAACGCAGAAATGGTATTCAAGTTGTTGGCTTTGGGGGTAATTTTTTTTGCCATGTTCAGGAACAAACTAGGATCGCCAGCCTGAGGTTGTTTATCGTAGGCAATAAAGTTGCGAACAGACTCTTGCCAAATTGTCTGAGGAAATCCTAGCTGCTGACGATGGTGAGCATCATAACGAGGAGAAGTAATATTAAAGGGAATTTCTCCTACAGCACGGCTGGGAAGAATACGACGACGATGGTAGGGAACTATATTTTCGCCAAAGTTCTCGATGTATTCATCACTGTTGAGAAGTTCATCAACAAATCCCTTAACCCCTTTCGTCATGACCACTGCCGACCAGGCAATTTTCTCGGCTTTGTTGTAAACTTTGCGTCCCAAAACCTTTTGAACACAGTGTTCCACAAAACGATAATTACTGTTTTTATTGTAAAAGCTGTCAATAAAGGTATTAGATAGCAGTAATCCACGGATAAAGTCACGGACTGTAATCTGTCTGTTGCGAAGTTGAGATTCTAGAGTAACTTCTTGATCCCATCTAAAAGCGTGGAAAAAGATTTGGCGATAGGCTGCTTGAATCAGATTTCCCATATCTGTAGGAGAAAACAGATCGTCGGTTGAGTAAATCATAGCCTCATCATCCCTAGCACCCAATGCGTCTACACGCTGGTTGGGACAGGAAGGAGAATAAGCTAATAAAGGAATAGCCACGTTTATACAAACCCCCAAATATTATAAGTAGTAAAAAGCTTTGATATTGATGTCCAAAATTATACAGGGGGGAGGGAATTAAAATCAGCATTTAATGAATAAAACGTTACAGAGTTTAACCTGATGATGCTGATTGTATA
Organism: Waterburya agarophytonicola KI4; assembly: GCF_020640915.1. Lineage (GTDB taxonomy): Bacteria > Cyanobacteriota > Cyanobacteriia > Cyanobacteriales > Xenococcaceae > Waterburya > Waterburya agarophytonicola. The sequence continues at coordinate 10,867 of NZ_JADWDC010000017.1, read as the reverse complement.
GCTAGCAATCAACTACGCTTTATGTTTATGCTTTTTTATGCTTTCAGAACAATTTAATAAAGTTATCTTTATAAAAACAAACAAAACTTTATTTTCAAGAGCCATGTTTGCACAAGAATTGCACAAACACTTTGATTGAATAAGATCATCCAAATGTCACTGAATATCCTAGCTTCAAAAGCTATATCGCTCCTGAGTCGAGTTGTTAATTTAATTAATGCATGTTTATGCATACAAACAGTTTTTGATCAAAGTTTGGAATTCGGTTTTTCATGTAATTCATTTTGGTACCAATTTTTTTAAAATTTTAGGAGAAATATTGATGTTAGATGCCTTTACTAAGGTTGTTTCCCAGTCAGATGCTCGGGGTCAGCTAGTGACCAATGCTCAAATTGATGCTCTGATGGCTGTAGTTAAAGATGGTGCTAAACGTACGGACGTAGTAAATCGAATTACAAGTAATTCCAACGCGATCGTTACTAATGCAGCTCGTATATTGTTTGAAGAGCAGCCCCAGTTAATTGCTCCTGGTGGAAATGCCTACACTAACCGTCGAGTTTCTGCATGTTTGCGCGACATGGATATCATTCTGCGCTATGTCACTTATGCGGTATTTTTAGGCGATGCCAGCGTCTTAGAAGATCGCTGTTTGAATGGCTTGCGTGAAACCTATGTAGCTCTAGGAGTTCCAGGTCCTTCCATGGCAAACAGCATTATTAAGATGAAGGAAGCAGCGATCGCACTAGCTAATGACAAGAATGGTGTAACTCAAGGTGATTGTAGTTCTTTGATGGCTGAATTATCTGGCTATTTTGATCGCGCAGCAGCAGCAGTAGGTTAGAACAGCATTCTGCCCCTAACTCAGACTGGATATAGCATTATCTAGTTAAAACTTTAAAAAATTTTCTAAACATTACTACGGAGAAATTATTCCGATGAAGACACAATTGACAGAAGCAGTTTCAGCTGCTGATTCTCAAGGTCGTTACTTAGGTAACGTTGAACTCCAAGTAGCTTTTGGTCGTCTCCGCTTGGCTACCGCAGATTTAGAAGCAGCAAAGGCTATCGGAGCGAAAGCTGACCAATTGGCTGAAGGTGCTGCTAATGCTGTATATCAAGCATTTCCTTACACCACTACTATGCAAGGCAATAACTATGCTTCTAATGCTCGTGGTAAAGCCAAGTGCTTGCGCGACATCGGCTATTATATTCGCATGATTCAATACTGTCTAATTGCAGGTGGTACTGGTCCTGCTGATGATTATCTATTAGCTGGTCTAGCTGAAATGCACAGCAGTTTTGAATTGGTTCCTAGTTGGTATGTTGAAGCTCTAAAATATATTAAGGCTAATCACGGCTTAAGTGGCGATCCTGCCCTTGAAGCAAATTCCTACATTGACTACATCATCAATGCTCTTTAATTAAGTATATTGCTCGGGAAAATCGGCAAATCTTTCCAATACAATAGCTTTGTCGATTATTCCGAGCAACTGCATCAATAGTAGATTAAAAACTACAACAGTTGAGTCAATCTGGCAGCAGAGTAATTAGTATTACCGCTGTGTAAATGTAGTGATTGGGGAGAATCGTTTAATAGGGAATACCAAGAAATTCTAAACTGTCTGTTTTGTATGTTTAATTCCCTTTATTTATTTAACCCACATTTTTTACAAATTCCGTTATAAGTTATTAAAGGAGAATTGTAGTTGGCTATTACAACGGCAGCATCGAGCCTAGGAACATCAGCATTTAGTGATTTCGCTCCCATAGAACTACTTCCCAAGGCAACCCTGGGAGATATTGAAACGGTAATTCTGGCTGTATATCAGCAGGTGTTAGGTAATCCTCACCTCTTGAAGTCCGAACGTCTTGTTATTGCTGAATCTCTGTTACGAGATCGCAAAATTACAGTACAGGAATTTGTACGACAAGTGGCAAAGTCAGACTTATATAAGAAGCAGTTTTTTCACAATAGTTTCCAGAGTCGGACAATCGAGCTTAACTTTAAACATCTTTTGGGGCGCGCACCATACGACCAATCAGAAATTACAGATCATTTAAATCTTTATCAATCTCAGGGTTTTAACGCTGATATTGACGATTATATTGATTCATCAGAGTACCAAACCTACTTTGGGGAAAACATTGTTCCCTACTACCGCGATCTGGTGACTACTGGTATTGGTCAACGCTCAGTGGGTTTTCCTCGTTTACTACAGCTTTACCGAGGCTATGCCAATAGCGATCGCGCACAGTTGACTGGGAATGCTCCCCGCTTGGTCAAAGATTTAGCTCGCAATACCGCTTCGGCGATCGTATCTTCTTCGGGAAGTGGCTTTGCCTTCCAGCCTGCTGCAAAAGGAGATGCTTCCTACAGTGCTTTTGGTGGCTCAAAAGCTTACGGCTCTGGTCGTCTGTTTCGGGTTGAAGTTGCAGGCATCAACCGACCAGGATACCCCAAAGTACGTCGGGTAAATAAAGCCGTTGTTATTCCCTATGAAGAGTTAACTCCTCATATGCAGAGAGTCCAACGTCAAGGCGGTAAAATCGCCAGTATTACGCCACTATAGCTTAGAGCTTTTTGACAAATTTCCCATAACGTTTCGCTTCATTTTTTTAGGAGGAATCCATTAATGAGTATAGTCACAAAATCTATTGTGAACGCTGATGCTGAGGCTCGATATTTGAGTCCTGGTGAATTAGATAGAATTAAAGCTTTTGTTACAACTGGAGAAAGCCGTTTGCGTATTGCTCAAACTCTTACCGAGTCCCGCGAGCGTATTGTTAAACAAGCTGGTGACCAACTGTTCCAAAAGCGTCCTGATGTTGTTTCTCCTGGCGGAAACGCTTACGGTGAAGAAATGACTGCAACTTGTCTTCGTGACATGGACTATTACCTACGCTTAATCACTTATGGTGTAGTAGCTGGTGACATAACTCCCATCGAAGAAATTGGTTTAGTTGGTGCAAAAGAAATGTACAAGTCATTAGGTACTGATGTTGGTGCTATGGCTCAAAGCATTCGCGAAATGAAAAGTATCGCTACTTCCATGATGTCTGCTGAAGACACTACAGAAGCCGCCGCTTATTTTGACTACGTTATTGGAGCTATGCAATAGTTTCTAACACATTCAGTAACTAAATTTTTTGACTAGGTAAAACTAAGGAAACAAAATTATGCAAGACGCAATTACCTCTGTTATCAATTCGGCTGACGTTCAAGGCAAATACCTCGATGGTCCTGCTATGGACAAGCTCAAAAGCTATTTTCAAACTGGTCAATTACGAGTTCGGACAGCCAGCGTAATCAGTGCCAATGGAGCTAGTATTGTCAAGGAGGCAGTAGCTAAGTCTTTACTATATTCTGACGTTACTCGTCCTGGCGGAAATATGTATACTTGTCGCCGTTATGCAGCTTGTATTCGCGATTTAGACTACTATCTTCGTTATGCCACTTACGCCATGCTAGCTGGAGATCCATCAGTTTTAGATGAGCGCGTACTAAACGGTTTAAAAGAAACTTACAATTCTCTTGGAGTTCCCGTTGCTTCAACTGTTAAAGCAATTCAAGCAATGAAAGAAGTGACTGCTAGCTTAGTAGGTGCTGATGCTGGTAAAGAAATGGGTGTTTATTTTGACTATATTTGCTCTGGCTTGAGTTAAAGCTCATATAGCTAAAAGCTAGTTTAATAATGGTCTTCAATTCATGGGTTCGGAAAGTTTAGAGTGGGTACTAGTTCCAATAAAGCTTTAGTCTTTCGGGCGCGAAAGAGTATAGATAAGTTTTGACGATCTAGTATTTTTTCTGACTTCTGAACCTACCCATCTGAATTTTAACGAAATAATATTATTTAGGTGTTTTACCAGCAAATTGAATCTTGGCTAACTGTTGATATAGTTAATTTTAATTTCACATTTGTTAACTAAGCTTTAATTCCAGTTAAGCTTGGTTAATAAAAATATTTATAAATTAAATCATGGCGGGAGTTAAAAAAACGACCACCAAAAAGTCATTATTCAAAGCAGTATTTCAAAACTCCACGGTCGCGATCGCTATTTTGGATAGTAAAGATCGCATTGTCGAAGTTAATCCTGCTGCCTGTAAATTATTTGGCGCAGGGAAAAAAAAGCTGATGGGAAAATCAATCGAGAAGTTTCTCAAGTCATCTCTAGATTGGCAAAATCCTCAAGAGAGAGTAGAAACTCAACTCAAGGAGTACCAAGGAGAACTTAAAACTGTTGAATACAGTCAAGTCAAAGATGTCTCGTCCCAACACAATTTACTGGTTTTAAGGGATCTTACCGATTTTCAACGTCAGACAGCAGCGGAACTAGACCTTTATTACCAGCGAGTAGAATTATTTGCTGAAGTTACCCTCAAAATTCGTCAATCTCTCCAGCTACATGAAATTCTGCAAACCGCCGTCACGGAAGTGCAAAGGATTCTGCAAGCAGATCGGGTATTGATTTATCAGGTTTTTGACAACGGTACGGGAATGCCCATCAAAGAAGCAGTTTTACCAGACTTTAAGCCGATAATCGGCATAGAGTTCCCAGAAGAAGTCTTTCCTGCCGATTATCGCCAACTTTATACCAAAGGAAGAGTTAGAGCAATTACTGATGTTCGTGCAAAAAATGCAGATGTAGCCGAATGTCTGATTGAGTTCATGGATCAATGGCAAATCAAGAGCAAGCTGGTAGTGCCGATTCTTCAAAATGTCCAAATTGACCAGGGCATTAAAGGAGATCGTCTTTGGGGTTTGTTGATTGCTCATCAATGCCAAGCAATCAGAGATTGGACTGAGTTTGAACAAGAATTAATGCAGCAATTAGCCGATCAAATTGGAATTGCCCTACTTCAGAGTAAATTATTGGCAAATCTAGAGGGATTGGTTGCCGAACGAACTGCTAAATTAAGACAAGAAATTAATGTTCGCACCAAAGCCGAAGTAGCACTGCGCCACAGTGAAGAACAGCTACGTTTAATTGCCAACGGCTTACCTGTATTGATTGCCTATGTCGATTGCCACCAGCATTATCGCTTCAATAATCAAGCCTATCAAACTTGGCTGGCATTAGATCCTGAAGAGATTTGCGATCGCCACTTGGCAGAGGTTCATGGAGACGATGAATATCAACAAATTAGTCCGTATGTCGCCAAGGCACTTGAAGGCGAAACCGTTACCTACGAGCGAGATTTAGCCTTGCAGGATGGTTGCGTTCATTCCCTAAGCGTTACTTATATTCCCCATATTCAACAACAAAATATGATTCAGGGATTTTTTGCTCTGACTAGCGATATTAGCGATCGCAAGGCGATCGAACGGATGAAAGATGAATTTATTTCCGTCGTCAGTCACGAACTCCGCACCCCCCTAACCTCAATTCATAGTTCCCTGAAAATTTTAGCCACGGGGAAATTAGGCAGCCTTTCTAGTCAGGGAGAACGGATGCTTAAGATTGCTGACGAGCAGACTGAAAGGCTAGTACACCTAGTAAATAATGTCCTCGATTTACAGAGAATTCAGTCAGGCAAAATCACCATGAACAAACAAGCCTGTAAAGCTAGAGACTTGATGGTAGAAACAGTCCAGGCAATGAAAACTTTCGCTCAAGAACAAGGAATTAGACTATCATTCAAACCCAATGAATTTGTGGTTTGGGCAGATCGAGATTACATCATCCAAACCCTGACTAATTTAGTCAGTAATGCAATTAAGTTTTCTCCGAGCAACAGCACTGTAATTCTCTCCGCTGCGATCGACTCCCAGAACAATTCCGATAGCAAACATCAGTCCATTTCCTACATTACTTTTGCCGTGCAAGATCGAGGGCAGGGTATTCCCCAAGATCGTCTAGAAACCATCTTCGAGCGGTTTCAACAGGTAGATTCTTCCGATTCTCGTAAGAAAGGTGGTACTGGTTTGGGTTTGGCGATCTGTCGTCAGATTGTGGAAGGACACGGAGGTCAAATTTGGGCTGAAAGTTGCTTTGAACAAGGCAGTACCTTTTATTTCACCTTACCTGAACATAAGGCAAGTAATCAGCAATCAATAAATTTCTCTTAATCTTCCCTATTTTGTTTATACATTTTTTAATTGCTTTGAGGAGCGATCTCCATGACTCATAAAAATATCTTACTCATTGACGACGAAGAAACAATTCAGGAGGTAGTTCAGGTAGGAATCGAAATTGAAGCTGGTTGGCAAGTGGCGATCGCCTCTTCTGGTTTCAAAGGGATAGATTTAGCTCAACAGCAACAGCCTGACGTTATTCTTCTGGATGTGATGATGCCAGGAATGGATGGAATTGAAACCCTATCTCAACTAAAAAATAATGACCAAACTAGCTCTATTCCCGTAATTTTTTTAACGGCAAAAGCCCAAGCTGACGAAAAAACTCAGTTTCAAAGTTTGGGAGTTGTGGATGTAATTACTAAACCATTTAATTCTATGACTCTTGCCAGTCAAATCGCCAAAATACTGGGATGGGAAATTTAATTAAGTAATCAGTAATAAGTAATAAGTAATGAAAATTTTATTAGTTGATGACGATCTGGTTTTAGTGGAACTGTTAACCAAAACTCTCGCCCAACAGAATTATGCGATCGATGTGGCAACGGATGGAGAACAAGGGTGGATTTATGGTTCTACTTATAATTACGACTTGATTATTCTTGATTGGTTTTTACCCAAGCTCGATGGAATTCAACTATGTCAGCGTTTTCGGGAGCATAATTATGCCACTCCCATAATCTTATTGACTTCTCGTAGTGGCAGTCAAAATAAAATTCGCGGTCTTGATGCTGGTGCAGATGATTATATCTGTAAACCTTTTGATGTGGAGGAATTGACTGCCCGCATTCGAGTTTTGTTACGCCGTTTGAACTGTGATTTTCTACCTATATTACGTTGGGGAGATTTAGAGCTAAACCCCTGTAGCAGTGAAATCATTTATCAAGGAAATTCATTATCTCTAACAGCAAAAGAATATCGCTTGCTAGAGTTGTTTCTGCGCCATCGTCAAGAAGTTTTTTCCGTAGAAGATATTATTGATCGCCTGTGGTCATCGACAGAATATCCAGCAGTTGCCACCGTTCGCTCTCATTTGCGTCGTCTACGTCAAAAATTAAAGCAAACTGGCTTTCCCGACGATTTGATTGTGACGGTGAGAGGACAAGGCTACTGTCTAAAAGCTGCCCCTAAAGTTACTGAAAAAGAAAAAAGTATAGATCCCATCGATCTAACAGCAGTGTCAACGTCTCCCCCTCTGCCAGACAAGAAAACCAAACATCTTCAGGCTTTAACTTGCATTTGGGAAAAATATGAGCCTAAAAGAGAACAACAGTTAGCAAATTTAGCCCAAGCGATAGATTTATTGAGTGCAGATAATTTAGATTTGAGCGATCGCCTTTCGGCAATTATCGCTGCTCATAGTTTGGCAGGAAATTTGGGGCAATTTGGTCTAAATTTAGCTTCTAGGTTAGCCAAAGAGATCGAACAACTATTACAAAATTATCTAAGTCATAATCCAAAACAATTATTATTATTATCGAACAATTTAAAAGCTTTAGAGCAAGAATTAGCCAGCAAACAAAATATTATTACCCAAATAGCTCAAGAATCAGCAAAAAATTCCCTTTTAATCTTAATTGCTAGTGACGATGATAATTTTGCCCAAGATTTAATCCCCGAAGCAAACAGTCAGGGAATATCGACTAAAGTAATCTCCACCCCAGAATCAGTCAAAAACTGGCTGGAAGAACAGCAGTTAAGAGGCAAAAAACTCCCCGATGCCGTATTGCTTAAGTTGTCTTTTGCCGAAAACGAATCCAACTCTTTTTCTAGACAAGAATATTTAGCCCTAATCCCTGAATTCACATTGCTCATACCATCTATTCCAGTTATTGTGATTGCCGATCGCGATCGCTTTGAAGATCGTTTGCTTGTAGCCAGACACGGGGGCAAATTTTATCTAACTCAACCCATCGATGCCAATCAAATTATTACTGTTTGCCAAAAAGCAGCCCGATACTCATCTTTGGGTAAAAAAGTGATGATTGTCGATGATGACATAGAACTTTTGAAGATGCTACCTACTTTACTTAAACCTTGGGGATTTGAGTTAACTACTCTAGACGATCCTCGGCAATTTTGGGACGTACTTCAAGCTGTTACTCCCGATTTACTCGTACTAGATATAGAAATGCCCCACCTTAGCGGAATTGAGTTATGCAAAGTTCTGCGGACTCATCCCTATTGGTATAAACTACCAGTTTTATTTCTCAGTATCCATCAAGATGCTGCTATTTCTACTGAAGTATTTGCCAGCGGTGCCAACGATTTTGTCAACAAACCCGTTTTTCCCCAACAACTTGCCCACAGAATTCTCCATCGTCTCAATTTAAAACGGTAAAAATCTTCATCGATGGAACGGAAATCACAGACAAAAATGAGCATAATGTTAATTATTACGAAAGATTTGGGCAAGATAACAGTGTAAACGCCTAAATATTATTTTGTAATTTTTTAATCGATGAACTTGATTAGAGTTTTTACCATTGCCAACAATGGCTTTCAAGAAGTAATTCGCGATCGCATTCTCTACTTTATTGCTTTCTTCTCTTTATTGTTGATCCTCGCTCAAAGAATTATTCCCGAAATTGCAGCGGGTACTCATGAAAAAATTCTCTTGGACTTTGGTATAGGTGCGATCGCCATTTTAAGTGTAATTGTAGCTATCTTTGTCGGGACGGCATTAATTAACAAAGAGATTGAAAAACGTACTTTATTAATGCTAATTCCTAAACCCATTAGTCGTGCCGAACTTATTTTAGGCAAACATTTAGGACTGACCGCAGTTTTAGCAGTTACCGTTACAATCATGATGGGTATTTATCTGGCTATGCTTAGTTTTTCTGAGATTACCTATCCTGTAGGGGCTTTAGCGATCGCCGCAGTTTATCTTCTTCTAGAACTATCATTGATTGTGGCAGTGGCAATTTTGTTTGGAGTATTCACTAGTTCGATCTTGGCTACCTTGCTGAGTTTTGGAGTCTACTTGATGGGACACTTTAGCGAAGATTTGGTAGAGTTAGGAAAACTAAGTAAAAATGCCAGTATTGAAAGTTTAACCACTAGCTTATATTTAGTTTTGCCCAATCTCTCACGGTTGGATCTAAAAAACGAAGCAGTATATGGTTTGTTGCCTAGTTCTACCGAACTTTTAAATCATGCTTTATATGGGACATTATATACTGCATTGTTATTAATTATTTCTATGATGGTTTTTGCTCGGAAAGAATTTTAAATATAAACGAACACAGAGTAAAAACCCCTTTCCCAATTGATACAAAACTAAATAAAAATTATCGCGATCGTAGTTTTTATTCGAGACATCAAGTCAAAGTTTATCTAAAATAAAAGCTGAAATGGAAAGTGTGTAGCATAGTATAAAAAAATATAAACCACCTGATTAAAATCAAATTGCCATAAGTATTTACAACTATGTCTGAAAGTTCTGGGTCAACTTTACAGTTACCATCAAAAACAACTGCACTCAGCAACGTGAATCTTCTTATCGTTACAGATAGTACTAATAACATTCAGCTGATTACTAACTCACTGCATGCAGCAGACATGAAATTTACCTATGATTTCAGGTCGATAGATCTCTCTCTCGAACGTTTGTCCCAGAAACAATATAGTGCGATTTTATATGATTATTTTTCTGATACTAATAGTAAAGATATCCACTCTTTAAGAGAAAAAATTCAGTGGCTGTGTCATTTATATCCCTGTATTCCCTTGATTTTGATTACAGATCCTCTTGGAGACAAACAGGCGGTAGATATGATTCAATTAGGGGTTGACGGTTATATTCTTAGACGTAATATTAGTCAGCTACCAGATATTTTAGAAAAAACTTTATTTAATTTTCTTAGCAAACAAGCGATCGTCACCCAGCAAGAGGATTTAATTAGACAGCAACATCAAAAAATCGAACAACTAGAACGAGAAAAACAAAGTTGGTTAAAACAAACAAAAACCAAGCAAGAATATATTTCTCACCAAAATAAAAGAATCGAACAGCTAGAACAAGAAAAGCAAAGCTGGTTGAGCAATGAAAAAGCCAAACAAGAACATATTTCTCATCTCAATCATGAGTTACGCAGCCCGATCTCTTCAATTGTCGGTTTTGCCAGAATGCTTAAGGAGCAATATTATGGTTCTTTAAACGAGAAACAATTGCAGTATGCTGCTGGAATTTTAAGTTCGGCAGAGCATTTACTAGCTTTAGTAAAAAATTATCTTGATATAGTTAAAATTGACGCTCAAAAGCAAAAATTAGAGTTAGAAAAACTATCTGTTGGAGAAATTTGTCAAGCTGCGATGTTTATTGTTAAAGAAAAAGCCCAACAGAAAGGATTGAATTTTTCTTTAGATTTAGACAAAAATATTGACTTCTGTACGGCTGATTCTCTACGTCTCAAGCAAGTTTTAATCAATTTATTGAGTAATGCAATTAAATTTACCGATCGCGGTTCGATAACTCTCCAAGTTAGACTAAAAGATCAGTTCCTCTATTTTGCTGTCATTGATACGGGTACGGGGATATCGGCAAAAAATATGACTAAACTATTCAAACCTTTCCCCCAAATCACTAGCCATCATGAAAGTACGGGTTTGGGATTGACATTGTCGCGCAAATTGGCTCAACTCCACGGCGGAGATATTATCGTAACTTCAGAATTGGGTAAAGGTAGCTGTTTTACTCTCTCAATCCCTCAATATCAATAGATTTGTTTGAGATTATAAGCTTAGACGTATTTACATTGCATTAACTAAATCACCTTTATTTTTTTATT
>NZ_JADWDC010000016.1 GCF_020640915.1 Waterburya agarophytonicola KI4 | reverse complement strand
ACTATCTCAAATACATCATTTTCTATTTTACTTTTATTTAGGTGGAACTACTTATTACTATCGAGCAATAGTCTTAAACTCAAAAAAACAAATATTACGGCTATTTCTAGTGTGGTTTTGTAACAATAAGACGAAATACGTACCATTATTTTGAATTAACTCCTCATACACTATGGACGAGTTTAGTCTTACCAGGAAGAAAATTCAATTAATTAGTTTAAGCCTTGGTTAATTTAACTATAAGTAAGCCAAACCATAGACAATTCTTAAGCTAATTTTTATCTATATTGTTTATTTTTATATTGTTTATAGTTAGCAAAATCACAATCTCCACAATGAAGATAGCCATTATTGCATCTTGTTTTCTACCAATTATTGATGGCGTTACCGTTAGTGGACTACAAAGGTTGAGAGTATTAAGCCAGTGGGGACATGAGGTTAGGTTATTTTGTCCCGATTACAGCAGGTTAGAAAAAAGTTATCCGAACTGGCGAGACTTTACAGGCAAAATTTTGCCTGGAGTAAAGATTATCAACTTAGCCAGCGATTCTTTTGTCGGATTAGATTATGAGCCAAATGTAAATCGCTGTTCTTATCAAACAGTTATTAAAGAATTAAAGGAATTTCAACCTGATATTATTCATGTAGACGAACCCGAAAGACTTTATGTCGGTTTTTGTCGGCTAGCGGGAGTTAATTATGCTAAACAGGTAGGCATTCCCTGTGTTTGCTTCTTTCGTACCAACTTCTTAGATTATCTCGGAGATTATTTTCCTCTCCCTTCGCCTATATTTGCTGCAATCAAATATTTGCTTAGAAAACTAATTGTCTGGGTATATAATTCTTACGATCTAACTTTAGTTTCTAGTAAAATTACTCACGCTAAAATTAAAGAATTAGGAATTAATAATACTCGCTATAGTAATTTAATTAGTTTCGATGCTGCGAATTTCCAAAAGTGTCTAATAAAACCAAATTTTTGGCAATCTAACTATGGAATATCTCAGATAGATAAACTAGTTAAAATTGTTTTTCTCGGACGTTTGTACCCTGACAAAGGCTGGGATTTTACGCTTAGTGCTATGACAAGCTTATCTCAACAAATAGATTTGACTAAAGTAGCAATTATTGTGGCGGGAGATGGTCCGATGCGATCGCAAATAGCTGTAAAATTAAATAAATTGGCTCCTCATGTTCATTTTATGGGTAGAGTATCTCCAGGAAATGTTCCTGCATTATTAACAAATTGCGATCTACACGTCACTACCTCGGAAAAAGAAACCAGAGGGTTGACTATTTTAGAGGCTTTTGCTGCGGGAATTCCCGTGCTTGCCCCAAATTCGGGCGGAGTAGTCGAAAATATTCAAAATGGTCGCAATAGTTATCTCTATACCCCAGGCGATCGCTCTGACTTTATTAATAAACTCAAAATATTAGTTGAAAACGCAGATTTAAGACAGCGAATGGGACAACAAGCGAAACTTTCTGTTAAAGAATATAGCTGGGAAAACAGTATTCGTAATTTGGTCAATATCTGGCAAGAAGCGATCGATCGACCTTTGATGAATCTAAATCCTACTATGGGTTATTTAAACAATGAACAATGAATAATTACTTTTCAGTTATCAATCGTTGAATTTCCTGATTGTTTACCTGACAAATTATTTCTCTCAACTCCCGACGAGTTTCGTCAGCTAAAAATTCCTGTTGTAAAATAGACCACTGTTGCCATTTTTGGTAGCGGTTATTGGCAAGTGATGCTGACAATTCTGGCATTTTACGTTTAATTGGTGCTTTTAAGATTTTTTCTAATACCGCCCTGAGTACATAAGCATCTTGAATTTCTCCCAGTACTTCTTGTACTTGTTCTATTTTTTTTAGGTAATCTTGGTATCTGAGATCGTAGAATTGAGTAAACAGTTCTAAGTTGTAGCGAGCCTTTTTAGCTACTTTTCTTAAGTCATGCAGCGTTGTTTCTTGCCGATCTAATAATTTTTCTACTGCTTTGGTATCGGATATTGGAGTAGTTTGAATTTCATCCCCTGTTTTTAGGGTTTCTGGTTTTACTCCCACTAACCAACCAGGGTGCAGTAGCAGTAGACTAACTTGAGGTAATAATAAATCTGGTAAGACGAATTTGAGATCGAAATCTCCTATGGGTTGATATTTAGGTTTACTCAACCAGTCGCTTAATTCCTGCTTGAAGTCGAGATAAAATTGTCCTTTAAGGGTTTGACGTACTTGCTGCAATTTATGTTTGCGTTGCTTGTGCAAAGAAACTAGCACTTCGTCTAAACTTTGCCGTTCTTTTTTGGGTAACTGGGGTTGATAATTATTGCTCAACTCAGCCATTAAAACATCTAAATCTCGCAGTTTTCCCAGAGTCCGTCCGATTTTACCTAGATTTTTATCCGTCACCATTGGCGGCAAATCCAAAGCGATCGCAAAAACGTTTATCGCACTGCGTAAACGTCGCACGCCGACTCGCATTTGATGTAGTTTTTCTGGATCTTTATCTTTAATAACCTTGGCTTCATGTTTAAAAATTTTATTGGCGTGTTTGGAAATCGCCATATTTGCCCAGGCTTTAAACGTAGTAGTATTATCTTCGTCGATCTTTTTTTGTGTCATTTTTTTGTGTCGGTCGTGCGCCAACTAAGTTTCAGGTTAAACCAATAATTCCAAAAAGTAATTATGGCGATCGCGATGATATTTGCTATATATTCATTGATACCCAATAAATTATAGAGAATATTTAACAATAAAATATTCAATATTAATCCAGAAAGGCAAATCAAATTAAATTTTAAAAATCTGATTAGTCTGTTGTGAATACCTTTTTGATTGCTAGATATATCTTTGAAAGTCCAGCGATCGTTCCAGAAAAAATTATTGGCGATCGCTATTTCTGCTGCGATAATTGCGCTGCGTGTTAGTCCGAGATCGGCAAACTCTCGTAAAAAGTATAAAACTGCCAGATTAATAAATACGCCACTAAAACCTGAAACGCCAAAACGAATGAAGCGATCGATCTGCCACAAATGTAGTCTAAGACGTATTAAATGCAAAAGATATTCAAGATATTGCTGATGTGTAACCTTGCTTTCTCCTGTCTTCCTTTCCTGAAAAATGTAGCCAACCTCACCGATCCAACGAATATTGCCTCTAGCCATCACCTCAACGAGAATTTTATAACCCAAAGGATTGAAAGTTTTACCTAATAAAGCATCCCGACGCACCATAAAATAGCCACTCATCGGATCGCTAATGCGCCCCATTACTTCGGGTAAAACCAATAACCCCAGCATTTGCGCCCCCCGTGAAAGAAAGCGACGGGCAATACTCCATTCGCTGACTCCGCCTCCTTCCAGATTGCGACTGGCGATCGCAATGTCTGCACCTTTTTCAATTTCTTGCCAAAGCCTAGTTAAAATGTGTGGGGGATGTTGTAGATCTCCATCAATTACGCCTAAAACTTGCCCTTTGGCAGCCTGCCAACCTCTAATAGTTGCCGTTGCTAATCCTTTCTCAGATTCTCGACGTATGACTTTTACTTGAGAATATTTATGACTTAATTCAGCAGCAAATTTCCAGGTGAAGTCGGGGCTATTGTCGTCAACGACAATTAATTCATATTGATTTACTACTATCCTATCTAAAGTATTAATTATAATTTGAATCAATTGTTCGATATTTTTACTTTCGTTATATGTAGGAATAATTAAAGATAATTCAATAGATTTCCTATTTATTTGACGATCAAGAAAAAGATTATTTATTCGTAATATTCCCGTAGGTACAGGAATTAAATCTTCAAGTTTTACATTTTGACTCATAATATAACTGTGATTCCGAAGAGACAGCTACTAACTTGATTTTTGTATTTTAAAATACTTGCTGTAAGTTTCATTCGTCGATTGCTTTAAACTTGCTTTTCGTTGCTACTTATCTTGGCAAAGTTATCAAGCAAAAATAAATTTTAAATTATATTTAATTTAAGATTTTATTATCTATTTTGTGGGTTGATAGTTAACTTTTTAATAACTTAAAATTAATCTTATAAATATTTTATTAGTTTGAATTTGTTTTACAATCTATGAAATAAATTAATTCTTAAAAATGAATGCTTTAAAAAATAGTCGTATTAGATCGATTTTCAAAATACTATCAACTCAAGGGAAAGCACAATATGGCACAGAAGCGGTTAGCCAATTAGAACACGCTTTGCAATGTGCTACCTTAGCCGAAACTAGTAATGCTACCCTCGAATTAATTACCGCGTCTCTATTACACGATTTTGGTCATCTGGTTCATAATTTGGGGGAAGATCCAGCAGCAAGAGGTATTGACGATCGCCATGAATATAGAGCTTTGGGCTATCTAAAAACTATTTTTAGCGATGCTGTAACTGAACCTATCCGAATGCACGTTGATGCTAAAAGATATCTTTGTGCGGTAGATAAAGATTATTGGAGTAGTTTGTCTTGGGCTTCTAAAACTAGCTTAGAATTGCAGGGTGGTATTTTTACTCAAGATGAGGCAAGAGAGTTTATTAGCCAGCCTTATGCTGAAGATGCGGTTAGATTGCGAATTTGGGACGATCTGGCAAAGGTAAAAGGTTTGAAAACGCCTGATGTAGAATATTTCATGCCAGCGATTGAAAAGTCATTCACAAATTGACAATGAACAACGAAATAGAGACCAAACTTCTATCTAGCTATAGAGGTCGAGGTTATGGCAAACAAATGATGCAACAGGCTTTAAAAATCAGTGCTGATGCTGGATGTTATAAAATTACCTTTGTGGAGCGTAAAGCCCCCGTCTTTCAAGCGGGGGATATAAGCGAGCTAAATCAAAGATTTAGAGATGGTTTTAACCATCCCGAAACATGATATAATTCTTTTGAGTTTTTGAGGTCAGTATGTACAGTTGCCAACAAATATTAGTAGGTCAAAATAACGACTTAATTAATATACTAATATTTTTATGTGAGGAGTCTCATAAACTCACCAACATGGGAATATACTTAGCTCGACAACTATACTTTAAAGCCAAGAAAATTATTGGCAAATACGATTTAGAGAAGGAATACAAAACTAACTATCACTACAAGGTGTTGCACTCTCAAGCAGCACAGCAAATATTAAGAACTGTAGCAGAATCTTTTAATTCTTATAAAGGTTTAGTTAAAGCTTATAAGAAAGGAGAAATAGCTGATAGACCAAGGATACCAAACTACAGAAAAAAAGGTGGTCTAGCTACAGTTAGTTATCCTAAACAAGCACTTAAGTTAAAAAATAATCAGATAAGAGTCCCACTGGGTAAGACTTGTAAACGTTGGTTTGGTTTAGACAGTTTTTATATACCAATGCCTAGTAATCTTAATTTTGCAAGTATTAAAGAGCTAAGAATTTTGCCGAGAAATAACTGTTTCTATTTTGAATTTGTCTATACAAAAGAAGTAGAAAAAGTAAAACTTGATTCAAATAATGTACTGGGAATTGACTCTGGCTTAAATAATTGGCTGACTTGTGTTTCTAATGTTGAAACCAGTTTTATTGTTGATGGGAAACATATCAAGTCAATGAATCGTTGGTATAACAAACAAGTATCAACTATTAAAGAAAATAAATCACAAGGATTCTGGAGTAATAAGCTTGCTGCAATAACTGAAAAACGTAATCGACAAGTACGCGATGGTATCAACAAAGCAGCAAGGATAGTAATATCTCATTGCCTCGAAAATAATATCGGTACTATTGTTTTTGGTTGGAATAAACGCAACAAAGACAGTATTAACATCGGTAAGAAAAATAATTCTGAGTTCGTACCCATCCCCACAGCACGACTTAAAGACAGAATTGCTCAAATGTGTGAGCAATATGGTATTCAGTTTTTTGAGACTGAAGAATCATATACCAGCAAAGCTAGTTTCTTAGATGGTGACTATCTTCCTACTTATGGTGAGAAACCCAAGGATTGGAAACCATCAGGCAGAAGAACTAAGCGAGGTTTGTATCGAGTTGGATATGGACAATGGTATTTGAACGCAGACTGCAATGGAGCAGCTAACATTATCCGTAAAGTAAGCAGAACGTTGGGTTTAGAACTTAGCCGACTGTCTAGGGGTGTTTTGAGTCATCCCCAAAGGTATCGCCTTTGGTCAGTTAATGGAAACGTCGGAGGAAGAGGCTTCAGCCCGAACGAAGACATCCGCTTAGAATCCCCCAGCGAAGCGTTGCTTTAGCAGGGGGAGTACTCAATATATAAACAAATTGTCAATTGTCAATTGTCGATTGAATAACTACGCAAAGACAAAATGTTCGGGGTGGGATAAGAAACCATCGGGAGTATTAGTAACAATTGCCAAATCGTTACCGTCGGTAGAAATTAACGCCCCCATGTCGGTTTGAGTTATATCAAGATCGTCGAAGCCGATACCCAAACCAGCAATACCGATAACATCTTCACCGCTAGTAAAGTCCTTGATGCGATTGGGAGAGTCGGGAATTTCAGCGTTGGCAATCCAGAATTGATCCGCACCTAAGTTACCGTTGATGCTGTTACCGCCACCACTTAATGCAAAGATGCGATCGTCTCCGTCATCAGCAAAGATTCGGTCATTTTCTCCGAGGATGATAGTATCGCTACCACTTCCCCCATAGATACGGTTGCCACCTTCGACCGTAGATAAATCGATTAAATCGTCGCCACCACCAGCAAATACTAAGCCATTGCTGCCAGTGATTTCGATAGTTTCGCTTTCAGTAGTACCAAAAATGGGTTCAAAAGTAGGACTGGGATTTTCACCGCCATCAGTAGAAAGATCGATTTGATAGATGCTAACCGTACCGCTAACTTCGTTAGAGACAGTTAATAAAGGTTCGCTGTTGGGACTATCATCGGCAGGAATAAACTGTAAGCCTTCAGGGGCAAGATCCAAAGCATCGCCCGTTTCTTCGTCGATGGGGTTGATGTATTGAACGAATTCGGAATTGGCAGGATCGCCAATGTCGTATACCATGATGCCGCCAGTTCTTTCTAAACCAACAAAAGCATAGGGCGTACCGTCTACTTCTCCCACAACTACCCCTTCAGGTTCTGCACCTTTAGCATCGCTGCGACTATCGAAAGAGTCTAACGTACCGTTGGAGTTAAATAGTTCGGGTACTTGTTCGGCAGTAATGTGGGCAAAGTCATCGCCACTATCGAAGACTAAGTTACCGTGGGCATCGCGGATACTAAAAGAACGTCCGCCATAGGATACCAATTGGTCAAAATCACCATCTCCATCAGTATCCCCATCAATGGTAGAAACTTCCAAACGTCCTAGGTTTTCTTCTGACTGTAACTCTTCTGCATTAGGAAAAGCATCGGGATCTAATTCTAGATCTTCAATGCGTTCGTCTTCATCTCTAGCATCTCCTTCATTAGCTGTAACGTAGTAAGTCTCGCCATCTACCTCATAAGCTGCGATCGCATCTGGTTGATAGAGTCCAAAGACGGGTTCGTTTTGAATGTTTATTTCTTCATCTTCATCATTGGCATCTAAACCATTCCCTTCCAGGCTATAGTCTTTTAAACCTAAACCTTGAATATCGCTAACTTCCCCAGTCTCCAGATCGATTACGGCGATCGCATTATTTTCTTGGAGAGCAACAAATGCTTGGGTGCCATCGGGACTTACAGTAATAAATTCTGGTTCGACATCATTAGCAAAGTCTATGCCAGGGAAAACTCTCACCCCTTGACCGCGTAATTCTTCTTCTTTGCCGTTATAAGCAGTAAAGTCGGCAGTAGTTATCGTTGCATTTTCAATACCTCCAGAAATATCGATAATACTTACCGAACCTTCAGGATTGATAGTAGGTTCGTCCCCATCAGGTTCGCCTTCATTGGCTACCAATACTTTAGTTCCGTCGGGAGTAAACGTAACCATGTCGGGTAATGCACCTACGGTTACTTGGTTTAAAACATTGCCTTCAATATCAAAGAAAACAATACTTCCTAAGTCCTCGGCAGCTTCTCCTTCAATGGCTGCGGCGACGATACCATCCTTAATAGCAATACTATTAATGCCATCTCCCAATTCGGAAATATCGATCGCATTTACGAAAGTAGGATTGGTTGGGTCGCTAAGGTCTAAAATATCAATAGTGCTAGTCGCACCGTTAATCACAAATAACTGTTGGCTGCCTGAATCGTAAGCCGTAATTTCAGCCGCCCCTTCATCGAAAATCCCCGAATCATAGCGACCAATTTGTGTTAACTCAATAGAATTATCCATGTAAATTTGTGATAAGAAACTTAATATTTTTTAGATTTTTTCTACAACTGGATATTTACTGTAGTTTTGCTTTCAACCAATACTAGATTTAGTAATTTTCATCGAAAGGAATATTTTTTGCACTTTTTATCAAGTTAATTAGATATTTTTCTTGACGTTTATAAAAAGTATCGACTAAAATGATATCGACATAAATTCTTTACATTCACTCGATCAAGTATTAGTTTCTACAACTACGTAAAATCCACTTCTCATCGTCTCAGACACAGGTAAATAGTAGTTAAATTAATGGTTAAGAGTTAATTAATAATTAACTGTAGTTTAGACTAACGGAAAAGCGTTCGCTAACAACCAAAACAAAAGGGAAACAGCAAAAATCAAGCCCAATATCGGAGGCTATAAGCTATTCTAAACAAGAGTTTCGGGAGTTATGGGTAAGGCATAGATTGATAATGGACAATGAATAATTAACAATTATGGCTAATTAATTGCCCAAGATTGAAGGCATTTCCAAGACCAATCGGGATTTTTTTGATAGAAACGTAATTCCCAATTTACATTTGCTTTTATATCGATCGTCTCTATTGCCAATTGCTTTAATTGAGTTTCGTGTTCGGAGTTAAAATCATAAGCCAAACTAAGATGTAACCAATCTTTTAATCTCAATTTGTCAAAATATTTTGCAAGAGTTTCTGTTTGAGCAAAGTTAGCAATTAATTGCTTGAGACGATCGCACTGCAATTCCAAACCATACCAATTTTCTTTAAAGGTCAATTGCTCGATTTCTATTTCTAAAAAATGATTGTTTTTGGCTTCAATATATGCTCTATCCAAAGCTTCTAGATAAACAGGAATTAAATCTAATTTGGCATTGAAAAATCCTGTGAGAGTACAATGAGGCATATATTTATGGGCTGAATTTGCCCCATACAATTCGCGACTTAGATCGAAATACTTCTCTATTTGCTTATTCAATTCCCCTACTGGACAAGCATAAATAATAAATGACCCTAAAGGACTACGCGACCCATAACAATTAGCAATGGACAATGGATAATTACTCCTAACTAAGCTACGCGATCGCCTTGTTTATAAACTGACCTAATCATAGGAACTACATCATCGTTATGTACGGTAATAAAGTCGGCTTTTTTACCTACTTCTAAACTGCCAATTTGATTATCTAAATTAATAGCTTTGGCTGGATTTAGGGTAATATATTTGATTACTTCGTACAATGCTTTATTGGCTGTTCTACTAATAATAAATGCCGAGTGTAATAAGCTCCTGGGTACATAATCAGAAGAGATAATATCTACTAAATCTAATTCTACTAACTCCATTGCCGACACATTGCCTGAATGAGAACCACCTAAGACTACATTTGGCGCACCCATTAGTACTAATAAACCATTGTTGTGAGCTTCTTTTGCTGCATCAAAAGTAGTGGGAAACTCTGCTAAGACTACTCCTTCGGAGATCGCTTCTCGGACATGATCTACCGTAGCATCGTCATGACTGGCTAGAGAAATATTTTTTTTCTGGCTTAATTCAACTAAAGCCAGACGGTTTTCTACGGCGTGTTTGTGTTGGTTATCTAATCGCGTAGCAATAAACTCGTCCATCTTCGCTTCGGATACGCCATGCTTGCCGATATAATATTCTTTGTATTTATGAATTTTAACAAATTGACGTTGACCAGGAGTATGATCCATCAAGGAAATCATTGCTAACAACGGGTGTTCTGCATAGGGTTCGATAATCTCGTAGAGATGTTCGTAACCTAGTTCACAACGTAGATGTAGCAGGTGATCCGTACTAAACCTACCCGCAGCCTGTCCCTCTGCCACGGTATCAATCATTGCTGCATAGTGATTGATGCGTAGAGAATCATCTTTTGGCGTTACATCTCCAATAGCGATCGCATCACACACCGTAGTTATACCCGAACTGATTAAGTCTTTGTCATGGTTGACTGCTGCCAATTCTAAGGGAAACCTGACTTTAGGACGCGGAGAAATACACTTTTCGAGGTTATCGGTATGGAGTTCAATTAAACCTGGTAAAAGATAATTACCATCGCCATTTTTTCCTTGGGAGACTACTCCCCCCTGGATATCAGTAATAATTCCATCTTTGATGGCGATCGTACCTAATATTTCTTCGTTGGGTAGAAGCAAGCGATAGTTTGTGTAGATTTTTTCCTGCATGGTTTTATTAATAGACAATTAATAATTGAAAATGGACAACTATCAATTTTCAAAATAGGATTAACTTGCAGTTTAAAATAACTTCTGTCCAATCTAGATTAAGGGTAGTTTAGCCTTGAGTTAAGCGATCAATTTTTAATTGTTCTAAAGACTAATTCCATCATTTCACCACTGAATCTGGTTACGCCATATTCGACAATTTTCTCGTCACGATTGGCTACGCCAGCGCGGAGCGCATCGCAATTTATTGATTGAGCTAATAAAATTGGCTGATTTGCAGGGATTTGTAACAGTCTGGCATCTGCTTCTCTAACAATACGGGCGCAAACTGTAGTCGAACGGCGTATATGATCGCGATCGTATATTTCTTTGAGCAATTTAGAAATCGATCTATAATTTTCCCAAAATTTAATCAGATCTGGAAATAATTCGCTGGGAAAATAACTACTGCCAATACTAATCGGGCGATCGTTTGCTAAGCCTACTCTTTCGATTAAAACTACTGGTGCGCCTAGGTCTATTTTCAAAGCATCAGCGATCGCTTTATCACTGGGTATTTCTACAGCTTTTAATTTTTCGTAACTAGCTTTTATTCCCTGGGCTTCTAAACTTTCGTTGTATCTTACTCTTTCGCCGATAGGATATTTAATTGGAGTTTTCGCCACAAACATCCCTCTTCCTCGATCTACTCTAATCAATCCTTCATCTTTGAGTAAAGCGATCGCATTTCTAATGGTATGACGATTCACGTTAAACCTCTCTGATAAGTTTTTTTCCGTCGGTAACTTATCTCCAGATTGATAGACGGCTTCTTCAATATTTGTCCTCAACTCATTGGCTATTCGTGTGTATATCGGTTTGTTCATTTGGGGCAAAAGTAAGAGGTAAAAGGTAAAAGGTAAAAGTTAAGAGATTATCTCTCTTTCGCTTTTAGTTTTTTGATAATGCTCGTTAGTATGTTGATGATATTTGTTACTTCTTCGAGCATTAATTTCATTTTTTGTACTGGGATAATTTCAGATTTAATCATTAGTTGAATCCAGTATCTACTTTCACTCGCTTCTTTAAGTGCTATTGAGTATTTGTGAATAAAATCTTTATTTGATTGAGCATATTTCGCTTCAGCTACATTTGCTCCGATACTTGTTCCACTTCTTAAAAGTTGTTTAGCAAGTACCATGATTGCATCATCGAAGTGACTATCGTTTTTTATTTGGCAATAAGCCTTGACAATTCTAATAGCAAAATTTTCGGTACGTTCTTGAATAGAAATTTTAACTCGATCCATACCTTTCACCTCTTACCTCTTACCTCTTACCTCTTACCTCTTACCTCTTACCTCTTACTTCTTATCTTTACTATTTGTTATTTATTCCCATCTACTGTAAATTAAATATTAATCTAGATGTCTAGATAAATTTTAACAGCAGTTCAACTTTAAATTAACAGCGAGTTAAGAAAATGAGTCCGTCAACAGCAAGACAAACATGGATGGCAATCTTAGCGAAATCTTCCCCAGTCGATCTAGAACAACAGGTTCAAACATTAGGAAAATTGCCTAAATATACATTTCTGCGTCAATCAGAAATCGGTTTGGCGATGGTTAGAGGTAGGGCAGGAGGTACGGGAGAGGCGTTTAACTTAGGAGAAATGACGGTGACTCGTTGCGTGATCAAAATGGAAGATATTAAAGGCTTTGGATATGTGGGAGGGAGATCCAAACGCCACGCAGAATTAGCTGCTGTGTGTGATGGTTTGTTGCAGCAAAAAGAATGGTACAAACGAGTACAAGAACTAGTAATACAGCCTTTGCAAGCAAAATTAAGCGATCGTCAACAAAAACAACAGCGTCAAACCGAAGCAACCAAAGTAGAGTTTTTTACTATGTTGCGGGGAGAGTAAGTTCTTAATTAACAATTAATAATGGATAATTCACAATGATCGTTGAACTTCCAGGTTTTGAAGATTTAATCCACGATTCTCAAAGTACATTTAAAGTGTTGCTCTATGCCTTATCTCGCCCTGGAACAATAAACCAAATTACCGCACAATTAACTCCACCAAGGGGATTAAATATTGCTTGTGCTGCTACTTGTCTGACTTTATTCGATCTAGAAACTAAAGTATGGTTGCAACCAGGATTAGGTGAAGAGATAAAAAGCTGGCTGTTGTTTCATACAGGATGTAGTTTTACCGAAGATACCCAGCAAACTGACTTTGCTGTTATTTGGGACATAGATAATATGCCAGGTTTCTCCCAATTCAAACAGGGAACACCAATATATCCTGAAGATTCCACCACACTATTAATTATGATAGGGGGGCAAGTATTTTCTCCCCTATCAGATAAGTTCCCAACATTATCAGGTGCGGGAATAAACGGACAAATTACCATGCCAATTAATTTACCAGATAGCTTTTGGCAACAATGGCAAAAAAAATATGATTCTTACCCCTTAGGAGTAGATGTATATTTCCTTTTCTATAACGGAGTAATTGGTTTACCCCGAACTTCAAAAATTATTTAATTTGTCCATTGTCCATTATCCATTGTCAATTAAAATCATGGCTTACGTAGCAGTAAAAGGTGGCGAAAAAGCAATACAAAATGCCGAGGCTCTATTACAAGCAATGCGTCGGGGAGACAAACATATCCCCGAATTATCTCTTGAACAAATCAAACAACAGTTCGCTTTAGCTGTTAATCGCGTAATGGCTGAAGGTAGCTTATACGATGAAGATTTAGCAGCTTTAGCAATTAAACAATCTTGGGGAGATTTAGTTGAGGCGATCTTTTTATTGAGGGCATATCGCACCACATTGCCGAGGCTTTATTACAGCAAACCCATTGATACGGAAAAGATGCAGGTACAACGGCGTGTATCTTCTATTTTTAAAGATATACCAGGGGGACAAAAGTTAGGGGCAACTTATGATTATATTCATCGTTTATTAGATTTCAAATTAGCAGCAGAAGATAACGAATATATTACACCAGAAATTGTCGGGGCAAACGGCTGTTTGCCCACACCCAGAACAATTGACACCCTAAATCAAGAACAATTAATTCAACCAGAAAAAGATATTACTGAACCAGATAAAGAACCATTCGATATCACCAGACAATCATTAAACACCCCTACAGATCGAGATGCCAGACTGCAAAATTTAGCCCGTGCTGATGAAGGCTTCTTATTAGGTTTAGCGTACTCAACTCAGCGAGGATATGGTAAAAACCATCCCTTTGCAGGAGAGATCAGAATAGGCGAAGTAGAAGTAATTATCGAACCAGAAGAATTGGGTTTTGAAATTGCGATCGCCGATATTCAAGTAACTGAAGTGCAGATGGTAAATCAGTTTAAAGGTAGCAAAGATTTACCGCCTCAATTTACTAGAGGTTACGGTTTAACTTTTGGCTATAACGAACGTAAAGCAATGTCAATGGCATTAGTAGATCGGGCTTTAAGAGCAAAAGAATATGGCGAATCAATGGAAGGGGTAGCGCAAGATGAAGAGTTTGTTTTATATCATTCTGATAATGTAGAGGCGCAGGGTTTTGTGCAGCATTTAAAATTACCTCATTACATTGATTTTCAGGCGGAATTAAATTTAGTTCGACAGATGAGACAAGAACGAAGTTTGGATAAAGATAACCAAAATATAAAAATACGTCTAGAAGAAGCTCAAGACTATTCAAATATATTTCAACTTAATAGTTTGGCATTCGGTCAAGAGAATGAAGCTGAATTAATTGAGAAAATTAGAAAAAGCGATCGCTATATCCCCGAACTATCTTTAGTAGCAGAATTAGATAGTAAAATTGTCGGTCATATTATATTTAGCTACATAGATTTAGTAGATCGAGAAACCACTCTTGTTTTAGCCTTAGCACCTATAGCGGTATTACCAGAATATCAAAATCGTGGAATTGGAAGCTTATTAATAACCACTGGTTTAGAAATAGCAGAAAAAATACAGATACCAATGGTTATTGTTTTAGGCAATCCTAAATTTTATAATCGTTTTGGATTTAAACCTGCTATTAACTATGGTATTAAATCACCTTTTGATGTCGGAGATGAATATTTTATGGTTAAGTTTTTTAACAGCGATCGCCATAAATATAAAGGTAAAGTAATTTATCCTATTACATTCAACGAAACAAATTAATTACTAATTATTAGTTATGCCAGAACCAGGATTTAACTTCGCCTATCTCGACGAACAAACCAAGCGATCAATCCGTCGTGCTATTTTAAAAGCTATTGCTATTCCAGGACATCAAATACCTTTTTCTTCCCGTGAAATGCCTATGTCTTATGGTTGGGGTACTGGAGGTATTCAAGTGACAGCTTCAGTAATTGGCAAAGAAGATACTTTAAAAGTAATCGATCAAGGTGCAGATGATACCACAAATGCGGTAAATATAAGGCGTTTTTTCAAGAAGGTTTGTGGTGTCAAAACAACAGAAAAAACGAGTGAGGCAACCTTAATTCAAACCAGACATCGCATACCTGAAACGCCATTAACCGAGGGACAAACTATAGTTTATCAAGTTCCCATGCCCGAACCTTTATTCGTAATAGAACCATCAAGAACCGAAGCAGCAAAAATGCACGCTTTAGAAGAATATGGCTCAATGTACGTCAAATTATATGAAGATATTACCCAATTCGGACACATCGCAACTGCATATGATTATCCCGTAATAGTAGATAAAAGATATCTCATGAAACCAAGTCCAATTCCTCGGTTTGATAATCTAAAAATGAATAATAATCCTGCTTTACAACTATTTGGTGCGGGCAGAGAAAAAAGAATTTATGCTGTTCCGCCTTATACAGAAGTTAAAAGTTTGGATTTTGAAGATTATCCTTTTACTGTTGAAAAATGGGAAGACAAAGCCTGTGAGTTTTGCGGTGCAACAGATAGTTATTTAGATGAAGTAGTTACCGATAATGAAGGAGGAAGAATGTGGATTTGTTCTGATACAGACTATTGCAATGGACAATTGCCCTAAAAGATACCTCTTCGCATAATAATGGATAGTTGACAATTATTTTTTTATTAAGAACTATTTTAATAACCGCCTAGCGATATATATCGTTTAATGCGATTTCTTCTTCTCCATTCATGTAAAATAATTACAAAATTTTGCCAAATATAAAATACATTTGAAGCTTTACGATTATTTTGTTGAGGGTTATATCTAAATTGAAAACGAATATTCGCAAAAAACTATTTTTTATTAGAATATTGGGGATTATAGCAATAAATTTTTCTGGATATTTAGGTGCATATATATTAACTAACTATCGCTACAATAATAAATTTATTGGCTTTCCTCGTCCGATAAATAACAAAATACCAACAGATTTACAATTACAGTATGACACTATACGAATTAAAGTTAATCAAAACGAATGGTTAGAGATGTGGTCGATAGAATCTTCAAGTTTAGAAACTAAAGGAACAGTTATCTTATTTCATGGTAAAGGAAGTAGTAAAAGTAGTTTAATTGCTTCTGCTGAAATTTTTAGTTTTCTTGGTTATAAAACTTTGTTAGTTGATTTTAGAGGTTCGGGGAGTTCTAGTGGTAATGTCACTACTATTGGGGTAAAAGAAAGTAAGGATGTAGCATTGGTTTTCAATTATGTTAAAGCATTAAATACTAATAAACCTATAGTTTTGTATGGTATTTCAATGGGAACGGCTGCTATTTTAAAAGCGATCGCTGAAGTAAATATAACTCCAGATGGAATTATTCTGGAACTTCCTTTCACTCGTCTTTTGAATGCTGTTAAATCCAGGCTACATAGATCTAATATACCTACTTTCCCCATAGCAGAATTAATGGTTTTTTGGGGTGGCGTTCAACATGGTTTCAATGGTTTTGCTCATAATCCAATTGACTATGCAAGGAAAGTGAAATACCCAACTTTAATTTTACACGGTGGGAAAGACATAACAGTAGAAATTAAAGAGATAGATAATTTGTATCAAAATATAAAAACTCCCAAAAAAATAGTAGTTTTTTCAGAAGCAAGTCATCAATTATTAGTTACCGTCAATAAAGAAATGTGGCAAACAAATGTTGAAGACTTTTTGATTAACTCAACAAATATTTCTATTTCTAAATAAAAATCTCAAACATTATTATTTACCAATCATGGGATACTTACTAAATATCAATCAACTAACCAAAACATACGGTAATTTAACAGCCTGTGATAATATTTCTTTCGATCTTTATTCTGGACAGATATTAGGAATTGTTGGTGAGTCTGGATCGGGTAAATCTACATTATTAAATTGTATTGGTAGCAACTTATCAATTGATGGGGGAAAGGTTACTTATACTAATAGCAACAATGAGATTTTAAATATTAAACAATTACCCGAAGCACAACATCGCAAACTAACTAAAACAGAATGGGGATTTGTCCAACAAAATCCTCGCGATGGCTTAAGAATGAACGTAACCGCAGGGGCAAATATAGCTGAAAGATTGTTAAATGTGGGAGTACGTCACTACGGAAACATTCGCGAAGAAGCTAAATATTGGCTGGAACAAGTTGAGATAGATACTAACAGAATTGACGACTTACCCAGTACTTTTTCTGGTGGGATGCAGCAGCGTTTGCAATTGGCGAGAGTATTAGTTACCAAACCCGGCTTAATCTTTATGGACGAACCTACGGGAGGATTAGATGTTTCGGTACAGGCGAGGTTGTTGGACTTATTGCGATCGCTTGTCAGAAATCTGGATCTAAGCGTTATTTTAGTTACCCATGACATAGGCGTTGTCAGATTATTAGCTCACCGTTTATTAGTGATGAAAAATGGGCAAATAGTGGAATCTGGCTTAACCGATCGAGTATTAGACGATCCGCAACATCCTTATACCCAGCAGTTAGTAAGTTCGGTATTAATTAATAATTGAAAATAGACAATAGACAATTTATTTTAGCGATCGCATTTAATCCTTATGACTACTCAAAAATTAACTACTCAAAAACCATCAATCGAACTTTCTGCCGATACTCTTTTATACGCTACTGGCATAAATAAAAGTTTTACTTTACACAACCAAGGTAGAATTAATTTACCAGTATTGAATAATGCCAATTTAGAAGTAAAAGCAGGAGAATGCGTAGCTTTAACTGGTCAATCTGGTTCGGGTAAATCTACTTTAATGAAATCTCTTTATGGCAATTATGGTGTAGATCGCGGAGAGATTTGGCTTAAGCATCATGATAATTGGGTAGATTTGGTACAGTTAAAACCTCACCAAGTAATCGAAATCAGACAAAAAACTATTGGCTATGTCAGTCAGTTTTTACGGGTTATTCCTCGGGTATCTGCTTTGGATGTTGCCGCCGAACCTTTATTAGAATTAGGAATAGATGTAGATCGCGCCTACCAGAAAATAAAAAAGCTTTTTAGTTTGTTAAATTTACCCGAAAGACTATGGCAATTATCCCCAACCACCTTTTCTGGTGGGGAAAAACAAAGAGTTAATATTGCCCGTGCCTTGGCAGTAGACTATCCGATATTTTTATTAGATGAACCAACATCAGCTTTGGATGCCAAAAATCGTCAGGTTGTAGTTGAGTTGTTAACAGAAAAAAAAAGTCAAGGATGCGCTTTGATTGGCATTTTTCACGATGAAGAAGTTAGGAATAATTTGTGTACAAGAGAGTTGAGATTTGATATTAATTAATAATATATATATTATTGAAATCTGAGTAATTTTTATCCAAACTATCATTTCAGAGTTTAAGAAGAGGTTATCAATGATAGTCTTTTCGTTAAATACAAAATATTACTATTAGTAAATAAGTTAAGTTTCATATATTCTAAAAAAACTTTAAATTAAAGATTACCAATCCTTAATACAATCGTGAAATTCTGAATAATAAGGCAGATAAAGGCGATCAATAATTGTCAATTATTAATCGTTAATTGCCTCTTATCCATTAAGCACAAATTTTTTATCAATTTAAGCAGTTTTATCTCATTCAGAATAATTACACTATGACTAATCAATTGGCTGGTTTTGCTTCGTTGCCAGCAGATACCTTTGCGATCGGAACTCCTGCGGGGGCAAATGACGGTGAAGGTAATCCCATTAGTGCCAACGGACGTACTGGGCCTTTCGATGGACAACCTGTCCAAGGTTTTAGTGGGGTGCAGTTTGCTCCAGACAACACTGGGGGATTTTGGTTTTTGTCCGATAATGGCTTTGGGGCGCAAGAAAACAGTGCAGATTATTTATTACGCATCTATCAAGTAGATCCTAATTTTACAGGGATTGAAGATGGTGATGGCAGTATAGAAATAGAAACTTTTATTCAGCTTAGCGATCCCAACAATTTAATCAATTTCGATCTTGTCAATGAAGATAGTGAAGATCGCTTGCTGACGGGAGGGGACTTTGATGTTGAGTCCTTTGTTATTGACGATAATGGCGATATTTGGGTCGGAGAAGAATTTGGTCCGTATTTATTACATTTTAATGCTGACGGAGAACTCTTAGAAGCACCGATCGCCACACCCAATAAAACTAATCTCAATACCCTCAACGGTCAAGATCCTCTCATTATCGGACATCGTGGGGCGAGTGGAGTTTTGCCCGAACATACCCTAGAATCATACAGCGTTGCGATCGCTCAAGGGGCAGACTTTATCGAACCAGATTTAGTTAGTACCAGTGATGGTGTTTTAATCGCTCGTCACGAGCCGATTCTAGACGACACCACTAATGTCGCTGAGGTGTTTGGGGAAGACAGAATGTCTACCAAAATACTCGATGGGGAAGAAGTTACAGCATATTTTGCTGAAGACTTTACTCTAGAAGAAATCAAAATGCTCAGGGCGGTACAGCCTCGTGATTTTCGTGACGATTCATTTGATGGTGCGTTTGAAATTCCTACCTTTGAAGAGGTCATACAGCTAGTCCAAGAGACAGAAGCCGAAACAGGAGTGCAGGTTGGTATTTATCCCGAAACCAAACACCCCACCTTTTTTGACGAACAGGGTTTATCTTTAGAAGAACTCTTAGTTCAAACCTTACAGGATACTGGCTTTACTGACCCCAACCGTATTTTTATTCAGTCTTTTGAAGTTGATAATCTCATCGAACTCAACGCAACCTTAGAGGAAGCTGGTTTGGGCGATATTCCTTTAGTACAGCTCTTTGGCAACACTGAGGACGACGATATTAACGAAGGTGGTGGTGGTTTTTCTGTCCCTTACGATTTTGTGGCGAACTTCAGCAACGAGGAATTTACTCAAGAAGATGCCCTTAATACCTACGGCGATGAATTACTCTCGGCTTTAGGTATCCTGGAGGAAGATGGTAACTATCATCCCGAAGTGGGTCAACAGATTACCTACGGTGACTTAGCAAATCCTGAAGTTATTGAAATTATTAGCAACTATGCTGGTGGCTTAGGTCCTTGGAAAAATAATATCCTATTGCGAGAAAGTCTCGATGAACCTGTAGACGGCGATGGTGACGGCAATGCCGAGATTACAACTGGGCTAACAGGAGAAGTTTTCCCGCTGGTAGAATATGCCCACGATGCAGGCTTGCAGGTACACCCCTACACCTTAAGAAATGAAGAAAGATTTCTGACTCTCGATGCAGATGGCAATCCTCAAACCCCTGAAGAGGAATTTGAACAGCTAATTGATGTCGGCGTTGATGGTTTCTTTACCGACTTTCCTGCTACTGGAGTAGCAGTAGTAGACTCTGTAACGGGAGAATTTGTAATCTCTCCCCAAAATCCCGATTTAGGAGATGGTATTCCCAACCTCTTAGGATCTCGCGGTTTTGAAGGAATGGCATTTAGCCCAGATCGTTCTACTTTATATCCTTTGTTAGAAGGAACAGTAGACGGCGATCACGAAAATGCTTTACGCATTTATGAATTTGATGTCGAGTCCTCTTCCTTTACTGGTTTAGTAGGTTATTACGAAACTACCGATGGTAATCCTATTGGTGACTTTACTCCTATTAACGACCACGAATTTTTAGTTATCGAACGAGATAACAACCAGGGAGAAGAAGCAGAATTCAAAAAGATTTTCAAAATCGATATATCTCAAGTAGATGAAAATGGCTTTGTCGAAAAAACAGAAGTTGTCGATCTCTTAAATATCGAAGATCCTAACGACCTTAATGGCGATGGCGAAACTACCTACGATATGCCCTTTGTCACCATCGAAGATGTAGTCGTGGTAGACGAAGACACAATTTTAGTGGCAAACGACAATAATTATCCCTTTTCTCAAGGCAGGGAAGGAGATATTGACAACAACGAAGTAGTCTTAATCGACTTAGAACAACCCTTAAATTTAGACCCTAATCTTGGAGGAACTCCCGTGACTGTAACACCTATTTCCAACAATGGCGACACAGAACAACCAGCCCAAATGACTGGTTTAAATGGTTATGAAGTAGATCCCTTTTTCACTGTAGGAGAAGAGGTTAATGGCTATACTCCCCCTGGTAT
The DNA here is from genome assembly GCF_020640915.1 of Waterburya agarophytonicola KI4. GTDB lineage: Bacteria > Cyanobacteriota > Cyanobacteriia > Cyanobacteriales > Xenococcaceae > Waterburya > Waterburya agarophytonicola. The sequence continues at coordinate 59,264 of NZ_JADWDC010000016.1, read as the reverse complement.
TCCCGATGGTTTGGGTGCTTTTGCTTTAGACGAAGATACTATTCGTGTAGTTGCTAACCACGAATTAAGACCAGATGCTGGTTATGCTTACACTCTGGCTAATGGTACAGAGTTAACTGGTGCGCGGGTTAGTTACTTCGATATCAACAAAGAAACTTTAGAATTAGAAGATTCTGGATTAGCGTTTGACAAAATCATTAACCGTAATGGCGAAGAAGTAGACGAAGCTAGCGACCTGGAATATGAGGGTATTAATCGTCTTTGTTCGGCGAATTATATCGAAGCCAATCAATTTGGCGAAGATCGCGGTTTGACAGATAGTTTATTCTTTACTGGAGAAGAAACTTCTGGCGGTACAGAATTTGTCCTCGATCCTGCTACCAATACTCTTCATGCCGTTCCCTGGATGGGTCGTGCTGCTTGGGAAAGTACCACTGAGATTGATACTGGCACTACAGATAAAGTAGCCTTTATCGTGGGAGACGATCGCGAAGCTGCCCCATTATTACTTTATGTTGGTGAAAAAGATACTAGTGAAGGTGCTGATCTTTTAGAACGTAACGGTTTAGTTGGCGGAAAACTCTATACTTGGGTTCCTGATGGTGATGTAGCAGACACTCCTACCTTCACTGACGAAGATGGAGAAGAAGTAGACACTGATGATGCACCCGATCCTTTTGGTTTTAGTGGTACTGGTAATAGCCTCGGTGGAAGTTGGGTCGAACTTGATTACTATCGCCCCGACTTGGCTGGTACAGCAGTAGATACTAATGATGACGAGGATATCCAAGACGAACTAGGTTACGATGAGTTAGGTTTTGCTACTCAAGCTCAACAAGACCAGCTATTTATTGATGCTGGTGGCTTTCAATTCTCTCGTCCTGAAGACGTAGCGACTAATCCTGAAGATGGTACAGAAATTGTTCTTGCTTCTACTGGACGTGATGGGCGTTTTGCAGGAGATAGCTGGGGTACTACTTACACTGTAAATACTGAGTTTGGTGAATCAGGCGAGCCTTTAACTGCACAAATCGATATCCTCTATGATGGCGATGATGCGGGTAACGGTCAGTTTGAAGGTTCTGACTTTGGCTTGCGCAGTCCTGATAATTTAGAATGGGCTGATGATGGCAAGATTTTGATTCAGGAAGATCGTTCTTTTGATGAATTTGGTCTGACTTCGGGAGAAGAAGCTTCTATCTGGGAAGTAGACCCTGAAACAGGAGATTTAACTCGCATAGCTCAAATAGACCGTTCTGCTGTTCCTGATGGTCAATCTGACCCCGAACCTGATGATATCGGCAACTGGGAAACTTCTGGTGTCATTGATGTTTCTCAGCTTTTTGATGAAGCACCAGGAACACGCTTTATCTTTGACGTTCAAGCCCATAGTTTAGAAGATGGCATTATTGCTGAAGCAGATCTAGTTCAAGGAGGTCAATTGGCTTTCTTGACTACTGAAGCACCAGATAATAGTGAAGGTGAAGGTAATGACAATAGCGAACTAACTCCTGTCTTTGGCACTACAGAAGACGATATTTTAGAAGCTGGCTTAGATTTTGATACTAGTAACAATCTAATCTTTACTGGGGAAGGTGATGATCTATTAGATCTTTCTCCTGGTGAGGGAAACAATCGTGCTTATGGTGGCAGCGGTTCGGATGTCTTTATCTTGGGTGAAGCAGACCGCATTTTTGCCGATGATGATGATGACCGTCTGTTTGTTCTTTCAGGTGGCAACAATAGCATCAATGGAAACTTGGGTGCGGATCAATTCTGGATTGCTAATGGCGAATATCCCGAATCTCCTAATACGATTAATGACTTTACCAGTAGTGAAGATCTTATTGGTATAGCTGGCTTGGGTATTGGTTATGGCGATCTAGAGATTAGCCAAACTGATGCTGGGGCATTGATTTCTACTGATGGTAATGACCTGGCAATTGTGGCTAATACTCCTGCTGATTTCTTGGCAAATGAGAGTCATTTTGTTTTTGCTTAAATCTAATTGAGATTTACTTACTCTGCGATCGCTTTTTGATTAAGGCGATCGCTTTCCCGTTAGTTTAAACCACAGGATTTATCAAAATATTTTATAGATAATAAAAAAAGCACCAGATAATAAAACCTGATGCCATATAAATTATCTGTTAGTAACAATTTATTACTTATTACTTAAGCGAAGCGATACTAGGGTGCTAGAGCATTACCTCTAAGCAAACTGCCAAGAGTTTTCGCTGTAATCTTCATCTGAGTCAAAGGACTACCAGGAACTACAGTTTTGTAAAGATAGCTGTCGAAAGTCATTTTTTGAACGTCGATATCGTCGCACATTTCGACAAACGCTTCGCGAGTTGCATCGCTACGGTAGAAGACTCTTTGTAAAATATCTAGAACGAGGTAAGTTGCACCGTATTCTTTATTCCAACGCTTCATAAAGTCTTTGAGATCTTTCTCTGTAGGAACTTTTAGTCCATTTTGAGAAGCTTCCACGATCTTCTCGGCGCACATACGACCAGACTTAGCTGCGAAGTAAATACCTTCCCCAGAAGACTTAGTTACTGTACCCAAGGCATCACCAACTAAAACAACTCTGCCACGAATGGGACGGGGACGAGGATGTTCGGGAATAGGATGGGCTTCGACTTTGATGATTTCGCCACCTTCTAGTCGTTTAGCAGCACGCTTGCGAATACCAGCCTGTAGTTTTTTGATGTCGGCTTGGTTAACTTTCATTGTTCCCGTACCGACTGCTACGTGGTCGAATTTAGGGAATACCCAAGCATAAAAGTCTGTAGAAACATCGTTACCGACATACATTTCTGCTAGATCTTCGTAGTAAGCCATTTTGTCTTCTGGTAAGCGAATGCGCTCTTGGAAAGCGATCGCATAATTGTAATCACCAGCGTCAATAGCTTTAGCAATTCTAGAATTAGCACCATCAGCACCAATTACTAGGTCTACTTTAAGGGTTTTCATTTCTCCCTTAATTGCACCAGTAGAATGGTCTGCATAGTGAAGGGTGTAAAGTCCTTTATCGCTGTCGGGAATGTCTAGTTGATAGACAGTACCGTTGATTAAGTTTGCACCCAATTCCGCAGCACGGTTGCGTAAGAAGCCATCTAATACTTCACGACGACACATACCAATGTATTCACCATTTTTAAGAGTCGAACCAATGTTCACTTCTCTGTTAGATGGAGAAATCATCTTCATCTTTTTGACTTGTCTGTCAATAATCTTTTGAGGCAAATCAAATTCGTCTACCATGCACAAAGGAATTGCACCACCGCAAGGCTTGGCATTATCTAGCTTGCGTTCAAATAAATAAGTTTCAATACCTGCTTTGGCTAAAACTTCTGCTGCTGATGACCCTGCTGGTCCAGAACCGACAACGGCTACCTTTAATCCCAAAGTTTTTCTCCTATATCTTTAATAAATCTTTTTTGATGTTGAGGACAAAAGTGACTCATCTATCTTAGGAGGTTCACTTAACCTTTTTGTCCGCCTAGAAATGGATAGTATCATGTTGTCCCGTACTATTTTCAGCCGATCGCCTGATTCGACTAAAGTTGAAATACTGCTTAATATTTTTGTTAATAAACGTTACTTTTTTAGTGAGTAATTGCTTTTAAATCTACCATCATCAAAATCGTAGGCATTGACCAATGAACTGTTACGCTTCAAAGATTTTGCAATGCCCACCCTAGGTTTAAATTAAAATGGAAAGCGGTTTAATGATGGTGGTGTGAATGAGCCTGTATAGCTTGCTGTTTTGCCAATTGAGGATTGACTGTGATGCCTGATTCTTCTAGCAAAGCTTCAATTTGAGGGTTTGCCCACTCTGCTGCCATGTGCATAAATTCTGGACGGCTGTTGACACAAGGCATCCGAATAAAGGTAACGTCAGAGTTTTTGTGCTGTAGACTATGAATAATATGATCCACATCTAGAAGAGTTTCGTGGTTTTCTGTCGCAAAGCCAATGGGCATCATGACGATCGAACTTGCACCCAATTCTATTAGGTTTTGAGCCGCTAATTTGACATTAGGCTGCGTCCATTCAATTAATGGGGTGTCGTGGTTGAGCCAGCCGACAGAAATTAGAGGATATTTACTGATTAATTCTTCTCTGACTAGTTCGTAGAGGGCTTGACTTTCATCAATTCCAGATGTGAATCCTTTGGCTTTGTGGGGACAGCCATGATTCATGAGGATGATGCCAATTTGAGAAGCTAAATGTCCTTGGGCTAATTCCTCTTCAATCTTTTCTTCTACCATACGTGCTAATAGCTTGATGTAGTCTGGCTTATTGAAGAAAGAAGGAATGTAACGAGAACTTTTTAACCAATGGGAGTCGCCATCAGCTTGGTTGGCTAAAGCCTTGTTAACTTGTTCTACTGCAATACCACTGGTAAAGATAGAATCAACCACTAGCAAGGGATAAATCAGGATTTTATCAAATCCTTGGTCTTTAATTTCTTCTAATACCTGTTCGGGTAAATGGGGGGCGCAAAAGTTAAATGCCTTGAAGACTTTGACTTTCTCTCCCCAAGTTGCTTGTAGCTCTTTCTCAATACCTTCTCTTTGTTCTTCAAAGATGGCATTGTGGGGGGAGATAAAGTTACCGTGCTGGTGACTCCACTCGTGTAGATCGAAGATTGCGAGTAATTTTGCGATCGCAGGATAAACCCAGGTAGGTACGGGAGCGAATTTTGCTGTCAGAAGGTTTAATGCTTGTTCGTTATAGTTAGCAAAGTCTTCATAGCTTTCTACTTCGCCGTAACCCATTAACAATACTGCTACGCGTTGCGAAGCCATGCCGTCAGGCTTATCGCTTTTGTTTTGTTCTGACTCATGATGGTGGTGGTGTTCGTGAGCCGTAGATTTAGACTGATGGGAGATTGTAACCACTTGTGACTTCCTTAGTTAAGTTTTGTTTAGTTATGAATCGGAATTTTGGATAAATATTTGTTATGCATTGCGGAGAGTTAAAATCCGAGCTTCATTAAGGATTAAGCTAGCACTCACTTTCAGTCGATATACCTAGAAGTCCCAAAAGTTAATATTTGGCAGCAAAAATTAAAGTATTGCGAGAGAAAAATATAAAAACGATAATATTATCGTTACAGCTATTGAAAATTTGTCTCTAACCCGCAGTTATGAAACAAGAAGTGCAGTTACCTCCAGTTAATGCGATCAAACCTTCTTCAAAAGCAAGAGTTATAGTTTGTCGAGGGCGTAGCTGTCGTAAATATAGTGCGGAGGAAGTTTTTGAGAATTTTAAACGGAATTTGCCACCAGACGTAGATTTGATTTCTGTTCCCTGTTTGGGACAATGCGGTAATGGCACTATGGTAATGGTAGAGTCAGATCCCACTTGGTATTCTCAAGTTCATCCCGATGAAGTGGCGATAATAATCAAGCAGCATATTATTAATGGTTGTCCTGTTAAAGCTATGCTTTATCCTAAGTTTCATAAGAAATAAGTTAAAATACAGTATTTAGAGAAAATACGAAAATAACTAAGCGTATCAAGGAAATATTATATATACAACCATGGAGCCAATATCATTATTATTACTTTTTGAATTCATAAAAAAAGCATCAACAATTAATAAGCTTGTATTGACTTTTAAAGACATAGCTAATCAAGAATAAAAGCTAACTATTGACAAAATATTCTCTGAATTTGGTGATGTTAAATTAAGTGTAGCATTTGAGACGTTGCTAGAAGATACGCTTGATAGCATAGATCAGAAGGCTATCGTAAGAAGTATAATCCAACCAATTAAAGAATCACATAAATTATATGAAGAGTCTTTAAATAAAGCTAAAAACAGGAATATTGTTTTGTTTAGAGATTATGCTTCACTATCCGAGAAAATATTTATAGCAACAATGCTAATCAGTTATTGCTATTTTTTAATAGGAGAGCATAAACTATATAAAAAATATTATTATAGTGCTAGAGATGTTTTTTATAATAGCTATGCTATACATATTTATTTTACTGACATTAAAAACACTATTTTAGCTAAAACTGACATTTTGAACACCCCACTACATGGTAGCTCTCTAAGAATACTAACTACAGGGATTAGAGAAAAAATCACAAAAAAAAGAATACGAAATATAAAGACATTAGCACAGGAAGAAAAGGATTTTATAGAAGTTTCTACTGAAATTTTTGAAATTAACAAATGGAATGCAATTTGTCCTAATCATAATGATTTGAAAGAAGTGAAAAGTCAGCATTTATCAAAAATAGAAAATACGATACATGAATATACTAATTATTATTTGAAAAAGTGGAATCCTCCTATCTCATAATAAACAAGTAAAGTATAGAGTAAATTGGATTCTATAAAGATAGTTTTTTAGAGATAATTACTTCTGTCGGGCGCAATATTTTTGATTCAACTTTAAACCCTTGACGGACAACTTTGGTAATGGTTTCTTCTTCTAGATCTTCTCTTGCTTCGCGATCGACTACTTGGCAAATACTGTAGTCTGGTTTGTTGTCTTTAAGTTCAATAAGTTGTACTTGTCTTTTATTTAATATGCTCAATATTTTTTTTTGAATAGTACGGAGAGATTTTGGCAGCCGTTGATAAAATTTGGAATTGGGTTTGGGGTTTTCTTTGATGTAGTTAAGAAAAAATTCTAGAGAATCGAAAACTTCTAATAATTCTAAAAATAGTTCTTCTTGTTCTTGTTCTGTTTGCTGTTTTTGTTGTTTAAGAACTTGTTTGAGAGACATTTTTTCTTTGAGTAAACTGCCTAATTCTTGTTGCAGTCTATCTCTTTGTGATTTATCTAATTGAAAAATGGGTGATTGATTGTCGTTCACGATTTTATTTAATATTGTTACTAATTACTTTTTATGGGAACGATCTGAAAATAAAAGTTTTCCTAATCTTTTATCGCTATCAGATACGCGATCGCGATCGCCAATTGCTTCTGCTAAAGCATCAAATTCTGTGAGAAATTTTAACTTTGGTATAGGAGTATCCAAAGCAGTAAAATCACTACGTTTAAAACTGCCAATCGTACCTGTAATTGGACGTAAATAATCGGCAATAATTCTTTCTTGAGGATTCATCAAGCTTTTACGGGCTTGGGCGATCTCACGGGGAGAATATTTACCCCGCTTCATTGCCTTGGTAAAGGCGATGGTAATTTCTTGATGGGAAGCTGCGGGAGATATTTCGAGAACATCATAAGGGTTGGGAAGAGGTAAGTTGTGCATTGTTTTTATGGGTAGATTCCTATTTGTTGTAAGTGGTTATAAACTGGCTGTAATGATGGTTCGTGGGGACAAAGTTCGTAAGCCCATTGAACGATTTTTTGGATGGATTGAATTGTTTCGTAGGTTAAATTTTCGTTTTGTAAGATGTGCAATACTACTTCTAAACATATTTCGGCAACAGCAAACTTAACTTTTTCATGGTGGGATTTTTTGGCAATGCTAACTGCTATTTCATATTCGCTTTGTTGCCAGAGATGATTGATTTTTTCTAGTTCTAGATTTACTTCTAGGGTTTTGATGATATTAGAAGCAACAGTATTAGTGGAGTCGGCATTTTGTAATTTTTTTAGCTTATTTAATCCTTGTTGAAAGCTGATGTCTCGATTGTCTATTTCTAAGCCTATTTTCATGGCTTGGTATTCGATGTAATAACTTTTTGCTGCTTGACTATTGATTAATAAATAGCAAAATTCACTAAATTCTAAATGCTCGTTAAAATCTCTAATATACTCACGCTGTATTTTACACAGGCGATCGATTTCATGACACCATTGAAAATCACTGTTTATTGCTGCTTTAATTTTTTGTAAGGGTTCGATCGCTTTACGCCAATATTGATTATGTAAGTAATGACAGCCTTCATGATATAAAACAAAACATTCCCCAAAGCGATCGAGGGCAGAAGATGGGTTTTTATGGGGTTTAATTTGGATAGCCCGAGCAATATCTCCCTCATAACAAGCTGCTACAGCTATTCCCCAATCTGTATATAATGCACCCCAAATATTATTGGATAATTTAAGTTGAGCAAAGTGTTTTTTATAGCTTCGATAACAACTGGGTAGAATAAATAATGGTTGGTTTACTGTTGAATCTAACTGATTTTGTTTCCCTAGAAATAATGCTGTTATGTCTGTCAGATAGATATCGCGTAAGTTCAAATACTCTTCAATATCTCTATCTCTAATTAGATTGATCGCATTGTTCAAAATCTGTCTTAAGTTGAGATAAGTTTCTCTCAAATCTAAATTATTATTACCCATCCAGGGAACATCTATTAAAGTAGGATCTAATTTTAAATTAGCGATCGCTGTTGTCCAGGCAACGATCAAATCTATTAATTTATCGGGATGAATTTGCGCTTGATAATAAGTTGCGATCGCCCAATTGTGTAAAGACTTAATATCTTGTTGTTTAAGCCAAATTTGTTCTAATTGTGCGGTGATTTTTTGCCAATCTTTACTATGCCACATCTGGCTTTCTAAAGTAGGCTCAATATAGTTTTCTAAATTGTGAGAGATTATTAAATCTACTCCATATCGATCGATAAATTTATAACTGATAGTGCGAGCAACTTCTAATTCTTTTCGATCTACTAATTGCTCGATTTCATATATTGCCATCAAGCGATCGCGAGCTACTAATTCCTTAAGTAAATAACGTTGAGCTTCAATCTGAGGAAGAGCAATAGATCGCCATTCTTGATTAGCTTGTTGCCAATTTGCTAACTTAGTATAAGCAAAACCACGAATATAAGCAGCACGTTCGTCTTCGATTTTTTCTAGCCAATTTATTGCTTGCTGGGGATTATTTTGTAGAGCAATTATAGCTAGTCTAAGTTGACAGTCAATAAATTCAGGAATTAACTCTAGAGCTTGTTGATAAAAAGCGATCGCATTCTTAGATTCACCTTGGGCTTCGGCAATTAATCCTAATTGATAGAGGTTTTTACTTTGAATTACTTGATTCAACTTAATTAATAGTTGTTCTCCATCCCTTCTAGAGAATCTATCGATGGCGGGTTTTAATAAATCAATTGCTCCTTGAAATTCTCCCTCGATTGCTTTTTGATGTGCTTGGGTTAAAACGTGTTCGTATTGTTTTTGCTGTTTAATACCCGATTTGCATTTTAATATTTCTGCTGTTAATGCTTGAGTTTGCCAAAGCTGTTGAGCTTCGATCAATTCAATCAATGCTTTAGTAAAAAAACCATCTTGACTATAGCGATCAGCTAATACTAACAATTGTCTGAATCTATAGCGATTGTCTATTTTTTGTTGGCATTGACTAGCAGCTTTTAAATACTTAGAATTATTAACTAATTTACTACACTGTCTATATATAGCTAGTGCTTGTTTGAGAGCATTCAGATCTTCAAAATCGATCTTACCTTGCTTTTCTAGCTCTTTCCCTTGATGATAAAGCCGATCGACTTTGTAAGATTTTCGATAGTAAATCCCCAGAAAAAAAACCAATCCCATTAATATCAGCAAAAGCAAAAATAGCATAAACTCGACTAACAATCCTCTCTAAAATTAGGAATAAACAGATGTTCGCCTATTTGTAAGTAATTTTCTCGACCTTTTAATGTCTTATTTGCATCCCTAATTAAAAATAAATAACTGCGATCGCCATAGAAGTGATCGGCAATTAAAGATAAAGAATCTCCCCTCCGCACAATATAATTAAATCCACCACAAAATTGCAAATTCCTCGGTCTTATTTCTGGAGATATTTTTGCCAGAATAGGCATTACCAATCCATCAGATTCAACTCTAGATTCGGAACTAAAAAAATCAAAATAAGATTCTGTAATTTGTGGTGTTTGTTCGGCAACAATTGATTTCCCCGTTATTCCCAAACCTAAGCCTAACAAAAGAAATAAAATTGCAATAATTATAGGCAACCAAAGAGAAATAATACTTTTTTTTCCAGCAACTTCTATGGGAGTTTCTCCTGGTAACTCTGCCAACATTTTATAGATAGAAAGATCCGTTTCACAATTAGGACAAATAATTTCTGATAGGAGGGAGCGATCGCATACTGGACAAGTTAACTTGACTGACATAATTCTTTTAATTTATTTAGTCAATCCCGTGACAATAATATTATTAGCACTAGAAAGATCGCGATCCAAATAAGGCTCGATATCCCGAGCTAATTCTCCAAACATCCGATCTGCTGCGTAACTATCTTCTTGTTTTATCGCTTCCATCATTTGAGATAATTTGGCTACCAAAACCTTACTTTCGTGGGGGGCGATTTGATGCGCTCTGGCGACTCCATTACGACAAGCTAAAATTAACCCAATTTTTTCAGGTAAATTATTCAACTCCCGCCTGGTATCTTCACCTAGCTTTTGCATTTCTCCCTTGCGATGATTGGCGATCGCATTTTCTAAATCTCGACACAAACTAGATAATCTCGATCGCAGATCCAAATCGAGCAAAAAACCGCACTCCCCTGCAATAAATCTCAAACAACCAACATAAAATTCCGCAGTATCATAATCATCATCAGCAAAGCGTTTTAACTCCTGATATTTCTCTTTAGCTACAGTTACTCGATCTCCTTGAATTTTGCCATCGGGAGATTTAATTTGATTGGCAGCCTTAACCGTCTCTCCTGCGATACGATAGGCTTCCTTAACTCCATGTTGGGTCAAATTACCATCTTGATTGAGTCTCTCGATAATTTGTTCCACTTGGCGAGCAATACTTTCATCTTCCCCTCCTGTAGATAGAGAGCAACTGACTTTTACCGTGGGATCGTTTTTCAAAAAAGCAGTAGTTTGCAAAGAGCTATTTTTCTCGTCCAATTCCGCTATAAAAAGAATCTCTGTGCCTTTGGAATAATATTGCTCCAATGCCAGCCACATATCACCAATTCTTTCTCGATTTCTTTGATTGACTCGATCTGGACTATAAAACTTAAAGTGAATTAACCCTTGTCCGTCGGCTTCTATTTTAAATGTATGAGTAGTCCTCACGGGCAGAATATCGCCGATTTTAACGATTGTATATTGGCAATTGTCAGCCAACTCAACACAGTAGTCGCGAGATACCGTACTTACCTTTTCAATCAACCCAGCAGCAACAATTGCAGCACCTTCAGCCACAGCATACATCGGACGAGGATGAATAACTACCTTGTCTGCACCAAAAACTTCTCTGACTTTATTTTGGACTAAAGGAATTTGAGACGAACCACCGACTAATAAAACAGCATCAATCATATCTTCTGGATAGTCAGAATACTCGATTGTATCTTGGCATACGGCAATTGAACGTTCTACTAAAGGCTCAATTATCGCTTCAAATTGTTGGCGAGTAATTTCGAGATCGATCAGCTGCATCGGAATTCCCAAATCGTCCAACAAAGGAGTAGAAATTCTAATTCTCGTTTTGAGATCGTCACTCAGATCGATCTTGGCTTGTTCCACCGCCACTTTAAGCTCCCCTAAAAACCGAACTCTTTGATGATGGGGCATCTGAGCGATTACAAAATCGATATCTTCAAGATCTTCAATTTCTGCTACTTGTTGTTTAATAAAATCAATCATCAGATCGTCAAGATCATCGCCACCAAGCCACAAATCTCCAGCTTTCCCCGACTCAATAAAGCGATCGCCAACGGAAGTTACAATTGACGAGTCAAAAGTTCCCCCACCAAAGTCATATACCAAAATAGTTTTAACATCATCACAATTGGGTTTAAAACCGTAGGAAATAGCTGCTGCTGTCGGTTCGGGTAATAATTCTGAATTTTCTAAACCCGCCCTATTTGCGGCTATTTGGGTGGCTTTGCGCTGCTTATCGTTAAAATAAGCGGGAATAGTAATTACTGCTTCGGTAATTCTTTCTTTTGGTGCGGATTGCTCTTGATAGGTTTCTTGATAGGTTTGAGCATTTTGAACTAGCTTGGCTAAAATTTTCGCACTAATATCTTCAGGCTCGTATTCTTTTCCCCCCAGCCATACCGAAAGACTATTTTCTGTCCCCTGGGTTGATTGAGAAACTTTATAACCAAAACGATTTAATTGCTGTTGCACTACCGCATCGGCAAAACCTCGACCAATTAAACGCTTAATCGAAACGATCGCATTTTCTGTATCCGCTTTTAATTGAAAATAAGCATCATTCCCGACTATGAGACTCTCGCCCTTGGCAGCTACCACAGAACGAGTTAATTTGCGATCGGGAGGACTATTATCTGGTGCGGTGACGATTTCTGTATTAACAAATTTAAAAGCAGCAACGGAATTAGTTGTTCCCAAATCAATGCCAACTATCTTGCCCATAGGATCTATCTTTCCTGTTTATCAAAATTTATGCTTCAAGTTCTCTATTTCTCAAGCAATTCCTTATGTTTATAGTTCCCCGATACGGCTTTTTTCGATCAAATATTAAGATGGTAAGAGAGATCGCTTGTCTAGGCAATCTCAATTAAATCCCTTAAAGCTTTGGGACGACCTAAATGAAAACCTTGGGCATAATCTACATTCAAGTCGCGAACGCTATTCAAAATATTTTCATTCTCGACAAACTCCGCTACAGTCTTTAATCCAATTCCTTCGGCAATATGATTGATCGCTTCTACCATCACTTTAGAAGCAGGGTTGATATTCAACTCTCTAATAAAAGAACCGTCAATTTTCAAATAGTCTACGGGCAAACTTTTAAGATAAGTCAAAGAAGATACTCCCTTGCCAAAATCATCTAAAGCAAAACTACAGCCAATTTCTTTGAGAGAATGAATAAATGCCACTACTCGTTTGAGATCGGAAACGGCGATAGATTCGGTAATCTCAAAGCAAAATAAGTCAGGAGGTAGGGGAGAACTTGTCAGTCTTTGTTTGAGAAACTGTAAAAAAGACTCGTTATTTAAAGATGCCCCCGATAAATTAATCGAAAAACGATGATTGTCCCAGATATTTCTTGGTAAAGCCATACCTTTGGGCTTGTCGTATTTTTCTAAAGTTTCAAATAAATTGTTGACCACCCAAGTATCAATATCTGTCATCAAAAAATGACGTTCGGCAATATCCATAAAGACACCAGGAAGAATTACCCGATCTCCTTGGTCAGTAAGACGCAGTAAAACTTCAAAACATTGGCGAGAGTCATCTCCTTTTAAAGATGTAATTGATTGAGCATAAAGACTAAATAGATTCTTGTGAAGAGCCTGACGCAGCCGTTTGACCCAACGTATCTTTAAATCATGACGATCTTTAGAGCGAGAAATAGACTCTGGATAGACTGCCACACAGTCTCGACCGCGATCTTTAGCTTGATATAGAGCAAGGTCGGCAGCCTCAATTAATAGCTGAGGATTATCTATAGAATTAGGAACAGTACTAGCTACTCCCAAACTCACCGTTACTACCGAATCAACTAAAGAATTGCTATGGGGAATTGCTAGATTTTTGACCGCGTTTCTAATAGTTTCACCAACTTGGGCTGCACCATCTTGAGGAGTGTAAGGCAAAATAACCGCAAATTCTTCTCCACCATAGCGAGCTAGTACATCTCCTGGTCTTTTAAGTGCGGAAGATATGGCTTTAGCTACTTGTTGCAGACACTTATCTCCCTGTTGATGACCGTAAGCATCATTGTAAATTTTGAAACAGTCTACATCGCACATAATCAGCGATAGAGGGGCGGGAACTCGTTTTAATCTGCCCCATTCTCGTTTAAGCTGACGGTCGAAGGAACGACGGTTGTAAACGCGAGTCAAAGAGTCTAAAAGAGCAAGCTGAGACAATTGATGGTGGAGTAATCCTTGTTTGATACCAATAGCCAACTGGGTTGTTAACTCTTTGAGTAAGCTGATTTCTGATGATTCCCAAGGCAAAGAAGAAGAACGCTCGACAATGAGCCAGCCATATAAAGAATTTTGAGTAAATACTGTATCTTCGGCAGGGGAAAAGAAACCCGATGTATAATTGGTATCTTCGATCAGAATGGGAACTATCAATCGCGATCGCAATTTGGGTAATAATCTTGTTGCAGAAGAATCTTGAGTCTCGGTTTCAATAATTTCAATATGCCCTTTGAGATAAGACTGATATACATCTGAATTGGGACATAAATAGTCGTAGGAAATAAATTTTTGAGTGGCAATCTTAATTCTTTCCCTTGAAGAATAAGCTTTCAAAGTAACATTTTGCTTTTTAAGAGAAGTTAATCCGACAAAATCACAATTTAATAAAGTTTCGATCTCTTTGGTGGCAGTTTCAAAAATTATTTTGAGGTCGAGGGATTGACGAATGCGATCGCTAATTTCAGAGAGCATTTTGCGTTGAACGGCATCTCTGAGAGAATTTTGATAAAAGTGACTCAGAGCGAGATGAGTTTTGATTCGTGCCAATAACTCTTGCTCTTCAAAGGGCTTGGTAATATAGTCTACTCCACCTACTTCAAAACCTTTGACCTTATTTTCGGTTTCGGCTAATGCCGTCATGAAAATAATCGGGATATCCTTTGTTGTGGGATTGTTTTTAAGATGGCGGCAAATATCATATCCATCAGTTTCTGGCATCATGATATCTAATAAGATTAAATCTGGATGCATTTTTTTTGCTATTAAGATCGCTTTGTTGCCATTTTGTGCGATTAGAATTTTATAGTTGGCGTTTTTTAAATACTTAGATAAAAGCTGCAAATTGTTGGTTTTGTCATCAACTATTAAAATAGTTTTTGATGATAAAATATTTTTAGATAAAGCCATTTTAAAATATATGTAGAGCAAAATACATATATCTGTTCTAACTGAGCAAACATTATTTAGTAATGGGTTTAATTACTAATATTAAGTCTTTATAAAGATTGTTTGATTAACCATGATCTAAGTTAATTTACTTAGTTACAGCTTAGTAAAAATACGGACTTATAACTTATTTTGATTTAAACTATTGGCTTTATTTCGGCTCTATTTTTGGCGTTAAATCAAAGTTTGGAGCAATTTCTCCAATTTATCTTGTTCGCAATTATCTGCCAATTGCCTAACTTTCTGAGCGAAAGAAATATACCGAGAATCGCCAGTTTCTAGCAAATCTATTTTTGCTAAAAAAGCTGTCATATTACCAAAATTAACTAATTCCAGCAAGTTAATTAGCTCTGCTTGCGAAGGACTAATAAGTTCATTAG
The DNA here is from genome assembly GCF_020640915.1 of Waterburya agarophytonicola KI4. Lineage (GTDB taxonomy): Bacteria > Cyanobacteriota > Cyanobacteriia > Cyanobacteriales > Xenococcaceae > Waterburya > Waterburya agarophytonicola. The sequence continues at coordinate 44,085 of NZ_JADWDC010000016.1, read as the reverse complement.
AAGTAATTGATTCGACTTCCTTTTGCGGTAAAGTTTGCCAATCCAATTCTAGATGTTTCTCTAATAATTCCATTAATCTCTCTAAGTCTATTGGTTTAGCTAAAAATCCCTCACACCTGATCCGTGATGAATCATCAATTGAATGAACATTAGCCGAAATAGTCACGATCGCAGTATTTTGTAAGTCAGGATGTTGCCTAATCTGCTCGATCGCTTCTCCACCATTCATTACAGGCATGAGCAAGTCTAACAGAATAAGATCGGGCTGAAATTTTTCGGCGATCGCAATTCCTGTCTTGCCATTATCGGCCTCCTCAACCGTAAATCCCAGTGGTTGTAAATAATGCACCAGCAGCATTCGATTATCGTCATTATCGTCTATGACCAAAATCTTACAAGGTGTAACCAAATAACGAGTTATTCGAGTATCGGGTTGTCTGGGAGTGGGTAATAAGGAACAACTAGATAATTCTTCTAATTCTAGGTCGAACCAAAACCAACTGCCGACTCCAACTTTACTCCCCAAATGTAGTTCGCTATCCATCAGACTTAGAATATTTTGGCAAATTGATAGTCCCAAACCCGTTCCCTCCGTATCATTACGATTTTGGTCTACCTGTCCAAATGGAGCAAAAACAGTGTCGTATTTATCTTCGGGAATTCCTCTACCCGTATCCTCTACTTGAAAGCGAATCATTTTAGTCTCAAGATCGGAGTCGATCGTCTCACAACTAACGGAAAAAGTAACAGCACCAGTGGTCGTAAATTTAATTGCATTACTCAGTAGATTGAGTAAAACCTGTCGCAGTTTCGTTTCATCTGTGTTTACTACTCCAGGAAGATCTAATGGTATTTGAGTAATAAAGTCTAAGCCTTTTTCTTGGGCGCGAATTTCAAAAATAGCTGCTATATCATAGAGAAAATCAATCAAATTAAGGTCGTTATATAAAAGTTTTAGTTTATTGGCGTTGAGCTTAGATAAGTCTAAAATATCGTTAATTAAAGTGAGTAAGTGTTGCCCCGATTGATTGATAATATCTACAGACTTAAGCTGTTGCGCCGTTAAATCGGAATCCTGTTTCAGGATATTGCTAAAGCCAATGATGCTGTTTAAAGGAGTACGTAGTTCGTGACTCATATGAGCAATAAAAGTATCTTTGGCTTGAGTTACCTGTAGTAACGCAATTTCTCCTTCCTTGCGATCGCTAATATCTTCCACAACTGCAATAAAATAAGCTGGTTCACCTCCCTCGGTTGTTGCCAGACAAAAAGTTAGATTTCCCCAAATAATCGAGCCATCAGCATGAATATAGCGTTTTTCATAGGTGCAGCTTTCCATTTCTCCCGCCATGATTAAAGGGACATATTTTTCATCTAGAGCCAGATCTTCAGGGTAGGTAATGTCTTGAAACGTCATTTCTAGTAGTTCTTGAGAGCTGTAGCCCAAAAATTTGCATAGTGCGGAATTAACCTTGAGAAATTTTCCATCTAAACCAATGTGAGTAATACCCACTGTTGCTTGTTCAAAAGTTTTACGAAACTCCGCTTCGCTTTGTTTGAGAGCTATTGCACTTTGAAAGGCTGCGATGGAATTGCCGATATCCCTTGCCATAAGTTCGATTATTTCTCGCTCCGAAGAATGAAAATCATTACCGCGAGGGGGAATAGAAGAAAAGTTCAATGTCCCGTATAAATTACCATTAACGAAAATTGGTGTTCCAATATATGACTTTAAATCCAAATTAAGATAGACAGGATGCCTCTGCATTTCTACCATCTGGCTCACATTGAAATAAGCAATGGTTTCTTGCTTATCGACTATTTGTTGACAATAGGTTTCTCGATAATCGAACTCTAAACCGACAGACAAATTGAGAGGCGATCGCACGGCTAAAATTTTATAGGTTTGCTCTGTTATTTGACTAACGATACCTGTAGCTAAACCAAAAATTTCACATCCAGTTTTGAGATACTGATCGTATAGATCTTCGAGAGTCTCATAATCGCTAATTGCCAGATGATGTAGTTGTTTGAGGCGATCGCTGAAATTAGCTAATATTTTAGTTCGGCGAGCTACTTTCTGTTCTAAATTACGATTCAGTTTAGTTAGTTGGGTTTTTTGCGATCGCAATACCCGATCGGCTTTAAGGCGATCGCTAACGTCTTGACAAATACAAATTAAATCCCCCGTAGGAGAAAAATTAAGGGTTAATTCTTCATCGAAAGTATATCCCTGACGATGTTTAGCTTTAACTATTCCTTGCCATCTTCCCTGCTCTTGCAAGATAGGAAATATTTCTCGTTCAAATTGAGGTTGCTCTTCTGGTTGATAAAGTATGCGCCAAGACTGACCGAGCAATTCTTCTGGTTGACTGTAGCCAAAAATATCTAGGTGAGCCTGATTGATATAAATAAACTTATAATCATTGAGAATAGCAATACCGTTGGTGGCAGTCTCAATCGCTGCTAATTGGCGATTTTTCTCCTTCAGGCTATTTTCTAGATCTAGCTGGACTCGTTTAATTTCATCAACTGCCACAAAACTAATTGCCAACCCATCATTTTGTCCGCATTCGGTTAAATAAGGATTGATTTGCATTAAAAAGAAAGAATCGCCCTTTTTCTGCTTGACTTCCAATTCAATTAATTCACCTCCTGCCAACACATTTTCTAGTAGTTCAGTTAACTGGGGACAGTCTACCTTCATGGTTAACTCTCCTAAGGGACGTTCTAAATCGTTTTCTCGTAAAGATACTGCTTTAGTAGCAGCAGGGGTGAATTTGCGAATTCTCAATTGAGAATCGAGAAAAATAACGCCAATTTCCGTACTCTTGAGTAAATTATCAATATCATTATTGAGCTGAGTCAGTTCGCCAATTTTAGACTGATATTCAATGTTAACTGTATGTAGCTCCTCATTAACCGAATGGAGTTCTTCATTGGTACTTTGTAACTCTTCATTGGAAGCAGTTAATTCTTCATTAGAAGCCTGTTGTTCTTCGTTGGTAGTTTCCAACTCTTCAACTAATGCTTGAAGATTTTCCCGAGTTTGCTGTAGTTCATTTTCCAATTCGATAATGCGTCTTGAGGCTTCGCTACCAAGTTCAAAAGTTTCAGTTGCAGGAATTGCTATGGGTTCGGCAATTATTTCTTGCTTGATTTTGACTAAAAAAAAGTCACCGTGTCGGCGATTAATTTGAGGAGGAATAACTTCCAAACTGACAAGGAGAGGTTCGCCTTGATATTCTATTTTGATGCCTTGATATTGAACTGATGTCTTTTTTTGCTTGGCTCGGTGTAGGGCAGTGTTCAGAGGTAATTGTAGAGGAATCACAACCATCTTAGTAACCTCGGTGGTTACTTTGCCGTCAGGGGCTTTAAATATTTTGTCCGAATCTCCGCTGACATGGAGTAGATGATTTTCTTTACTAATCAATAAAATAATCGAGTTAGATTCATTTGACAGTCGATTGAGACACTGCTCCAAAATAGGCTCGAATTGAACTCTATTCTGGGATGGGCTAAAACGATGTAAAGCAGAATTTCGAGAAATTTTTGGTGTAGATCTTAAAGGAAGGGGTAGTCTGATATCTCTTTGCTTTTGAAAGAACTTCCACTTTTTATCTAAAGGTTTAAATTCTGACTCAAACTCTCCTAATGTCTCTGCCTCTCCCAAAAACAAGATTCCTTTAGACACTAAGGAAAAATGCAGATTGCGTAATACTTGATATTGCAAGTCAGATTTCATATAAATCAGGACATTACGGCAACTAACTAAGTTGATTCGAGTGAACCCCGCATCTTTGGTCAAATCGTGGGGCGAAAAGATCAACATTTCTCGGATCTTCCGCATGATTTGATAAGAGTTGTCTTTGGCAATAAAATACCTTTGCAAACGCTCTTGACCGATGTCTCTGGCAATAGAAGCTGAATAAATTCCTTGAGATGCCTTATCTAAAGCTACCCGATCTATATCCGTGGCAAATATTTTTACTCGAATACTTTTGTCCGAATCTTGGAGGGCTTCGTGGACTAAAATCGCCAAAGAATAGGCTTCTTCTCCTGTAGAACAAGCAGTAATCCAAAATCTTAGTTCTCCTCCGTCTTGGCTTTGCTCGATTAAGCGGGGCAAAATATTATTTTCTAAATTCTGCCAAGCTGGATAGTCGCGGAAAAAATGAGTCACGTTAATCAATAAATCTGAACAGAGGATTTGTCTTTCTTCTCCCGAATCATTGAGCAGTTTGATATAATCATCAATGCTCCTAGAGTTGTGAATTAGACAACGACGATGAATACGCCGTGAAATTGTACTCGACTTATATTGAGAAAAGTCTAGTTCTTCATTTTCGATTAACAGTTTGGCAATTCGACTTAAATTGGTCGAGTTAATTTGATTATTGCTGCTGGATTCAGTTTCCAGAGTATTTACAGGAGCAACAATACACTGATAAATTAGTTGGGAAAGTTCTTTGGGAGGCAAGATCTGATTGACTACTCCTGTGGCGATCGCACTCCGAGGCATACCATCAAATTCTGCTGTTTCGGGATCTTGTACTAAAGCGACTCCCCCCGCTTCATTAATGGCTTTCAGTCCGCGAGTTCCATCGCTACCAGAACCAGATAAGATGACCCCAATAGACTGCTCTCCATAGTTTTTTGCTAAAGAAGTAAAAAACAAATCGATGGGAAAATTAAGTTCGTGCTTTTGATTTTTATCTTTTTTGCGATCTTCTAAACGCAGGACGTTTTTGTCTAAGGCTAAATTCTGCCCTGGAAGAATTAAATAAACTGAATTGGGCTGCAACCCCATACCGTCTTGAATCCGATATACTGGCATCGAAGTACGCCGTTCGAGTAACTCTGTCATCAGACTTTTAAAATCTGGCGAGAGATGTTGAATTACTACAAATGCAGCACCACTAGCTGTAGAGAGGTTACTAAACAGTTCTTCTAAAGCACTCAGCCCCCCAGCCGATGCACCAATACCAACTACAAACAAATCCCTGCTTGACTCGTGGGGGTTTGAAATACTATCTTGTGGTTCGGACTGGGTGGACTCAGACATAGCTTCGCAGAAAAAACGCTTAATATAATCTTCTTTCTAACATCTTTTGCCAATTTCTTAGGTGCAAGTAATACCAATCTTCTAAGTCTTGCCTTTAATAACCAAAGCAACCTTGCTATAATAACCACATAGTTTACTAAACTTTACATTTTCCGAGTTTCAACTCAATATATGAAATGCACTATTAATCGTCGCGCTCAGTTTTCCGCGAGTCATCGCTACTGGCTACCAGAACTAGACGAAGCAGAAAACCAACGTCTTTTTGGTGCTTGCAGTCGTTTTCCAGGACACGGACATAATTATGTTTTGTTTGTCTCTCTAGAGGGAGATTTAGACAAGTATGGCATGGTAGAGAACTTGTCTGTGGTCAAACAAGTCATTAAACAAGAAGTTACCAACCAACTAAACTATTCTCACCTTAACGATGCCTGGTCGGAATTTGAGCAAACATTACCTACTACAGAAAATATCGCTAGAGTAATTTGGGAAAAACTCTCACCTCATTTACCTTTAGTTAATATTCAATTATTCGAGCATCCCGAACTTTGGGCGGATTATCAAGGAAATAATATGGAAGCTACTTTAACCGTTAAAACTCATTTTAGTGCTGCTCATCGTTTGGCAATACCCAGTCTCAGCTTTGAAGAAAACCAAGAAATATATGGTAAATGCGCTCGTCCCAACGGTCACGGACACAACTATCATTTAGAGGTGACTGTGGCGGGGGAAATTGACGATCGCACGGGGATGCTGGTGGATTTAGGGCAATTGCAAGAGGCGATCGATCACTATGTCGTCGAACCTTTCGACCATACTTTTTTAAATAAAGATATTGCTTATTTTGCTGAAGTCGTACCGACGGCGGAAAATATCGCAGTGCGCATTGCCGACTTATTGCGATCGCCTGTTAAGGATTTGGGATGCGAATTAGATAAAATCAAATTGATCGAAAGTCCCAACAACTCCTGTGAGATTAATTGTCGCACAGTCAAATCTGGTGGAGACACAACTGCCAACCAGAAACAAGCAATGGTTTCCTAAATATTTCACCATATTTAGCTCGATCTAATGTTTGATTAATTGGGATATCTTATTTAAAACTATAAGGTGTCCTATTTTATTTTATTCAAACCCACAAAGCGACCGATATTTCGTTACTTTTGGGTCTTAGATGAAAAATTAGTATAAGTTATGATAAGTCTAATATAAAGGAGAAATTAAGATTAACCGAGCAAGTTATGGCAATTAAAAGCAAATAACTGCGATAATCTGGTTCAAAGCAGCAATATAGTCTGCTAATGTCGATCTTATATCCTAAATAGCCTACTATACTGTGGAAGGATATTCCAGACTGTTAAAAGTTGCTTTAATAAATAGCCCAACACCAGAAAGTGTTTGATACTATTAGCAAAAGTATAGTCATCATCTGTAATAACAGCACACTAATATTCATTTAAACCATAGGGGAGAATAAAATATGGAAGCTAATACTCCAGAAGTAACCGAAACTCAGGTAAGCACAACAGGATTAAGTGGCGAAACCGCTGGTAAAATAACTGCTACTAAATCTGCACCAAAAGATACCCAAGTTCAAGAGTATTTGAATATTGGTACGAGTTTTTTGAGTCAAATCTTTGAATACATCAAAGAGTTTGTCGACGAAAATCAAAAATTACTCGTCAATCTACTGCTAATCTTCTTAGGCATAGTTGCAGTTAAAGTGACTCTGGCTATTGTGGCAGCTATCAACGATATTCCTTTACTAGCACCAATGTTTGAATTAGTAGGCTTGGGCTATACTGGCTGGTTTGTATATCGGTACTTGTTGACCAAATCTTCTCGTCAAGAATTAGTCCAAGAGTTTGAATCTCTTAAAACTCAAGTTGTAGGTAAAGAATAACCATTCTTACTTTGATTGAGATATTTTAAATCGACTCAATTCGATTGACTATTGTTTCCCTAGAATTTTGCTTTCTAGGGATTTTTACTGTTTGCGCGAATTTAAGGTTATTTACTAAGTACAGGACAAAAACTGGAGAGAATGACTAAAGTCGATAGATTAGTAACCGTTCACTCCCCCCCCTACTTATCAACGAAAAACAAGAAAATCAACACTTTTTAGGAGGGGGTGTGAATAATTATGATAGATTAAACCTCTTGAGTAAGAGGTCTAATGAGTAGAGAGATTTTAACTTGAATTAACCTTTATTCCGATAAAGGATATTAACAATCAATCTAGCGATCGCTCTAAAGAAGCTAGGTTTTGCTTCAGTGGAATTTGAAGAGTTAGAAGATTGAATATTTTCTGCTTGTTGTTTAACGGGATTAGTTTCCACTACAGGAGTTTCTACTACAACAGGAATAGGTTCGGGTTTTGCTTCTACTACAGGAGTTTCCACTGCAACAGGAGTAGGTTCGATCGCTTTTTCTGTTAAATCTCTGCTTTCTGGAGATGATAAAGCATGACATTTAGTTAAAAATTCCTCTAGTTTTTGACGATCTTCTAAAGGAGTTTGACGCGCATTAGCAGCACATCGAGCAATATCCTCTTGTCCTATATAAGCAAGCCATTTCTCTAAATCTTCTCTAACTAAATAATTAACTCCGTCATCTGGAAATTGTTGACAAAGTTTTAACAAGTCTTCCGCACTATAAGCTAGTTGACCGTTGGGAAACTGAAAAGGCTGAGTCATAATCTTTGTTTGTCAAATCAAGAAAAGTTCAACTTAATCTTGCCACAGGTATCTTGATACAAACCGTTACAAAATTTTTATTTAATCTAATTTTGCCATCAATTTTAAGTTCGCGAACACAAGACAAGTTTTAGAAAATACAACCTGTAGAATGCGATCGCGAACAATTTCGCTCAACTTAAAATAATCAACTGTCTCTCAAACAGCGATCGCACTCCCGCCAAATCCAATTGACAATCGGCTAATATATCTTGGACTGTTGTCTGCTCGATCTTCTTGTCACAAGCAACCATAAATTCATACTCATCATCCGAGAGCTTTTCCATTTGATATTCAAAGTTGAGGAAGCTTTTACTGGGGAAGCCTTGCATACAAGGATGACGTTCGGGAATGGCTTTACTTAATGCTGCATCATTCGACCAATCTTGTCGATCTAATGGTGGTTTGGCTAAGAAAAATTCGTAGTGAGTTAAATTAGGATCGAGTAATTCTATCAAACGATACAATTGGCGATCGCTCAAGTCTTTTGACCTAGACATCAATTCTTCTGATTCCCCTACAAGACGATCTAATTGCCAATATTTAGGATTAGAAAAGCCGATGAAATCTAAACCAGAAGCATCAATTAATTGAAATAAAGTATCGATATTATAATCAATTTCTTGGGGATGAACGTACATATCAGCAAAGGCTTCATCTCGATGATTTTCTAACGCCCATCTTGCTTTTTCTTGTTGTAAAATTCGATTATTTTCTGGTAATTTGGCAAATATTTCTCGACCAACTTTTACACCGTCGCGATAGTCACCTCGTTTGTCTCCTTGGAGTAAAGCGATCGCTTTTTGCATCAAACTGATTTCCCAACGCCCTAATTCCGCGTAGACAAAAATGTGCAAAATACCACCTGGTTTTAATTTTTTGGCCAATGCTTTAATACCCTTATCTGGTTCGGGTAAATGATGTAATACTCCTACGCAATTAATAAAATCAAAGTCCCCTTCCAATTGGGTAGCTTCTTCTAATTTTAGGTTATAAAAATTGACTGGTTTGTCGTGCTTGGCTATTACCCCAGAACGATTACAACGTTCCTGAGCCAATGATAAGGCTTTTTCGCTCAAATCGATCGCTGTAACTTCTGCACCTGGATTCTGATGAATCAAATAGTCCGTACCCGAACCCGTACCGCAACCCGCATCTAGAATAGAAATATCTTGAGTACCGGGTTTTATTCCAGTACAAAAACTATAGGCTGCTGTCCAACTCCAACGCCAATTATAGCCAGGAGGCTCTAGATCGGAAAGAGGATCGGGAGGAAAAGGGTAAGTATTATAAAGTTTGGCAACGGCTTGATTAATAGCTTGTGAGTCAGACATAGATTTTCAGGGATGACAAACACTGATTTTATAATATAAAAGATAAAAGCTCTAGATAGTAACGCGATCTTGCTACCATCTAGAGCTATGTATCAACTTTCATGATTATTGTAGGAAATTCAACCCTACCTATTTATTTGGCGTAGACTGGCTGCCAGGAGGAGTAGTAGTAGTAAACAAACTGTTATATGTGTTGTATACAGCCTGACTTAGAGGAGTCAAAATATTACTAATAAATCCTTCTACTGTCGTAACGTCAGGAGGTGCGGGTTGAGATGCTACAGTACCTGCGGGGGGTAGTGGTTGAGGAGTAGGATTACTAGATGTACCAGGAGCTTCCCCAGGAAGGTTGGTAGTAGGAATAGTAGCAACGTTATCCAATACCTGAGGACTGGGGTTGTTGCTCATATATATGTGCTGAATTGCACCACCTTCATAAAGGCGTTTAGTAAATTGCCAATTGGGTTCGAGGTTTATTTTCATGGGAGATTCTACCAAACCATTAGTACTACCGATAACTATATTGGGTTTAGCGGGATCTTTATGGTCGGCAATTAGTTCCAATTGTCCTCTATTTTCTACTAAATTGAGGGTGTATTCTACTTTGTCATCTTTGCCATTAACTCTTAAAGAATAACCATTAGTATCAACTGCTTTAAGACAATCGTTGGTATGGTCGAAAGTGAGCAATCTTAAGTCTACAGTAGTAGGTCTACTACCAGACTCACTCCAGCAGGATTTTTGACCAGGGACTTGCTCGATAATGGCTAGTTTATATCTTCTATAGTTGTATGGAACTGCCACTGCGACAAATTGACTTTGATCCACAGCAAATTCATCAAATTCAACAGCATGAACGGGTTGCATGGGAGCGATCGCACTCATGCCCATAGTTGTAATAGTTGCAAAGGCGATAGGAAGAGATAATTTCATATTTCAATTAGGTAGTGTAGGCTTTGAATTTAATAATATGTATTACTTTGAATATTAAAGCAGTTTTATAGAACTCCAAGAGGTAGTATAAAGCACTTAGGAAAACTTCAAGTGATTGTTATATATGGACTAGGTATAATCTAAAAAATTGCCATTTATATACAAAATTTTACAACTACTTTTATAGTACGTTGTCTAAATAATACTACGAGTGATTTTCGTTACTTATGCAGAGGATCTATTAACAACATTCAAAGCGATCGCCATCCTATTTTTTCCAAGTTGCTAGATCGGGAGTAGCTAATAAAGCCTCACTTAAACTCTGGTGAATCAAATTATTTGTGGCTAAAATACGACCCGAACTAATATCGAGGGGGCTACCATCATAAGCCGTAACCAGACCTCCAGCTTCCTCTAGAATAACAATTCCTGCTGCCATATCCCAAGGCTGAATTCCTCTCTCCCAATAGCCATCAAGTCTGCCACAAGCTACCCCTGCTAAATCCATCGAGGCGCAACCCAAGCGACGAACTCCTTGAGTTAAATGAGTCATGTGACAAAATTCAGCATAATTATTATCGGTTGTTTCTCTGCGATCGTAGGCAAAACCAGTAATCAAGAGGCTTTTACTCAATTCTTTGGTTTGAGATACTTGAATTGGAATACGATTGAGCGTTGCACCCAAACCCTTAGCAGCACGAAATAGTTCGTCGCTAAAAGGATTATAAACTGCACCAACGGTGGGAACTCCATCAATCATCAAGCCGACAGAAGTAGCTACCAAGGGCAAACCATGAGCGTAATTGGTCGTACCATCTAGAGGATCGATCGCCCATAAATATTTACTATCCGCATTGCCCAATGCGCCAGATTCTTCTGCTAAGATTTGATGGTCTGGTAAATGTAAGTTGAGTACTTTTAAAACTTCTACTTCGGCTAGTTTATCAGCTTCAGTAACTAAATCTCCTTGACGACCTTTTTCTCGAACATTATTAAATTTACCCCAGCGATCTTTCAATACTGCACCCGCAGCCAAAACTGATTCGGTAGCGACATCTAAGAAAATTTGCAGTTGTTCTTGGGTAGGTTGAGTCATTATTTAATCTTTGAACGGAATTGATTGGGAGTTTGCCGTAATGCTTGCTGAGGATTCCATATTCCATAACCCATCAGGCGAGCATACTCTTGAGCGTCTATAAGCAGCTTACTATATGAATGGGGATATTCTATGTTTGCCAGGACACAACCTTCTTGAACTAGCTTTTCGCTAATTAGGGTTTTATCTTGCCAAATATGGGCATTTAGGCGATTAAAGCGATCGCTTTTTAAGTTATCAGTTTCTATACTGACGGGCAAACCTATTACCAATTCTTTTAATCTTTCTTTGGCTGTTTTTCCCCAAGGAGACTGGCGTAAATCGGGTGCATCAATACCAGTAATTCTGACTGTTGCAGTTTGGTATGTTTCTGTAAAAGCTATTTCAATAGTTTGACCGCTAAGTACTCGCCTGACTTTACCTGAATATAGATTAGTTTTTTCTTGGTTAGGACTACAGGCGAATAAGAAGATTAGACACAAAAAAATAGAGAATGATTTGAACACTATAAATGCGATCGCAATTGAATGTTTTTAAAAATTCAAATTAATCATAATAACGTTGAAAGCGATCGTCAAAGTTAGCTTTCTTTGTTTGAAATTATGCTTGTTGATTGAGGGCAATTTTAGCGATCGCTTCTTGTTCCAGAGTTTGTGATAAAACCTTTCCTGACTGAGTTATGGGATAGACATCGGCTTATACACTAATCACCTATGATAGATCTTACTTATTGCTTATTACTTAAATTATGCTGTGTATTGGACATCGGGGTGCGATGGGACACGAACCTGAAAATACTCTACTTTCAATCGCAAAGGCTCTAGAGTTGGGGGTAGATGCAGTTGAAATCGATGTTCATAACGTCGAAGATCGCTTAGTAGTAATACACGATCGCGATTTATCTCGCACTACTAATGGTACAGGATACCTTGAAAATTATAGTTTTGCTTATTTAAGAACCCTCGATGCGGGAAAAGGACAACAAATTCCTACTCTAGTTGAAGTTTTAAACGCGGTAGATCGACAGGCTATAGTTAATATTGAATTAAAAGGAAACAATACAGCTAAATTGGCTGCCGATACAATTTTAAAATATATTGATCTAGGATGGTCTTATAGTGATTTCCTAGTTTCTTCTTTTAATCACTATGAATTGAATCAAATCAAGACAATTGAACCAAAAATAGAAACAGGAATATTATTTTATGGTCTACCTTGGAAATATACTAAAATAGCTCATGAATTGGGAGCAAATATAGTTATTAGTAATTTAGATTATGTCGATGCCAACTTGGTCGCCACCGTACATCAGGAAAATTTGCAAGCTTGGGCGTACACGGTTAATAAACCCCAGGATATTAGTAAAATGAGAGAGTTGGGCGTAGATGGTATTTTTACTAATTATCCCGATATCTTTAACGATCATCAACCAATTTAATGAATCGCGATCGCCTGACTTCTTGGCTTTATCCCACTTTGGGATTTTTTTTGTTAGCTTTTTCCTTCTGTATTCTCAATCAAGAATTAGCTCGTTATAATCCTCAAGATATTTTAACTAGTTTATCCCAAATTAGCGATCGCCAGCTTGCTTGTGCTTTAGGATTTGGCTTTCTGGGTTGTTTGGTTATTAGTAGCTACGATGTAATTGCTTTTTGGTTTTTAAAATATAGTCTAGATATTAAGCGAATTCTGTTTACTACTTTTATTACCTATGCTGTTAGCAACACGACGGGATTTACCTTATTAATTGGTGGAGGAATTCGCTATCGTTTTTATTCTCTTTGGGGCGTCCCAGCAAAACATATTGCCAAAATTATTGCTTTAGGTAATATAACTTTTTGGTTGGGGGTATTAACTTTAACTGGAATTACTTTTGTTACTAATCCTCTAGAATTCCCCAATCCTTTAAATTTTAATTTAGTAATAATTCGTTCCATAGGAATTGTGGCTTTGTCCTTAGTCGGAATTTATTTCTATTTTTGCTGTCAAAGAAAACGCTTAAAAATTAAACATAAAATATTTTATTTTCCACGACCGAATATATCTCTGGCTCAAATACTCCTTTTCTCCTTAGATTGGGCATTAGCAGCAGCAATCTTATATTGCTTAACTCCTGATTATCTCCACAAGTCCTATCTTGATATTTTTGATATTTATCTATTAGCAATGACCGCATCAATTATGAGCAATATCCCAGGAGGATTGGGAGTATTTGAAACCGTAATTATTTTTTTACTACCCAAAACTTTAGCAACCCCAGACATATTAGGATCGTTATTAGTATATCGAGCAATTCGCTTTTTGCTGCCTCTGACGATCGCTTTAATTTTAATTAGTTGTTTTGAAATCAGACGCAAATGGCGATCGCATTAAAATAAAAAAATAAAATCTGGGTTTTATTTCTAATATTCTGTGGGAATAAACACAAATCGATCGCCGAGATCGTTTTGAAATCCTGGGGAGTCAATATTTTCTAAAATAGCTAAGGTATTGGCGGTTTGCCCTCCCACACCATCGGCATCGAATAAAATTTCGAGGCTAGTTTCACTTTGACAATTAACTACCACATAGCCGTCTCCAATCGGATCGTTACCCCTATATCCAGCAACATTTAAAAGTTCGGCAAGATCGATGCGATCGCTACCAAGTTCAAAATCCACAATGCGATCGCCATCAGCATTAAGATTCTCATAAACCAAAGAATCATAAAAAAAGATATCCCTACCCGCACCACCAGTGAGAGTATCAATTCCTTGACTGGCAATAATTACATCATTACCAACGCCTCCTGTAATCTCATCCACCCCCAAACTGCCAACAATAACATCTGGGTTATCTGTACCCCGAATAACTCCCTGACTGGAATTTTCAGCTATGTTGAGGTCTAATATTCCATCCCGACTCAAGGAAATAGACTCAGCAGGGTTGCCAAAAGAATCAGTAAAACTAATAACGTTATTTTGTCCTCGATCTAAGGCTATATATTGAGCCAGACGACTGCCGTTAACCTTTAACCCATCATGACCCAGATGCCAAAAATCCCTAGACCAGCGATCGTAACTTAGATCATAGCTTCCACCATATATTTGACCCTCTTCGTAAACCATGTTTAGGTCAGAATAATCTGGTGCTAATTGCACGTCATCTCTTTCCAAGGCAATTTCTGATTGAGTATTGCGGACTATTGCCGTACCTTGATTGATGCTATCAATTTCTTGGGGATTCAAGCCCACATTAAACCCACCTTCTGACTGAAAACGACCAGTAGGGACGAGATAAAAAGTGACATTATCATAGCCCAAATTATTTTTGAGATAATCAAAAACTGCTAGAGTAGACTCCTTATACTTTTCTTTGGTACTAGGATCGCTAGGAGTAATATCTCCCACATCCGACTCTCCTTGAGACCAAACAATCGCGATTTCATCTGTCGATCGCGCTCCTCCATCAATCAACCATTGTTTTAATCCTTGTTCGGCTTGTAGTAATGCTCCCCCTGGTCGATTTTCATTGGGATACCACCAAATATACTCAGGATCTTGATAGTAGGCATTTCCATTAACTTTACTACCGCCAACTGCAAAATTGGTTTCTCTCGCATCGCTAGTAACAACATTGCTACCCGTTAAGTTAGTTAAGTCTAGATCTAAAACGATCGCCCCTGAAGTTTCGTTGGCGACAGATCCTGGTTGATAAGGATCGTAAATTATGCTCATATGCTCGGCATTAGATTGACCCAAAAAAGGAACAAATAAAGTGCCTTGAGATTCAGCATTAAGGGAAACTAATAGTTCTCTGTTGAGAATTGATGTGTTGTTATCGGAAGAGATTGTTTCGAGAATCCCTTCATCATCTTGTAGATCTATAATTTTAATATGGTTTGATATTTGCTGATAGATAGAAGAAATACTTCCCATTTTTAACTAGGATGATATTGTAGGCTTTTTTTAGCCTACAGCGATCGAGTCAAAAAAGGATATACCCAATGGTTAATTACAGCAGTTTATCGACATTTTCCGTGGTAATTAGCCAAAATACTCGGGTTCGTTTCCTGGCTTCCATTTAATATTGCAGCCAATGCTAGGCTTCTGGGTAAAATCAACTGCTAACCCGCCCAAAACGAGATCGATCGCTTTTCTTAAATCTTGACCAGTGACGGGAATATCTGTACTGGGGCGACTATCATCTAGTTGACCGCGATATGCCAGTTTATTATTCCCATCGAATAAAAAGAAATCAGGAGTACAAGCAGCGGTATAAGCTTTACTTACTGATTGGCTTTCGTCATAGCAAATAGGAAAGTTAAAGTTTAATTCTTCTGCCATTTGCTTGAGTTTTTCAGGAGAATCATTGGGATAATTAGCTACATCATTAGCACTAATGGCGACTATGCCTAAAGCTTGTTGGCGATAATCTCGACCAATTTTACCCAATTCAGTTTGAACGTGCTTGACAAAAGGACAATGCTGACAAATAAACATTACTAATAATGCCTTTTCATTGCTAAAAGTATCTAAAGTAATAGTATTTCCAGAAACTACGTCGGGTAACTCAAACTGAGGCGCAACAGTACCCAAAGCCAGCATAGTTGAAGCAGTTTTAACCATAATTAACATCTTTGGCGCGATCGGTGTTTATTTAAAATTAATTCTAGGATGAAATAGACAAGAGATGTTTTATCTATACAGCGATTACTACTCGATCCTCCCAATTGAATAAATCCACCACCAGCCAATCAAAGATCCTAAAGCATAGTGAGGAAAATCCCACCAAGCAAAACCCGCACCTAATAATAGTTTCCAAATTACATGCGATCGCAATATTGGGGGTACTAAATGAAACCATAATTGACTAATTTCGATCGCGCAGGTAACAGCAAATACCCACAAAGCAATTCTAGAGGCGATATTTTTTAGCTGTTTAACATCTTTGGGAGAATGCACGAACCAAAAAATAACCAAACACCACAATATTTCGTACAGTACATCCCCTGAATAATCATGTACCCAGGTTTGGGCTATTCCCATATAAACTTTAGAATATAATCCCAAAGGAACGATCGCTAATAAGGAAATAAAAATTAGACTACGGCGCGTATTGATAATCGCCATAATATTTTCTCTAAATAAATTACCCCTTATCGTAGTGACTCTAAACAACCAACATCCACTAGCAAGGATTCAAGACAAATCTTAAGAAAATATAAATATTCAACATTTCTTAAGAAAGTTAGTTACATTTATTTATATAAAGCCCGTCAGCCACCAGTATAAAAGGCTGATATATAAATACGGCACCCAGGAACTCTATAAATTGGGTGCTTATTATTTTTGAACTAAAGTTCCAACTGTTCAACTATCTATCGCTTGCCAATTGTTTTCTCAAAAGCTGGTCTTTGATTCATCCGCTTGATGTAATCTACGATTATTGGATAAGGACTGAGATCGATGGGCAGCATGATTGGCACATAAGCCAGAATTGAACCTACCGCCACATCAACTACTGTAAACTCCGATCCCAAAATATATGGAGTCTGCTCTAAGATTTTGGATAAAGAGGTGAGCAACCTGGGTACATCTTTCTCTCGACTAGCTTCGATAAATAATCCCGTAGAGAGAGTAGAATTAGCAAATAGTACCCATTGCTCTCTAATACTCCTCTCTTCAATTGAAGTTCCTGCTTTGCCGTATTTTTCTGCCAGATATAGTAATATTGCTCCAGATTCCCAGAGTTTTACCTCGCCATCTTCAAGAGCAGGTACTTTACCCATCGGGTTAATCGCCAAATATTCTGGCTTAAGATGTTCCCCTGTAGCCATGTCTAGTAAGACAAATTCGTAGGGTATAGATAATTCTTCCAAATACCACTGAACGATTGAAGCTCTACTTCTTGCGCCGCCGTATAGTTTCAAAATTTTTCTCCCGATCGCTTTTTTACAGAATAAACTATTTAATTCTAAATTTTCCTAATTAGACAAACCATCGACATTGATCAAAGGAAAGGAACTAGTAAATAAAAAAAACATCAAAATTTTACAAGATCCATAACTATGCTATAAATATTAAGGATTATGAAATAAAAGCCATATCTTGTAATATTTCCTTAGCAGTTGTGGACTAACTTGCTGTTGCTGCTAGAGATTGGATATTTACTCTTCATGCTTGCTTTTTGTAGGTGGTTGAGCTTTTATTTGCATACAAAATGCTTTTTCAAAATGCTTTTTCAAGACCATAAGCAAAGCAAACTGTTTGGCAAAATCGTCCGCAAGATACCAAAAAGTATAAATATTTCACTCATTAAACAAATTTTATGACAGCAGTATCCCCACCAACCTTGACTTCTTCTCAGCCAAAACAGTTGGATGATAGCGTAAAGCTGAGAGATGTGATCAATACATTACCCAAGGAAGTTTTTGTCAAAAATCCCCGCAAAGCTTGGACTAAAGTAGCAATCAACGCCGTTTGTGTTGTGTTGGGTTACTGGACAGTTGCCGTTTCTCCTTGGTATTTATTGCCTTTTGCTTGGATATTTCTAGGAACTAGTTTACAAGGATTTTTTGTCATTGCTCACGATTGCGGTCATCGTTCTTTCTCCAATCGTATTTGGCTAAATGACCTTGTGGGACATATAGTAACCTTGCCATTAGCATATCCTTTCCATGCTTGGCGTATTTTGCACAATCATCACCACAAGTATACTAATAACCTAGATAAAGATAATACCTGGACTCCTTTTACTACCGAAATATTTGACAATGCTTCTCCTGCTTTAAAATGGTTTTATCGCAGAATGCGGGGTTGGTTTTGGTGGATGGGTTCGATCGCTCACTGGGCAAAATTGCATTTCAACTGGAGTCAATTTGAAGGGAAACAAAGAGAGCAGGTTCGTTTTTCTGTGTTGTTGGTTGTGGCTGCTATGGCGATCGCTTTCCCTGCTTTAATTATCACCACAGGAATTACAGGTTTGATTAAGTTCTGGCTCATGCCTTTTCTGGTATATCATTTCTGGATGAGTACTTTTACGATGTTCCATCACACTATGCCTGAAATTCCTTTTAAGGGGGAAGGAGAATGGAATGAAGCTCGCGCCCAGTTATCTGGTACTGTGAATTGTAAGTATCCTTGGTGGGTAGAATTTCTCTGTCACGATATCAACGTACATATTCCCCATCATGTCACTACTGCTATTCCTTGGTACAACCTACGTCAAGCTCACAATAGTCTAGTAGAAAATTGGGGCGAATATCTTTATCCTGATTGTACTTTTAACTGGGAATTGGTTCAAAAAGTCACCAAGGTATGTCATCTTTATGAAGAACAAGATAACTATCAAAGTATTGAAAAATATCGCTTATTGAGTCAGCAATAAGCATCTTACTTTTTGCAACTTCCGAAGATAAAGAATCAGTTTTGGGGATTAGGTTATTTGACCTAATCCCAACTTTTTTGCATATTAGTCTTGAGTTTCTACATTTAATTTTGAGGAGCGATACCAAGAAAATATTTTTTGGACAGCACTATGATTTTCTTTAGATGATGAATCTACTATTTCAGCAATCATTCCTACTGCTTGGGGATTAAAGTTGGGATCGAAAATAGTTTTACGATTATAGACTGCACCGACACAACAAGTACCATCTAATTGAATATTTTTGAAATTTACTCCTTTGAGATTAGCTTCCTTGAGATTAGCCTGTTGTAAATTAGCTCCTTCAAGATTAGCTCCTTCAAGATTAGCTCCTTCAAGATTAGTTAGCTCTAGGTTTGCTTGTTGAAAATTAGCTTCTTTCAAATAACAGCTTTGAAAATTAGATAAACAAAGACAACATCGCACAAAACTCGATCTCTCTAGATTACAATTACTCAAATTGACTTCAATTAAATTAGACTCATCCAAATTAATCTGCTTTAGATTAGTACCCGTCAAGTTAACTGCCGTTAAAATTGTTTGAGGAAAATGTCTTATTCCAGAACGGTAATTAACCAGAATATCATTCTTGTTTTTTACTTGAAACATGCTATCTTACAAATTATGTTTTATATTTGTGGAAAAACTTTACAATTATCAACAATAATAGTCTATTTATTAATAGAACGTCATTAGGCTATTTAACTTAATTTAGAAATAAAATAATGGGTCAATATTTTATTAAAAGACTATTAATTGCAATTCCTACTTTAGTTGTTATCAGCATCATTATTTTTACTATCTTGGCAGTAGCTCCAGGAGATCCCTTAGGTGAATTTGCTTCTAATCCTGCAATTACTGCGGTCGTAAGAGAAAATATACGTAAATCTTTTGGTCTAGACCGACCAGTTTATATTCGTTATTTCAAGTGGTTAATATCATTTGTTAGAGGAGATATGGGCTATTCTTTTAATAGTAGAAGTCCCGTAGCTCAACTCCTAGCTCAAAGATTGTTGACTACTTTTTGGATTGTGGGAATTGCGTATTTTATTGGTTTATTACTTGCTTTTCCTTTAGGTATTATTTCGGCGATCAAAAGATATTCGATCGCAGATCGCCTGATTACCACGATCGCTTTTTTGGGTTTTTCCATTCCTCCTTTTTTTACAGGATTACTTTTTATAATTATTTTTAGCGTGCAGTTACGTTGGTTTCCTTTTATCTACAACAGCACCCTCCAAGTAACAGACTGGCAAAGCTTTCTCGCTCAAGTTCGACAATCGATTATGCCCATATCGGTTTTAGCGTTATATCATGCAGCAATTTTGATGCGTTTTATTCGTTCGGCAGTTTTAGATGAATTAAAGCAAGAATATGTAACCACTGCCTTATCTAAGGGATTGAGTAAGTTCGCCGTTATTAAAAATCATGTCCTGCGTAATGCGATGATTCCCGTAGTGACTTTAATTGCCTTAGATATTCCTGCAATTTTTACGGGTGCATTAGTTACCGAACAAGTATTTCGCGTACCTGGTATTGGCGCGTTGCTAATTGATTCTATTTATCGCAGCGATACTCCTGTAGTTATGGCGATCGCTTTTATCTACGCTATTTTGATCGTGTTATTTAATTTAATTGCCGATTTAGTCTACGCTTTGCTCGATCCGAGGGTTAAGTATTAAGACATTAAGACATTAAGACATTAAGACGAGGTGACTGGGTGAAGATTTTGTTCCCTGGACTACGGACTTGTCTCTACATTAAAGTAATGAGAGATAATAAGAGTGTGGCTAAAAATGCGATCGCAATTCTTTTGAAAAACTGACAGCTATATCTAAAGCGGTATCTGTCAGAGAAAAGCTAACTACTAATAAGATTTAAGATTGAAAGCAAGGGAAGATAATAAAACACTATGGATTTAATAGCATTAGAAAGTTTACTAGATAACACCTCCTTTGGAGTGTTGCTAGTGACGATGTTGATTTATTGGGGAGGGGCTGCATTTCCCAATTTGCCTTATCTAGCAACCCTGGGATCGATTGGCATGGCGATCGCCAACCTCTGTATGGCAACCTTATTAGCTTCGCGTTGGCTAGAGGCTGGTTATTTTCCTCTCAGTAATCTTTACGAATCTCTCTTTTTCTTAGGGTGGGGAATTACCACCATACACTTCATCGCCGAAAGAATGAGTCGCAGCCGATTAGTAGGAGTAGTAACCAGCCCTGTAGCTATGGGAATTACTGCTTTTGCTGCCTTGAGTCTACCTGTAGAAATGCAGGAATCTGCGCCTTTAGTACCCGCATTAAAATCCAATTGGTTGATGATGCACGTTAGCGTGATGATGCTGAGTTATTCTACCTTAATGGTAGGCAGTGCGATCGCCATTGGATTTTTGATTATCACTCGCGGACAAAAAGTAGAACTTAAAGGTAGTTCGGTAGGGACTGGTAGTTTTCGCGATCGCGTTAAGCAAAAGACAGTCCAACCTACTCCCGAAAATGTTTATCCTAGCAACTCTAATAGTGGTACTACCGCAGTCTTAGATTTACCCCAAACCGAAACAGTAACCCTATCTCCCGAACGTTTGAGTCTGGCAGACACTTTAGATAATATTAGCTATCGCGTCATTGGGTTAGGATTTCCTTTATTAACCATTGGTATTATTGCTGGTGGAGTCTGGGCAAATGAAGCTTGGGGTTCGTATTGGAGTTGGGATCCCAAAGAAACCTGGGCATTTATTACTTGGTTGGTATTTGCTGCCTATCTCCACGCTAGAATTACTCGGGGTTGGCAGGGTAGAAAGCCCGCAATTCTGGCAGCAATTGGGTTTGTAGTTGTCTGGGTGTGTTATTTGGGAGTGAATCTTTTAGGTCAGGGTTTGCATTCTTATGGTTGGTTTTTGTAATTAAAACTTACCAGTTAACAATCACAATCTCATCTAAGATGATTAATGTTTTCATGATTTAGATGGGATTATTTTTACAAAAAAATTAATCTGAATTTACCGAAAGATTGTATTGTCCTTCCATAATCAATTTGGGCTTGATATAGAGATTTTCGAGCAATACTCCCATCCCCGCAATCCAGGGCGGTACAATTAACGCACCAATGATTCCTAATACCTGCGCCCCACCCAAAACAGCTAATAGCTGATATAGGGGAGAAACTTTAACCGAATTACCCACAAGTAGGGGATCTAGAAGATAAGTTTCCAAATTTTGGACGATTACAAAAAGCAACAATACTGAGAAAAAACTCAGTCCTCCTTGAGCAACAGCAACAATCAAGGCGGGAATTGCCCCCAAAACAGGCCCAAAAAAGGGAATTAGATTGGTAAACCCAGCAATTACTCCCAAACCCAAAGCTAATTCCGATAAACCCAAGAATTTGAGGCTGATACTAATAACCACGCCTAAAATGCTAGAAACTAATATTCTGCCCTGGATATACCCCCCCATTCTTTTGGCTACAGGTTCAATTTGAGCTGCCAACCTTTGATTCCAAGGGGCGGGAAACAGGTTAATAATATCCTCTAGGAGTTGGTTGGAATTGGAGAGCATATATGCAGAAAGTAACAATGCCAATAAAGCCCCTAAAACACTACCGATGATACCTCTAGTGACGCTATAAGAGCGAACTACCAGTTGTTGGCTGGAACGAATTGCCCAAGAAATTAATCCCTGTACGTCCAGCAATTGATTGATAATATTTGGCGCAGCAGTGTCGTCCATGCCAAAACGCAGAATCAGATCTGATAAAAGCGATCGCAATGCTTCTAGATAAACAGGTAATTTCCCGATCAAACGTTGAATTTGTTCTGCTACGGTAGGCCCTATAATTAAACCAAAAATAGTCAAAGTACCGATTAAGCTAGCATAAACGATTAAAACTGCTAAAAATCTGGGTATTCCTAGTTTTTGAGTCGTATTAACAATAGGAGCTAAGGTAGCAGCCAGTACTATCGCAACCATCAGCACCACAATCAAGCTCCGTAATTGCCATAACAAAATTAACAACAAAGGAAGCAAAATCAGCAGGGCAATATTGGTAAGAGAAAGAGAAATTCGGTTATTGTTCATATAGGGCGCGTCATTTAAACTAAAGATAGTTCAATAGTCTCTCCCGATGGAGGATCGACTGCTTTAGTAGAAAGATTATTTTGCAACAAAAGCTCGCTAAATTCCTCCACACTACCATCTGCTTTGAGAATCGACATTAATAAACCGCTAAAATCGATATCTCCTCCTGCGGCGGTAGATAAAATTACTTGGGGCTTGAGCCACTGGCATACTTGCAATGCGGTTTCTTGTCCTTTAATTACTGCTCCGAGTAGGGGTAATTTAAGATTGGTAATGGGAGTAATAATTACATCAATGGGCGCAGCATCTTTTAAAGAATCATCGTGGTAGCCATGGGGTTCATAATAAATGCTTTTATGGGACTCCAATCCTTTAATGATGTAACCATTTTCTGTCAGGGTAGGGCCGATAGGAGAACCTGGAACGGCTTTAATCTCTACTGTAGTTCCTAATTGGAAATTTTCGCCATGATCTAGAGTAGTTATCGTACTGTAACCCAATTCTCGAACTACTTTTGTTCCATTGGGAGACGCTACTACGGGAATTTGTTTGTCTAATTTTTTGAGGGTAGGAGGATGGGCGTGATCTTCTAATCCCTGAGATAAAAGAATTAAATCTATGTCTGTGGGAATGGGTTGGGGATTATTTTTTTTACCGCAAAACAACCAATCCAGATTACCAAAGGTCAACTCTCCTACCAGCCAAGGATCGAGCAAGATTCTTTGACCGTCTATTTCTATCAACCAAGAATTACTATCTAAATAAGTAAGATTCATAACAACCTTTTTTATATACCTTAGCAACTATTGTAAATATTTGTTAACTATTTGGGTCGTCAAAGATGAATTCTAGGGGAACTTGGGAGATCTTTGGGGGAGATAATCAATAAAATTGCGCTCAATTTTCGCTCAATTTTGATTTTACTATTTATACTTGTTCTGGTTTGACGTAACATAATTCTAGGGATGTTGACTATTTAAAAACTTTAAAACTATAGATGATTTTGGAGATTCCAGTTTAAAAAACGATCAAAAATTTCTTTACCAAAAGTTAAAATAGTCATAACTGTTGCCTATTAGGATTGAGTTTAATGGGAATAAGAAAGAATTCGATATATCAATTTAGATTTTAGAGCAAGAAAGTTTTATGGTTTACGATAACAAAACTGCTAATCAGACTGAAACAGTGCTGCAAGCAGAAAATGTCAATGTATATTATGGTGATTTTTTAGCAGTTAAAGGTATTTATCTTAATATTCCTAAAAATAAGGTAACAGCGTTTATTGGACCTTCTGGTTGTGGTAAAAGTACTCTGTTACGTTGTTATAACCGCCTCAATGATTTGATTCCGATTTTTCGCTTGTCAGGATTGGTAACATATCGCAATCAAAACTTATACGGCAAAGATATCGATCCCGTACAAGTACGACGTAAAATTGGCATGGTTTTCCAAAGACCAAATCCTTTTCCTAAATCTATTTATGACAATATTGCCTTTGGTGCGAAAATTAATGGCTACAAAGGCAATATGGACGAACTGGTAGAGAAATCTCTACGGGGTGCTGCACTGTGGGATGAAGTAAAAGATAAACTCAAACAAAGTGGTTTGGCTCTTAGTGGGGGACAACAGCAAAGATTGTGTATTGCTCGCACTATTGCCCTACAACCTGAAGTGGTCTTGATGGATGAGCCTTGTTCGGCTTTAGATCCTATTTCTACTCTCAAGGTTGAAGAATTAATTCACGAGTTAAAAGAAAACTACACTATCGTGATCGTTACTCACAATATGCAGCAAGCTTCGCGGGTGGCAGACTATACAGGATTCTTTAACGTAACGGAAGTGGAAGGTGGAAATCGTCAGGGCTATTTAGCCGAATATGCCCCCACAGAACAGATTTTCCAAAATCCCCAAGAAGAAGCAACTCAGCAATATGTAAGCGGTCGTTTTGGTTAATTACCAGACTCTAACTTATTTTTGGCAATCACAATCAAAAGTGTAGTACGACAGCGATCTTTCAATGCCAGATAATCTGGTCGAATCTCGCGGTCAATTTCTTGGTAGGATAGTTTGAACCTGGGATCGTTTACAAAAAATTTATGTTTTCAAAAAAATACTTATCTCGCATACTAGCTCTAGTTCTAGTAGTTTCTTTTAGTTTGATTGGTTGTGGTTCTAATCCTTCTGGATTATCGGGAAATTATAACCAAGATACTGTCGCTGTACTAGAGAATTTAAGAACCGCAATCGATCTACCTGACGATGCTAGCAACAAAAAAGAAGTTGTGACTCTAGCACGCAAGCAAATCAGCGACTATGCTTCTCGTTATCGTCGCAATTCTAAGACTTCTGGGCTGCGCTCTTTTACGACTATGCAAACCGCCTTAAATGCGATCGCTGGTTATTATAGCTCCTATGGTAATCGCCCCTTACCAGACAAACTTAAAAAGCGTCTAACTCAAGAATTTAGACAAGTAGAAATTTCTTTGAAAAGAGGCGTGTAAGTTAGCTTTAACAGATAGTTTTTTTACTTTAAATATTCTTTAAATATTGTCTATCCTTCCAAGGTTTATTCTGGGGAGGATTTTTATTTGATGAATTAATTTTTTTAAAGAGTTTATCGAAGGAATGCTTATTGCTACTTGCTTTCTGCTACTTTTGAGCTAATAGCCTTTTTGCCCTAATCGATTAACCTACAGCAATAAATGAGTGATAATTGGGATTCATCGCGAGTCGAACAAAAAATCAGCATCAATTTTAAATATGATGAAACCCTCCGTCTGGCGTTAATTCATCCTTCCTATGCCAAACTAATTGAAGAACCAGAAATTGATAACCAACGTTTGACATATCTCGGCGAGACGATGCTGAATTTGATTATTGTCGATTATATATGCGACAATTTTTCCCATTTTCAAGTTGGCAAGCTCAAAGCATTACGAGATAAATTAACCGAGTCAGATCGCTTAACTAAGCTTTGGTACGATCTTCAGCTTGGGGAAAGCTATCCATTTCTAGGGTTGAAAGAGGAACGACATCGGTTGCGAGTCAAGCAAAGCAATCCCTTTGAAAAGGCATTTAAGGCGCTGGTGGGAGCAATCTATATCGATCGCGGTTTTTCTCAGGCGCGCAACTGGTTACAAAAACATTTGATTGTTCCTTTGTTAAAACCTTACCTCAAACCAGAATTGTCACGAGATTCATCGGTAAAACAGATCGAGCTTTTAGGCAACAGTTTACTCGAAGGAGTCGCGGTAGATTATTTATACCGCCATATTCTTTCCGCTAGTCCTACTAGATTGAAGTCTTTAGCCAAAAAACTAACTGCTAAAGATAGTCAAAGCAAATATGTTGCCCAAATACCAGATGCAGCTTGGGGAGAAATTGTTTCCAATGAAAATAAGCCCAAATCCTGTAAAACTTTATTGGCAAAAGTATATTTAAACTTGAACGAGTCAAATAGTAAGAGTAGTTTTCGTAAAGTGAGCAGTTTTATGAAGGAATATTGTTTTGATGACGATGAAATTATGGAACGGGCTATTTCGTTATTGTTAAAAGATGGCAAACCCCAAAAATGGATTATCCATAATGTTATGGGATATCCCAGTAATAAATATAACGAAGGGCGAGAGAAGTTCCACGAATTACAAAAATTAACTAACAAATTGGATGATTAGGTACTAACAAGAGTACTAGTTTTCTAAAAACTTATCCCAAAATTCTTCCCATCGATCGTCAGAAAAGAAAACACTCAACACTATAGTTAAGCTAACCAAAGGAAAGGCGATCGCTGCGGTAAAAACTCCTAAAACCAGATCGAAAGTTCTACCACTGGCAGAAATGACTTTGTTGTCTAAAAGAGCCACTCTGTTTTTTTTTGCTATGAGAGATGAGAAAGCAGGTTGTTTTTTGATCAGGGAGGTCATGGGGCTAAAAAAAATCAAATATTACACTTTAAGGTTAGAGCAATATTTTTCGATTGACATCTTAGTATATACTTGAATTACATCTACAGTATTGCTCTGACTGTATAGCTCTGATTTGATTCTACATTTAAAATGTTCTTTAGTTAACTAGTTTTTCATTTAATGTGTACCACAGTCACGCCCGAACCACCTTCTTTTTGCTCGGCTAGTTCAAATTTATCTACTTGGGAATGACTTTTGAGATATTCATGGACTCCTTCGCGCAAACGTCCCGTTCCTTTGCCGTGAATAATCCAAAGCACTCCTGATTCTATCGCATGGGCGATCGCATTATCAATTTCCATTTCCGCATTATTAACCCGACTGCCGCGAATATCTAAAGTATTTTTAGAAGTACGCACCATCACCCCAGGTTTTTTGGATTTAGCAGGAGTAGTTTTTGTAGTTGCTTTTGCTTTGGGTTTGACGTCGGCTTTTTGTCCGTCTAGAGATTCAATTTCGGTTAAACCGACATTAATCTTCATAATGCCAAACCTGACTGTCAATTGTTCGGTGGTTTCATCTATACTCAATACTTCTCCTGTTTGATTGAGACGAGGAATCCTCACTTTTTCTCCTACGTGGGGTTTATAGCCTGGTTTGGCTGTCTTAGGTGGTTGAGTTTTGGCTAATTCTTGGGCGGTAATGCGATCGATCGCTTCTGTCGCCTGTTGCGTCTTTTGCATGGTGCGATCCCCCTGTTGTAATTGACGAATAACTTTGGCAATTTCTTTTTTAGCATCGGCGATCGCATCAGTGACAGCCTTTTCCTGAAATACTTTCAAGGCTTGTTCTCTTTCTTGGAGAGACGAAGCTTTTGCCGATACTTCTGAATAGAAACGTTCGGTTTTTTCTAATAGTTTCCCCGCTTCAGTTGCCTTGGCTTCTTGTTCTCTTCTTTGGGCTTCTAGGGCTGCAATTACTTCATTGACATCATAGGACGAACCCGTCCCCACCAAAGATTGAGCTTCTTCGACAATTTTGCTATCTAACCCCAAACGCTGGGCAATAGTAAGAGCATTAGAACGCCCAGGAATGCCCCACAGGAGACGATAAGTTGGTTGAAGAGTATTATCATCAAATTCTACCGAAGCATTCTCAAATCGCTCATCTTGATACTTGAGAGCCTTTAATTCTCCGTAGTGAGTGGTAGCAATAGTCAGCAGACTATGTTCGGCTAAATGCTTCAATAGGGCGATCGCCAAAGCACTACCTTCAGCGGGATCTGTCCCCGCACCGACTTCGTCTAATAAAACTAAAGAGCTACGAATATTTTCAGGTTGTAAAGCTGCAATAATACGGCTAATTCGGCGTATATGACCAGAAAAAGTCGATAAACTCTGTTGTAAAGATTGCTCGTCGCCAATATCCGCCAATACTACATCAAACCAGGGTATTTCTACAGGTTCTTTAGCAGGGACAAACATCCCTGCTTTTGCCATCAATGCAGCTAATCCCATTGTTTTGAGGGTAACAGTTTTCCCCCCAGTATTAGGGCCTGTGATGGCGACTACTTTGGTTTCTGGCTTGACTAAAACGTCGATGGGAACTACTTCCATACCTGACTCGTGACGTTGTTGCCATACCAACAAAGGATGGTGCAAACGACGCAGAGTAATGGTTTCTTCCTTATCTAGATCGATAAATTTGGGTGGGTTTGCTTCTAGCCATAAGCCATAGCGCGCCCTTGCAGTAGCCAGATCTAAGATAGTAGCTACTGCCAAAACTCTCTCTAAATCTTCTTGTACTTCTCCCACCTTTTCCGAAAGAGCTTTGAGGATAATTTCTTCTTCTCGTTTTTCTTGACGCTCTTTTTGACGTAGTTGGTTTCCTAGCTGCACTATGGCATTTGGTTCGATATAGTATGTCGAACCCGTACTAGAAACATCATGAACGATACCTTTGATAGTTTCTTTTTGGGCTGGTTTCACGGATAAAACAAAGCGATCGCTTCTTTGGGTAATTACCGCCTCTTGAATAGCAGTAGAGTTGCGCTGCATGATATTTTGCAGGGTTTTATAAATACGTTCTCGCAGACTTTTGATTTCACTGCGAATACCTGCTAGTTTGGGATTGGCGCGATCGGTTATTTCCCCGCGATCGTCGATGCAGTGATGAATTTCCTGTTCTATTTCGGGATAAGTCCGAATATCTGATACCAATTCTTCTAAGGTTGGTAATATTTCCCTTTGGCGATCGATTAAGCGACGTAGATAGCGCACTCCAGCTAGAGTAGTAGCTAAATCCAACAGTTCTTTAGCTGATAATAGACCGCCAATGCCCACTCTTTCTAAAGATCCTCCTACGTCATGAATTCCTTTGAAAGTCCACCCAGAATCTAATTCTTGCTCTAAATTGTATATTTCTTTAGTTTGGGCTAATAGTTTTTCACTTTCTATCTGTGTGGTGGGCAATTTTAAATGACTTGCAGCTACAACACCTAACTTAGTTGCGGCAAAAGTAGATAGATTTTGACACAGACGATGCCATTCTAGTAGATCTAAAGTTTCGGTGCTAATCACGGGCAGTTGAAATTGCTTTAATGGTTGGTTTGTTTAGTGGAAGGTGCTTGAGACTCAATGAAATACAATTATACTTTTTATCTAACTCATACCAAAGTCATATTGCAACAGTTTGTATAAAAAAGTTACACTATATTAAGAATAGTTGACTTTAGCAGTTCCCTGCAACTAGAGGATAGTTTTAAATTATGGAAAAGAAAGAAGGTAAATTTGGCTTTACTAATTATGCCGAGATTTGGAACGGGCGTTTGGCAATGATTGGTTTTGTTACAGCACTTATTGTCGAAATGAATACGGGACACGGAGTTTTGGCTCAATTTGGTTTGATGTAATTTTCGGCTTTGGTAGTTTAACTTATTATTTTTTAGTTAAATTACCAACTTGGTTTTTTTTATCTTAATAAAAGCACGGGGATATTACTATTTTCGAGAATAAATTCGGTCAACGAGCGGAGAGTACTGTGTCCCGAGTCTTTTGGGTTTTGTTGGGCGACAATAATTTCACTCACTTGATATTCTTGAGCAATATGAATTATTTCTGCCGTTGTTTCTCTTGCGATCGCAACAAACTTGTGGGGAATATCTAAAAGTAGTTTGGCTGTGAGTAACTCTAATTGATGAGCGTCCGATTCTTTATTTTGGGCTACACAGATGATTATAGCTTCGCCATTGGTACGACGAGCTAGATCGGCAACTTTGGTTAATACAGCGGCATTTTGATCGTGCAAGGGATCGTTAAATGCTAGCGGGGCAAAAGTTATCCCTAAAACTATAGTGGCAGTTGCCAAATTTGTTTTAGTCGGATCTATTTCACTTTTAGTTAATAGTTTGGGTGCAAAGGCAGGTATCGCCCACGCCCCTATGGGTGCAGTTACCAGAATAGATAAAGCGGCGATCGCTAGAATTTTATCTCCCCCAGGGATGCCCATGCTTAAAGGAATTGCTCCTATAGCTGCTTGTACTGTCGCTTTGGCGGAGTTCCCTGGTAACAAAAACAGTTTTTCTCCCGTCGTCCAATTACTTCCTAAGGTAGCTAAATACCAACCAATCGTACGTCCTAATAATAATCCTAAGATCAATAATAGTAGCCCTGGCAAGAAGATACTAACTAATATTTTTAGTTGGATAGTTGCACCCATTAAAAAGAATAAGATTATTTCAGCCACAATCCACAAGTTATTAAATTCTTGGCGCAAACGACGAGCTAGAGGAGGGCTGAATTCGATCGCGAAAAACCCCATCGCCATGACTGCCAAATATCCAGAGAAGTAAGGAAAACGATTTGCCAAGACTACTAGTAATAAGGCAATACTAACGGTGATTAAAGTGTCTTGTAGACTATTTTGAGTCCATTTTTGCTTAACAGTACCAAAAACAATTAGTTTTGCAGCCAAATAGCCAATTATGACCCCTAAAATAACTTGGGATATAACCTTTAGGGGTAGCAACCAAAGATCGTTATGGCTGATTTCTCCCGAAGAGATAAAGTTTAACAGCAAGCTAAAGAGTAACAAAATCAAAACATCGGATAAAGCACTCCCCGTTAAAATTGCATCGGCAATTCCCTTAGAAACTCCCCAGCCTAAATTCTTGAGACGCAACATACCAGGGACAATTACCGCAGGAGATTCTGCACTAATAACACAACCTAAAAGCAAACCTGTCAGCCAATTAAAATCAAACAGCCAGATCGAAATAAAGGAAATTGCGATCGCTTCAGTCAAGGCAGGTAAAAAACCCAAACGCAGAGCCACACTACCTTGTTTCTTTAGTTTATCGCGGTCTAAACCCAGACCTGCTCGCATCAAAATAATGGTCACGGCGATCGCTCTTAAATCGTCAGCTAAAGCTAAAACGCGATCGCTAATTAAATTACCTACTTCCGAACCCAATAAAATACCCACCAACATCATGCCTAACAGTGGTGGTGCGCCAATTTTGCGAGCCATTTCTCCCCCAATAAACCCACCCAACAAGAGCAAAATGAAACTAAATAATAGATTATCGGGCATGACTATATAAAAATTGACTTTTAATTAATACAGTCTTCTGGGTTGCAGGAAACTTCAATGGCTGCAATGGCAGCATCACTACGATATTTGTCGGTAGTGTAAGAAACTCCTGGGTATTCGGGATAAATGCCCGAGAAACCCAAACCATCGGAGATTAATTTAAAGTAAGAAGCTCTAAATTGAATATTTTCAGGGTGTTCTCCTGCAAAGGTAATATATTCTCTCGATTCTCCTTCGGTATTGTAAGCTAAGACTGCATTACCATAAACTTCTTCTGCTTCTTTGATGGGGGTACCCACTTTGATTCCCCCCTCGGTTTGATAATCATCGTTATTAGTCATTAAGGCGGTAATTACGCGATCGCGATCAAAGAGTAGTTGATTTGAATCTTCATTATTATCGGCTACACAGAGAATGTAATATTGAACGATACCTTTGTGACTTACGGCGATCGCATCTACGTCAACCATAAAAGATGGCACTATTTCAAATACAGTGTCGGGGTCGGATATTTTTTTTAGCCTTCCCAGTGTCATGCCTAATTTAGCTTTGCCAATACCCCTGGCGGAAATTAAAAATTCTGGTGCTACGGATTGCATGGCAATCTCTCTAGTCTGATTTGATGCAGCTAATTCGGCAGTTTGAGACTGTGAGGTAATGTTTTCTGCTTGACAAGCTGAAAAGATTAACGCAGCTAATAAAATAATTCTCTTCATCAGGATAATTGTAATCTTCAATTTTTATGAGTGTTTAAAAATAGAAAGCAGTATGACTTGCTTCACACAAAAAATCGCATCGCATCAAACTCATCATATAACCAGATAGAGATCGAAGCCATCCGCTCAAAAGCTACGCAAGTATATTGTTCTCAACCCCACACACCAAAATCGGTAATAAATATAATATATAGAAATAAATATATTTACTTAGAAAGCATCTTCCACTTTAGACTATCGCCAATGACAATTTCACTGTTTGCCCAAAACTAAAAGCTAATTTAACATCTTTACATAAGTAAATATACTTACATTTTACTGGTAAATATGTACATAATAAGTAACTAATCTTGATTAAAATTTTGAAATCAGATCCTAACTTCAAACACAATGGGCATTTTTGCTTATAATCAGGACAGGATTTATGAATTTATCCTAATTTTTTGTATTTAATCAAAAAAAATAGATAGCGATGCCCTAAATTCGGTTTCGTCTGTTGGACATTATATCAATCAAAATATAAACCATATAAACTAGATATTTTAAATATGCCCAGAATACTCGTAATTGATGACGATCCTGCAATCTCCGAACTAGTCTCTATTAACTTAGAGATGGCTGGTTATGATGTCAATCAGGCAGAAGATGGAGTTAAAGGTCAAGCTTTGGCGGTGCAATTGCAACCAGATTTAGTCATGCTCGATCTTATGCTACCCAAAGTAGACGGCTTTACCGTCTGCCAAAGATTGCGTCGAGACGAGCGCACGTCTGATATTCCAGTCTTGATGTTGAGTGCTTTAGGACAAACCCAAGATAAAGTAGAAGGTTTCAATGCTGGTGCGGATGATTATTTAACCAAGCCTTTTGAAGTGGAAGAGATGCTCGCTAGAGTAAGGGCTTTGTTGCGTCGTACAGATCGCATTCCCCAAGCAGCTAAACATTCGGAAATATTGAGTTTTGGACCTTTGACTCTGATTCCCGAACGTTTTGAAGCAATTTGGTTTGAAAAAACTGTCAAATTAACCCATTTAGAGTTTGAATTACTCCACTGTCTATTGCAGCGTCACGGACAAACCGTAGCTCCCCCAGAAATTCTGAAGGAAGTTTGGGGTTACGATCCAGACGATGATATTGAAACCATCAGAGTGCATATTCGTCATTTACGGACAAAACTAGAACCAGATCCCCGTCATCCCAGCTATATTAAAACAGTTTATGGTGCGGGATATTGTTTGGAGTTACCTACTGCCGAACAAATATTGGTCCCCAAAGATCGAGCAACTGCATAGCAATAGAAAGAGTCGGTCGTAGACGGAATTAATTACTAGATTAATAATCAACCGCCATACTACTAAAATATCGACTCGTTTTTTATGTGTATTTTTTTCAATCAAAGAAGTTCAGTTAAAGATAGATTAATTTTAATCTTTTTAATTTTCCTCAGCATTTGCGATAATCGATCTTATTATATTGTTCGAGTTATCAGGAACTAGATTTTTGGCGATCTCGTCAATATTTATGAAACTTGCTAAATAACTGTACTTCTAAGGCACAATGACTAAAAAAACTCGGTTAAAACAGATAGTTTGGACTTTACCATTGAGTGTTGCTATGGTTGTGAGTTTCAGTCATAGTGCTGTTGTAGCCCAAGATCCTTTTCGCGATCGCAATCCCCGGGATATTGGCAAGTATACTGAAAAAGCTTTTGAAAAGATTTTTCTGCAAGGGGATTATAAAACGGTTAGCGAAGAGTTAGAATTAGCCGAAGCAAAAGAAGCAGCAGATCCTTTAGCTCATGCAATGTTGGCTTCTTTAGCCTATACAGAAAAAGATTGGGAAAGTATTAAAAAATACGCTCTACAAACTTTAGAATCTGCCCAATTATTAAGTGAAACCGATCCCGTGCGGGGCAATCTGTATTTAGCCGTGGGACATTTTATGGATGGTGCTTATGTCTATGAAAAAGAAGGGGCGTTAGACGCCATTAGTAAGTTACAGCTAGTATTTAAGTTTCTGGATCGAGCCGAGGATATCGACGCTAAAGATCCCGAATTAAACTTGATCAAAGGGTATATGGACTTATTATTGGCAGTAAATTTACCTTTTTCCAAACCCGAACAAGCGATCGCCCGTTTTGAAAATTATGCTGCCCCAAATTACTTAGTCGAGCGTGGTTTAG
Organism: Waterburya agarophytonicola KI4; assembly: GCF_020640915.1. Classification (GTDB taxonomy): domain Bacteria; phylum Cyanobacteriota; class Cyanobacteriia; order Cyanobacteriales; family Xenococcaceae; genus Waterburya; species Waterburya agarophytonicola. The sequence goes on along the minus strand of NZ_JADWDC010000016.1, from coordinate 10,046 downwards.
CTGTAGCCTATCGCGATCTAGAAAAATACGATAAAGCTCTAAAATATGCAGATAAAGCCTTAGAAACTGCTCCCGACAATCCAGAGCATTATTATTTGAAAGGACAGATATTAAGACAAATTGGTCAGAAGAAAAATAATCTTAAAGTTTTAAAAAAAGCTTTGGAAAATTTCGATTTGGCTTTAGAAAAATCAGAGCAATTACCTGAGTTTGTTTTGAAAACATTAGAGCGAGAACATCGTTTGACAGAAGAAAAAATTGCAGAAATAAAGTCAAGAAAAGCTTCTAATTAATAATCTAAAGTTCAGGTTGCTTAACTATAAGTCAAGCATTTTATGATTATTACAACACCAATTTTTCCATATCTTCTATCTTAGTAGGCAAATCTGCCGTTAAAACTTCTGTACCAAAATCAGTAACCAAAACATCATCTTCAATCCTAATTCCCTTCACATCTTTAAATTGTGCCAAACGCTCCCAATTCACTAGGTGTCGATACTTATGACGAAAGTCAGGATGATTTAAAATTGCGGGTACTTGATAAAAACCAGGCTCAATAGTAACCAACATTCCAGGTTGGAGGGGGCGGTTTAATCTAAGATAACTCAAACCAAAGCGATCGCTCCTAGATCTTCCCGTTTCATATCCCGCTTCATCTCCCAAATCTTCCATATCATGAACGTCTAAACCCAATAGATGTCCGACACCGTGGGGAAAAAATAAAGCATGGGCATCCATTGCCACTAGATCTTCGACATTACCTTTTAAGATACCTAAATCTACCAAACCTCTAGTAATGATTTCTGCTGCCAGTAAATGAATATCTTGATATTCTACTCCTGGTTCTATCTTAGCGATACAGTCATCATGAGCTTGTAAAACTACTTCGTAAATATCTTTTTGGGTGCTAGAAAACTTGCCCGAAACTGCCCAAGTGCGAGTGATATCTGCTGCCCAACCGTTAGGAGTTTCTGCCCCTACATCGGCTAATAACAAGTCTCCTGGTTGCAACGGGTTTTGGTAAGTTTCGTTGTGTAAAACTTCTCCCCGCACCGTCACAATGCTGTTATAGGCACAAGTCATATTGCTGGCAATAATTACCCCTTCCATCCCAGAGCGGATCTCTGCTTCGCTTTTAGCCTTGGATGTAGCTGCCATTCCTGCTTGATGAGCCTTTACTGAGACAGAGGAAGCTTGACGTAATTCTTGTAGTGCCAGATCGTCGTGGTGCGATCGCAATTTAACGATAGCTCTAGCTAATTCTAGATCGATTCCTGTTGTCTCGTGAGATAATGGGACAAAGCGATTTAATAATTGGCACTGCTGTTGATAAGTCACACTATCTTGTACTGCTATGGTTGCCGCACCTGGTGTTTTAACTGATAACTCGTTTAAAGGATAAACTGCATCTGCCCCAATAGCCTCACCAATTTCTGCTCTATCGGGAGTCTCGCCATGCCATAAGGTAGCCGATGGAGGAGGATTATCTAAATATAATTCCAATCTTCCCTCTTTTAAATAAATCGCTGCGTTGGGCAAAGGTATCCCTGCAAAATATAAGAAATGGCTGCTAGAGCGAAAAGGGTACTTGTTAGCTGAAAAATTACGTCCTAGAGGACTACCAGACCATAAAATAACTGGATAATTAATTAACCGAGCTAATTTAGCTCTTCTTTGCTTTAAGCCCGTAGCAAGGGACAGTGCATTTTTCGAGGGAAGTAAAACCATTAATTAATAGTATGTCTCAATATAATTATTAACTATTCATTTTAAAAAGTATGAAATCTCAATACTGGTCGATCGATCGCTTGCCAGGAATCATGCGATCGCAAGTAGAATTACTAGAAGAAAACAATATAACCGATACCAAAATATTCTTGAGTTTTTCTACTAACTCAGAATCAAAACTAGCTTTAGCAAGCAAACTACAGTTAAATCAAAAATATATTAATAAATGGATCGCTTTAGCAGATCTTTCCCGTATACCAAGCGTCGGAGACAAATACTGCGGATTATTACTACACGCTGGCATTATCTCTGTGGCTCAACTTGCCCAAACCCCTTTCCACCGACTCCATGGTCAAATAGTTCGCTTGCAGGTGGCAACCCTACAAACCAAAGATCTATCTCCTCCTGTAGAACGAATCAAAAAATGGGTAGAAGAAGCCAAATTATTGTCAAACACTACCCATCAATTTTGAAAAAAGCAATTTTTAATAATTGCGAGAAGAACTTTCAAAGCGACGACCGCCACCACCGCGATTATCTTCGCGAGGTCTGGCTTTGTTTACTCTCAATTCTCTTCCCATCCATTCTGCACCATCTAAGCTGTCGATCGCTTTATTTTCTTCATCTTCACTGCCCATTTCGACAAAACCGAAACCTCTGGGACGACCTGTTTCGCGATCTGTTGGTAGAGAAACTCTAGATACAGTACCGTATTCTTCAAAAACAGTCGTAAGATCTTCTTTAGTAACCTCATAAGATAGATTACCGACATAGATTGACATTATTTTGTCTCCTGATTAACAAGTATTGCTTTGAGATAGATATTTCGGCAGAAAGCTTGTCAATCTATTACGTAGCCTAGAGGTTATGACAAATTGAAACAAACACGCTTACCGAATTAAAATATCCATTTTTTAGTAGGTTAACACAGCTAGATTGAAAGGATTCATCTCAAGATTGAAAACAATGTTAAAAAATCCAAAAATGTATAGGAGTTAATAATTTATATATTTAATAACTATATTTTTTCTTTCCAGAATAGAGATTAACAAATAATAATAAATTTACTTTATTGGACGTGATGTATGATACCAAATGGAGTTAAACATAACGAATTAAGACAATTAGTTCGATCGCAACTGGAACTACTATTAGAAAGTGGCAACCTAGAAGGAGCAAAATCTCTATTAATTCCCGTACAGCCAGTAGACATAGCAGAAGCCATCGAAGGTTTGCCAGAATCAAGCCAATTAATTGCTTTTCGCTTACTCTCCAAAGCAGAAGCGATCGAAGTTTATGAGTATCTCAATACTGATGTTCAACAAGCACTAATTCAAGAATTCAAACGCCAAGAAGTATTAGACATTGTAGATAAAATGTCTCCTGACGATCGCGCTAAAATGTTTGACGAACTTCCCGCCAAAATAGTACGCCGTCTATTGTCCCAATTAAGCCCCAAAGAACGTCAAGCTACGGCTATCTTACTCGGTTATGGAGAATATACTGCGGGGCGAATTATGACCCCCGAATATATTTCTCTCAAAGAGAATTTAACCGTTAGCCAAACCTTAGAAAGAATCAGAAGCTTATCTAACGCCTCAGAGGTAGTTTACTATCTCTACGTTACCGATTCATCTCGTCAATTGACGGGAATTGTTTCCTTAAGGGATTTAGTAATTGCTGCACCCGATACTACTTTGGCAGAAATCATGACGAGAGATGTGGTGTTTGTCCATACCGATACAGATCGAGAAGAAGTGGCTCGAACTATCCAACGCTACGATATTTTAGCCCTTCCCGTAGTAGATAGCGAAGAAAGATTGGTGGGAGTAGTAACGGTAGATGATGTGATTGACATTATCGAACAAGAAGCCACTGAGGATATTTATGCTTTGGGTGGAGTGCAGTCTGATGGAGATAGTTATTTTCAGACAAATCTTTTAACGGTTGCTCGTCGTCGAGTGGTTTGGTTATTTGTCTTGTTACTCACTAATACCGTTACTGGTGCAATAATTCGCTACAATGAATCGCTTTTACAAGAAGTAGTCATTTTAGCTGCATTTATCCCCCTATTAACTGGTACGGGGGGCAATGTTGGCGCGCAATCCTCGACGGTGGTTATTCGGGGTTTAAACACCGAAGAAATTCAAAACATGGGTGCGGGAAAAGTAGTCTTCCGCGAGGCTGCTGCGGGAATTTTATTGGGTTTGATTTTGGGAGTGATGGCAACGGTTTGGGCTTATTTTCTTCAGGGTAGTTTTCAGGTAGCCATTTCTGTGGGAATTAGTCTAGTTGCGATCGCTCTTTTAGCCTCTGTTGCAGGCTCTGCTCTACCCTTTCTGTTTCGTTCCCTCAACCTAGATCCTGCCCTGATGTCTGCTCCTTTTATCACCACTGCTGTTGATGTTTTAGGAGTTCTAATCTACTTCAACATCGCCAAAACTATTTTAGGTTTATAGATCGCCGTAATTATATTATTTATGGGTGAATAGTACCATCAGGCATCACTGTTCCTTTCCAATTTACACCACTTAAAATGCTGTTTTTTAGGTTAGAACCTCGTAAATTAGCCCCTCGTAAATATATATCAATTAAACTAGCATTTTCTAAATTAGCTTTTTCTAAATTGGTTTTAAATAACAGAGCAAATCGAAAACTAGCACCCTGCAAATTGGCATTTTGCATATTTGCCCCCCTTAGATTAGCCGAACCAAAATCTATCTTATTGTCTGCTTGAAAGTTGCTTAAGCTTAACTGCGATATAGTTGATAGGCTACTATTCCCTCGTTCGCTGTCTTTTAACACTGCCCCCGCTAGTACCGCACTGCGTAAATTAGCCGAACGTAAATTAGCCCCCTGCAACATTGCTTGTTGTAGGTTAGATTGACGCAGACTACTACCACTCAAGTCGGCTCTATTAAAGTTGGCGTGGGTTAAATTAGCATTGCTTAAATTGGCTTCGCTCAAATCCGCACGGCTAAAATCTGCACCACTCAAGTCAACTCCTGTAAGATCTGCTCCAGAAAGATTAGCTCGACTAAAATTAGCCCCTGCAAGGTTAGCTCGACTGAGGTTAGCATTACTCAAGTCAGCATCAGATAGATTGGCATCGCGAAAAAAAGATTGACTGAGATTGGCATTGCTCAAATCGACTCGGATCAAACAGGCTTTTTCCAGATTAGCCCAACTAAAATCTGCTTCGGCGAGATCGGCACTTTTAAAGTTCGCTCCCGCTAAATTGGTTTTAATTAGCCGAGCATTGGTTAAATTGGCTCTAGTTAAATTAGCTCCAGCCAAATTTGTACCGCTCAAATTTGCCCAGTCTAATTCCGATCTACTCAAGTCAATATTCTCTAATTGAGCTTGGATGATTTGTACTTGACTGAGATTGGCACGGCTAAAATCTCTATTACTTTTTTGATAAAGCGATAATAACTCTTCTCCATTCATCAATTTTAATTGTTATCTCAACAGCCCGTAATAAGAGTACAGATTTATAATTCCCGATCGCCATTCTAAAATAACTTCCTTGTCGATATTACGCACTAAAGTCAACCCTAAATTGACGGCGATCTTTTAGGTAATCTCAACTATGAGCTATAGGCGATAAGCATTCAATTAGTCAAAAAACTCGCTAATATGAATTAATTAAGTATTTTGAACAACTAGTTTCTTTTTGGTTTTATGTTGCTATTTCTCTTGCTATATAAGGGTTTTTGAATGTTGACATTGTTTTTGAACGACTCTTTAGAAACTCAACGCTTGGGTTATTTACTCGGCAAATATTTGCCGAGTGGTAGTGTTATTTTTCTTTCAGGTAATTTGGGCGCGGGTAAAACGACTTTGGTTCAGGGAATTGGACGAGGACTGAATATTGAAGAGTCGATAGTTAGCCCCACTTTCACTCTGATTAATGAATATTTAGATGGTCGTCTACCTTTATATCATCTAGACTTATACCGTTTAGAACCCATCCAAGTTGATACTATTTACCCCGAAATTTATTGGGAAGGTATGGAAGTAGATCCTGGCATTACTGCGATCGAATGGTGGCAACGTCTTTTGCTCAAACCATCAAGCTATTTAGAAATAGATCTTGTTACTCAAGAAAATTCTAGAGAAGCTCGTATCAGACAACAAGGTACGGAGAATTACGATCTAAAATTTATCCAAAGTCTATTTAACAGTGACCAAAAGTAGTCCATAATACACAACACACAATACACGATCAAAAAAAAGATGAGAAAAAATCTTAAACTCTCTCATCTTTAGTACATCTTTATTATTAACTTTGTTATATTGATAAATTTTTATATTTAGTCAATGCCTAATTGATTGCCACGTTTGTACTGCATATAAGCAGCAAAAAACAATCCTGCCAAGGTAATAAAGATTAAACCTAATACAATACCTAATAACAGAGGTTCTATCACAGCGTGTCTCCTACAATAAATTGTTTAACTCAAATATATCCTACGCTAATTCTGGTATCGCTGTCATACAGCCAAAATTCAAGGACAAATTAATTGTGTTGTTAATTCTTGTAGTTTTGCAAATTTACTTTGCACTTCGCGAGTTACGAAATATACCCAACATAGCTTGTTTACAAAATTTAAGTTATTTTATAAATCATAATAAATATAAGTAAACGTTCATATAATATTTAAGATAAACAGTGGATAACCAGTTAGCCCAATCTCAAGTTTGGCTAAATCGCCTAATTATAATTGCACTAACAATAATATTTATTGGTGGTTTTAGCATTCTGGGTATCTATTGGCGAAAAACCTCAGATCCTTATAGCAGTGCCGTCCTTTCTTTGTCAGGAGATGTTCAAAAGGGTTTAGCTATTTTTCAAATCAATTGCGCTGGATGCCACAGCCTACAAGCCAATCGAAATGTCGGACCTAGATTAGAAAATATTTCTAAGCGAAAATCCTCAAGAGATTTAATTACACAAGTAACCAGCGGAAGAACTCCTCCAATGCCAAAATTTCAGCCAAGTCAACAAGAAATGGCTGATTTATTAAGTTATTTGAGCCAGCTGTAAATAATATGGCGTTGATTATTGGATGACTAAAACCGTTCTACACTGCCAAGAAAAATAGGCTCTACTCTAATAGCTAAAACACTTTTGGGTCTAAGAACCATATATTCGCCCTGGATGTTTTTGATGGGTACGTTGATAAAGTCTTCCGAATCGGATTTGGTCATCAGTTCGCTACTGTACCATTTTTGGAATTCCTGAACATTAGTAAATCTGACTTCTTCTCTGTGACCGCCTGCAATTAGAAGATGAACTGAATATTCGTCGGGTTTTCTGGGCATAGGAGATATTTGAAAACTGCAATATCTATAGTTCCCATAAATCCTATTTTAAACGCTATTTACCTAGCAATTAATTTACCAGAATTGTTTTCGATCTAAATTTAATCTTCTGGATCGATAGTTTTGCTAGGAGAAGCTTCATAGAGTGCATCTAATCTGGAGCGAGCATCGTCCACAGACACAGAACGCATAACCAGTAATGGTTCTTCTATTACTTGACCTTGTTCGTCTAATAATTCTGGATGGACTTTTTTTGGGGTACGGGATCGGTTGTTGATCGCACTATTATAGTTAGGAGGATAGAATTTCTGAGTTTCTGTGCTTAGAGTGATTAAGCTACGAATTAAATTGCTTACTGCCAAAAGAGCAATAACGGTGAATACCAAGATATAAACTAGATGCAACATATACTTTTATTATTGTTGATTAATAAACTTATTTCTACTGGGGTTGTTTAAGATTCTGGTAAGATTCGATCTGATTGATTTTTTGTTTCTCGCCACTTTTGAGCGACATTCCAGCACTCTGCTACCAATTGATGCCAAGGAAGCAACATTTTAGAATCTATTCCAGCCGAGCCATCGGTAGCTTTAAACAGCATTTGTGATGTTTGAACTTCTTTTTGACATCGAATAATTCTCTCTAATAATTGAGCTTGTTCTTGATGAGAAAAGAAAGACATTTGCTCGGACTCCAAAAGGTTGCGAGATCTCTCGAACCAATATTGAAAATCTTCTAGAAGTGGCTCTAAAACTGTCTTGAGCAACTCTTTTTCAGTAGGTTGTTCTGTGGACATTTAACTTTAAATTAGCTGATTATCTCAATATTTATATTAGCGTTTTTTACAAAATTTAATATATTTTTAATTTATATTAATACAATAGCTACAGCTTTATTGATCGTTGCTGGTAATTGAAGGGGAAAGTGCTTGTAGAATATAACGAGATAATGAGCCTCTTTTACAATAGCCGATTACAACAGCCGATGCCTGAAGCAGAAAAAGCACAACAACCAATTAAATTACTCCGCACTAGCGAATCCGAATCATTACAAAAAATCCGCCATACTACGTCTCATGTTATGGCGATGGCAGTGCAAAAGCTGTTTCCTAAAGCACAGGTAACAATTGGTCCTTGGACGGAAAATGGCTTTTATTATGATTTTGATAGTCCCGATGCGTTTACAGAGAAGGATCTGAAAAAAATCCGCAAGGAAATGATTAAGATTATTAACCGTAAATTGCCTGTAGTGAGAGAAGAAGTTAGCCGAGAAGAAGCTAAACGCCGTATTGAAGAGTTGCATGAACCCTATAAGCTAGAGATTTTGGATAGCATCTCTGAGCCAATTACCCTATATCATTTAGGAGAACAATGGTGGGATCTTTGTGCGGGGCCTCACGTTGAGAGTACGGGAGATATCGATCCCAAAGCGATCGCTTTAGAAAGTGTTGCAGGGGCATATTGGCGGGGAGATGAAACCAAAGCCCAGTTGCAGCGAATTTACGGTACGGCTTGGGAAACTCCCGAACAGTTAGAAGAATACCAACGCCGTAAGGAAGAAGCCTTAAAACGGGATCACCGTAAACTGGGTAAAGAATTAGGATTATTTATCTTTGCCGATGCTGTGGGGGCTGGTTTGCCTTTGTGGACTCCTAAAGGGACTATCTTGCGATCGCAATTGGAAGATTATCTTAAAGGAGAACAAACTAAGCGGGGTTATCTTCCTGTAGTTACGCCTCACTTGGGGAAAGTAGATCTATTTAAAATTTCGGGACATTGGCAAAACTATAAAGAAGATATGTTCCCGATGATGGCAGAAAGTGCAGCAGCAGCAGCAGCGGAACAAGGTTTTGCTCTTAAGCCCATGAACTGTCCTTTCCACATTCAGATCTATAAAAGTGAATTGCGTTCCTACAAAGAGCTACCAATGCGGTTAGCAGAGTTTGGAACTGTCTATCGTTATGAGCAGTCTGGGGAGTTAGGAGGCTTGACAAGAGTTCGTGGTTTTACTGTGGATGATTCTCATTTATTTGTTACTCCCGAACAGTTGGATGATGAATTTTTGAAAGTAGTCGATCTAATTTTATCTGTCTTCAAAAGTCTGCAACTGAGTAATTTTAAAGCTCGTCTGAGTTTTAAAGATCCCGCATCGGATAAATATGTCGGTTCGGATGAAGCTTGGGACAAGGCTCAGAATGCTATCCGTCGGGCTGTGGAAAAAATGGACATGAATCATTTTGAAGCACCAGGAGAAGCTGCTTTTTATGGTCCAAAACTAGATTTCATTTTTGAAGATGCTTTGGGTAGGGAATGGCAACTCGGAACAGTACAGGTAGATTATAATTTGCCCGAACGCTTTGAACTCGAATATGTAGCTGAAGATGGTAGTCGTAAGCGTCCAATTATGATTCACCGCGCACCTTTTGGTTCGTTAGAAAGGCTGATCGGTATTTTAATTGAAGAATACGCGGGAGATTTTCCTCTTTGGTTAGCACCAGTGCAAGTGCGTCTCTTACCCGTTAGGGATGCTCACTTTAATTATGTTAAAGAAGTTGCTGCCAAAATGCGAGAAGTGGGTATTCGGGCTGAAGCCGATACTAGTGGGGAGCGTTTGGGTAAAATGATCCGTAATGCAGAGAAGCAAAAGATCCCTATGATGTCTGTAGTGGGAGATAAAGAAGTAGAAGAAAATACTTTGAGTATCCGTACCCGTGCTTCAGGGGAATTAGGGGCGATCGCGATTTCTGAAGTGATTGAGAAATTACAAAAGGCGATCAATGATCGTTCTAATTTTTAATTGTGTTTTTCTACTGGGTAGTGTTCTAAAGTTGTTGTTAGATTGCTACCCTTTCATTGTATTGAAGCTCGCTAAAAGTTATATTGAAACTTGTACCTTTGGCTCGATCTATTGTAAGTTCTCCATTTAGTTGTTCAGTCCTGACTTTTCCCGCTAAGTCTGAAATGCAGACTAGAAGAGCATAATAGTCTTGA